>JAZOWN010000001.1:0-150634 GCA_045659245.1 Eubacteriales bacterium
AGTACAATCCTCAATTGACAACATTATGAAGGCTATCGAGAAGGGCGTTGTCACTCGCACGACCAAAACGCGATTGGAGGATCTTGAAGCAGAGGAAGAAAAAATCAAATGGAACATCAAAGCTGAAGAAGATAAACGCCCAAAGATCACCAAGGATTTCATCCTGTTCACGCTACACAAGTTCCGCAATCTTGATCTGAGATTTGAGAAAAACAAGGAGCGCCTGATTGACGGACTCGTCAAAGCGATATTCGTTTATGACGATTATATCAAGCTGATCCTTACCTTTGACGATAAGCCAACCAACATACCCACAACTGAAGAAATTGAATATATGGCAAATAGTTCGGACATTCAATCGTACGGGTCACCAAAAAAAGAACAGGAGCACGTAGTGCTCCTGTTCTTTTTTTGACGCCGTGTCGTTAATCGACACGGCGTATGCAAAGCATACGCATGGGTTCGCATTTTGCGAGCAAGGCGATGGGAGCTCGCTCACAAGAGCCGCGAGCAAAAATATTCGCCGCAGGCAAAATTCCCGTATTTTGAGAGGAGCACACAGTGCTCCTGTTCTTTTTTTTTGCTGACGCGCTCCGCGCGAGAACCCACTCGGAGCGCAAAGCGCACCGAATTGGGTTCGCATTTTCGCCTTAGAGCAACGCCCGCTCGCGAGGCGACGCCGACTTGTATCAAGACAAGCACACGCCATGGTGCCAAATGTGTTCTTATCAAAAAAATCTTGGAATATATCAAGAAGTTCTTGAAAACAATAACAACCTGTGATATAATAGTATATCATAAAAAAGAGTTGGATTATGTAAATAAGTTACGATAGACTTTGGAAACTTTTGATAGATAAGAAAATCAACAAAACTCAACTAAAACAACTTGCTGGTATAAGCACAAATGCTGTAGCAAAATTGAAAAACGAATCCGTTTCACTCGAAACATTAGAAAAAATTTGTGTTACGCTTAACTGTGACATTGGTGACATAGTTGGCTTTGTACAAGAAAACCGTTGATTGGAGTATAAAATGAGCACGTTAATTACTATTAGTGATGCAAGCAGATTTGCTACAGAGTATATTCAAAAATCTGTTACCGAGTCTAATATTTCATACTTGATACAGTATGGAAGAATAGATAAATTTGAATCTAAGGGAACCATTTATGTTGACCAAGAGCAACTTGTGTCCTATTATGAGTCCTTTAGAGGCAAAAAAGAGATAGAGTGGAAAAACATTCTTGGCGACGATATTAACTGGGAACTTTCTTTCGATGGTTACAAAGAGGCCGAAACTACTAAACACGTTCATCGTTTACACCCTTATAAAGGTAAGTACATTCCTCAGCTTGTAGAGTATTTTTTGGATGGTCATACCGATACCTTCAAAAAAGAAGTCTATTTCCATCCCGGTGATATAGTTTTAGATCCTTTTTGTGGTAGTGGTACCACATTAGTACAAGCCAGTGAACTCGGCATACACGCTGTAGGTGTTGATATCTCTGCATTTAATGCTCAAATTTCCAACTGCAAAATCGCCTCGTATGACATAGGTAACCTAAATAAGGAAGTCGGGCGTATCACGGCAGAACTCGAAGATTTTGAAAAAGCATTAAACATTGCAGGTTTTGAATCCGAGTTGCTTGAAAGATTATATGAGTTTAACTCGAAATATTTTCCCTCTCCTGAATTTAAGAAAATGGTTTATCGCAGAGAGGTAAATGAAAAGGAATATGGCGAAGAAAAAATGCAAATGTTCCTTCCAATCTTCAAAGAGTTGGCGGAAAAATATGGTGTTTCTCTTGAAATTTCCGAAGATTCATTTTTGGACAAATGGTACTTTGAAACAGCAAGACGGGAGATACATTTTGTTAATAGGCTTATCGAAGAAAGCAATGACGAAGCAACAAAGAGCATTCTCCAAATTATACTTTCCAGAACTATGCGTTCTTGCCGCGCAACAACCCATTCCGATTTAGCAACTTTGATTGTGCCAGTATATACCACTTACTATTGTACAAAACACAGAAAAATCTGTAAACCCTTGTTTAGCATTTTAAAGTGGTGGAAAACATATTCTCAAGATACTGTTAAAAGGATTTGTCAATTCCAAGAATTACGCACAAACACGATGCAACGTTGCTTTGCTGCAGACTCTTCGTCGGTTGACCTTGCCCATTGTATTGAATCTATGGGTGGTGATATTTGTGAAACGTATAAAAAATCAAAAATCAAAGGAATTTTTTGCAGTCCCCCGTATGTAGGTTTAATTGATTATCACGAACAACACGCATATGCCTATGAATTGCTCGGGCTTGATAGAAATGACGAGTTTGAAATCGGTTCAATGCAAAAGGGACATACCAAGGCGGCTCAACAAAGATACGTCGATGATATTTCCGCAGTTTTGATTAACTGTAAGAGATTTTTGGCGAAAGATTACGAGGTATTTATTGTCGCAAACGATAAATACGGTCTTTATGAGAGAATAGCAGAAAACGCTGGAATGGTAATAGTTGAGCAATTCAAACGCCCCGTTCTTAACAGAACTGAGAAGGATAAAAACGCATATTCAGAAATCATATTTAGAATGAAGGAGAAACCGGTATGAACAGCAGAAAAAAGCAAGAAATAGCAAAAGTAATTATAAAGCTTCTAAAATCTCGTTTCGATACTTTTCCGGAAGATGCAACCGCACCTCGAAACGCTCCATTTCACAAAGCATTTCTCCAAGCGTTCTCAGATAAATTTGATGCCGCTGGTACAAATGTCGATGCAATGATAAGCATGAGTTCATGGATGCACGGACTCATCACCACTTTGGGACAAGTCTTTTTTGAGAGCGTTGCGCATATTCTCTGTGACGGAGATAAGCGAGGCTTTAATGGAAGCGAGTTTAGAATATATGCTGAACAAGAGCGAGTAATTGCCGAAATTATGACCGACCTAAAGAATGGCGATAGAACTCCTGATATGCTAGCAGAAGATGCACTCATAAAAGCAGGTGCGCATGGTGAACTTGTAACTGGAACGAACTTTACCGCAGACTGCTATTTTGAGGATGAGGAAAGCATTGTTGCCATAGAACTGAAGTCTGTTCGTCCTAACTCAGGCGAAACTCGTGGCGAAAAGCAAAAGATTCTTAAAGCTAAAGCCGCACTCAGAATTATGTACCCTGACAAAAAGGTTAGTTATTTCTTTGGATTTCCCTTTGATCCTACTGCAGATACCGACACAGGATATTGCAAAGAACGTTTTATGGGCAATATGATAGAGTTTCCTAAATTCTGCGATAAGGAAGAAATATTGCTTGCTGATGGACTGTGGTCGTATTTGTCTGGAGAAGAAGGTACAATGCAAGAGCTTCTTGATTTGATTCGCAGTATTGCAACTGCTGATTTTATGGACGAGTTTAATTTCATATCTACGCCTGACAATTTGATTTCCAACACCGATAAATACATAGAAATTGCAACACGTTGGTGTTTAGAGGATGAAGTTGCAATTGCGGAAAATATTGAAATTTTAAAAGCATCTGAGAACAAAAGCATAAAGAAAAATCTTTATCTCTGCTCGTTTGATTCTAACGGACAGTATAATGAAAGAAGAATCTCGGTTCTTTTAAGTTAATACAATTAAAATTTATAGTCGAAGGAGGGACCACTAACGAACCCCCGGGTGTCTATTGGTTCGATTTTCGTTAAGCATGCTCCTGTATAAAAGACTCGTCGGTAATCGAGGTTTATTCTTTTTTGGGGGTTAAACTCTCCTAATTGCCAATCAATCAGGGTGGGAAAACCGAGTTCGATTTAGCTTGGTATTGGCTGGTCAAAAAAGCTCTCCGTTCATTTAAGAACGGAGAGCTTTTTTATTACGCAATCATATTCTTCTTATATCCGCGCCAAGGGCTCTGAGCTTATCCTCAAAATCCTGATAGCCTCGGTCTATGAATTCAATCCCTGTTATTACCGTTTCACCTTGCGCGGCAAGGCCCGCAACCACAAGGCATGCGCCTGCACGCAGGTCAGTCGCCTTGACAGTCGCGCCCTCAAGCGAGGAGACGCCGTTTATCGTTATGGTGTTTTCGTCGACCACGTCGATATTAGCACCCATCTTAGCAAGCTCCTTTACATATGCGAAGCGGTTGTTCCACACGCGCTCGGTGACGTTGCTCATGCCGCGAGCAAGGCAGAGCACCGCGCTGAACTGCGGATGCATATCCGTCGGAAAGCCGGGGTAGGGGTTAGTCTGTATCTGAGCCGCGCGATAGGGAGCGGAGGAATCAACGGTGATAAAATCGCCACCTACCTCGATGCCAACGCCCATTTCGCGGAATTTGTTTGTTATAGCTTCCATGTGCTTTGGAATGATCTTGTTTATCGTGACTCTGCCGCCCGTAGCGACTGCCGCCGCCATATATGTACCCGCTTCGATCATGTCAGGGGCGATGTCATAGCTACAGCCGTGAAGCTGCTTTACTCCGCGAATGCGTATCATGCTCGTGCCTGCGCCCGAAATATCCGCACCGCACGCATTGAGAAAGCTTGCCGTTTCGACTATATGCGGCTCGCGCGCCGCGTTTTCGATTATAGTTGTACCCTCGGCGCAAACTGCGGCGAGCATTATGTTTATAGTTGAGCCTACGGAAACCACGTCAAAGTAAATAAAATTACCTTTAAGTCCGTCCTGCGCGCTTGCCTTGATGTTACCGTCACTACCGTAGGTTATTTTAGCGCCGAGCAGCCCAAAGCCCTTTATGTGTTGATTTATAGGGCGTGTGCCGAAGTCACATCCGCCGGGATAACCCACCTGCGCCTCACCAAATCTTGCGAGCATCGCACCAATGAGGTAGGACGAGCCTCTCATTTTGCTTACGTACTCCATGGGCGGACTTTTCATTTGCACGTCGGTGGTGTCGATAAGGACCGTGTCGGTCGTTATAAACCTCACGCGCGCTCCGATAGCGCGCAGCGTGTCGAGCGCGAGCGATATATCGCTCACGTCGGGAACGTTGCCGATAGTGCATATTCCACCCGATGCGATAGTACCGAAAATCACGGGGAGCGCCGAGTTTTTCATTCCACTTATATTAACTTCACCGTATAGCGGCTTGCCGCCACGGATCAAGAATTTTTTCATAAGTCAGAGCCTCCGTTTTGTGGAAGAGTTTGCGAGCATGTTATAAATATATTCGTGCTGTCCCCAAATCTTGACGAAAAGAGGAAATATCAGTTGTCCTTGTAGTACGCTACCGCCAGGTCGACGACCATGCCGTAGCTTTTTGTGCCCTCGGTGCCGTGGATTATCAGAACTGCGTTGTTGACAGCTCCCGACACCTCGGCAGCGGCGGAATTTCTGTATTTATCGTAGAATTTTGAGTAAGAGTCAAGTTCGATGCGCACATACGTCGGGAGCGTTGAATAAACGCTGCTGTAAAGCGACGGGTCTGCGCTTGCGAGGGCACTTGCAACGTATTCGTACATATTCAGATACGCAGAGTAGCGCACGTATGCGTCCTCGGATCTCGTGCAAACGAGGAACGCCATGAAGTTAGCCACATTCTCTCGCGCAATTCCGCGCTGATGCGCAAGCTCGTGCGCCGCGGTGAATGGTATCGTGTAGTCGGGAAAGGCTACGTTTATATTAGATTCACCCGTGAAAAAGGTGTATACTCCCGTTATGTGGGTGTATGACATCGGCTCGCTGAGCATTACGGGCTTGAGGCGGCTGTTAAGTCTTTGAACAAAGTCATGCTCATCACATAAGGTGTCGTACGCATCAAGCAGATTTTCATTCATCTCGGAATAGTCGTAGGGCATTACGGAAAAGCCGTCAGGTCCGTAGGCTACGTTTTTTGATTCCTCGGAGAGGTGCTCCGAAAGAATGAGCGCTGTGTCGTAAAGCTCTCTTGCACTCACGTCGAGCCGTTCTATGCCAAGCTTTTTGTCAAGCGTTGAGCCTCGGTAAGCGGAGGCAAAGGTAAGCGTAAAGCTTGCAAAGATAAGGGCGACTATGGAAAAAACGCAAATTATGCTGTAAAGGAGATCTTTTAAGGTTTCGCCGTATCTTCGCATTATTGCGCGCGTAATAAGGAATACCCAAACGGGGAGAAGCAAAAGAGCAAACTCCGCCACGGAAAATGGGATCCAGCTTGTTGAGTGCGCAAAAATCGCTCTGAAAAACGAGCTGATATAGCGATTGAAAAAGTCGGAAAAGCTCTCGCTGAGTAAAAATACGAGATATAGCGGAGCACACGTCGCGGCGATGCCGTATATTATTTTCACCCCAAGGGGCAGGCGCGGAAGCTTTTTTGTGTCGTTATTTTCCACGGTGTCGTTTTGCGGTGAAGAAAGCCTTTTCATTTATTGTTCTTCCTTTGGAATTATATGTTTTTTTACGTTCTCGTCAGTGATCGGAATACTGTTGCCGAACACAGCGCGTGCAAGAGAGAGCATATCGTTATGAAGCGACGCGCATACTGTTATTTCACTTCCATCTTTTGCGGGAAATGTGAGCATGTAGGAGTGGAGAGCGTGTCTGTCGATAAGAGCGCTTGGCGCGCCGTAAAGGTCGTCGCCCTCGATGGGACAGCCGAGTCCCGCAAAATGAACGCGTAGCTGGTGCGTGCGCCCCGTTATGGGAGAAGCGCAGACCATGCAGTGTGTCTCTGAGCGACAGACAACTCTGTATTCGGTTATTGCGCGGTCGCCGCCCTCGCCCTCGCCGCAGTTCTCGCGAACTATGATGCTCTCCGCGGTTCAGCGCATGTAGGTGTCGATAACTCCGCTATCCTCTGTAAGGTTGCCGCGAAGTATCGCGATATACCGCTTTCTTATACGCCCCACGCGCATAGCCTCGGAGAGGTATGCGGCGGAAATTCTGTTTTTTGCGATAAGTAAGAGTCCGCTCGTGTTTCTGTCGAGGCGGTTTACGGGGCGGAAAACGAAGGGGATACCCTCGCTCGTATATTTGTAGGACAGGGCGTTTGCGACTGTGTCGCCGTAGTGTCCGAATGACTGGTGCGTCGGCATATCGGCAGGCTTATTCGGTACTACCGCGTCAGCGTCCTCGTATGCTATTTGAAGCTTTAAGTCTGACGGAGTGAGCTTTTCGGGCGTTTGCTCGTCCTCGACAGCCAAGCACAAAACGTCTCCCGCTTTTACGGTGTATCTGACGGTTACCTGCTTACCGCCGAGGGATATGCCCATGGGCTTGAATTTCAGGTGCTTTACGGTGGCATGAGAAAAGCCAAGCTCACCCTTTAGTATTGAAAGAACAGTTTTTCCGTCGGAGGTGTCTTTTATTAAATATTCCATAGCTACCTCCGTCTCTGCTCAAAAAACACTATTTATAATATTATATCACCAATGCTAAAATATTACAAGATTTTTATCACAAAAAGGGACGTAAAATTTTTATTTTGAACTTTGTTCAAGCTGACAAAAAGAGAGTGTAACAGTTTTTGTGCGAGACTCATATTCTAATATCGAGGAGCGAAAAGCTCTAAAATAATGAATTTCGGAGGTTCACTATGAACAACTGCCTTTGCAATCTTTTCGATAACAACAACATTATCTGGATAATCATCATCGCGCTTCTTCTTCTCACCTGCTGCTGCGGTTAAGAGAAAAAAAGCACTGTGCGGTCTGCATTTGCAGACCCCACAGTGCTTTTTGTATCATGCTTTTAAAAATTGCTTACTTGACGCTTTTGGCTGATTCTTTCGTAAAAAACGGTTTTTTGCAAAAAAATTCTTTAAAAAACAAAAATACTATTGAGAAATTTCAAAAAGTATTATATAATATAAGGTGAATAAAAATATACGGAGATAGAAATGGCAAACACCGAAAAACAAAGACGTATAAGAAACTTTTCTATAATAGCACATATAGACCACGGCAAGTCAACTCTTGCAGACAGAATACTTGAAGCAACGCAAACGGTATCAGAGCGAGAGATGGAAAACCGTCTGCTAGACAATATGGAGCTTGAAAAGGAAAGAGGAATAACAATAAAGGCAACGGCGGTGCGCCTCGAATATAAGGCAGAGGACGGAGAAACGTATGAGTTTAACCTCATTGATACCCCCGGTCACGTTGACTTTAACTATGAGGTGTCGCGCTCGCTCAATGCCTGCGACGGAGCGCAGCTCGTAGTTGACGCAACGCAGGGAATAGAGGCGCAGACTCTGGCAAACGCATATCTTGCGGTTGATGCGAACCTTGAGATAGTTCCCGTTATAAATAAAATAGACCTCCCCTCGGCTGACGTCGAGCGCGTAAGAGGTGAGATAGAGGACATTATCGGTATACCCGCAGAGGAATGTCCCGCGGTATCCGCAAAGACGGGACTTAACATCGAACAGGTGCTTGAGGCGGTCGTGCGCGACGTGCCCGCCCCCAAGGGCGATGCGGACGCACCATTAAAGGCGCTTATTTTCGACTCATATTATGACAGCTATCTTGGTGTTGTCGTAAACGTGCGTGTATTTGACGGTAAGCTCAAAAGCGGAGACAGAATAAGACTTATGAGCACGGGAGCGCTATTTGATGTTGTCGACGTCGGATATATGACTCCGTTCGGCTTGCAAAAGACAGATATGATATCCGCGGGTGACGTTGGCTATATAACGGCGTCGATAAAGAGCATCGGAGACACACAGGTGGGCGACACCATAACGCTTGACGAGTGTCCGACGGACGAGCCGTGCCCCGGCTTCAAGCCCGTTCACCCCATGGTTTACGCGGGTATTTACCCTGCCGACGGGGCAAAGTACGGCGATCTTCGCGATGCGCTCGAAAAGCTTCGTCTTAACGACGCGGCGCTCGTTTTCGAGCCCGAAACGTCAATAGCTCTGGGCTTTGGCTTCCGTTGCGGCTTCCTTGGGCTTTTGCACATGGAGATCATCGAGGAGCGACTTGAACGCGAGTTCAACCTCGACCTTATAACCACTGCTCCGTCGGTTATTTACGAGGTCAAAAGGAGAGACGGCGAGCTTGTACGTATCGATAACCCCTCAAACTTCCCGCCCGCCGACGAAATAGAGGTTGCCTACGAGCCTATCGTGCGCGCCAATATCATAACTCCCACCGAGTTCGTTGGCGGTCTTATGGATCTTTGTCAGGACAGACGCGGAACCTTTATAGACATGAAATACATCGATACCTCGCGAGTTGAGCTTCATTACGATCTGCCGCTCAATGAGATAATTTACGACTTTTTTGATGCACTCAAAAGCCGCTCTCGCGGATACGCCTCCCTCGACTACGAGCTTGGCGAATACGTACCGAGTAAGCTTGTCAAGCTCGATTTTTTGCTCAACAGTGAGCAGGTCGACGCGCTGTCGTTTATCGTTCACGAGGAAAAGGCTTACGCGAGAGCTCGACGCATAGCGGAGAAGCTCAAGGACAATATACCGCGTCAGCTCTTTGAGGTGCCGATACAGGCGGCGATCGGCTCGCGTATTATTGCAAGAGAGACCGTTAAGGCGATGCGTAAGGACGTGCTTGCCAAGTGCTACGGAGGAGATATTACCCGAAAGAAGAAGCTGCTTGAAAAGCAGAAGGAGGGTAAGAAGAAGATGCGCCAGCTCGGCTCTGTTCAGGTATCTCCCGAGGCGTTTATGGCAGTGCTTAAGCTTGACGACGATAACTGATCGAGCGGTGCGCCTTTTTCGCAAAATTGCGAAAAGCAATTTACAAACATCGTGCTTTGTTGTATAATTAACTATATAGATGTATCTTGGGAAAGGAGGATATGCGTATGAGTCAGCCGATATTGACGTGTACTGGAGTTCGTAAGGGTTATCGAAGCGGTTACCCAATAATCAGAAATTTTAATTGCAGTATGCCGTCGGGAAAAATAATCGGCGTGCTTGGGCCTAACGGCTGCGGCAAGTCTACTCTTATGAAGCTTCTTGGCGGAATCCTCGTTCCCGATAGCGGTGAGATAACGGTATGCGGCGAGAAAAGAAGTGAGAAAACTAATCTGATCGTATCCTATCTTCCCGAAAAATCCTGTTTTGGGTCCAGCATGAGAGTTGAGTCGATAATCAGGCTGTTTGCGGATTTTTACGAGGACTTTGACGAGTCACTTGCAAGAAAAATGCTTTCCGACCTCGATATAAGACCGCACGTGCGTATGCGCGCGCTTTCAAAGGGCGCAAAGGAGAAGGTACAGCTCGTTATGGTAATGTCTCGCAGAGCAAGGCTGTATCTGCTCGACGAGCCTATCGCGGGGGTTGATCCCGCCGCAAGGGATTACATTCTCAATACCGCTTTTAAAAATCTTCCAAAGGACGCTACCGTCATAGTTACGACTCACCTCATTGGGGAGATCGAGAGCGTGCTTGACGAGGTCTACTTTATCGGATTCGGCGGGCGTATACTCCTTTCGGGAGATACTGACGAGATACGCCGAGAGAAGGGGAAGTCGATATACGAGCTTTTCAAGGAGGTGTTCAGATGCTCAAGAAGCTGATGAAATACGACCTCCGTGCAATAGGTCGTTTTTGGTGGCTCATAGCCATATATACGCTTTTGGCGTGTGCTTTTGAGGGGTTTTTGCTCCGCACGGCGCTCGAGATACTTCAAAGCGGAAACGGAACTGTGTGGGCGTCTATTTGCATTGTATTTTTCTGCCTTGGCATGACATCGGTGAGCATGACCTTGCCGCTTATCTTGCTTTTGGTGTTCTATCGCTTTTACAGACAGCTTTATACCGACGTTGGATATCTTACGTTTACGCTTCCCGCGTCTCGCAGGCAGATATTTGCGGCAAAGACGCTCAACGCAGTTTTCTGGATGCTTCTCCAGCTTTTGACTATTGGTGCGGGTGTTACTCTGATACTTTTCTGTGCCCCCCCAGCGTCGGACGGAGCGTATTTCGATCCGATTGTATATAACCGACTTGCCGCTCTGTTTGATAAGATGTGGAGCGGTATCGGCGCATGGACGGTGGTTTATGCCGTCGAGCTTGCGGCTCTCGTTCTGATCGGAATCTGGATAACAGTAGGTTTTGCGCATATGTGCATTACCGTCGGCGCGACCGTCTTTAAGAAGCTTAGACTTGTAGCGTCGGTCGTGATATATACGGTCGCGAGCGCATTCGTTATTTTGGTGGTGGATATGCTCACGTCCTTGTCAGTGGTTTTGCTTGCGGACGGATTTATTGACGTGCTTTCGGTGTCAAGCGGTGCACTCCAATGCGCAGCCTTGGCTATCATATTGCTTATTGCGTGTGTGATTTCGGCGTCCATAGCGGTGTTCATGCATTTGGTAACACTTGACCGAATCGAGCGCAAGCTCAGCTTGGCGTAGGAGGTGCACACATGAAAAGAAATACTGTTTTGTCAAAGAAAATTTGTGTTTTGACCGTGCTCCTGCTCCTTTTGGCTCAGCTTCTGTCCATTTTTGCTTTTGCTGAAACAAAGCAATTTATAAGCTGGACTCTGTCCTCTGACTGTGCTGTTATCGAGGGCAACGGAAGAACTTATACGAAATACGAGCATGCGGATGTCGTTATCGATGCCGCTGACGTATACCAGTATGCGGGAAGCATTTGTCCTTCGAGCGGTGAGACGTACAAGCTATATTCTCCTGCGCATGACTCGGAGCTTATCTGGGTTCAGAAAACTGATAAGGTTGAGATATACGCTACGGCGAATGGCAGAGAACAGATAGAGCTATTCCTCGGCGGAGAGGGAGAAATATTCAGAATATCCAACGAAAAAAAACAGAAAAGCGTAATTGATGCTTCCGCTGTTTTGCTTATGAACGGCTCTACCGACACGCGTGAGGAGGACGTATGCGAGCTTCGAGATGCGGAATGCTATGAGATACTCGCTTATGACGCTACTGATACGCTTTCTTATAAGTACGGTGCGGTGTTCAGCTACGGCGGAGAATATTTGTTCGTCAGATATTCGGAGCTTTCGAATAACTGCTTTGATGCCGATGGCAACTTTTCATTTAGAAGCGGAACGGTTAGTATGAGAGTTCTTGGCCGCGAGCCTGTTGAGAAAGTAAAGCTTGCTTCGGAGAATATGTCGTACCGAACTGCGACGCATCACTATGAGAATATATCCGATGCCACTCCCGCGATACCAAAGGCATTTTTCTGGCTGTGCTGTCTGTTTGTCGGATTTGTTTTGCCCCTGCCTTTGCTCGGACTCGGACTTATCATGCCGAGATTTAGGTCGTTATCTAGACCCAGAGCGTGGTACTCGCTTGCAGTGCTTGCATTACTGTGGATAGTGCTATCTGCGGCGCTTATTGTGCTGTTGCTCATATAAAATTTAAAATGGACGGGTGCGATTTTAGCACCCGTTTTCTTTTATATCTGCTACACTTGACGGCAAAATTTTCCGTTTTTTTGTGATATATATAAATAATTGAAAAAAATTCACTTTTTTCTCGCTTTTCTATTGAATTTTTGAAAAAAGTATGGTATAATGTTAAAAGTTAAAATTTTGTCAATCTTTTAACTTGGCTTTTTTGCCTTGGATATTGTCATTTTTTTAACAATAAAGATCGCGCAACTGCGCACAGCAACTCACAAATAATAAAACATTGCGAGGAATTGATTTATGAAGGTTACAGTTTGTATCGGAAGCTCATGTCATCTTAAGGGCTCACGCAAGGTGGTAGACGAGCTTCAAGGCTTGATCGACAAGAACGGACTTGGCGACAAGGTGGAGCTTTGCGGCACCTTTTGCATGGGGCAGTGCCAGCAGGGAGTATGCGTCACGGTAGACGGAGCGCTTCACTCGGTATCCCCCGAAACGGTCGGAGATTTCTTTGCTTGCGAGATATTGGCAAAGGCATAATGAGAAAGACCGAATTTTAAGAATTGAAAAAATAAAACATTATTATAAAGCATAGGAGAACTAAAATGCAAAAGAAAATCACTATCATCGGTGCCGGCTCTGTTGGCGCAACAACTGCATTCGCCCTTCTTACCCGTGGCGCTGCATCTGAGGTCGTTTTGATCGACGTTAACAAGGAGAAGGCTCTAGGAGAGGCACTTGACATCAAGCAGGCAACTCCCTTTATCGACAACTGCGATATTTACGCAGGCAGCTACGAGGACGCAGTTGACTCTGACGTCGTTATCATCACGTCCGGAATAGGCAGAAGACCCGGACAGACCAGACTTGAGCTCGTTCAGACCAATATTGCTATAATAAAGGAAATTTCGGGCGATATCGTTAAGGCTGCGCCTAACGCTATCTACATAATCGTTGCAAACCCCGTAGATATCCTAACCTACGCGTTTTTGAAGTATACGGGACTTCCCAAGAACCAGGTTTTCGGTACGGGAACTGTACTTGATACTATCCGTCTGCGCACACGTCTTGCTGAAATTTACAGCGTAAACAAGCAGCAGGTTCACGCAAACGTGCTCGGAGAGCACGGAGATACCTCCTTCGTTGCATGGTCTACCGCAACTATCGCAGGCGTTCCGCTTTCCGAATATAACGGAGCTATCGCATCCGCTTATAACATTCCCAATGAGTACACTCACGAGGACGTTGAAACGTACGTAAGAAAGTCTGGCGGAAGAATTATCTCCAGAAAGGGCTGTACCGTTTACGGTATCGGTATGACGTCCACGCATATCGTAAAATCTCTTGCAGGTAGCGCAGAGACTGCAATGACCGTTTCTTCCTTGCACGAGGGCGAGTACGGAATAAGCGACGTTTGTCTCAGCTCTCTTACGCTTATTGACCATACCGGTGTGCGCTCCATAATTGCCCAGAACCTTACCGATGACGAGCTTGCAAAGCTCCATGCTTCAGCTGAGGCTCTTAAGGACGTAATAAAGAACGTAAAGTTCTGATTGACAATATAGATCTTGACATTCAAACGCCGCGATGACCTCGCGGCGATTTGAAAGGCGGCACGGTAGTGTCGGATATCACGTATTTAAAATAAAGTCACACATAGGAAAGGATATTAATATGGAATACCGCATTGAACACGACTCTATGGGCGAAATGAAGGTTCCTGCTGACCGTCTTTGGGCAGCACAGACTCAGAGAAGCCATGAAAACTTTGAAATAGGCGTTGGCATCGAAACTATGCCCGCAGAAATTATACACGCATTCGGCGTACTTAAAAAGGCGGCTGCTATTACCAATAATAAGCTTCGCCCCGAAAAAATGACCGACGAAAAGCTCGGCGCTATCATGGCGGCTTGCGACGAGGTTATGGCAGGCAAGCTTAACGGACATTTTCCTCTCGTAGTATGGCAGACGGGCTCCGGCACGCAATCCAACATGAACTCAAACGAGGTTATTGCAAACCGCGGAAATCAGATACTCGGTAAGCAGCTTCTTCACCCCAATGACGACTCCAACATGAGCCAGTCGTCTAACGACACCTTCCCCACGGCTATGCACATCGCCGCAGTTCTTGCTCTTGAGGATAAGCTTATCCCCGCAGTTAAGGAGCTTATCGCTACCTTTACCCGCCTTGAAGCGGAGAACGAGGGAATTGTTAAGAGCGGAAGAACTCACCTTCAGGACGCGACTCCCATTAAGTTCAGCCAGGAGATAAGCGGTTGGAGATCCAGCCTTGAGAAGGACATAGAGCTTATCGAGCGCGCTATCGATCCTCTCCGTGAGCTTGCGCTCGGCGGCACTGCTGTCGGAACGGGACTTAACGCACCGAAGGGATTTGACGTAGGAGTTGCCGAGGAGGTTTCAAAGATCACAGGCAAGAAGTTCGTTACCGCATCTAATAAGTTCCACGCACTTACCTCCAAGGACGAGCTCGTGTTCGCGCACGGTGCTGTCAAGGCTCTCGCTTGCGATATGATGAAGATAGCAAACGACGTTCGTTGGCTCGCATCCGGCCCTCGTGACGGTCTTGGAGAGATATTCATTCCCGAGAACGAGCCCGGCTCGTCTATCATGCCCGGTAAGGTCAACCCCACCCAGTGTGAGGCTGTTACCATGGTGGCAGTTCAGGTTATGGGTAACGACGTTGCTGTAAGCATGGCAGCTTCTCAGGGTAACTTCGAGCTTAACGTGTTCATGCCCGTTTGCATCTACAACTTCCTTCAGTCCGCAAGACTTCTCGCTGAGGCTATCGTGTCCTTCAACAAGAACTGCGCTGTCGGAATCAAGGCTAACAGAGAAAAGATGCACCACAACCTGCATAATTCGCTTATGCTTGTTACGGCGCTTAACCCCTATATCGGTTATGAGAATGCCGCAAAGACCGCAAAGAAGGCATTCAAGGACAACATCTCTCTTAAGGAAGCTTGTGTCGAGCTCGGCTTCTTGGCGGCTGAAAAATTTGATGAGGTTTTCCATCCCGAGCAGATGGTATAAATCGGAGGTAATTTAATGAAAGTTAGTTATTTTCCCGGATGCACCCTGAAAAATAAGGCTAAGGATCTGGATCTGTATGCGTACAGATCTGCCGAGGCGCTTGGTGTGACCTTGGAAGAAATTGAAAATTGGCAGTGCTGCGGCGGCGTATATACGACCGCAAACAACGAGGTTGCTACTAAGCTTTCCTCCGTTCGCGCACTGAAATATGCAAGCGACAGAAATCAGCCGCTCGTAACGGTTTGCTCCGCTTGCCACAACGTAATAAAGCAGACCAATCACGCTATGCAGACAAATAAGGAGTTTTCCGCTAAGGTAAACCGTTATATGGCTGCTGACGGTGGATACGCGGGTGAGGCTGAGGTATATCACTACCTCGAGATGCTTCGCGACCTCGTAGGCTTTGATAAGGTAAAGGAAGCCGTTGTGAACAGCCTCAAGGGCAAGAAGATCGCGGCTTATTACGGCTGCTTGCTGTTAAGACCTAATAAGGTAATGCGTATGGACGACCCCGAGAACCCCACCATTATGGAGGACTTTATTCGCGCACTTGGCGCAGAGGCTGTCGTCTATGCAAGAAGAAACGAGTGCTGCGGCGGATACATTTCCGTTGAGAGTCCCGAGAGCGCAAAGAGAAATTCGAACGCTATCGTTGAAAACGCAAAGGCTGCGGGAGCAGAAATGATAATAACCGCTTGCCCTCTTTGCAAGTACAATCTCGTAAAGAACGGCGCGGATATTCCCGTAGTATATTTCACCGAGCTTCTCGCTGAAGCACTCGGTGTAAAGTAAGGAGGATACAATGGAAAACAATACTAAGTATCTTCGTGAAGAAATTTTACGTATGAGCGGCGTTAACACGAGCAAGTGCATGAAGTGCGGCAAATGCTCGGCAACCTGTCCCGCATACGACGAGATGGAGTATCATCCCCATCAGTTTGTAGGCATGGTTGAAACGGGAGATATTGAGCCCTTGCTCAGCTCCGAGTCGCTTTATAAGTGCCTTTCCTGCTTTGCGTGCGTCGAGAGATGCCCCAGGGGCGTTGAGCCCGCAAAGGTAGTTGAGGCAGTGCGCCTTGCGGCAATAAGAAGACAGGGCGCAAACCGCATGACCGCAAACGACGTGCCCGAGATGGTAGAGGAGGATACTCCTCAGCAGCTTCTCGTGAGTGCATTCAGAAAATATACTAAATAAGGAGGAAAAGACAAATGCAAAGAGTTGGTGTTTTTGTATGTTGGTGCGGAAGCAATATCGCAGGTACGGTTGACGTCGTAGCGGTATCCGAGGCTCTCAAGAACGAGCCCGGCGTGGTCTTTTCCGCAAACTATCAGTATATGTGCTCTCAGGCAGGTCAGGAAATGATAAAGGAAGCGGTTCGTGAGCACAAGCTTACGGGTATTGTAGTCTGCTCCTGCTCTCCCAGAATGCACGAGGCTACCTTCCGTAAGACTGCCGCTGCGGCAGGACTTAACCCCTACATGGTTGAGATAGCAAATATCCGTGAGCAGTGCTCTTGGGTACATAAGGATATGATGACGGGTACCGAGAAGGCAATCATTCTCGGAAAGGCGGCTATCGCTAAGGTTAACCTTAACGCGCCTCTCACTCCCGGTGAATCTCCCGTTACCAAGCGTGCCCTCGTTATCGGCGGCGGTATCGCAGGTATCCAGACGGCTCTTGATATTGCAGATGCGGGATTCCCCGTAGATATAGTAGAAAAGCAGCCCACCATAGGCGGTAAGATGGCTCAGCTTGACAAGACCTTCCCGACGCTTGATTGCGCGGCTTGTATCCTTACTCCTAAGATGGTTGACGTTGCACAGAACGACAAAATTCGTATTTTCTCTTACAGTGAGGTTACCGACGTACACGGATTTGTCGGAAACTTTGACGTAAAGATCAAGAAAAAGGCGAGATACGTTAAGGAAGACGTTTGTACCGGATGCGGCGCATGCGTTGATAAGTGTCCTATGAAGAAGGTTCCCAACGAGTTTAACCTCGGTATGGACAACCGTCACGCAATCTACATTCCTTTTGCGCAGGCAGTTCCGAAGGTTGCGACCATCGATCCCAATGCCTGCAACATGTTAAAGAACGGCAAGTGCGGCCTTTGCGCAAGAGTCTGCGCGGCAGGCGCTATCGACTACACTCAGAAGGACGAGATCATTGAAGAAAAGTACGGCGCTATCGTCGTTGCTACCGGATTTAACCCCATCAGCATGGATAAGTTTGACGAGTATGCGTACAGCCAGTCGAAGGACGTTATCACCTCTCTTGAGTTTGAGCGTCTTACGAACGCGGCAGGTCCTTCCGCAGGAAAGCTTATTCGTCCCTCTGACGGAAAGCATCCTCACACCATCGTTTTCGTTCAGTGCGTAGGCTCGCGTTGCGAGTCCTGTGCTGAAAAGGGCAAGGAATACTGCTCTAAGATATGCTGTATGTATACCGCGAAGCACGCTATGCTTACGCGCGACAAATATCCCGATACCGAGGTTTACGTATTCTACATTGACGTAAGAACCCCCGGTAAGAACTTCGACGAATTCTACCGCCGCGCGGTAGAGGAGTACGGCGTTAAGTACGTTAAGGGTATGGTCGGTAAGATCGTTCCCGAGGGCGACAAGCTCAAGGTTCAGGCATCTGACCTTATCGCAAACAAGCAGCTTCATATCGATGCTGACCTCGTCGTATTGGCGGCGGCTATCGAGCCCGACAAGACTGCCCGTCCTCTTGCTACTATGCTTACGGCAAGTATGGATACTAATGACTTCTTCACCGAAGCGCATCCCAAGCTTCGTCCCGTAGAAAGCCCCACGGCAGGTGTGTTCCTCTCCGGTGCATGCCAGGGACCCAAGGATATCCCCGAAACGGTATCTCAGGCGGGTGCTGCGGCTTCCAAGGTTATAGGACTTCTCGCAAAGGATAAGCTTACGGGTAACCCCTGCGTTGCAAGCTCTAATGAGCTTATGTGTAACGGCTGCTCGAGCTGTGAGAGAGTATGTCCTTACGGCGCGATCACCTATATCGATAAGGAATTCCGTATGCCCGACAGAACGACGAAGATTCGCCGCGTAGCATCCGTAAATCCCGCAGTTTGCCAGGGATGCGGAGCTTGTACGGTTGCTTGTCCTTCCGGTGCTATGGACCTTAACGGATTTAAGAATAATCAAATTATGGCGGAGGTTGACGCAATATGCAAGTAAAAGAATATAAGCCCTTAATAGTTGCATTTTGCTGCAACTGGTGCTCCTACGCGGGTGCTGTCCTTGCGGGAAACAACCGCCTTGCGTACCCCGCTGACGTAAAAATCATAAGAGTTCCTTGCTCCTGCAGAGTAAACCCCATGTTTATTCTTCGCGCATTCCAGCGCGGTGCGGACGGAGTTATCATCTGCGGCTGTCACCCCGGTGACTGCCACTACACCTCGGGTAACTACTTTACCCGCCGCCGTATGGCTGCGCTGTTCTCTATGCTTGATTACCTCGGTATTGAGAGAGAGCGTACCCGCGTTGAGTGGGTATCTGCGGCAGAGGGAGCAAAGTTTGCCGCAACCATGAACGATTTTGCCGAGAAGGTTATAGCGCTTGGTGAAAACAAGAGATTGGAGGATCTGAGATGCAAAAAATAACTCGTGAACAGCTCATCGATAAAGCCTCGGAGCTTCTTTCAAACGGCACTGTAAGCTGTGTTCTCGGTTGGGGAAAGGGAGAGTTCGGATATGACGTAACTCCCACCGTTTTCAAGACTGTAGACGAGATGCAGGACGGCTTCGTTTTCAACGATTTCTGCGGAGCTAACTTCTCTAAATATCTCGTTTCCAAGACGGGTAAGATCGAGGGCAAGATATTGGTTTTCCTCAAGCCCTGCGATACGTACAGCTTTAATCAGCTCCTTACCGAGCATCGCTTTGACCGCGAAAAGGTTTACGCCGTTGGCATTCCTTGCGAGGGCATGGCTGATATTTCAAAGGTTAAGGCAATATGTGGCGAGGGTATTTCGGCAGTTGACGCAGACGGCGACAAGATCGTTGTTACCACTCTTTACGCTGACGAGCCCGTAGCTATAAATGCTTCCGACGTTCTCGCAGAGCGTTGCATAAACTGCAAGAGCAAGAAGCACGTTGCATACGACGAGCTTCTCGGAGATGACGGAGACGTCATTGAGACGGGAAGATTCGACGAGGTTGCGCGCCTTGAGGCTATGACTCCCGACGAGCGCTTCGCTTTCTGGCAGAATGAGCTTTCAAAGTGCATTCGCTGCAACGCTTGCCGTGACGCATGTCCCGCATGCACCTGCGAAAAGTGCGTATTCGACAACCCGAACAGCGGTGTTGAAAACAAATCCCCCGCAAACAGCTTTGAAGAAAAGATGTTCCATATAATAAGAGCTTTCCACGTTGCAGGCCGTTGCACCGACTGCGGAGAGTGCTCAAGAGTTTGTCCTCAGAATATTCCGCTCCACCTGCTTAACCGTAAGTTTATCAAGGATATAAACGAGTTTTACGGCGAGTATCAGGCAGGAGCTGAGGTCGGCGCAAGAGCTCCCCTCGTTGACTATACCACCGAGGATCTTGAGCCCGGCGAGGTTTTTGACAGGAGGGATAACAATGCTTAAGTGTTCTCTTGATAAAATTCAAAGCCTTTTTGCAAAGATCAGCGAAAATGCAAAGCTCTATTTGCCCGTAGACAATGCCGACGGAACGGCGTCCTACGGTGAGTGGAGCGAGGGTATTGAGTGGTCTAATGCCCTCAATACCAATAAGAGTCCCAAGGATTTCTTCTTCCCCCAGACTGAGGATCTTATGAGATTCAAGACAGAGGGAAAGAATATAGAGGTACAGGACGCAAGAGAAGAGGGCGAGGACTTCGTCGTATTCGGAGTTCGCGCGTGTGACGTAAAGAGCTTCGACGTGCTCGACAGAGTATTCCTCAGCGAGCCGCAGGACAGCTTCTATGCTATGAAGCGTAAGCACGGCATAATCGTGTCGGTTGCTTGCACAAGACCCTCTGAAACCTGCTTCTGCACCACCTTCGGTATAAATGCGGCAGAGCCCGCAGGCGACGTAAGTGCATGGAGAGCGGACGACGCGCTCTATCTTACGGCTAACACAGAAAAGGGCGCAGCACTTGTTGATAGCCTTGGCGATATTCTTGAAGAATGTGGCGACGAGGCTGTAAACGAGCAGAAAGAAAAAATTGCGAAGATAATGGACAAGCTTCCCTTGAAGGACCTTTCTACCGATGCCTTTGGCGGCGGTAAGACTATGGAGCTTTTCAACGATCCCGCATGGGATGAGCTTTCCTCCGCGTGCCTTGGATGCGGAACTTGTACCTTCGTTTGTCCCACCTGCCAGTGCTACGACATTAAGGACTTTAACACGGGCAACGGTGTTATCCGTTACAGATGCTGGGATTCCTGCATGTATTCCGAGTTTACCAGAATGGCACACGGAAACAACAGACTTACCCAGAAGGAGCGCTTCCGTCAGAGGTTTATGCATAAGCTTGTGTACTATCCCGAAAATAACGACGGATTGTTCAGCTGCGTAGGCTGTGGAAGATGCCTTGCAAGATGCCCGATTTCCATGAATATTGTTAAGGTTATGAAAAAGATTGGAGGGAAAAAAGGTGAATAATATAAATGATACTTTGATTCCTACCGTCGGCGTCATTACCGACGTTCGCATAGACACGCCCGACATTAAGACCTTCAGAGTCGTAACTCCCGACGGTAAGAAGGCGTTTGACCACCGTCCGGGACAGTGCGCAATGCTCTCTATCCCCGGTGTCGGAGAGGCTATGTTCTCTATAACCTCCTCTCCTACGAATACCGAGTATATGGAGTTTTCCATAAAGAAGTGCGGTTGCGTTACCGAATGGCTCCATCAGGCAGAGGTCGGTCAGCAGATCACAATAAGAGGTCCTTACGGAAATCCTTTCCCCGTAGACGACGTGTTCGCGGGCAAGAATCTTCTGTTTATCGCGGGCGGTGTTGGACTTGCGCCTTTGCGCTCCGTAATCAACTACTGCCGTCACTACCGTGACCGTTACGGTGACATCGACATCGTTTACGGCTCGCGTAGCAAGGCAGACCTGCTTGACTACAAGGAGATCATCGAGGAGTGGTCGAACGATGCGGGTGTTAAGGTTCACCTCACCATCGACAACGCTCAGCCCGATTGGGACGGCCACGTAGGCTTCGTTCCCAACTACGTTAAGGAGCTTGGCTTCGATACGAACAAAACCGCAGTGCTTTGCGGTCCTCCCATTATGATCAAGTTCACGTTGGAGGGGCTCGTTGCTCTCGGATTTGATAAAACGCAGGTATATACCACGCTTGAGCTTAGAATGAAGTGCGGTGTCGGAAAGTGCGGAAGATGTAACGTCGGCGCAAAGTACGTTTGCAAGGACGGTCCCGTATTCAGATGTGACGAGCTTGAAGAGCTTCCGAGCGAATATTAAAGGAGAAAACAGATGGAAAAGACAGTAAATATATTTCTTTTCGGTAAGAAGTACGAGGTTCCGGAAAACCTCACCATAATGACCGCTATGGAATATGCAGGCTATCAGCTTGTTCGCGGTTGCGGTTGCCGTAATGGCTTCTGCGGCGCTTGCGCTACTATTTACCGTATAAAAGGCGACAAGGAGCTTCACGCTTGCCTTGCTTGCCAGACTAAGGTAGAGGACAACATGTATATTGCGACCCTGCCTTTCTTCCCCCTCGTAAAAGAGGTATACAACATAAACGAAATTCCCGTAAACGAAACGGTTATGATGCAGCTCTATCCCGAGATATACGCTTGTATCGGCTGTAACGCTTGTACCAAGGCTTGTACTCAGGGTCTTAACGTTATGCAGTACATAGCGTACGCACAGCGCGGAGATTTCGAGAAGTGCGCAGAGGAGTCATTCGACTGCGTAATGTGCGGAGTTTGCTCGTCCAGATGCCCCGCAGGCATTTCTCATCCCCAGGTTGCAATGCTCGCAAGAAGAATCAACGGAAAGTACCTCGCTCCCGGATGCGGTCACCTTGAGGATCGCGTAAAGGAGATCAAGGACGGAGACTTTAACGATCTCATTGAGGCTCTTATGCAGAAGCCCGTCTCTGAGATGAAAGAGCTCTACAACAACCGTGACATCGAAAAGTAAGGAGGACACGAGAATGTATTCTGAACAGTTTAATGAATCTCTGAAGCTCGTTGAAGCGTCCAGAGAAAAGAATATTGCTCTTGAGCCCACACGTATGACGGCAGAGCAAAAGGAGCAGGTGCTTGCGTCCTTCCACCCCGACTATAAGGTTGACGAGTTCGCGGTTCTTACAGTAGGTCCTAACAAGGGTGATAAGGTACCGAAGGAGCTCGCAGAGATATTGCAGGCTCACAGCCGTATCACGGCTGAGGACGTATGCCTTGATTGCCCCGACTATGAGACCGACGTTCTCGTAATCGGCGGCGGTGGAGCAGGCGCTTCTGCGGCTATCGAGGCTCACGAGGCAGGTGCTGACGTTATGGTAGTAACCAAGCTTCGTATGGGCGACGCTAACACCATGATGGCAGAGGGCGGTATTCAGGCGGCTGATAAGCCCAACGACTCTCCCGCTATCCACTTTGTTGACGCATTCGGCGGCGGACACTTTGCAGCTAAAAGAGAGCTTCTCGCAAAGCTCGTTTGCGATGCTCCCGAGGCTATTCAGTGGCTCTCCGAGCTTGGCGTTGAATTCGACAAGGAAGCTGACGGAACGATGGTAACCACCCACGGTGGCGGAACATCGCGTAAGCGTATGCACGCGGCAAAGGACTATTCCGGTGCTGAAATTATGAGAACTCTTCGTGATGAGGTTCTCAACCGCAATATCCCTGTAATTGACTTTACCGCGGCAATCGAGCTTATTCTCGATGAAAACGGCAATGCGGCAGGTGCAGTTCTTATGAATATGGAGACCAAGGAGCTTCTCGTTGCTAAGGCAAAGACAGTTGTTATAGCAACCGGTGGCGCAGGAAGAATGCACTACCAGGGCTTCCCGACCTCTAATCACTACGGCGCAACGGCTGACGGCCTTGTTCTTGGCTACCGCGCAGGCGCAAAGCTTCTTTATGCTGAAACGCTTCAGTACCACCCCACGGGTGTTGCATTCCCCGAGCAGATCTTCGGAGCGCTCGTAACCGAAAAGGTTCGTTCTCTCGGAGCAAAGCTCGTAAACAAGAACGGAGAGGTGTTCATGCACCCGCTGGAAACCCGTGACGTAACTGCGGCTTCTATTATCCGTGAGTGCAGCGAGCGCGATAACGGTATCGATTGCGGTAACGGCAAGGGCGTTTGGCTTGATACTCCTATGATCGAGAAGATCGGTGGAGAGGGAACTATCATGAAGAGAATTCCCGCAATGTGGAGAATGTTCGAAAAGTACGGCATTGATATTCGCTACGAGCCTATTCTTGTTTATCCCACGCTTCACTACCAGAACGGCGGACTTGATATTAACGCAAACGGTATGACGACCAATATCAATAATCTGTTCGTTGCAGGAGAGGCTGTCGGCGGTATCCACGGGAAGAACAGACTTATGGGTAACTCCTTGCTTGATATTATCGTATTCGGACGTAACGCAGGTATCAACGCTGCGGCAACTGCAAAGGACGTAACTGTCGGCAAGCTTACGCTTGACCACGTAGAAAAGTTTGAGAGAGAGATAGAGGACGCAGGTATTAAGACCGACGTTGTATCTCCTAAGCTTCTTCCTAATTACACTAACCAGAAGAGCATCTGAGGAGGCATAGAAAAATGAATTTGTTTGGCGGAGTTATTCCGATAACGGGCATTACGTTTTTGCTTTTTTGTGTATTTTCTATTCTTTTTGCAGGTTATGCGCTTGGAAGAATAACCATAAAGGGTGTTTCTCTCGGTGACGCAGGCGTATTTATCGTAGCCCTTTTGTTCGGCGCGCTTTTCTTCGATAAGCTTGACGGACAGCTTGTGATCAAGGGTACGACCGAGGCGGTTGGTTATGCAAGCAACGCACTGAGTATTATTCAGAATCTTGGACTTATACTTTTCGTTACGGCTGTTGGATTTATCGCAGGGCCTAAGTTCTTCGGCAATATGAAGAAGAACTTTAAGTCCTATGTTCTTCTCGGACTCGTTGTTATTCTTGCAGGCGGACTTTCTGCCGTTGGTTGTATTTTCCTTGGAAGAGCTATCGGTCTTGGTGATCTTTCGTCGGAGGGCTTTACCGCAATGATCGTAGGTCTCCTTTCCGGCTCGCTTACCTCGACTCCTGCTTTCTCGGCGGCACTTTCTACTGTTGCAGACAAGTATCCCGAGTTCGCAAGCGAGTATGAGAGCTTGGTTTCCGTAGGACACGGTATTGCGTATATTTTCGGAGTTATCGGTGTCGTACTTTTCGTTCAGCTCATTCCCAAGCTTACCAAGGCTGACATGGCTGCGGAGAGAAACAAGCTTGTTGTTGCAGAAACTGCAACAAAGAAAAAGGAATACGTTGGTAAGCTCTTGTCCTTGGATCACCTTGGATTTGCTCCCTTCGCATTTGCGGCAGTAGTAGGAACATTCGTAGGAAAAATCAAAATACCTCTTTCCGGTGACGGCTTGAGCGGAACCTGCTTCTCTCTTACCACTACCGGCGGATGCCTTTTGATCGCTCTCGTTCTCGGTCACTTCGGCAGAGTAGGCAAGCTCAATATTATGCCTGATCAGTCCGTTCTTAAGATTTTCAGAGAGCTTGGATTGGTTCTGTTCTTGGTAGGTGCAGGTATTCCCGGTGGTGCTGACTTTGTTGAGTTCTTCAACCCCATGTTCTTCGTTTACGGAGTCATCATGACTATCGTTCCGTTGATTATCGGCTTCCTTTTCGCAAAGTATGTACTCAAGCTCAGCTTGCTCAACAACCTCGGTTCGTTGACGGGCGGTATGACGAGTACTCCGGCACTTGGTACGCTTATCTCAACTGCGGGTACAGAGGACGTTGCGGCGGCTTACGCGGCAACATACCCCATAGCCCTTATCGCAGTAGTTCTCGTATCGCAGTTCTTGATTATTTTGTTCTAAATATAATACTAAACAAAAATAGAACAGGGGCAAAAAGTCCCTGTTCTGTTTTTTGTATCACGAAAACCCCGCCATAGTGGCGGGGGATATTTATTTTCATAACCAAAAAAGGACAGCCGCCCAAGGGCGGCTGTCTGTGGTTTTTACGCGATTAGTTTGCGGGGACGTAGTTCAGGTTGACAAAGTATGCTTTTCCTGCGTTAATAGCGCCCAGAGCCACATCGAGCTCAATGTACTGATGAGTGGTATCAATGCCGTCGGTAGGAAGATCCCTTGCGTTGATGATACCGCCCTGCTGCCAAGCGGGATAGATGATCTGGCTCACGTTAGGAGAACCTCTACCGATATCGTGGAACTGGAAGGTTACGTATCCAACCTTTCCATAATCCTGATCCTGATCCATGTTAATGAAATGGTCAATCTGATTGGGGGTTAAAGCGTTTCCTTCGTAAGCGATCGCACCCTGGAGAATCGTCGGAACAGACATTCCGCTCAAATTGTAGTTGGACATGTAAATCGTTTGCTTGCTGTTGTCGATACTGTTGAAGAAGGTAAAGTTTGTTTCTCCGGAGAAGGTGATCTGCTGAGCCTGATTCTGATAAGCGCCTGCCTTGTCGCTGTCCTCGGGCGCTACCTCAATACCAACTGCTCCGCATGCGCCGTAGGTGGTGTTGTGGAGCTCAATAATGCTTGCGCCGATCTCAAAACCGTTGCCGAAGCAGTTGTCGACCTTGGCGTTGTTGACACGACCGTCAACGATATGCATCAGACGCATACCCGTGCGGAATGCCTCGGTGGTCACGTTGTTCATGGTCAGATAGTAGTTAGCGGGCTGTTTGCCGTTCATTTCTCCGCCGATCTTGATACCGCGGTGGTAAACACCGAAGGGAGACGCGGACTCTGTATTATAGTTGATAGGACAGTTACCAACGATCGTCAGATCGTTGAGCACTACATTATAAGTAGCCAGAGGCTGAATTTCCTGCGCGGCGGTGTAGGGAGTGATTTCCAGCAGGTTGCCGGGGGTGCTCCAGGTGTCGTTTGCCTGACGCTCGTCTGCTGTAGGAACTCGCAGCTGAGACGCATCGATCTTGTGACGGTTTCCGTTGATAATGACGCCCTTATTTATGAATTGAGCGGACGCGCTGGTTTTCAGCTCATCAAGCGTCTGACCATCAGTGGTCTGGGGCTTCAGCGCAACTGCGGGAACGATATCGTAGCCGTATGCCTTGCCTTCGCCGACGGGCTTCTGGGTTACTACAAAGTTAATGGGTTGAGATCCGGTGTAGGTAGGATCGTTGCCAAGGGCGATAAGCTCCTCAAAGGTGGAGATATTATATCCCTTGTTGACGTTGAACTTATAGGAGGTTGTGGTTTCTACACGGCTTCCCGAATTAGAGGAAACGGTTACGGTTACCTCACCTTCCTTCAAGAAGGTAATGCCGTTGGTGTCAAAGGTTGCGACGCTGTCACCGGTAGAACCGTCCTCGTGCGTGAAGGATACGGTCATATCCTGACATACAAGGGCGTAACGAATGCCGGCAGGAGTTGCAGCGAAGGGCATTACGTAAGCGGCCTGAGTCTTGGGATTCTGCATCGAGAAGGAGTAGGTGTGGTTGGTACGCTCCTGAAGCATCTCGGGGAGAGTGATTGCATCGGGAGGAACGATAACCTTAACCGTAGCGGTCTCGGAGATCGTCGTGCCGCGAATGGTTGCGCGGACGGTTGAGGTGCCGTGACCAAGAGCGGTCAGAGCGCAAGCGTTGCCGTTTGCAGTCAGGGAAACGAATTCATCGCCCGTGAGAACGGCGTAATCCACGATTTTATCCGTCTGCTCTACGAAGTTAGCATTGTAAACGCTGACATTCAGTGTGGGAGCAACCTGACCGTTTATATCGAGCACGACATTGTCCTCGTCAAAGCTCAGAATAAAGCGGTTGTCGTTCAGCTCCTGCTGATTCAGGGCAACGGTGAAGGTAAGAATGTTACTCTCCACAGTACCTGCAGTAGCCTTTACCTTGATGATGGTACCGCCTATGGCGCTACCGTCAATAAAGAGCTTGTTTCCTTCAATGGTTGCCTTATCGGCGCCCTCAACTACGGTCCAGGTAACCTCAGCTGCAGCGTCGGCGGGAGTCTTCGTAACACTCAAGGTAACGAGAGAGCCGCGGTTGATCTCGCCCGTCTTGTCAGACGAGATGGCAAGAGCAGTCAAGGGCTTGGAAACGGTCACGGTTACTACGTTGGAGGTCAGCTTGTCATAAGTTGCATTGACCTTGATCTGGGCGCCGTTTGCGGCGGTATCCTTGATAGTCAGGGTGTTTCCTACCAGAGTAGCGTGGTCGCCGCCCTCAACGATGGCGTAAGTGACGCCGGTGGGAACGGATTTTTCCTCCCCCTTCTGGAGAAGCACGGCAAAGGTAACGGTTTGACCTATATTTGCCGCGGTCTTGTCAGCCGAGAGAACCAGCTCACCGGTTTCTTCGTTGTTGTTGGTGTTGTTGTTCGTGTCGTTGTTGTTGGTGGTGTCGTTGGTATTCGTGTCATTTCCGGGAGTCTGTGTTTCTTCTCTGAAGCACGCGACCATGGTAAAGAGCATGAGTACGGCAAGACAAACAATAAGTAGCTTTTTTACGATTTTCATAATGAAATCTCCTTAAATTTTTTATTATAAATGCGTCCGTCTGTAAGGCAATCGCATTATAATCATTGGGTTTTGTTACTGCTTGTGATAGAATAGTCTGATTTGTGTCTGATAGGAGGGCATTTCCGCATCTCCCACGTAAACGGTTACAAGAACGGTACCCGTTTTGGTAAAGGCTACGGTGGTATCCGTCAGAGTTGCGACATTTTGACCCGAGGCGAGACGCCAGCGAATCGAAGAGGGATCTACATTTGTTTCATTATATCGCAGATAGGGAGCAAGGTCAATGGTTCCGTTGCTTAAGATATAGCCCGTATCGTTTGCCGCAACATCTGTAGCATCCGTCATGTCGAATACGAGAGGAGGCGTTCCGTCTACTACAGCAACGGTACAGGTTGCGGTAAAGCCGCCGTCCTGTGTCGTTACGGTAATTACTGCCGTTCCAGCAGTGTGGGCATTCAGCAGTCCGCTCGGTCTTACGGATACGACAGCGGGATTGCTGCTCTCAAAGGTGACGTTCTTGTTGATTGCCGTATAGGGCTCAACAGTTGGAACGAGGGTGCTCATTTCTCCAGCGGTCAGAGTTAAATAGGAGGAGGGAAGCGTGACACCTGTTACGCTATCAGCTACCACCAGAACGGTGAGTATATCCGCCTTGGCGCTTTCCTGGGTTTCTACCCGAACGGTTGCGCTTCCAACGGAGACACCGGTGATATTCCCCAGTGTGTCCACAGTGCAGATTGATTCGTCCTGCGAGCTGTAGGTAACCAGCTGGTTGGACGCCATTTCCGGAAATATCCGAATCGAGGTTGCTTTGGTTTCACCCACGTTTACGATAAACGTATAGCTATCGTCCAGTTCGTCACCCACTTCGTTTACGAACTCCACCTTTTCCACGGGAATGTGGTGATAAAGGGAGAGGATCTTACCCGCAAAGGCGATGGTAATAACGAGAACGATGGGGAGAAGGACGAGAATGAGAATAACTGTTTTTTTCATGATGCTCTCACATTTCTATTTTTTCATAGGCAAGATTGATCCGCAATACCAGCATGCGAAGCCGATAGATCATGAAGATGATCGATGCGACGATCAACAACAGATATGCGGTCAGGGGATCTCCGCCGCCCGAATACATAATGACCAGAAGACCCATCAAAAAACCGATGATCAGACCGGAAAGAAGGCTCTTGGGCGTACTCTTGCTGGCATTGGATGCTTCCTCGTTACCTTGCAGATTGATGGTGGGATTTTTGATATCCATATCAATGCTCCATGCGATATGTCCCACGGCGGTGAACGCCACGGCAATCGTTCCCAAAATGACCTGCCATGCAGGGTAGATGAAGAAGGAAACAATCATCGTCAGGATCAGCGCGGCAACGGTGAAGATAACGTTAAAGGTAAGCTTGGCAAAAATTTGCTCAAAAAAGGTAACGGGAATAATCTTTGTGGTATGGAAATTGGTTCCCTCGCGGGAGACTGCCGAGGCGGACACGATATTGGAGAGCATAGCGAGAACCGCCACGATCATGACGTGAGAGCCGGCAATCATGTTGATACCCGCTTGATTGACCGTAATGGACATCAGAAGCTTGTCGTAAGAAAATACGATGAAGGGCATCAGCAGAGTAAAGAGAAAATACTCAAAGATATCGGTTGGGGAGCGGAAAATACAGCGAATCTCTCGACCAATGAGACTCATGAAGGGAGAGTGCTTCGCAAAATGTCCCGCGCGACTTTTGCTTTTTGTGGTGTTTTCAAGGCTCGACATAGCGATCTTGAAATAGAGGGGACGGATCAGAAGGATCGCGGCGGAAAATACCACAACCGAGATGGCGAGGTAGATGGCAAAGAAGTGCCATTTTCCAAAATTCAGCATCGCAAGGGCAAACTGAAAATATACGGGGATCTTACATCCAAGCGCCAGAACATCCGCGTTGATCTGCCGTACCGTTTCCAACTGCTTGCTTGCGATGTTAAAGCTTTCCGCAAAGCTGCTGATCAAGGAGATATAACCGTAAAGGCATGCTGCCACGAGAACGAGAATCGCAATGATGGAGAGGATGGTGCGGGATTTCAGGAAACGAATCACCGCCATCACAGGCAGACTGAGCAATGCTGCCACCGCCATGGAAAAGAAGGGAAACATAAACAGCATCAATGGGATGGACAGATAAAAGGAAATACCAAAGCTGCTGAACATGCCCAATGCGACAAACAGAGGCAGGGAAATTAAGGAATTTACGCCCAGCTCTTTAAAGTAGAGCAAGAGGATCTTGGAGATAAAGAGCTGATTAGGAGTAACGGGCAGACATATCAGCATAGCGTTGTCTCGGCACATATACAGCGTGGAAATAATGTGTCCCACAGCAAAACAGATCGAGGCTGCCTGAACTACCAGAAGAACGATTGCAAGCAATTCAGCGTTAATGTTAATTCCAAGGGAAAAAATCTTGGAGAGCGGAAAGGTGACACCAAGCACGGCGGCAACCAGTAAGACGAGCACCTTGATCACAGACAGGATCATTTTTTGCGGAGATGCCGTCTTGAACAGATCGGTTTTATTATCGATCTGCAATCTCAGAAGATTGAATATTGTCGTCATATCAAAGCGCCTCATCGTCCTCGATCTCTCCGGTTACTCGCATGAAGATGCGCTCCAGAGAGCGCCCCTCTTGCTTGAGCTCACGCAAATCGTAGATGCCCTGAAGGTGACCCTTTTCGATGATACAGCAGCGGTCACACAGGTTTTCCACAACGTCGAGAATATGGGAGCTGAAGAACACTGTGTTTCCTTCAGCGGCGTGTTGCTTCATAACCTTCTTGAGCTGATAAGCGCTTTGGGGGTCGAGACCGGTCAGCGGCTCGTCCAGTACCCAGAGCTTGGGGTTGTGAACCAATGAGGCGATAACCGTGATCTTTTGCTTCATACCGTGAGAGTAGCTCTTGGTTGGACGGTCAAATGCCTCCTCCAGTTTAAAGATCTTGAGCAGCTGGGAGCACCGCTCCTCTACCTGCTTTATATCCACGCGGTAAAGATTGGCGATATGATTGACATATTCCCGACCGGTCAGTCTCTCGAATACGGCGTGGTTGTCAGACACGTAACCGATCTGCTTTTTTGCTTCCAGAGGATTGGTCTTAATCGATACGCCGTTAATTTCAATGTCACCGTGCTGGAAGGGATGAATGCCTACCAGACATTTGATGGTGGTACTTTTTCCCGCTCCGTTTGAACCGAGAAAGCCGTAGATCTCACCGGGGCGCAACGAGATCGAAAGATCCTCTACCGCAAAGACGTTTGAGCTGCCGTAGCATTTAGACAGATTCTTTATTTCTACCATGAGCAAATGGAACTCCTTGCTTTAATCAATGTATTTCTTGGGTCTGCGGGAAATCTTTCCCGTTCTTTTTTCATATAGTTCAATTGCCGATCCGCGAAGGGCAAAATGATCGTCTTCAAATTTATAAACAAAGCGAACGACGAGATAGTAACAAACGGAAAGAAGCTGGAATGCAGCGTACATCAGCAGCACGAAGAGCGGATAAATCTCAAACCGTCCGAACTGCCAATGGATCTTTCCCGTAAAGGTAAAGAGGGGGAAATAACCAAACGCCTTTTCCAGATCAAACAGGAAGAAATAATTCACGCGATATCCCGTAACGTCGGAATAACCGTTCAGAATGATACCGGAGAGCAGACAGAATACAAAATAGATGCTAAATCCAATAAAGGAAATTTTCAGCGCGGACTTATCAACACGTGGGAAGAGCCGCAGTCCCATGGCAAGGACGGGGATCATCAGGACGAGGGAATGCTCCAATATAAAATGCATGTTCCAGAAGCCGAAGGCGCCGGAGGCTTGATCGGGCAACAGAATGGCAATCAGTGTGCCCGTAAGGTTGGCGATGAAACAGAACTGGAAGAGGCGATTGCATTTGAAGGGGATCGCGATCAGATACAGATACGCCGCCAGATTACAAAGCTGAATGGGAAGACGGGCAATGCTAAATCCCATCAGATACAGGGAATCGTAATGGAAAAACAGAACGATTGTCAAGAACACGCAGAGCATATAGCGCTCTTGTCGGGGACGGAAGCGGAAGATGAAATAAAGAGCAAGGGTGGCGATTGCAAGGATTGCGATCCAAATCACATGGAAATCCGATCCTCTGGATGCGCTCATCTTGGTATATCCGATCAAGGATTGAGGTGCGTACACCGGCATCATCAGCAAAACAACAGCGGGGACGGAAAGCGCAAAATTGAGCCACTCCCGACCGTTCTTCACGCGGAAGACATGGCGGTAACAAATCTGAATAAGAATGGGAAGAGCGATGGCAATTGCCAGCTCCGCGATAAAGTAGCCGTATCGAAATTCGGGATTCAAATGAAGCCCTCTGCCCTCGTTGGAGAGGAAATAAGGCATGAAGTCATTGAAAAACACGGCGCTGAGAATCGAAAAGGGGAGACATATGTATGACGCGATATTGCGAAACAGACGGCTCTCAAAGAAAATTGCCATTGGAAGGACAGCGTAATTGAGATAATACCCCCAGCGCAAAAAGGTTTGCAGATGGTCTGTTGACTCATAAAATACGTTGTCGTAATATCCTCCGTTAATGACGAACATGAAGGAGTCCGACAACATAAAGCGGAAGAATCCAATGGTACAAAAGAGTAACACGGCTCCTTTGAAAACAATATTTAATTTTTGAGGATACTTTTTTGTAAACAACAAAAAAGCGCAAATAAAGAGAGCGGAAAGTAATATGATTATACCCCAAAATATCATACAGACTCCTAAATCAAATATGGAAATGACCGATAAAAACGCGGTGAATTTTCAAAAACAATCGTGTGTCGAAACACGGCGCTTAAATAATTTTCTTTAGGCATAATTATAGCATAAAAGTCTCGAATTTGCAACCCCTACGAAGTCGCCGCTATGACCGAAAGCGCGGGAATAAGGAGAATTTTTTCGTAAGTCCACATGAAAAAATCCAAAAAATGGAATATTTATGTTCACATTTTGGAAATAATGCTAAATTTAAAAAATAGATTTTGAGAAAAAAAGAGCAGATTGATGAAAATATAGGCTGTTTTAACAAAAAATTAAGACAAAACATAACATTTTTCGCTATACATGGTGTAGAAATTAAGAGAAAGCAAGGATTTATAAGGTGTTTTGAGAAAAACGAAATTCGTCATTTTGACCATTTCTCAATTACGGATACTTTGCTCACAAAACTAATGAGGTATTTGTTTTTATATTCCGTGGGGAGAGATGCTCATTTTTTGAAGCATTTTGAAAAATAATATCGCAAGCCTCGGTAAAAATCGACCGCAAAATCGGCGGCACAGATGCTCCGAGATACCCACACTCTACGCTTGACAAGCGAGCTTGTCGATCTTCGAGTGGGGTATGCGAACTTGCGTTGTTGCAGGCAACAACAAAGTTCAAATTGGCGCATCAATCGAAAATCAAAAAAGGAAGGGCAAGCCTTCCTTTTCTGATTTTGGGAATAGACTTCATAAATGATAAAATACCCCCACCTCTTGAAAAACACCCCCACGAGGTGTTTGATACCCCCCAATGCCCCCCAGAATAAAAAACGCCTGAAACTATTGACAAATATTACATTTGGGTGTATAATAAAAGAGCCAAACTAACTAAATAAACGTGAAACCAAGGGTGTACTATCTTTATTTATAGGGATAGTTAGACTCTCTTTTGGGCATAATTGTAATTACATATAAATTAGGAAAAAATGCAAATTCCTTTTTATGTAATTATGGTTACACCCATTTCACGTAAAGTTAGTTTGGCGACTATCGGAGTTTGTGTTTTTTGTGCGCTTGCTTCGGTAGGCGCACTTTTTGTTTTGAAAGGGGGAGAACATGCAAACTCCATATTGTGAATTATTGTTCTTAGGCAAAAGCAAATATTTACAGTTCACAACCGTTTGATACAGAAGATGAAGCTTTGGCTTATAATGGGCGTACTGTGAGTCTCTGTAAGAGATGTCAAAGCAAACGCGAAAAACTACTAATAAAAATTGAATTGGAGAGAAAAAATGAAAAAACTTATTGCATTACTGCTAATATGTGTTTTATTACTTACTTTTGTTTCTTGTTTTAATCTCAATGGTAGAGATGAAAATAGTACTTCTCAGATTGAAGAAAGTACTTCGTTATCTTCAGAAGAAAAAATCAAGCTAATTAATGAAAAAATTGCAGAAATAGATACAGACTTTGATGCTTATAATTATCCATACTATTCTTTATCATCAACTGTTAATACCATAGAGGATTACTATAGTGAGTTGACAGATGAAGAAAAAAATAAAGTTATTAACTATCACATTGTCGAAGAAGCAAAAATAATAGTTGCAGTTTATTATAATACTGAAAGATTTGGCGAAAATGCTTGTAATGCTGCGCGTTCTTATATCAAAAGTATTCTGAGAAATCCTTCATCCTACGAGGAAATTAGTTGTATGTATAGTAGCTATGAATATAATGGGTGGTGCTATGCAAGAGTTACTACTAGTTATCGCGCCGAAAATGGATTTGGAGGAATGACTGTTGAAACTCAAAAAACATATTGGTCGTGCAAGGGAACTGTTGAAGAATATGATAGTGAAGCGTTCTATTCCAACAATATTACTCAAGATTATACTAACAGTTCTTATCTTAGTGCCTTACGAAATGGAAGATGCATTACTAGTATTGAGTATTGGTTAGAAAATGAATAGATGAGTAGAGTAAAGATTTGTTGTTTTTGATAGAAAAAAGATGTTCAAATGTGATTTTGAAATCCTAAACTGTCAAGGTGACAAGGTAACTCCGCTTCGCTCCGTGATACCCACGCCCTACGCCTGACAAGCGAGCTTGTCGATCTTCGGGCGGGGTATGCGAACTTGCGTTTGCTTCGCAAACCAACTTGAATTTGAGTACCCACTATCAAATAAAAAAAGAGAGGCGATGCCTCTCTTTTTTGATTCGATGGTCGAGGTGACAAGATTCGAACTTGCTACTTCTACGTCCCGAACGTAGCGCTCTACCAATCTGAGCCACACCTCGTTATTGATTTTTGAGCGCCACGCGCTCTCCCTGTTGCGACTAAGCCTCTGTCTTCGTTGCTTCGCAACTTGCCAATCGTCAAGTCACTGCCACTCCTTTTTCCTCGCTTGACCCGCCACCGGCCGCGCTCGGAAACGTCCCCAAGCTGAGCCACACCTCGTTATGTGCTTTTTTATCTCACATACCCGAATATTATACCATGTATTGATATTGTTGTCAAGTTGTTTTTTGAAAATACTCAATATGCAAAACGGCAGTTTTAGAACTGCCGTTTGTGGATAGATTCATTTTTGGTAGGCGTATTCCGTTGATTCGATTGTGGAATGCTTATTATGTATAAACCGCACCAGCGCAAAAGCAGATATGAAAATTATTGTCGCGCATAAGGCGCCCGAGGTGTCTATAAGTACGTCCTTGACCGATGGACCTCTGCCATCCGAAAAGCTTTGCAAAAATTCGTCAGCGGCTGCAAAAAGCGCGCTTGCAGGAACGGAGCAGAGAAGCAGGGGCGCGGATACGCAAAGCCGTTGCTTAAAGCTTATGGCACGAAGACAGACGAGGTCGGCACAGAACAGAGCGCCGAGAATTGCAAACTCCGTAAAATGAGCCGCCTTGCGGATAAAATGCTCCGAGATCGGTGTTCCAAGACCGATGGCGCTTGTAATTTTACTTATTGCGGTAAATACTCTGCCGCTGTCCTCTCCCGATTCCGCGCCGTTTTTGAGCGAATTGCTCCAGATAAACGCGATCCACGCTGCGGTGAGTAATAATGGGATAGTTATTCGTAATATATTTATAAGAGTCGCGTGACCTTTTGACATAAAAATCTCCTTGAATTTTACTAAAGCTATTGCTTTTTTATGAGAAATGTGGTAAAATAATTCTCACAGTTGCGACGGTTACAGTAATATGATAGCACAAAACGTTTGCGATTTCATGAATAAAAATAAAATATTTGCCTGCATAGTTAAATGGATATAATAAACCCCTCCTAAGGGTTAGTTATGGGTTCGATACCCGTTGCGGGTGCCACGGCAAAAGGGGCTCGGTAGAGCCCCTTTTGCCGTGGCACTCGCACGCGAACCCACTTCGCGACTTGTCGCGGAATATGGGTTCGCATTTTCGCCGTAGAGCAACGCCCGCTCGCGAGGCGTAGGCAAGGCGAAAAATATTCGCCGCAGGCGAAATTTCCGTTGCGGATTTTGAATGAATAATGAATAATGAATAATGAATAATGAATAATCGAGGTAGCTTTTCTTCCTTCGGTCGAAAAGCATTTTTATTTATATTGAGAAATCTAAGATTTTATAATATAATGTTGTACCTTTTCTTGAACCTTTTTGCACTCGAACGTGTCACCTCAACCACAGGTTGAAAAAACTAAACCTTTGATTTATTGTATAAAAGAATGATATGTGATATAATTAAACCAACGAAAGGAGCTGATTATATGGAAAACGTAAATATTATATTAGCTGCAAACATTTTTAAGTACAGAAAGATAAGCGGACTTAGTCAAGAAGAGTTTGCTAACAAATTAGGAGTCACCTTTCAAGCTGTTTCTAAATGGGAAACAGCAAAATCTGCTCCGGATATTGCTTTTTTACCAATCATGGCGGATATATTTAGTTGTCATATAGACGAACTGTTTGGGAGAGCTGTAAAAAAAGAGTATCACTTTGATCTTTGTACTGAATTTCCTTTCCCGGATGATACCGTTGTGAGGGAAGTTTTGTGTAATGGTAGAAAAATAATAAAAATCACACCAATAGGGTGAATATTTAACTGCGAATTTGTTTCGTAGATATTGTTTTGTCATGGCACCCGCACGACGAACCCACTCCGCGCTTGTCGCGGAATATGGGTTCGCATTTTCGCCGTAGTCAAACTTATCGCTCCAAAGTATAAATTTTATATTTTACTTGATAATCCCACAGCTATATGGTATAATAAAAATACCCCGTAGGATAAAGCTTCTTGCGGTGTAATTTTTGAACTTTTAGGAGAACGTATGAAAACCACACTTCTGATTATGGCGGCAGGTCTTGGCTCGCGCTACGGCGGTGACAAGCAGGTTGACGGTATAGGTCCTCACGGTGAGATGCTTATGCAGTATTCCATATACGACGCCGTAGAGGCAGGCTTTGATAAGCTCGTTTTCGTTATTAAGCCCGCTTACAGAGAGCTTATCGACAAGCTTTGCGGCGGACTTTCGGGCGTTGAGGTTGCTTGCGTTTATCAGGATTTTGACAGTATTCCTTCGTTTTACAAGGTGCCTCTGGACAGAGTAAAGCCTTTCGGTACGGTACACGCAGTTCTGTCTGCATCGGGCGTTATAGACGAGCCGTTTGCGGTTATCAATGCAGACGATTTCTATGGCAGAGATGCATTTGCCAAAATGCACGAGCATTTGGTTTCGCTTGGCAGGGGAGAGGGTGCAATGGTTGCGTACAGACTCAAAAACACAGTCAGCCTTAACGGCTCGGTTACAAGAGGTATATGCCTCGTTGAGGACGGTGCGCTTGCAGGTGTTAAGGAAACGTACAGCATAGTAGTTGATAAGGACGGCGTTATAAGTGACGCAGATAGCGGTGTGCTCGACGGAGAAGCACTTGTTTCCATGAACATGTGGGGATTTCACGCGAGTGCGTTCCGGAATATGAAAGAGGAATTTGATGCATTTTTGCGCGCTATTCCCGACGGAGATATTAAGGCGGAATATGCTTTGCCTACCATGGTTGATACGCTTATTTCGGACGGCAAGCTCCGCGTTGATGTGCTTAGCACGGATGCGGTTTGGTTCGGTGTTACTTACCGTGAGGATCGCGACTACGTTGCGAGCGAGCTTAAAAAGCTGCACGAGAGCGGAATTTATCCAGAAAAAATATGAAAACATAAAAAGGTCTTGGAGCTTTGTTCCAAGACCTTTTTGCTATAAAACCTTTTGTGAAGTTTTTTGGCTCCACCTTTTTTACAAAAAAGGTGGAAAAAACGCGTCCCCCGCGTTCTTTAGTTCTTCAGCGAGTGAATGGGAGCAGGGATATGACCGCCGCGAGCGATAAAGTCCTCGCAGGTATAGTTGCTGAGCTTCATGATAGGCGCGTAACCGAGCAAGCCCCCGAACTCAACAGAGTCACCAACGCCCTTACCGTAAGCGGGAATAACGCGAACGGCGGTAGTCTTGGTATTAGCCACACCAATTGAGATTTCGTCTGCGATAATGCCGCAGATGGTTGCCTCGGACGTATCTCCGGGAATTGCGATCATATCAAGACCAACGGAGCAAACAGCCGTCATAGCCTCAAGCTTTTCGAGGGAGAGTGCGCCACACTCAACTGCATCGATCATACCTGCATCCTCGGAAACGGGTATAAATGCGCCCGAAAGACCGCCAACGCGGGAGGAAGCCATAACGCCGCCCTTCTTTACGGCATCGTTAAGCAGAGCGAGAGCCGCTGTTGTGCCGTGGCCGCCGCAACGCTCAAGTCCCATAGCCTCGAGAATGTGCGCAACGGAGTCGCCGACTGCGGGTGTGGGAGCAAGCGAGAGGTCGACGATTCCAAAGGGAACGTCAAGTCTGCGGGACGCTTCGTTTGCCACGAGCTGACCCATACGGGTGATCTTAAACGCAGTTTTCTTGATAATTTCCGCAAGCTCGGTAAAGTCGCAGTTGCCTGCGCGCTTGATGGCAGAGCTTACGACTCCGGGACCGGAAACGCCGACGCTTACGACCTTTTCAGCCTCGCCTACGCCGTGGAACGCGCCTGCCATAAAGGGGTTATCCTCAGGAACGTTAGCAAACACAACGAGCTTCGCGCAGCCAATAGACTGATTGTCGCGGGTAAGGTACGCGGTTTCCTTTATGATCTTACCCATAAGCGCAACCGCGTCCATGTTTATTCCTGCCTTGGAGGACGCTACGTTTACGGACGAGCAAACGCGCTCGGTCACAGAAAGCGCCTCGGGGATAGACATAATAAGGTTGCGCGCGTTATTGGTAAATCCCTTTTGAACGAGTGCGCCGTAGCCGCCGATAAAGTTTATACCGAGGGTGTTAGCCGCCCTATCAAGGGTTTTAGCCATTTTTACGTAATCGTCGGGAGAGTACTTACCGCCGACCATGGAAATGGGAGTTACGGAAACGCGCTTGTTGATTATCGGTATTCCGTATTCCTTTTCTATGTCGCAGCCGACCTCAACAAGGCGCTCTGCGCTTGTTGTGATCTTATCGTAAATTCTGTCGCAAACGACGTTTACGTCGTCGCCCGCGCAGTCGTAAAGGGAGATACCCATAGTGATCGTACGCACGTCAAGGTTCTCGTCCTTTATCATATTTATTGTTTCAAGAATATCGTTTGTATTTATCATGTCCTAACCTCAAATTCTGTGCATTGAGTTGAATATGTCCTCGTGCATTGCTCGAATATCAAGGCCGTTCTCCTTGCCGAGAGCATCAAGCTCCTCAACAAGAGAAGCAAACGGAATACTGAGGTCGTTAATTTCGATTACCATTATCATTGCGAAATATTCCTTGAGAACACTCTGGGATATTTCAACTATGTTTCCACCGCACTCAGCACACTTTGCGCTTACCTTTGCGATGATTCCTTTTGCGTCGTGTCCTACGACTGTTACTACTGCTTTCATATTTTATCTCCTGTCTTTATTCTTTATTTCTCGGTATCGAGATATTTCCAATATGCTTTGATATAATTTATTCCTGACCATACCGTCATTACCGTTGAGAACAAAAGCGTTATGTAGGTAAGAGGTATGATGTTTCCGTTCCACGTAATTCCCGTAGCTCTCGAAAAAACATGCTGTAAGACGGGCTCAAGCAGAGTCGTAGCAATTGGGGCTATCTGCGATACCGTCTTGATCTTTCCAAGACTGTTAGCCGCGATCACAATACCCTCGCCGGTTGAAACGACAAGGCGCATCGACGTTACCGCAAGCTCGCGGAAAACGATGAGCAGCGATGAGAAAAATACAAGTGTCTTGATGTGGCTGAATTCGGGCTTGAAAAGTATTATGAACAGCGTACCGATGACGATAAACTTGTCTGCAACGGGGTCGAGAAACTTTCCGAAGTCGGTTATAAGACCGTACTTTCTTGCAATCTTGCCGTCAAGCATGTCCGTGATTGCCGTGAGGATAAACAACACCGCAACCAAAAAGCAGGAAAGCAGAAAGGGAATATACTCGAGCAAACCCACGAGCATAATTATGGGAACCATTATAAGTCTAAGAACAGTTAGCTTGTTTGGAAGATTCATTTTCATAATATTACCTCAATCCTCTATAATCGCTCTGCCAAGAAGATCGTAATCAACGACCTCTCGAATTTTTACATTGACAAATGATCCGGGAGCAATACGCTTTGATGCACGGAAGTAGATCTTTCCGTCGATCTCGGGGGCGTTCGCGGCATCTCTGCCGAAATGGACCTCGCTGACGGGATCGTAGTCCTCACACAGCACCGTAATCGTTTTGCCGACCATCTTTCGGTTGTTTTCTTCGTTTATTTCGATCTGCTCGCGCATGACGAGATCCATTCTGTCAAGCTTCACCTGCTCGTCTATCTGGTCGGGCATATCGTATGCCGCCGTGTCCTCCTCGCGGGAGTAGGTGAACACGCCTGCGCGATCAAATTTCGTTTCCTTTACAAACTCGCAAAGCTCAACGAAGTCCTCCTCGGTCTCACCGGGGAAGCCTACGATAAATGTTGTCCTTATGGTAATGTCGGGTATCTCGCGGCGAAGCCTTGATATAACGTCAAGAATCATCTGCTTGTCACCGTGGCGGTTCATTGCGCGAAGCATGTTGTCGCTGATATGCTGTATGGGTAGGTCTATGTATTTAAGTATTCTCGGATTATCTCTCATTTCTGCTACAAGAGCGTCGGTTATCTTGTCGGGGTAGCAGTAGAGAATTCTTATCCACGGAATGGACGTTTCCTCTGTGATCTTGCGCAGAAGCTCTGCAAGCTTGTATTCGCCGTAGAGGTCGAGTCCGTAGCGTGTTGTGTCCTGCGCTACAACGCAAAGCTCGCGAACACCGAGAGCGTCCATCTGCTTTGCTTCCTTTATTATGTCTTCCATGGTACGGGAACGGAATTTTCCGCGTATCGAGGGAATTGCGCAGTACGCGCAGCGGTTGTCACAGCCCTCCGCAATTTTGAGGTATGCCATGTATTCGGGTGTCGTGAGAATTCTGTCGCCGCCAAGGCGTACAGCTTCCTTATCCTCGAAAGAGGAATACTTGCGCTTAGAGCCTTTTTTTCTTTTAACGGTAACTGCCTCGATCGCTTCAACTATGTTGTGTATGCTTCCAACACCGAGAACGGCATCTATTTCGGGAAACTCATCGAGAAGCTGCTCTCTGTAACGCTCCGCAAGACAGCCCGTTACGACGATAGCGCGAAGAGAGCGGTGCTTTTTAAGCCACGCAATATCGAGAATGTTGTCGATTGCTTCCTTCTTTGCGCTTTCGATAAAGCCACAGGTGTTTATTATAACGACGTCCGCCTCGGTCTCCTCGGGAGTTATCTCGTAGCCCGCCGATGCGACCTCGTGAAGCATGACCTCGGTGTCAAGCTGGTTTTTCGGACAGCCGAGAGAAACGAATCCTACCTTCATATTTTTTCCTTTCAATGGTTTGGTGTAATTATTCTTAATCGAAAAGTGCGAGAAGCTCGTCCGCAGTATCAACAAGTGCATCTGCATCTGAAAGCTCGCTTCTCGGGCGGTAGCCCCACGTCACGGCAACCGAGTACATTCCCGAGTTCTTTGCCGTCAGCACGTCAACGTCGCTGTCGCCTATAAAGGCGCACTCGTCAGGGGATGCTCCAAGCTCCGCCGCTATCATAAGAGGAACTGTCGGATCGGGCTTCTTGGGGAGAGCTGTCTGCCCCATGGCATAGGTGATCTCGCCGTCGGGGAATAACAGAGCCACGATTTTTTTGACGTACGCATCCTGCTTGTTGGAAAGCACCGCGATCTTGCAGCCACGCTCAATGAGCATCTTTATCGCTGTATCAACTCCGTCGTAAGTGCCGTCAATATTTGCGTAGGTCTCTTCGTAAAAAGCGTCGTAGTCGGCAAGTACTCGGTCGACAAGCTCGGAGTCGTTCTGCTTGTCCACGGGCATTGAGAGCCTGATAAGCTCACGCGCTCCGTTGCCGATAGCCGCTCTCGTCTCTTCGTAATCCCGTTCGGGGAAGCCGTATTTATTCATAGCCATGTTTACTCCGTCGCGTATGGAGTATATGGTGTCGGCGATAGTGCCGTCAAGATCGAATATCAAAAGGCGCTTTTTCATTGTCGGTTCCTTTGCATAATAATCTAACTTACATTATATCATAAAAGTCAGGTCATGTCAATATTTCTTGATTTTCTTTGAATAAGAAAAAATAAACAATCCGACATAAAGTGCTTGATTTTAGCGCGAAAATGTGGTACAATATTGGGGAACGAAAAGGAAAGGAGAGAAGCCGTGGCGGACAAGAAGTCGGGAACGCGAACTATCGCGCAGAACAAAAAAGCATATCACGAGTATTTCGTTGACGAAAAGTACGAAGCGGGCATATCTCTTTTCGGAACAGAGGTCAAGAGTATTCGCGCAGGTGCGGTAAACCTTAAGGACTCGTATTGCTCGTTTAAGAACGGCGAGCTTTACGTTCTTGGTATGCACGTAAGTCCTTATGAAAAGGGAAATATCTTTAACCGAGAGCCGCTGCGCGAGCGCAAGCTTCTTATGCACCGCAGAGAGCTTAATAAGCTGTTTGGACTTGTGGCGCAAAAGGGATTTACGCTTGTGCCGCTGTCACTTTACTTTTCGGGGAAGAACGTAAAGGTAGAGATCGGACTTTGCCGAGGCAAGAAGCTTTATGATAAGCGTGATACAGCGGCGAAGAACGAGGCGAATAGGGAAATGGACAGAAGAATCAAGGAGCAGTCGCGCTACGACTGAATTTTACCTTTTCACTTTTCACTATTACTTCTCACCTCAAATATGGGTCCGTAAAGGTTTCGACGGGGATTTTGAGGTATAATAAGCGGGTAGAGCCGGGCAATCTCTATAAAGGCCTAAATTAAAAATAAACGCTAACAATAAAACTGTAGCAATGGCTGCCTAAGGGCAGTGCTGTGGCATAAGCCACCCGTTCCTCCGAGGAGTATCGCGACCTCGGACTGAGCGTCATTTGAGCGGTGAACGTGCATCGGTGTTTCGCCATTGAACCGATCACGCAGAAAATGGCTACCCAAGTAAGCGGCTTGTCCGCTGACGGCTTACAAGGGGAAGCTTAATCAACGGAATGCACCCGGAGAAGGTTATATCAAGAGGTTTTCGGACAGGGGTTCGACTCCCCTCGGATCCACCAGAACAAGCAAATCCGAACTGTTTCGTTACGACGGAACTGTTCGGATTTGCTTTTTACTTTGATTATCCAAATTGAAACACACAGCCGAGAGTGACCAATCAATCACTCTCGGCTGTGTGTTGCTTATTCAAAAGATTTTGCATAATAATTGAGTTAATGGTTCTCGGAGCAGAACAATCAAAGCAACTATTATAATCGGCAGATAAAATGGAATTAACGTTTTAGTAAACATTATTCGAATTAAACATGGTTCTTTTTTTGAACTTTTATCTTTGTTAGGCAACCACATTCCTTTTTCATACGGGTTTAAATTGTATGCGTACTCAATTGTGGTTAATCTTGTTACAATAACCCATTCATATTTCCAACGATACAGCTTTTCCATTTTTAAATAAAAAGCATCTAACCCCCAAAAAATAAATGTTGTTATCAGTATAATTAAACATACATAAGAGGCATCAATGCTTTCGGGCAATAGGGCAATAACCGCAATTATTAACCCAATTAACCATCCTTTGACATTAAAAGAATTTTGACTCATTCTTGAAATGCAATTTTGAATCAAGTCAATTTCTTTCTCTAAGATATTATTTTTATCCATAAAGAGTAGTTTCCTTTCTGGTAATTCTATATAGCGCATCCAACGAATGTTCTCCGCTAATTTTAGATGCTTTCCATTTTCTAAAATCACTCAAATTAATATTAACAAAATCAGAAAAATCTAATTTGTGTTTCATGTTCATACTTTCGTTTATCATATAATAAAGCTCTGCACGTTTTTCAATTCTTATTGGACGTGTAGGAGGTGTAATTTTTATGGTATTTGCCATTACAACTTCGCTATATATCCATGGAGAAAGAGTATATGCGGCTGCTTTGTTCTGATCCATGTAAATTGTAGAGTTATCTGTATTTATGAACATAAAACTTTCTGTTTTGTTTATCATATTATTTAATGCTGAATTCAACATTAAGTATATATGGCTTGCGGCATAATTTGCTTTATTATGGCTATATGTTTTGGAACCGTTAACTTCTGTTCTTAATAAATTGAATCTATTATTAATTTCATCTAAAAGGTCGTTAGCAAAGCCCCAAACGCAAGAATCAACAAAAGCATTCAAGCCCATTTCACTTTTTAACCAGCCTGCGAGCGAAACGGCTAATTTTTCATCCGCATGGGAGTGAGACAAAAATATATCAGCTTTTATTTCCTTAAACCATTCTTTTTCTAATTTATCTCCATCTATCAACCCAGTTTTATAATCAATAAATTGATCCAATTTGGTTGTTAACATCGATTTGTGAGAAGATAAGTGTCTTTGACCACTGTCGTAGTAACTATCCACATTAAAAGTGTTACGGTCATTTACTATAATCCTGAATTTTGAAAACATATTTTACTCCTTCAAACGATAAAGCTTTTTCTTATACTTCTTTGGTAATATCATATTGTTCAATCTTGCTTTGAATATCGTAAGCTTTTTGGATGTAGCTTTCGGGATTCTTTACAAAATTCTCCCACTTGACAGAAGTGATGTAACTACTGTCGCCGTGATATATTTTTGAGTTGTTACTGCAGACATTAGAATCCGGCTCCTTGATATTAAACATATTACTACGCAATATTTTGAACAGAATATCCGTTTTTAAGGTCGTACATTTAGATGTGCAACAAGCATTGTCATAGGTGTAGTAACTATAGCTTCCTTGTTTGTCCGGGAGAACAATCGCAAGCATAGCATTGCTGAAGCTTGAAACCATTCTTCCGCTTCTGTTTTTCCGAGAGACTTCTTTCAGTGAATATGAAATTTCCCAGGGTATCCACTGATCCCGATCCGCTTTCCATGTTTCTCTCATTCCGGGGGATATCATCACGATGGTAAGAGTGCTATCATAGATTCTATCCTTCAATTTTTCCCAGATTGTATCATCGGAAAGCTTGGACAAATCTTCGCCGTCATCCTCGCCTTTATAGATGTGATCTGATGTTTCGGAAATATAGTCAGCAAGCTTATCTACATAGGTACGGACAGTGTCCGAAGGGTAGTAATTACCACTTATATTCTTAACATCGGAGTCAGCGTATTTATAAGAAACGAATATTTTGTGCCCCATGTACACCTCCGTTGTGATAAATATCTTTGCTTATATTATATCATAAAATAGAGGAACTGTACAGCCTATTGTTCAAACTTTCTCCAAAAAGTTACAATTTCCTCCAGGGCAAAATTTGAAAAATCAAATTCCACATTGTTCACAGAAACCGTATTATAGACCTTTTCGCGCTCTTTCAAAGTTATCAGTTGAGTTTTAAAATGAATGGCTTCTATTAAACACTCTTGATTAGCGCGAATCAAGAGTTTAGCTTTTTTGGGGATTTTAATATTTTCTGATTGCACAAGCCTTCCCCCTTTGCAAATATATATTATATTTTTTCATTTTTGTTTGGAGACGATACACAATTACTTTGCATTGTACTTTGTTTTGCTTTCCACTCTTCAAATATCTTTTTACCTTCTTTGGATTCGTAAAAAGCAATAATATCCGGAAGCAAACAACGAGCAAGTTCCACAAGTATATGATCGGGAATATCGCATTCTCCGTGGTTATCTTTCAATAATTCTTTAATTTGGTTTATTATTTTTATAATTCTTTCATTCATTGTCATTTCTCATTCTTCCTCCTCGATATTGGAATGTTTTATTGTTTCATCAAGCGAAACTTTTCCTCTTGTTCTGCGAACATTGTTGTATGCTTGTCTTTGATATTCCTCGAATTGCCGTGGTGAAACTCTAAAATAATCTCCAAACATTCTTGCCATCAAATCAACATACACCGCATAGCGAAACAATCCGTTTGATACCTTACCCATATTTTCTTGACACGCTTTTGCTACGGATTCTGTGAGTGCTTCGCTTATAAATGGATTATCTCTACCAAGTATCAGTTCAGATATGTATCTTTCGATTGCTCTTGCCACGAATTCATTTCTCGATTCACATCCTGAAAGCGGTATCGTTGCATCTGCTTGCTTGACTAATTCTCTGTCAATATAAATGCTAATTCTTTGTTTATCCTTTGGATCCATAAATTCCTCCTTTTTTCGTTGACACCAATGGTTGGCGCCTGCTTTTTTCTTTATTTTATCGGGCTTTACGAGTGCCGTAGCACACACTTTTGATATCAATGCCTGTTTTCTGGCACACACCTTGACCCACTTTTTTTCAATTGCCAAATCTCCCAAAAGCCTTGTAAACACGGCGTTTTCGGTCGGCTCTGCCGTCCGATGTGAGTCGCACAGGCGCCTACTCTGGCGCCTATGCTTTCTCCTGCTCGATTTTCGACCTTGCAAAATTGCTCCTTTTATGGCAACATGGCGGGTAAAAGCCATCCTTAAATTTATGTTAATGGAAATAAAATTTGCCGCATTCGGCAAATTATCTTCGGAATATATTTTGAATTTCTATTGATATTTTGCCGATAATATGGTATAATAATATCGTAGAAGACCGTAGGAGGTAATCGTATGAATTATATTTCGGTAAGTGATGCGGCAAAAAAATGGAATATTTCCGAACGCAGTGTCCGTAATTATTGTGCAGAAGGACGTGTATCCGGTGCCGTTCTTATGGGCAAAGCTTGGATGATTCCCGAGAGTGCGGAAAAGCCTATTCGAAAGGTTCGCAGTGATGCCTCACCTGAAACGCTGCTTGATATACTGCAGAGAGAAACAAGCTCTTCTCTGTCGGGGGGCATCTATCATAAGATCCAAATCGAGCTAACATACAATTCAAACCATATGGAGGGTAGCCGTCTGACTCATGACCAGACGAGATATATTTTTGAGACAAACACCATAGGTGTAACAAATGAAAATGTAAATGTAGACGATATCGTGGAGACCTCTAACCACTTCCGTTGCATTGATCTTGTTATAGAAAATGCAACAAATATTTTATCAGAAGGCTTCATCAAAGAGCTACATCGTGTGCTCAAAAATGGTACTTCTGATAGCCGTCTTTCTTGGTTTGTTGTCGGTGATTACAAAAAGCTTCCCAATGAGGTAGGCGGCAGAGATACGACGCTTCCCGAGAATGTTGCTGCTGAAATGAAATCCCTTATCGCAAGCTACAATGCGGAGAAGGAAAAGACGTTCGAAGAGATTCTTGATTTTCATTACCGCTTTGAACGCATCCACCCCTTCCAAGATGGAAACGGACGTGTAGGCAGATTGATTCTTTTCAAAGAGTGCTTGCGTAACAATATCGTTCCGTTTATTATTGACGAAGAACTCAAGATGTTTTACTATCGCGGTCTTTCTGAGTGGACGCGAGAGCGCGGATATCTGACAGACACATGCCTTGCTGCTCAGGATAAGTTCAAGAAATATCTTGATTATTTTAAGATTCTATATTAAATTCCCAAAGAGATCGCTTCGGCGGTCTCTTTTTTAGCTGTCACCTGTCATGTTGTCATTTCTTTGCATTGAGCTCGTTCATCTTCTCCCGCGCCTTTGCCTTGCGTTCATCTGAATACGGCTCGACCAAGCGGTAGGTAAAGCACTTCTTATGAATGCGGAAGGAAAAACATCCGCACTCGTCATCACTGAACAGCTCGCATAAGTTCGGGTGCTTTTCTGAAAACGAAAGTAATCGATTTTTTAAGCTTGTGTTATAGGTGATGACAGTTGTCATCTCGCTCGCCTCATCAAAATATATCTCGGTAGTTTTATGTGTTTTCTTAATGCCTGTAATCATATTTTTCAAAAACCTCCTATTTTTCTGTTCTGTGAGAAGCACCCCCACTTTTCGCTAAAAAAGTCTCGGTCTGCATCGGTGTTATTTGCAAATTTCTCAACGGAATGGCTCTTATCGGGCAACGCATCGTTTGCCACTCTCAAAATTGCTGAAAGTCTATATTTTCTCGGTGTACACCGTAATTGGGTTATGTTTTAAAAATCATCATAAAAGCAGAAGAAAAGAAGGGTGAAATTGCGCTCTCCGATGCCATCTAGAAATGCTTTTTTATGTATATTTCCATCTCACTATATGCATCCATTGTCTTTCTTCTGTATTAAAGTATGGTTAAAATCTTCTTGTTAGTGCTACCATTTTCAAGACCACCTGATTACAAAATTAGTTTATATACGTTTGAACTGTACTCACCCGCATTTGTATATTGGTGATACTTTTCAATCAATCCTTTATCCACGAGTACCTTCAATGCCTTGTCTACCGTTTCTTCTTTCTTAATACCGCATCCCTTACCTATATCCTTTCTCGATGGAAAAGCAACGTTGTCCTTTCGATTCAATCGGCGACAAATAAAGCAGTAAACGGCAATATCCCGTGGTTTCAAATCATAGTCAAATATGCGGTTGTCTACTATAAAAAAGTTTGTTCGTCTTTCTTGCATAATACCTCCAAAAATAAAAGTCGGAATCAAACAAAAGCGGAAAGAAAATATCCTTGGGTTAGAGGATAGAGCTTTGCTTTTATGTTCGATTCCGACCCTGAATTTTCCCATATTCTCAGATGGGAGGATGGAATTTATTCGCCACGCGAAGCGGCAATTATAATGCGATTTGTTTTGCTATGATCCTTGGCGACTCTGCCGGACGTGTTCGTAACGCTTTGATGGATAGCGCCACCTTTTGATGACAGATGGGACACTCTAAAATATAATCGATATCCGAGGCTTCCGATAATCTTTTGAGTTCGCTGTCATTGCGAAGCGCAATATCGGGAACGTCGGCGAACCGATGATTTCCGTACGGACACTTCATCTTCGGCATATGTCTTCTGCCGTCGTCTGTTCTTTTTTGCATAGAATCCCTCCTTTTACTTAATCCAGATCCTTCATTACCATAGTGGCAACTCCTTGAATTGTAAGATCTTTTAAATGTTCTCCCTTAATTACTATTGGTTTCATAGCATCATTTTCTGGAATAAGATGCACCTCATTATGACTTTCGCGGTGGAATCGTTTAAGCGTTGTTTGGTCGTTTTGATAGAGAAAAGCCACTATCTGACCTTCTTTAGGTTCGGATATCTGAGTTTTTATAAGTACAAGATCATCTTCGCTGATTCCTGCGTTTATCATTGAATCTCCTTTTGCACGCAATAGAAAGAACTCTCCTTTTCCTGTAAGAGCAATTGGTAAACGCATATGTTCTAGTTCTGCATCGGTTACTTCTGTCAGTTGGCCGCAAGGAATGGTATTGCCTTTTTGTATGCGAGTTGTTGCAGTAAATTCTTTCATATATTCAGTAACAATTCCACGATGACCGTCATACTCAATTTCATCACGTTCCTCCATTGTTTTAAGATATCTTTGTATGGTAGGACGAGATGCTCCGATACCTTGCTCGATCTCACGTGTGGAAGGCGATCTGCCGTAATCCTCAAAATATTTATTTACAAAATCAATAATTTTTTCAAACAAGGAGTCGTCTCTGCTTCTCATAAACTTACCCTTCAAAATATAATGAGCCATTTGGCTCTATTATTATAACACAGCAGAAATTGTTTGTCAAGAGTTATTCACAAAAAATTTATGAGAAAAGAGTATAAGTTATATGAAAACTAAAAACGGATGCCCAGCTCATTTTAGGTGCTAAGCATCCGTTAAATTTTTGTTTGATTCGCCTAAAGTTAAATATTTACATTACTATTAAACGCATTATTAATTGGTTGAGTTAACTTCGCTTCCAATAACAACGGCAGAGCTCCGTTCCTAAACGAATTGCGGCAATTTCCGAATCTTCAAGATCGCGACTTTTTATAGCGGTACCTTTGGCATCGGCAAAGTATTTATATTCCCAGCCTTGTGTATTCTTAAATACTACACTACGAAGGGAACACTCACGAAACGCCTCGTGTCCAATAGTTTTAACACCAGTACCAATTGTTACATCTTTGAGATGTTCGCTACAACTGCATACTCCATCTCCAAGACTTTTAACATTATCAGGAATTATTATGCTCGTAAGACTTGAACAACCAGAAAACGCATGAGGTCCTATCTGGGTAACGCTATTTGGAATTGATATACTCAAAAGACTATTGCAACTGCTAAACGCAGAATCGCAAATGTTCGTGACACCCTCTGGAATAACGATATTAAAAAGGTTGTTACAATTACGAAAGGCAAAATTGCCAATAATCTTTGTATTCTCGTTTATTTTGCAAAATCTTATATCTTTTGATATTGCTTTTACAAGAGTATGATATGGGTTATCACCATGTTGTTGATAATATGCATTATCGTACTTGTTAAAACCATTTTGGGTCTCTTCCTCATTGTTTGTGCTGTCATTAGGAATTGTAATATTCATGAGATTTTCACAGTTAAAAAACGCATTGTCAGCAATATTTATAGTGCCATTAACAATTATCACTTTCGAAAGATTTGTACATCCGCGAAATGCATAATTTCCTATGCTTGTTACACTTGCCGGTATAGTTATGTTGGTAAGATTTGAGCAATTTTCGAAGGCATAAGAGTCTATGAGCGTAATGGTATCGGGTACAGTGATGCATCTAAGACTGGAACAACCACAGAAGGAAAAACTATTGATGGCTGTAACGCCGATTGGTATTTTAATAGTTGTGAGACTAGCACAGTAAGAGAACGCTGCCCCCCCGATACTGGTAACACTATCGGGTATTATTACGCTTTTGAGGTTTTCGCAAAACTGGAACATACTGTTAGATATGCTGACAATACTATTAGGTATTGTTATATTTGTGAGACCTTTGCATTCTTTAAATGCCGCATCACCGATACACATAACACTAGTAGGTATTGTTATGTTTGTAAGCTCGCTACATCCTTCAAATGCAGAATCTCCAATAGATACAATGCTATTTGGAATTGTTATATTCGCAAGTTTTTTACAACCTTTAAAAGCTTCTTTTTCTATATTCGTGATGCCATTAGGCATTACTATAGATGAAAGGGTTGAGCATTCGGAAAATGCTCCGCTACTTATTTTGCGAATTCGTTTTCCGAGTACAACATTTGTAAGGCTAGAGCAACCTTTGCAAACATTTTCAGAGATTTCTAAAACATTATCTGGAAATACTATGTTTGTTAACTTTTCGCATTTTTCAAAAGGGCCCTTACCATTAAAGTAACCTCCACCTATTTTTTCAACACTCCGAGGGATTACTACATCTGTTAGGTTCTTACAGCCATAGAATGTGCCCGATACAATCTCAACAACATTATGCGACATTAGCACAACACGAAGACTACTACACTCTTCGAAAACATCGCATCCTATGTACATAACACTGTTTGGGATGGTTATACTAGAAAGCCAGCTGCATCCATAAAAAGCAGAATCTTCAATGCAGGTAACGCTATTTGGTATTGTGATTTCTTTTAGTGAACTATTGCCGAACATGCAACCAGAAATACACGTTACTTTATTTGGAATTGTTATACTGTTAAGTTTTGAATTATAAAAAGCATATGCTCCAATGCTAAGCACACTGTTTGGAATAGCTAAATGCCCTAGAGATTGACAATCTGCGAACGCATAATCGCCAATGAATTTTGTGGTATCTTTGATTTCACAAGAATAAGAACGATATTTTTCTTTTAATGCATCTTTAGCTTTTACAAATATTACGTATGGATTTTCAGGACATCCCAGGTAATAGCCATTATCGTACTCAGCATATTGTAATTTTTCGCATTTAAAAAAGGAAGATCGTCCTATGCTAGTTATAGTATCTGGGATAACAATAGTTGTGAGCTCTGTACATCCATCAAAACAATTATCCCCAATTTTTTGAAGTCCTTCTCGCATCTTAATGTTAGTGAGATGGGAGCAATAGCGAAAAGCCTCATTTCCTATGCATTTTACACTGCTTGGAATTGCAATGTTGTTGAGTCCCGTACATCCTTTAAACGCAGCTTCCCCAATGAACATTGCTCTTTCGTTTATTTCACACGAGGTAATAGATTTATCCTTTGCCATTACAAGCAATATGTACGGATTATCCTGGTTACCTAGATAATATGCGTTATCATACTCGGTGCATATAAGATTTTTAAGACTATACATACTAGCTATTTTAATGCTTGTAATGTCGTGAGTAATGTCGTTGGGGATCTCAATGCGCTCGAGTTTTTGACAACCGGCAAAAGCATAAGTATCTATAATCTTTGTATTGGGATGGATATCACAAGATGCAACAGATTCATCTATGATTTTATATAGAAATAGATATGGGTTGTTATCATTACCAAGATAATAAGCGTTTTCATATTGTGTATAAGGAAGCTTAGGACAGTCCCTGAAAGCGCCAGAATTAATGCTTATTACACTATCAGGTATTACTACGCTAGTAAGTTCCGAGCAACCGCTAAAGGCAAGTTCCCCAATATGTGTAACACTATTGGGAATGACCACTTTTTTTATCTGTGTGGAATTCCTAAACGCCTTGTCTGGAATTTTTGTGACACCGTTTGGTATATAGAGTGTGTCAGGATCAGTATTATCTGGCATTCGTTGGTTGCTAACAATATCTATATGATCCGGAACTGTTACTTTCAAGCTGTCCGCGTTGCTTTTGATAGTGCTAATGCCCATATGCGATATACTGTTAGGTATAGTGATATTCGTAAGATTTGAACAACCGTCAAAAACGCCTTGACCGAGATACGTTACAGATCCGGGGATAGCTATGTTTGTAATGCTTGAGCAATTTGAAAAGACCTTGTCGCCAATGCGCTGTATACTATCAGTTAATTCAACGCATCTGAGACTTTTACACCCTTCAAATGCAGCATTCCCGATGCTTGATACGCTATTGGGGATCGTAATATTAGTTAGCAAAGAGCAATACCCAAACGAACTGTCACCTATATGTGTGATAGAGTTGGAAAGAGCTACTTTGGTTAAATTAACGCACCCCCAAAAAACATAGTTTCCCATTGTAGTAACACTATTGGGAATGGTTATACTTTTGAGCTTTTTACAACTATTAAAGCAACTATCGCCAATGCTGATTACTCCTTTCGGGATAATAACTGTCTCAAGTTCATAGCAAGATTGAAAAGCTTTTTCACTTATCACCTTGGTTCTTTCATTTACCCCACAGTAGGTTATATCTTTATCTATAGCCTCTACGAGAATTACGTAAGGGTTGCGACTGTTTCCAAGATAGTAAGCATTCTTATATTCAATATACTGTAAGGTGCAATACTCATCAAATACTCTGTCTTTGAAGTAAAAAGAATAAAAATCAGGATCAGAAGAAGGGGACTTTTTGCAGTCTGTAAAAACACCCGTGCCAATGTTGGTTACACTGTCGGGAATAGATACGCTCGAAAGATTGCTACACTCGTTAAATGCATAACTTCCTATGTATGTTACACCTTCGGGTATCTGTATGCTTGTAATCCCAGATTTAGAAAATGTAGATTCGTTTATACTAGTAATTCTTGGCGGGATAGTTATGTTTTTAATTCGATAACATGAATAGAAAACGCCTTTTCCCATAGATTCGATGCTATTTGGAAGCATAACACTTTCTAGCATATAGCAATTGGAGAACACGTAGTGCCCCAATGCTCTTACTCCATTTGGAATACTAAGACTCTTTAGTCGACTGCACTGTGAAAATGCATTGGAACAAATAATTTTCGTATTTGGGTTAATATTGCAAGATGTAATATCTTTGTTTTTTGATTTCACAAGAGCGACATATGGATTTTGGGTGTTGCCTAAATAATATGCGTTGTCGTACTCGTGATAATTTAAGCTTTTGCAACTATCAAAAATTTTTTCGTCTGTTAGCTCAAGTCTGTCGGGCAAAGTGATATTTTTTAGATTTGTACAGTTTTTAAATGCAAATTCGCATATTATTTTCGTATTTGTGTGGATAACGCAAGATTTAATGGCTGTATCCTTAACTTTAACTAGTATAACGTACGGATTTCTTTTGTTTCCAAGATAATAAGCATTATCGTACTCATTATATTGCAGATTTGAGCAATTATAAAACGCGAATGCACCTATACTTGTTATGCTATCTGGTATGGATATGATTTTTAGGTTTGCACAATTTGAAAATGCAGAATTGCCTATGCGATAAACTCGACTTGGAATGGTTATGCTTGTAAGGTTTGTACATCCTTCAAAAGCATTCTCACCAATAGTCACAACCCTGTCTGACATAGTTATATTTGTAAGGTTATGATTGTTTTTAAATGCATTGTCACCAACAGTTGTAACATTGTAATATTCCATCGGCAGGCATGCGTGCTGATCATCAATTTTTGTTATGTGATACAAATCATTCTTTGATGGCTGCTTGTTTGGCGCCATCTTTATAATTTTCACATCTATGGGAAGATCTTTAGTATCATAATATGTTTTTACAAAGACAACGGTAGCTTTTTTATCACCGAAAATCGTAGGTACGGTAACTATGTCTCCTCGTCTATATTCATTCTTTTCGCATCTATAATAATAGCACCCGTCTTTTTTCCTTCATACCGAACACCTATTATATGGTATGCTTCGTTTCTAAACCAACCCATATTTATATCCTCCTAATGCAAGGTAACACAATTATTATACCATAAATGCTATGTATCGTCAATTGTTTTAGATACAAATAGCTTTTCAAACAAAATCGTGTTGACAAAACAGCTTTATTATGCTATAATAGCATTATATCGAGGAGGCGTGTTATGCAGATACTTGGTGAAAGGCTGAAAGAGTTGAGAGAGGGCATGAAGCTTTCTCAACAAAAAGTAGCGGATATGATAGGTTGTCCACAGACAAGCATTTACAGATATGAAAATGGCACGTATACGCCCACAGCAGAGGCGTTGCTTTGGTATGCTGATTACTTTGATGTGTCGCTTGATTATATTTTTGGACGCACGGACAAACCACAAGGAAAATTATATAATTATGAGCCCCAAGCTATAAAAATCAAGGCAGAAAAACAAAAAGAGATGCGTGATTTTATCGAAATGTGTTTTGACCCAAAAACCGAAGCGAATGCAAGACTCAAGGCTTTAATGCTTCAAATGATGGAGGAGAAAAAATGAGAGGCGTAATCTATGCGCGATATTCCTCGGACAATCAGCGTGAGGAGTCTATTGAAGGTCAGATTCGTGAGAATACTGCATATGCGGAAAAGAACGGAATAACTATTGTTGGTCATTATATTGACCGTGCGTTCTCGGCGAAAACGGATGATCGTCCTGAATTTCAACATATGATAAAGGACAGTGCGAAGAAGACCTTTGATGTTGTTATCGTATGGAAGCTCGACAGATTCTCTCGTAATCGTTACGACTCTGCAAAGTACAAGGCTGCGCTTAGGAAGAATGGTGTAAAAGTTCTTTCCGCAACGGAAGCGATTGCGGACGGTCCAAGCGGAATTCTAATGGAGTCTGTTCTTGAAGGAATGGCTGAATATTATTCCGCAGAGCTTGCCGAAAAAATTACACGTGGTATGACTGAAAACGCTTTGAAGTGTAAGTACAATGGAAGTCACGTGCCGTTTGGATTTCGCATTGACGAAAACAAGAATTATCAAATCAACGAAGCTCTTGCTCCCATAGTTATTGAAATATACGAAAAATACGCTTCGGGAGATTCCATAAAATCCATTATTGACGACCTGAACAATAGGGGCATAAAAACCTCTAAAGGCAAGAATTTTTGCAATAATAGCGTTCACAGTATTTTGACCAATCGTATGTATATCGGTGAATATCATTTTGGAGATACAATCATTCAGCACGGAATCCCCGCTATCGTTTCTGAGGAACTCTTTAACAGAGTTCAAGAACGAAAAGAGAAAAACAAGAGAGCTTCGGCTCACAACAAGGGGCGTGAAAGATACATACTTTCCACAAAGCTTTTCTGCGGGAAGTGTATGACAATGATGATTGGGGAAAGCGGACAAAAGAGGAACGGTGCTATCTATCGTTACTACAAATGTGCATCGGCTAAACGCAAAAAAGGATGCGACAAGAAGGCTATTCGCAAGGAATGGATAGAAGATTACGTTATCAAAAAGCTACTCTCAATATTGGATGATAGCGATGTTCTTAACGATATGGCAGATAAGCTCCTTGAACTTCTCAATCAAGAAAACACGGTGATTCCTGCTTTGGAGGCACAATTAAAGGACGTTCAAAAGTCGATCCGCAATCTTATGAAAGCGATTGAGGAAGGGCTGATAACCAAGTCCACCAAAACTCGCTTGACCGAGCTTGAGGCGGAAGAGGAACGCATACAAGAGTGCATCTACATCGAGGAAAACAAGATGCCGAAGTTGACTAAAGAACAAATTCTTTTTGCGCTTGAACGTTTCCGAGACCTCGATATAACGGTAGAACAGAATCGTGAAAGGCTCGTTGATGCTCTTGTTAAGTGTATTATCCTTTATGACGATAGGATTATCATTACGACCACCTTTAAAAACGAACCTATTACAATTATGACAACCGAAGAAATAGCCGATGTCGCTCGACTCGGTTCGGATATTAATAGTCTTGCTCCACCAAAAAGAGAGAGGCACGCTGTTGCGTGCCTCTCTCTTTTTGATGAATCCTCAGGAGAACCCCCTCGCGCCGCATGCGGCGCGAATAGGGGTTCGCATTTTCGCCGTAGAGCAACGCTCGCTCGCGAGGCGTTGGCAAGGCGAAAAATATTCGCCGAAGGCGAAACTCCCCTCGGATAGAAAAAGGGCACGCAACCGCGTGCCTCTCTCTTTTTGATGAATCCTCAGGAGAACCCCCTCGCGCCGCGTGCGGCGCGAATAGGGGTTCGCATTTTCGCCGTAGAGCAACGCTCGCTCGCGAGGCGTTGGCAAGGCGAAACTCCCCTCGCGCACCTAGTAAGAAAGCCACCGTGTCGGCTTGAAATCTAAAATCCCAGCAAAAACAGTTGCGGAATTCGTGTTGTTGTGCTATAATTATCACGACAACATAAGAAAGGATTTTTTACCATGTCAAAGGCAAAGAAAATGATTATAGCCGCCATAGCCTCTATCTGTGCTGTTGTTATAGGTCTTGGCTGCTTTTTCGGTATAAACTACTATCGCAAAAACCAAATAACCTTTACGGTAAACGATACGCTACCCGACGGAAATGGCAAGGAAGCGACTGTCATTCTCTTGGGCGGACAGTCAAACGCCTCGGGGTGCAGTCTTGACGAATACTTAAAGAAAAACGTTTCCGCCGAAAAATACGCCGAATATCAAAACGGTTACGATAACGTATATATCAACTATTTGTCGGGCGCAAACAGATCGGGGGGATTTGTAAAATGCGCAACCTTGCAAGGAGAGCTTGAAGGAGCTTTCGGCCCCGAGCTTGGTCTTGCGGAAAGGCTGCACGAGCTTTATCCCGACAGAACCTTTTTCATAATCAAATGCGCGTGGGGCGGAACGAACCTGTATTCGCAGTGGCGCTCTCCATCATCGATTGGCAAAACGGGGGACCTATATAAGCAATTTGCGGCATACGTTGAAGCGAGCGTTGAGTATCTTATTTCCAAAAACTACGACGTTAAAATTGAGGGAATGTGCTGGATGCAGGGCGAGTCGGACTCGTTTTCGGTGGAAGCCGCCGAGGGCTACGGCAAAAATCTCGACAATTTTATTGGGGATATGCGCAAGGAGTTTTCTGAATATGCCTCCGATGACGGCATAGCGTTCGTTGACGCTTACATAGCCGACAATCCCGTTTTTTGGGTGTATTGCGACGAAGTAAACAAATGCAAGGACGAGGTCGCAAAAAAATCTCCGATGAACGCGCTGGTAGATACCATATCCGCAGGACTTGACTGCACACAGGAGCCCGAGGGCACGCCCGATATTGCTCACTACGATTCGATGAGCCAAATTACGCTCGGTCATCTTTTTGCCGAGCAGCTCGTACCCTTTTTGAGGACATAGAAACATATATTTTGATATTACGAACAGAAAGAGCAAGAACAGAAGGATTTTTCTCCTTCTGTTCTTGCTCTTTTAAATTTGTTTGGATCAAAGTCCCGACACAAGCTGTGCCACTGCGACCACGATGGGCATGGGTGCGATAGATAAAAGCGAGGACATTCCAACGCCCTGTGCCGAAAAGCGAGGGGAGATGTCGTAAAGCTCGGCGAGCATGGAAACTGCCGTTGCTGACGGCATGCAAGTGAGCGCAGTTGCAAAAAGTATCCAATCGGAGCTGAACGGCAAGAACAGAGAAGCAAGCTTCATAACGCCGCATACGGTAAGGGGAATCAGGACGAGCTTGAATAGGCAGAGGTAGTAAAGCTTGCCCGAAACGAAGACCTTTCGTAGGCTTACCGTGGAGAGCAGCGCGCCTATAATAAGCATTGAAACGGGGGTGCAGAGCCCCGAAATGTACATCAGAGTATCAGATGCAAACGGCAAAGTCGCTTTAAGACTAAACCCTTGAAGCGCCGGTATGGCGGGGAGCAGGAATATTGCAATTCCTATAAGGCTCGGGATCGTGCCCTTGTTGATAAGTGCCTTCCTCGGCGTTACCTTAATGTCCTCTCTGTGCCGTCCGAGAATGCTCATACCGAGCGTCCAGAGAAGAATATTAAAGCTTATCATTATAAACGAAGCCTGAAACGCGCCTGTATCCTTAAAGAGCGCACCGAGGATTGGGATACCGATAAAGCCCGTGTTGCCGAATACCATTGAAAACTCAAGTATTTTTCGCTCGTCCATATGCTTTATTTTTATGCACACGACGTACGCGATAGCACCCATAAACAGATGCACGCCAAAGCCGAGTAGCAGCGTTTTAAGACCGAGTAAAAGATTTTCCTTGGTATAGGGCTGTGAGGTTATCGAATAGATTATCAGCGCAGGCTGACCGATATTTATTATGAGCGACGACAGCTTTTTCGAGGCGACCGAGTCAATAATGCCTCTCTTGCCTGCTATATATCCTATAATAAGCAGGATAAACAGCGTCGCTATTGTTATGAGAAACGATTTAAAATCCATTATAAATCCTTTTGTTTCTATCAAATTATGGAATCTATTTTTTCCTTGATTGCTTTCATATCCGCGAGCATTTCTTCTTTTTTGTGGGGGTCCCGCAAAAGAAGCGCGGGGTGATAGACCGCGGTTATGTGGAAATTACCCTTTTTAAACCAAACTCCATGCTCCTTAGTTATCTTAAAATCGGGCTTTATTAAGCGCATGGCGGAAATTCTGCCAAGGCAAACTATGACCTTGGGATTTATCAGCCTTACCTGTCTGCGCAAGAATTCGATGCAGGCAACCTCCTCGGCGGGGAGTGGATCGCGGTTTTTTGGCGGACGGCATTTTAGAATATTTGCAATATATACGTTTTCTCTCGGAATGTCAACGGCAAAAAGGTATTGGTCAAGCAGCTTTCCTGCTCTGCCCACAAAGGGAATACCTGTCTTATCCTCGTTGTCACCGGGGGCTTCGCCGACGAAAAGCACGTCGGCATTCTCGTTTCCCACACCGAAAACGCAGTTGGTTCGAGTTTTACAAAGCTCGCAGGCAGTACAGCTCTCACAGTCCGCGCGCAGCTTTTCCCATGAATCGCTCATTTTTTTATCCTTTCAACGCTCAAAGCGTTATTTTTCTTGCCTCGAGATAATATCTCTTGTCCTCTGCGTGTCCCATCGAAAAGGTCTTGCGGGGGAGCGCTCCGTCAAAAATTACCGTTTTAAAGAGATCGGACTTGCCCATGCCTTCGAATATAAAGCCGATAGCACCCTCGCGGCGAGCGAGCGTTTCGGTTGAATTTATTCCGTGAATGTAGTCGACCTCAGCTCCTTTGTGGCTCTTTATGTATTCGTCGATAAAGTCCTGAAGCGTTCCGACGGTAAGCTGGCGCACGGGCGCATCTACCGTTAGCGTGCCCTCGCCCTCGGCGCTTACGTAGCGCATGCTCTGTGCGCTTGCAGCGCCCTCGAGTGACGTCGCGTATTTTTTAAGCTCTGCGAGCACGTCAGTGGGATCAACTCCGAACATAACGCGGTATATGGGCTCGAATTTGAGCGACGCGTCGTGTACGTTTACAACCTCTACGAGCGCGTATCTTGCGGGGTGCGTGCTTGCTGCATCCGCGCCAATTTTACTCTTTATTTCCTCGTAAGCCGCCTTTGCGGACGCGAGAGAGTGATTTCCGTCGCCGACAGCAAAGAGCAGGGGAGCGAGATCTTCCTCACCGTAACGCTCTGCCATTTTTTCGGGGGAAATGAGATTATCAAGTGCTGCTGTGAGCGACTTTTTTTCCTCGCACGAGAGGAAACGTCCCTTTATGTGTCCGCCACCAAGCATGAGCTCGGTGTCGTAAGCGATCTCTCCGTCCTTACCCGTAAGCGGCTCAATTACAGAGAAATCGGGGTCGTCAATAAGCATCATTACGTGAGGAAGCTCAATAGCTGCACCGCGTCTTATCGCAACGCGCGGAGGTATTCTCTCGACAACGGTCGCTTCTGTTGCGCGAATGAGCGCGTTTGCGCCTTTTTTGTAGTCGTACTCCTCAAGATCAACCGCAAGCACGACTCCGCGACGCACGTCGCCGTCGGACTGCGTTCGCTCAACGTATATCATGGAGTCCTTATGCTCGGTGAGAACGCCGTTGAGGTACTCCTTCATGGTCGAGTTTATCTTTGAAATGCGCGACTCTGTTTCACTAAGATATACCTCGGGGAGAATAAGACGCAAGGTTGAGGGCGCGTCGCCTACCTCGCGCTCGGCGCTCTCCCAGTATTCGGGCTCGCTCGTGAATTGGTCGCAGGCAACTACTGCCCATTTTTTTGCATCTGTTTTGGTCATATCGGGCAGAAGAATGTCTGCCGCCTTAAAGCATCTTTTCATGTCGTTCTGTTCCTTTGATAGTTTTAACAATTTGGATTTTTAAGCTCTTTGTTTATCGCAAGCGCGGCGCGCATGACCGCCGCCTGCGTTTTTCCGTCGATTATCTCACCGCGCATTATCAAGCCGACAAGCTCGTCAACGGGGATCTTGACTATCTCTATAAATTCGTCCTCGTCGAAGTCGGTCTCGCCGAATTCAAGCCCCTCGGCTAAGAACATATGTATTCGCTCGTCGAGTATGGCGGGGGAGGAGAAATACTCACCCATGTAGGTGATCTTTTTAGCGGTGGCGCCCGTTTCCTCGCGAAGCTCGCGCACGGCGGCATCAAGCGGTATCTCGTACTTTGAGTCAAGCTTGCCCGCAGGAATTTCAAGCACCGTTCTGCCTACGGCATATCTGTACTGGCGGACGCAGATTATCTCGCCCTCGTCGGTGACGGGAACTACGCATACAGCCCCCATATGGCGGCAGTATTCTCGAAAGCCCTCCTTGCCGTTCGGAAGATATATCTCGTCGCGGTATAGGTGAAGCACCTTGCCGTCGAAGATAAGCGCGGACGATTTTTCCGTTTCAATAAATTCCTCGTCAGCTTTTTTGAAAATATCGTTAGTGTTGAGCATACGTACCCTCCGCGTAAGTGTATAATAAATAATTATACAACAATTTTTACCCAAAATCAATAGAGATATTGCAAATTTAACTTGAATATTGCGCTTGGATATGGTAAAATGTATTCGTAGAAACTTGAAAGGACGTTTTTTATGAAGCACGTTGATATATATACGGACGGAGCATGCCGTGGCAATCCCGGCAAGGGCGGCTGGGGCGCGATACTTGTTTTCGGCTCTGTCGAAAAGGAGCTTTCGGGCGGCGAGAGTATGACGACTAACAACAGAATGGAGCTACTTGGCGCGATACGCGCTATGGAGGCGCATAAAGAGCCCTGCGAGATAACTCTTACCTCGGACTCAAAATATCTTACCGACGCGATAAATCAAGGGTGGCTTGAGTCGTGGAAGAAGCGCGGCTGGAAGAAAGCGGACAAATCTCCCGTGCTTAACGTGGAGCTTTGGCAGAGAATAGATGAGCTTATAAGTATTCATGAGGTCACTTTTGTGTGGGTACACGGACACGCGGGGCATCATTACAACGAGCGCTGCGACGGGCTTGCAACCGCGTTCGCGGATACATTTTAGTCTAAAATAAAAAGCAAAGGCGGTGGAAAATCCACCGCCTTTGCTTTTTGCGTATTACATTAAAACGCCTGACAGTAGAAGACAAGACGCGCCCATGAGTATAGCTTTTGAGGCGTGAGCGAGAACGTAAGGCTTTATCTCAAAAGGAGCATCCGAGCACATTGAAACCGTTTGAAAATGAACGGAGAGTCCCGACCAGCCGACGGCAATTCCGCATAGCGCAAGAGTCCATTCGGCGCCCATCTCTCCTATGCGCGCAACGCCCGACGTAAGCTCGAAAAAGGAGAATATAAGGGCGGTGGCGGTATCGGAAAGCTCAAAAAATGAGAGCGTGCCCTCGACAACGCCGAGAAACGCGCAAAAGAAAACGACGAACGCACAGACGGACACCATACCTGCGGCAGCGCTTGTGACGGCGTGTGTGAAAACGCCCGCAAACCCCATTGATTTTTTGTTTTGAGGTGCGGATTGCGGTGTCGGTTCGGATTTATCCCAAAGAGCCATTACCGCACCTATAAGCGCGGAAATTAAGATAGATAAGACGTACAACACCACTCCCACAAGGGGGGAGCCAAAGGTTTCCTTACCGACAGCCCCGATAAGAAAGGCAGGACTTGGCGTGCTTGTTATGCATACCGCGCGCTTATATTCTGAAAAGCTTATATGCTCACTCGCATAAAGCTCACAAAGGGAGCGCGCACCTACGGGAAATCCGCAAAGCCAGCCGATAATTACAGCCCCCGTAGCGTCCTCGCCTATTTTGAATATGCGCCGAAAAAGTCTTGAAGGGAGCTTACAAAGTGCCCTTAACGCTCCGCTTTCGATGGCGATAGATGACAGCACCATAAAAGGGAAAAGCGCGGGAATGAGGCGCGTCCCGCAAAGGTAAAGTCCATTCTGTACCCAAAGAGAAGCGGCAGAAGCATTTTTGAAAAACAGAATAATGACGAAAAGGCTCATGAAGGCAAAGGCATAGCGCCGTTTTATGACTGTTTTATGTGTGCCTTGCCGTTTCCCTGTTCCGATAAGAGTCATTTAAGAGCCTCCGTGGGCATAAAATATTTTGAATAAATGCGCTCGGTAAATCTTACTGCCAGACAGCTTTAAATATGACTTACAGGCGCTTTGGAGGACACATGACGAAGAAAAACAAAAATTCAGGTGCGGATACTCCGCGCCTGCGGGAGCGGCTCTGCCACGCGCTCGATATAAAGCCCGATATTTTCCTCGGAGAGACGCTTATTGAGCTGCGCGGGCGCAATTCGCTTACCGTGCGGGGCGGTGGCGGCATCACCGCTTACGGAGATAAGGAAATAAGGTTCAAGCTAAAAAAAGGGGAGCTTTCCGTGAGGGGGGAGCGACTTGCTTGCGCGTCGTTTGAGAGGGGAGCGGCGGTGGTTGACGGCAATATTTTTTCCGTGACCTTTGAGGAGGACGCATGATACATCCGCTTTTGTTTTTAGTCGGTTATAAAATAGTTTCCGTTCCCGAAAAAAACGGGGTTGATTTTGTCAATTTCTGCGCGCAGAACGGCTGTCGATATCACAGCATGGGCAAGCGGCAAACAGACGGCGGTGAGCGCCTTTTCTTTCGCATGCATATCATATCCGCGTCGCGCGCGCATCTTTTGCGGGAAAGACACGGTGTTGACATCAAGACCGAGAGCACCCACGGCATTCCTTTTTTGGCGCTCGGCGCATTAAAGCGCCCGGGGCTTCTGCTGGGGCTTGCCGTTTTCTTTTTTCTTACACTTGCATCGGGGCGTGTTATCTGGGACGTGAGGATAGAGGGCAACGAGCGCGTTAGCGACTCCGAGATAATAGCGCTCTTAAAGGAGAGCGGAATGGGAGTTGGGGACACGCTCGCCGACATTGACGTCGACGGAACGGAGACGCGGTTTTTGATCGCCTCGGACGAAATATCGTGGATCGCGATAAATATTTCGGGTACGGTTGCCGACGTCGAGGTAAGAGAGGTCGAGCCCGCGGTGCCTAAGACAGACGACGGAGTTATCGCATCAAACCTCGTTTGTAGCAAAAACGGCGTTATAGTCGGCTTCGAGGAGGTAAGGGGAAACATAGTCGTCGCTATCGGAGATGCTGTAAGCGAGGGCGACTTGCTTGTAGGCGGAGTTTACGGAACGGCAGACACACCGCTTCGGGTTACACGCTCGCGCGGAAAGGTATTTGCACTGTGCGATAACCGCTACGAGATAAAAGTTCCGCTCGCTTACACTCAAAAAACGTATACTGGAAGAAAAAAGGTTAAAAAAACGCTTATTTTCTTTGAAAAAGAAGTAAAATTTTTTGAAAATAGTAGAAATTTGTATACAACTTATGATACAATAAGAAGGGAAGAATATTTAGATCCCTTTGGGCTTGGCAAATTGCCTATCGGGATACGGACGGTGGAGTATACGGAATACGTCGAGGTCGATGCCCTCAGAACGGAGGACGAGGCTCTCGCCGAGGCAAATTTTCTTCTTTGGCAAAGGGTTTACGGCGAAAACCCCGATGCGACTCTTGAAACAAAAAGACTTACGGGACGGCTTGAGGGCGATGTGTACGTGCTTGACGCGGTGATCAGGACTGTCGAGAACGTAGCTGTGGAGAGAGTTATTGAGGTTGAGCTAACATCAATATCGGATTACAAAAACAAGAGAGGGGCGGATAAAGAATGGAAAAATACGCAAGGACGGTAAAGATCGATTCCTCGGAAATAACGGCGCGCCTTTTTGGAAGCTTTGATATTAACGTGCGAATGCTCGAAAAGAGCTTTGACGTGAGTATCCACAACCGCGCGGGTGAGGACACCGACGCGGTGGTAATCACGGGAGAGAGCAAGGAAAACGTAGATATGGCGGCGGATGCCGTCAGATATCTTAAAAACATGGCGAAGTACAACGAAACGCTCACGGAGCAGCAGGTTGGCTACGTTATGGAGATGGTCAAGGAGGGAAACACGGCGGAGCTTGCCGACATGGAGGGCTCTTGCATCTGTATTACCACTCGCGGCAAGCCCATAAAGGCAAAGACTGTCGGACAGCGTAGATACGTTGAGGCTATTGAAAAGAATACGGTGGTGTTCGGTATAGGTCCTGCGGGAACGGGAAAGACCTTTTTGGCGGTTGCGATGGCGGTAAAGGCGCTTCGCGAAAAGCAGGTTTCAAGAATAATCCTTACGCGTCCCGCTATCGAAGCGGGCGAGAAGCTCGGATTTTTGCCGGGCGATCTACAAAGTAAGATAGATCCCTATCTTCGTCCGCTTTACGACGCGATGTATGAGATGATGGGCGCTGAAAACTACGCGCGCCAGCTTGAAAAGGGAATTATCGAGATAGCGCCGCTTGCGTATATGCGAGGCAGAACGCTTGACGATTGCTTTATAATACTTGACGAGGCGCAGAACGCCACCCCCGAGCAGATGAAAATGTTTTTGACGCGTCTTGGCTTTAACTCAAAGGCTGTCATCACGGGCGACCTTACGCAAACCGACCTTCCGTCAGGACAAAGAAGCGGACTTGCGGTGGCGGTCAAGATACTTGAGGACATCGAGGACATAAAAATACACGCATTCACCGACAAGGACGTGGTGCGCCACAAGCTCGTACAGCAAATTATAAGAGCTTACGAAAAATATGAAAAGGCGGCTGCCGAGAGAAGCGCTGCGGCGAGAAATAATAAAAGACAGGGAGATAAAAAATGAAAACAGGGCTTATGATATATTTCATGAACGAATCGGGAGAGGACGTTACCTACAAGCAGAAAATGCTGCTTCGCAAGGCGGTAAAGGCGACGCTTGACTACGAGGGATTTCAGAATGACGTGCAGATCTCCGTCACATTTGTGGACGACGAGGGAATACGCGCGATAAACAATAGCTACCGAAATATCGATAAGGCGACGGACGTGCTGTCTTTCCCGCTTACCGACTTTGAGGGCGGCGAGGAGCCCCCTACGGACGAGCCTGAGATAGCACTCGGCGACATCGTGATCTCGCTTGAGCGCGCAAGAGCGCAGGCGGCGGAATTCGGACATTCCTTTGACAGAGAAATAGCGTTTCTGACTGTGCACTCCATGCTTCATCTTCTTGGCTACGACCACGTTGACTCCGAGGAGGACGACAGAGAAATGAGAGCAAGACAGAGCGCAATACTTGAAAATATGGGACTTGGAGTAAAGTAATGAAAAAGACGGGATTTATAGCGATAGTAGGCAGACCGAACGTTGGAAAATCAACGCTTATGAATTCAATTCTCGGCGAGAAGGTGGCTATCGTTTCGAGCAAGCCGCAGACGACGAGAAACAGAATTACGGGAATACATACCCGAGGCGAGGAGCAGTTCGTTTTCCTTGACACGCCGGGTATGCACAGCCCCAAGAATACGCTTGGCGAGTACATGGTCAAGGCGGCGGACAGTACCATGCGCGACGCAGACGCGGTAGTGCTCGTCGTTGACGTGGCGAAGGATATAAGCACCGTTGAGGAGAACGTTATCGCGTACCTCAAAAAGAGTGGTATTCCCGCGCTTATCGCGATCAACAAGATAGATACCTGTAACCGTGAGCAGATAGCGCAGACGATAGCGAAGTATGCGGACAAGCACAGCTTCGAGGCTTTTGTTCCGATAAGCGCAAGAAGCGGCAAAAATGTTAAGGAGCTGCTTGACGAGTGCTCAAAATTCCTTAGTGAGTCGGAGTGGTTTTTCCCCGACGATATGGTGACAGACCAGCCTGAGCGACAGATCGCGGCGGAGATAATTCGTGAGAAGATCCTCAGAACGCTCAATAAGGAAATACCCCACGGCACGGCTGTGGTCATAGAGGAATTTAAGGACGAGGGAAGCCTTGTAAGTATTCGCGCGGAGATATTCTGTGAAAAGGCTTCGCACAAGGGAATTATCGTAGGTAAGAACGGCGCGGCGCTCAAGCTCATAGCAACTTACGCGCGCGAGGATCTTGAAAAGCTTTTTGGTACTAAGGTATATCTTAATCTTTGGGTAAAGGTTAAGGAAAATTGGCGCGAGAGCGCTAGGACCGTTGGTAACTTCGGTTACAGAGACGAGGAATAAGATTTTTAGATTGGGGGTGCGGTCATGAGAGATACCTGCGACGGGCTGGTTATACGCGAATGCGCTTACGGCGAGAATGACAGACTTGTGACCGTGCTTACGGAAAAAGGGCAGTCGGTCATGATCGCCAAGGGTGCGCGCTCAATGAAAAGCAAGGTCCTGGCGGTTTGCCGTCTGTTTACCTATGCGAATTTTGAGTATTACGAGAAAAACGGAATGAAGTGGCTCTCGGGCGGCTCGGTAAACGATAGCTTTTTTGGCCTCAATACCGATATACGCGGCTTTGCGCTCGCGTCGTATATCGTTCAGCTTGCCGCAGAGATCACCGGTGAGGAGGTCGACGCGGAGCGCACGCTTCGTATGACGCTCAACTCCCTTTACGCGATTGAGAATAAGATTAAGCCACTCGAGCAGATAAAGAGCGCGTACGAGATATTTGCCGCAGAGGAGTCGGGATTTTCCCCCGATCTTTCGGAGTGCATACGCTGCAACTCGGAAAAGGTGGATTCCTCGTGGCTTGATGTTATGAACGGCGGACTCGTTTGCGAGGACTGCATGAGGTCGAGGGGCGGCGCTGAACGTGTCGCGGCAGAGGGTGTTGGCGCTACTATGTCGAGTACCGTTCTCGTGCCTATGAGCACGCCTGCGGTTGCCGCTTGGAAATACGTATCGGGCGCACCGCTCAAACGCATATTCGCGTTCAAGATCGAGGGCGAGGAGCTTTTGGTGCTTGAGCGCGCAAGTGAAACCTACATAATAAACCATCTTGAAAGAAATTTTGAAACTCTTGAGTTTTATCATTCAATAAAGGAGTAGCATGAGTATAACTGAAAAAACGCTGGTAACTCTTGAATTTGATAAAATAAGACAGATGCTTGCCGATTCGTGTCCTACAAAGGGCGCGGCAGAGGCGGCAAGGTCGTTATATCCCGCGACCTACATCGAAGCGGCTAAGGCAAAGCAGACGGCGACGACTGACGCAAAGCGTCTTTGCGACGCCAAGGGTATGCCATCGTTCGGTGGTGTCGTGGATATTGCGGACGTATGCGAAAGAGCGCTTAAGGGCGCGGTGCTGACACCGCGTGAGCTGCTCGACGTAGCCGTACTTTTGCGCGCGTCAAGACAGCTTCTTGACTATATACGATCAAACAGGCTTTTTGAAACCTCGCTCGACGAGGTTTTTGAAAGACTCATACCAAATCGCCCGCTTGAGGACAGAATAGCACGCTCGATTATTTCCGAGGAGCTTATTGCCGACGAGGCAAGCCCCGCGCTTGCGGACGTAAGGCGCAAGATAAGAGCGGCTAACGTAAAGGTAAGAGAAACGCTTGCAAGATATACGGGCGGAAGCTATTCCAAGTACTTGCAGGAAAACATAGTAACGCAGAGAAACGGACGCTTCGTTATCCCCGTCAAGGCAGAGCACAGGAACGAGATCAAGGGACTTATACACGACACGTCATCGTCGGGCGCGACTATATTTATCGAGCCCATGGCGGTGGTTGAGGCTAATAACGAGCTTGCGATGCTCGAGGCGCGTGAGGCGCACGAGATAGAGAGGGTGCTTGCGGATTTATCTGCGGCGGTAGCGGGAATATCTCCGTCGTTAAATCTTAATTATAGAAACGTCACGCAGCTTGCTTTTACATTCGGCTGTGCGGAGCTGTCAAGAAAAATGGACGCCTGCGAGCCGATACTCACCGAGGAGCGCGCTTGCCGACTTTTGCGTGCGCGACACCCGCTTATAGATAAAAAAAGCGTCGTTCCCGTAACCATTTCGATAGGTGGCGAGTACGATACGCTGATAATAACGGGTCCCAATACCGGCGGTAAGACGGTAACGCTTAAAACTCTCGGACTTTTCTCGCTTATGGCGCAGTCGGGACTTCATTTGCCCTGCGACGAGGGAAGCGGAGTATGTATTTTTGAGAGTGTGCTTGTTGACCTCGGTGACGAGCAGAGCATAGAGCAATCTCTCTCTACCTTTTCCTCTCACATGGTAAACATTGTAAGTATTTTAAAGGAGAAGGATTCAAGATCCCTCGTGCTTTTCGACGAGCTTGGAGCGGGAACAGACCCCGTTGAGGGCGCGGCTTTGGCTATTGCAGTCATTGAGGACGTGCGCGCGGCAGGCGCTATGTGTATGGCTACGACTCACTATACCGAGCTTAAAACGTACGCGCTTGACACGGACGGAGTATGTAATGCTTCTTGCGAATTTGACGTTGAAACGCTTCGACCGACCTACAAATTAATAATAGGAACACCCGGTAAATCCAATGCGTTTGCCATTTCCTCAAAGCTCGGACTTCCCGAAAAAATAGTAAAGCGCGCAGAGTCGCTTGTCGGAAGCGAGAACAAGAAGCTTGAGAGTGTACTTGGAGAGCTTGAGCTTTTGCGTCAGCAGACGGAAAAGCAGCTATACGAAGCCGAAAAGCAGAGAGTAGAATATGAGAGCTACAAAAAAGCGGCAGAGGCGGATATTGCAAAGCGTCTTGCAGACTCCGAAAAAGCCCTTGAAAATGCACGCGCAAAGGCGCAGAATATGGTTGACAGCGCTAAGCGATCGAGCGACTTTATTATGGAGCAGCTCGATAGGGTGCAGAAGCAGCGCGAGTCCGAAAGACTCGGTAAGGAGCTGGCAGACGCTCGCCGTGAAATAAGAGAGCATTTGAGAACTCACAGTGATAGCTTCGATCCCGTGGTGCACAGAAAGCTTGATAACTACAAGCTGCCCAGAGCCTTAAGAAAGGGCGACGAGGTCTATGTTGTAAGCCTTGACAAGACGGGCGTGCTGACGGATAACCCATCGGGCGGAAAGGTCGGTATACAGATAGGGATTATCAAGACCAAGGTTGCGATAAACGACCTTCAGCTTATCGAGGACTCACATGCAAAGAAGAAAAACGAGAAAAAGAGCGCACCGCTTAAAGTTACCGTTAACCGTGATTTTCGTGGAGAAATAGACGTTCGCGGAAAAACGGGCGATGAGGCTTGGAGTGTCATTGATAAGTATTTTGACGATGCAGCTATCGCGGGATTCCACAGCGTTCGCCTGATCCACGGAAAGGGAACGGGCGCGCTTAAAAACGCGCTTTGGGCGTACCTCAAAAAGGATTCGCGCGTGGCAGGCTTCCGCATAGGGCAGTTCGGCGAGGGCGACGGCGGCGTTACGGTCGTTGAGCTTAAGTGATGATGCGAGGATGCGAGGATGCGATTTTCGCGCTTTTTGCAAAAAGCGCGGCAAAAACTTTTAAAAAATATATTGCTTGACAAATGAACACAGAGGACGGTTTCTTGTGTCCCCCTGTGTTTCAAATAGTTTGCGGAGAACGAAAAATGAAAAAAACATTGTTTTTTAGAGCAATAGCATTAGGAATTGATGCGATAATAATCGCAGGTATCATTATCCCCTTACTTTTAATTTTATTTAGCGAAAATTCATTAGATTATGTATATTTGGGAATTTTTGCAGCCTGTGTTTTTGTTGTCTTGAGAGACATATTTGGCAAAAGTATTGGTATTTATATGGCTAACGTATTTGATGATTTTTATGAATTTGAGTAATTATTTAAAAACAACGGAGGAAGATATTATGATAGAAGAATTATACTTTTACGCCAACCCAAAACTAACTGCTGAGAACAAATCTCCCTTCAATTTATTTCACGTTCTGTGCGTGGCATTATTTTCTCTATTAATAGCATTCTCTAACATCCCATTGGGTATATTGGTTACAACTTTGTATTTAGGAGTGTCTCTTTTGACTTTTTTGGATAAAGACCAGAAATCAAGAGGACTAACATTGGGGATGCTAGCATGTGTTAATATATCTGTTGTAGGCATATATATTTTTGGCAAAGTATACGCCAACAATCTTCAAACCATTATTGGGTCTGTTTTATTTGGATTTATATTTTTTGCAATATATGAGATCGTTGTGTTTACAAGAATAAAGAAAAGATACTATTCTTCTTCCGTTGTACCAAACATCGCGACCACTGCTACAATTAGTAGCTTTACAATACTTTTATCTGTTTTTGTTTTCAAATGTTTTAGTAGAATTCAAGGGATACAATTTTGGATAGTTATTACGCTAATGCTTCTTTGTGCCGCAATTGTGTTGTTTGCTATGATATTACTTCAAAAGCTTATAATTTATAAACTTACCAAGAATAAAATTCAAGCTAATTTTGATGATAGATAACTAGAACACTAATTTACACGTTTCTATGTTAATCAAAATCAAATAAGTATACCGCATTGGTGATGGCTTTCCGTTGCCAATGCGGTTTTGTTTAAAATTACTTGCAAATTCAAAGTATGTTATGCACATACCTAAATCCCCAATATTTGGGGATTTTTTTTGTTTATTTTTAGTTAAAGTCACATTTTGACATTTTTGTGTAAAAAATGTTTGAAATCCCTTGTTAAAATAAAAAAAGTGTGCTATAATTTATGTATAGTTGAATTTTATCTTGGAGGGTTATAAAATGAAGCAGTCACAGTATGCAGAGCTTAGCGTAATAGGCATGAAGGGTTGCGAGCAGTTCGCGGCGCAGGTGGATTACTATTTGAAGGAATGGCGCCGTCACGGTGGGGATGAGACCTTTCTCGTTCACGCGGATTGCCCCCGTTTCGGTACGGGTGAGGCAAAGGGACTCATTCACGAATCGTTAAGAGGTCACGACCTTTACATAATCTGCGACGTTTTCAATTACAGCGTTACCTATAAGATGTACGGTCAAGAGGTTCCCATGAGCCCCGACGACCACTACGCTGACCTTAAGCGTATTATCGCGGCTAATGCAGGTAAGGCAAGACGAATTACGGTAATTATGCCTATGCTCTACGAGGGCAGACAGCACAAGAGAAGCGGCAGAGAATCACTCGACTGCGCTTACATGCTTCAGGAGCTCCTTAACATGGGTGTTACCAACATTATCACCTTTGGCGCTCACGATCCCAGAGTCCAGAACGCGATCCCGCTTTCCGGCTTTGACGACGTAAGACCCTCTTACCAGATGGTAAAGGCGCTCGTTCGCAACGTTCCCGACGTAGTTATTGACAAGGACGAGCTTGTTATAATTTCTCCCGACGAGGGCGCTATGGGAAGATGTATGTACTTCTCGTCTGTGCTTGGACTCGACATCGGTATGTTCTATAAGAGAAGAAACTACTCTGTAGTCATAAACGGACGTAATCCCATCGAGGCACACGAGTATCTCGGACGCGACCTTACCGGCAAGGACGTTATCATTGTTGACGATATGATCTCCTCGGGCGAGTCTCTTATAGACGTAGCGGCACAGCTTAAAGAAAAGGGCGCAAAGAGAATTTTCGCATTCGCGACCTTCGGACTCTTTACCGACGGACTTGCAAAGTTCGATAAGGCTTATGCAGACGGAGTTATCAGCAGAATATTCACGACTAACCTCGTTTACCGCCGTCCCGAGCTTGCAAGCAGAGAATGGTACGTTGAGGTCAACATGTGCAAGTACGTTTCTTACATCGTTGACACTCTTAACCACGATTACACTCTCAGCGAGCTTCTTAACCCCGTTAAGAGAATCCACAGCCTCGTTGAAAAGCATAAGGCAGACCAGACCTCTCAGATGAAAATAAAGCTTGAGGACTGATTCTGATCAGGATAATAAAAAAGGTTGGTAGCATTTTGCTACCAACCTTTTTTATACTACTTTACCTTGTCGCCTATCGCGATCATGTCGGCGATGACCTTTTCGGGGTTTTCTGCTTTGAATACCGCAGAGCCTGCAACGATAACGTTAGCGCCTGCCTCGAAAGCAGAGGACACGTTGTCGGGGGTTATACCGCCGTCAACCTGAATATCAATATCAATGCCGTTTTCGTTTGCGTAGTCGCGGATAGCGCGAACCTTCTTGAGCATGTCGGGCATCATCTTCTGACCGCCAAAGCCGGGCTCGACTGTCATTACGAGCACCATATCAAGCTCGCCCAGCAGTGGATAGAGGACTTCGGGAGAGGTGGCGGGCTTTATGGAAATAGCAGCCTTTTTGCCGTAGGTCTTAATGAGCTCGATAGTACCCTTTACGTCAAAGGTGCTCTCGTAATGTATAGTGATAAGATCTGCGCCCGCATCAACGAAATCCTTTATGTATCTTTCGGGGTGGGTTATCATAAGGTGCACGTCGAAGAATATGTCGGACACACCTCTGAGCGATGCTATGAGCGAAGGACCAAAGCTTATATTGGGAACGAAAATTCCGTCCATAACGTCAAGGTGAATGTACTCTGCACCAGCCTTGTGGACCTTGTTTACTTCTTCTCCGAGCTTTGAAAAATCAGCTGCGAGAACCGAGGGGGAAATAATAGTCATATTTAACCGTCCTTTAAATTTAATTTGATTTTAACGGCGCAAAAGAGAGCACCGAGGCATACTATAAAATTAGGAAATTTCATACGCGAGGCGCGAAAGGGAATTGAAATCTTCAAGACGTGAAACGGCTCATTCGCTCCGAGCGTATATTTTTTCTTTTGGCGCGCCTGCAAGCACGTATTGCGGCGCGTCACTTTTATATTTTTTCTATGAGGCAGACCGCATGCGCGGCAATTCCCAAGCCCTCGCCTGAAAAGCCGAGTCCTTCCTCGGTGGTTGCCTTTACGCTGACAGCATTTAGCTGTACGTCAAGCGCACGCGCAATATTGGACCTCATTTTTTGAACGTATGGAGCAAGCTTTGGGGCTTGCGCGATCACCGTGGAGTCAACGTTGACTACGCGGTATCCCGCAGTATTAAGGCGCGTCATGACCTTTCTGAGAAGCACGAGGCTGTCTGCACCCTCGTATTTTGCGTCGGTGTCGGGAAAAAGCTTTCCTATGTCTCCACGCGCCGCCGCACCCAAAAGCGCATCACTTATAGCGTGAAGCAAAACATCCGCGTCGGAGTGCCCGACAAGCCCCAATTCATAGGGTATATCGACGCCGCCAATAATAAGACGTCTGTTCTCTCCAAGACGATGGACGTCATATCCGTGTCCTATTCTTATCATTTTCCGAGTCCATCCTCCTTGCTGTTTTTCTTTGCATCGCGCTTTCTTTTTGCGAGTATTCCTGCGGCTACCGCCATATCCTCTTGCGTGGTTATCTTAATGTTCTGAGCGCCGCATTCAACAAGCCTTACAGAGCCGCCAAGCTCCTCAACGAGGGAATTGTCGTCCGTGGCTGTAAATCCACGTTGGAGTGCGGTATATGCTGCCGCGCGATAGAGATTTACCTTAAATACCTGGGGTGTTTGTGCAAGCCAAACTATATCTCTGTCTGCGGTCGCGTCGATAAAGCCCTTTCTGTTTGCGACCTTTACCGTGTCCGTTGAGCGGTGCGCCGCAGTTGCGGCATCGTATTTGTAAGCCGCGCGGCAAACCTCGTTTATTTGTTCAGGTGTCGTAAGACAGCGAGCGCCGTCGGCAATCGCCACAAACCTTGCGTCTTCGTTTGTTGCCTCAAAGCCGCAAAGCACGGAGTCTTGTCTCGTAGCTCCGCCCTCTACTATTTTAGAGAGCTTGCTGATTCCGTGGCGAGAGCATAATCTCTTCCAAGCTTCTATCTCGTCGGGACGCGCCACGACGATGATCTCATTTATGCTGCTTGCATTTTGGTAAGCCGTAAGCGTGTGGATAAGCACGGGAGTGCCGCAAAGCAGAGTCATTTGCTTTGTGCGCGTTCCGCCAAAGCGCTCCGAAAGACCTGCGGCAACTATTATTGCCGAGGTGAACGCCTTTTGAGTTCCCGAGCCCGAAACGGCACGCAAGAGATCTGCTATTTTATTTGTGCGCATGGGGCTTACCTCCTTTTTGATTTCTATCTTGAATTAGTTTTTGCTTTCTATATCGGCGAGCATTGCAACGCGGGTAACGTGGTTGCCGTTGTTTAAATATTCAGCGCCGAGAAATGCGTCAACGAGATCGAGGGCAGTGCCTATTCCTACTACTCTCTCGCCGAAGCATAGCACGTTTGCGTCGTTGTGCTCGCGGGTGAGTCTTGCGGAAAATACGTCCGAGCAGCAAGCTGCGCGGATGCCTTTGTGCTTGTTTGCAGCCATGGACATGCCGATTCCCGTGCCGCATATAAGTATTCCGAGCCCGCACTCACCGTCGAGTATTTTTTCGCAGAGCGCCGACGCGTAAACGGGATAGTGGCAGCTATCCGCAGAGTACGTTCCTACGTCAATTACCTCGTAGCCCTTAGATTCGATATGTGCCTTTACTGCGTTCTTAATTCCAAATCCTGCGTGGTCGCAGCCGATTGCTATTTTCATTTTTAGTTCTCCTCTTTGTTTTTATTCATTAACTCGCGCTCTGCCTGTGAGGGGCGCAAATAATTTACCTTTAAAGATAAGTCGTCGGTGTATTCGCCGCGAAGATACTGCTCGTATGCTACGCAGGCAACGGAGTACGCAGACTGATGACGAAGTCTGTCGGGGACGGGGAGCGCTTCTGTAAGGGAGAGCGCGGGAACTGTAACGTCGTAGCCGTCACCCGAAAAGTAGACGGGCTCGCCAAACTCCGCGAGCTTCTCATCAAGCTCCGCGATAGCCATTGCGCTGTCGGGTATATGTCGCTCAAGCGTCTGTCCGTCGGAACGGAAAAGCGCGGTGTAGACCTGCGCTCGGCGCGCATTCATTACGGGACAGATAAGCCCCTTGCAAACTGAAAGATTTTCCGCTATTGCTTGAAGCGTCGATACACCTACGCAAGGCTTGTCCGAAGCAAAGGCAAGGCCTTTAAGCGTTGCCGCTCCTATTCTTACTCCCGTAAATGAGCCTGGACCTGCCGAAACTGCAAAGAGGTCTACGTCGGACACGGACATCGAAAAATTAGCCAGCAGAGATTCTATCATGGGCAAAAGCGTTTCGCTGTGTGTGTTGCCGTTATTTACGGTATATTCCGCAAGTAGGCGCTCGTTGTCGCATAGCGCGACGGTGGCAACCGTTGCGGAGGTGTCAAAAGCCAGAATTTTCATGAAATTCTCCGTTCTGTTACAGTTCTGCCGTTACGAGCTGTATATCGATGCGGCGGCTGTCGGTGTCGTTCGTGTCGTCCTTGACTATTTCAACGCGGACGAAAGAGGGGGGGAGGGCGTATTCGATATTTTCACTCCACTCGGTAATGCAAATATTCATGCTTTCCGTGTAATCGAAAAAGCCTATCGAATAAAGCTCGTCCTCACTCGTGATTCGGTACATATCAAAATGGAAAACCGAAATTTCCTCACCCTTATACTGATTTACAAGGGCAAAGGTGGGAGATTTTACTCTTGCGCTTGGTGCGATAACACTTGTAAAGCCGCGTGTGAAGGCGGTCTTTCCCACACCGAGGTCGCCGTAAAGAGCCAAGAAGCGGGGGAGTGATGTATTTTCAAGAATCGAACGCGCAAGGTCTACACCGACACTCTCTGTGTCGGTATAGGAGCGCGATTTTATGGAAATCGGGAATATCATATCAGAAAAGTCCCGTGATGTTTCCGTCGTTGTCAACGTCGATGTTGATAGCTGCGGGCTTCTTGGGGAGTCCGGGCATGGTCATAATAGCACCCGTGAGGACAACGATGAATTCAGCGCCTGCAGAGAGCTTGACCTCGCGGACGGTGAGGGTAAAGCCCTCGGGACGTCCGAGCTTTGCAGGGTCGTCAGAGAGGGAGTACTGCGTTTTTGCCATGCAGACGGGGAACGTCGAGTACTTGGGATCAAGCGCCTCTATCTCCGCAATAGCCTTTGATGCAGCTGCATCGTACTTAACGTCGGCAGCGCCGTATATCTTTGTTGCGACTGCCTTGATCTTGTCCTTAATGGAGTCGCCCGTGTCGTACATAAGAGTAAAGTTCTTGGGCTTCTCGCAAGCCTCGATAACCTTTTCTGCAAGCTCAATTCCGCCGTCGCCGCCCTTTGCGAATACCTCGGAGAGGGCAAATTCAGCGCCCTTTTCGGTACAGATCTCGCGGATGTAGTCAAGCTCCGCGTCGGTGTCCGTTCCAAAGCGGTTGATAGCAACAACTACGGGCAAGCCGAACTTACGAAGATTATCTATATGTGCCTCAAGGTTTACAACGCCTTTTTTGAGCGCCTCGAGGTTTTCAGCCGCGAGGTCGGGCTTTGCAACGCCGCCGTTATACTTGAGCGCACGAACAGTTGCAACGAGGACGACCGCATCGGGGGTAAGCCCTGCCTTGCGGCACTTGATGTCAAGGAACTTTTCAGCGCCGAGGTCTGCACCAAAGCCTGCCTCGGTTATGGTGTACTCGCCGAGCTTGAGCGCAAGCTTGGTTGCTCTTACGGAGTTACAGCCGTGCGCGATATTTGCAAAAGGACCGCCGTGAATGATGGCGGGGGTGTTCTCGAGAGTCTGTACGAGGTTCGGCTTGATGGCATCCTTCAAAAGCGCCGCCATAGCGCCCTCGGCACACAGATCGCGGCAGAATACAGGCGAGCCGTCGTACTTATACGCCACGAGAATGTTGCCAAGTCTTGCTTTAAGGTCGTCAAGCGACTCTGCAAGGCAGAGAATTGCCATAATTTCGCTTGCAACGGTGATCATAAAGTGATCCTGGCGCGGGATTCCGTCAACGCGAGTGCCAAGACCTACGGTCACATTGCGCAGAGCGCGGTCGTTGGTGTCGGTAACGCGGGCAAAGACTATTCTTCTTTGGTCGATACCAAGCTCATTACCCTGCTGAAGATGGTTATCTATCATTGCGGAGAGCAGATTATTAGCCGCAGTGATCGCATGGAAGTCACCCGTAAAGTGAAGATTTATGTCCTCCATGGGAACGACCTGTGGGTATCCGCCGCCTGCCGCGCCGCCCTTAACTCCGAAAACAGGTCCGAGAGAGGGCTCTCGAAGTGCGATTACGGTATTCTTGCCGAGCTTGTTCATAGCCATGCCAAGACCGACCGAGGTGGTAGTCTTGCCCTCACCTGCGGGGGTGGGATTGATCGCAGTTACGAGAACGAGCTTTCCGTTGGGACGGCTTTCGGTTCTTTTAAGAAAAGCATCGTTGATCTTTGCCTTATATTTGCCGTAGAGCTCAAGCTCGTCGTCGGTGATACCGAATTTTTCGGCAATTTTAGCAATTGGAAGCATATTAGCTTCTTTTGCAATTTGAATATCGGTTTTCATGGAAGCAAGCTCCTTTTTATTTATTGTGTTTATTAACTATTAGTATAGCATAATTTTGCCGTTCTGTAAATAGATTTCTTGCTTTTTTTAGGTATTTTGGTAAATTAAATTACACGCATTGTGTAACGGAATAGATATACTGCCGCCCGTCCTTTTCGCGTGTGAGAATACCGAGGCTCATAAGCAGAGAAAGTGCCATGGAAAGACGTCTTGCGCGAAGCTTGGTAAGCTTTGCGAATTCGGGTGATGTAAACGGCTTTTCCGTAAGCTCCGTAGGCAATATTTTCCTTACGTCGCAGACGGACGAGATCTGTGTGCACCCAACGAGCGATACGGGGCGCAGATCCTTATCAAACGCGCCCGACTTTCGGTAGCGCACGCGCTCCGAGAAGCGGTATTCCTCTGCCGTTATATGTAAAAGCTTTATACAAAAGCGCGGATCTCCGAGAAACGGGGAAAGATAATACAAGTCGCATAAGATATCCGTGTCCTTTTCGTGCTTTGGGGAGCGCTTCTCACTTATGATCTCTCCCGTTTCCTTATCCATTCGTATAACAGTCTTTTCGCATATTACGGGGCGAAGCACCGTTACGGAAAGATCCGTTTGGGACAGATAATATTCTATCTTGCCTTGAAGCGGGCGGAAGGACGAGGTCTGTATTTCCGTTAAGCGTCCTTCCGACAGCACGTCCGCTACGTACCGTCCTATTTTTTGCTCGTAGCAATTTGCGTCTTCGCAAACGAGGCGCTTAAGTATTCTGTGAATACGCTTTTCGTTGTACGTGCCTATGCTCTCGCCGTCGTAAGGACGCATTATGCGGTCTTCCTCACAAAGCTCTGAAAAAAGTTTTTTATTAAATTCCGTCATGTCGCAACTCCCGCAAACTGACTGCTGTAAAGCTTTGCGTATTCGCCATCAAGCGCGAGCAGGTCGTCGTGGTTGCCCGACTCTGCAACCTGTCCGTCCTTTATTACGACTATGACGTCAGCGTCTCGAATGGTGGAGAGGCGGTGCGCGATTATCAGCGAGGTGCGGTTTTTCATAAGCGCGACCATCGCCTGCTGAATGTGCATCTCCGTTCTTGTGTCAACGCTTGAGGTCGCCTCGTCAAGAATAAGTATCTTTGGATCGGCAAGAACCGCGCGAGCGATAGAGAGAAGCTGTCGCTGTCCCTGCGAGAGGTTACTACCAGATTCGGCAAGCACCGTGTCATATCCGTCGGGCAGTCGCTCTATAAACACGTCAGCCTTGGCAAGCGCGGCGGCGCGCTTCATTTCCTCGTCCGTAGCACCCTCGCGGCCGTATTTGATATTGGCGCGGATCGTATCGGAGAAGAGAACTGTATCCTGAAGTACTATTGCAATCGAGTGACGCAAGGTTTCCTTGGGGATTTCGGTTATATCGGTGCCGTCAACGGTTATTTTTCCGCCGTCAAGCTCATAAAATCTCGTAAGGAGATTTACTATTGTCGTCTTTCCCGAGCCGGTCGCACCTACTATTGCTATCTTTTGTCCCGATTTGACGGAGAGATTAAAGTCACGCAGAACTTTCTCACCCTCAACGTAGGAGAAGTCCAAGTCCTCAAACTCAATATTTCCTTCCATTTCGGAAATGTTTATTTGTGCCAAGCCCTCGTCTATCTCCTCTGCGCTGTCCATGATCTCGAAAATTCGTTCAGCGCCAGCAAGAGCCGTCAGTATGTTAGCATACTGATTGGCAATTTCATTGATGGGACGGGTAAATTTTTTGCAGTATTGGAGCATCGACTGAATGTTACCGATGGTGAGCGGACGCATAAAGCTTACGGGATTTAGCACGAAAAATCCACCGAAAGCTGCAATAAGCACGTACTGCAAGTTTCCAAGGAAATTCATACACGGTCCCATTACAGAGCCCCAAACACGAGCGCTTATGCTGCATTTTTTAAGCTTTTTGCTCGTGTCCGAAAACTCGTCTATCGCCTTTTTCTCCTTGCCGTAGGCAACGACCGTCTTGTATGAGGTTACCATTTCCTCGACCTGTCCGTTAAGACTTCCGAGGAGCTTTTGACGGCGAACGAAATATTTTTTCATAAACTTCGCAAGAGTCGTGGAAACTAAAATAGTCAAGGGTACGGTTACGCATGCGATGAGCGCCATGACCCAACCGTAGTAAAGCATCATGGCAAACGCACCGACGAGCGTCAGAATGCTTGAAATGAGAGATGCTATCGACTGTGACACAGCGTTTGAAACGTTTTCAACGTCGTTGGTCATTCTCGACATTATATCGCCGTGCTTGTGCGTGTCGGTGAATTTTATGGGAAGCCGTGATATCTTCTTGAAAAGGTCGCGGCGAAGCATATAGACTGTATTTTGCGAAAGCTTTGTCGCAATAAAGCCTTGGAAAAGGCTCATTGATGCGCTTACTATGAAAAGCCCTGCCATTATAGCGAGGTAGACCGTCAGCGCTTGCATATCAACGCTGAGCGCGCCGTCCTTTATGGTTATGGTGTCGATCGCCGCACCCTGCATAGCAGGGCCTGCAAGATCGGTGACCGTAACGATCGCCATTATTATGACGAGCGTTATTACGAGAAGCTTGCTCTTTCCTATGTAGCCAAGTAGTCGCTTGAGAGTTTTGGTCGCGTTTTTGGGCTTTTGCTTGTTCATTCTGTTTCCCAATGGGCCGCCGCCCTGAGGCGCGCCCGGGCCCATAGTGGGGCGCAGAGGCGGCAGATTTGCTGACGGCTTTTGTCCGTTATTCATTTATGCTACCTCCGTTTTTCATTTGCGAATTGTAAATATCGCGGTAGGTTTCACTCGTCCTCATAAGAGTATCGTGAGAGCCGCAATCCTTGATAGTTCCGTTCTCGATAACGGCAATTCTGTCGGCATCCTTTACGCTGGCTATGCGCTGAGCTATCATGATTACCGTCGTATCGGTAAGCTCTGCTTTAAGCGCGGCGCGAAGCTTGCCCTCGGTCGAGAGGTCGAGCGCCGAGGTGGCATCGTCAAGGATAAGTATTTCGGGACGGCGGGTAAGCGCACGCGCGATAGACATACGCTGTTTCTGTCCTCCAGAAAGAGACGCTCCCTTTTCGGCAATATATGCGTCGTAGCCGTCGTTAAAGCTCAGAACAAAGGGTTCAGCTTGCGCGATATGTGCCGCAGTCTGTATTTCCTTGTCAGTCGCGTCCTCCTTACCCCAGCGCAGGTTTTCCGCGATAGTTCCCGAAAACAGCCCGCTCTTTTGCATAACGAATGCTATCTTTTGACGAAGCGCGTGCAGGTCGTACTCGGAGATAGGCTTTCCGTCAACCATTACCTCGCCCTCAGTCGCATCGTAAAAGCGGGGAATAAGGTTTACGAGCGAGGTCTTTCCCGAGCCTGTCGCACCGATTATAGCAAAGGTCTCGCCCTTTTTGACCTCGATATTTATGTCGTGAAGCACGGGACAACCGGTAGCGTCGGGGTATCTGAATCCAACTCCGCGCATGCTGACGGCAACCTCACTTGAAGCGTCGGTAATACTACCCGAGGTGATAATGGGCTCTGTGTCAAGAACTTCGTTTACGCGCTTGACAGATGCCATGGCGCGGGAGATAGACTGGAACATCATGGTTACCATCATAATGGACATAATTACCTGCGTAATGTAGGTGATAGCCGCCATTATCGTACCCGCGGTCATACCCGTACCGCCGACGTTCTGTATCTGCCAGCCGCCTATATAAATAACGGCGATAATAGCCGCGTTCATTACTACGGTAAGCACGGGATTCATGATTGCCATTATGCGGCCTACCTTGATATTGGTGTCGCGAAGATCGGAGTTTGCCGCCTCAAAGCGCTCTCCCTCGTACTCCTCTTTAACGTATGCTTTGATAACTCTTGCTCCCGTCACGTTTTCCTGAACGACGCAGTTAAGGCGGTCAAGCTTTTTCTGTATCGCGCTGAACATGGGAACGGCGCGGCCGAGAACAAGGGCAAGCATTATCACCATTACGGGAAAGGCGCAGAGAAGCACCGTTCCGAAGCTAAGATCGAGCGTGAGAAGCATGATAAGACCGCCTACGAAGAACATAGGCGAGCGAACGAGCATACGCAAAAACATTTCGACAAATTCTATTATCATGCTGATGTCGTTGGTCATACGCGTGACGAGCGAGCCTGTCGTAAACTTGTCCGTCTGCTCAATGGAGAGTGACATGACCTTCGCGTAAGCATCGCGCCTTATGTCGTCGCCCACGCCCTGTGAAGCCTTTGCGGCGGTGTAGGCGCACAGAACGCCGAAAAATCCGCCAATGAGAACAATAAGAAGCATCAGAACTCCAAATGTTATAATGACCTGCATAGAGGTGTATTGCCCCTCGCCGTAGAGTATGCGCATGACGGTCTTGCCGAGGGCGGACGAGGAAACGTCGCCGTCAGCTCCGATACCGCAGTCAACGATGACCGTCATAAGACGGGGAAGACAAAGGTCAGCCGTGACCTCACCTATCATAAGAAGCGGCGAGATAATTGCTAAAAGAGAGTATTTTTTCAAATATTTAAAAATTCTTCGCACGGCTTAGTTTTCCTCCTTTCCGTCAAGCAGATTCGACCGAATTTTGCCAAGCAGGAGCATGAGTGTCTGCCATTCCTCGTCGCTCACGTCGCGAAGCGCTATCGCATCGGTCTCCTTAATGCGCTCGATAGTCTTTTTGTCGGTTATACGACCGAGCTCGGTAAGATATATGCGATTTATTCTCATATCCGTCTCGTCGCCCTTGAGAACGACGTAGCCCTCGTCGATCATTTTCTTTATTATAAGACTTACCGTTGGCGCGCGCAGGTGCGTGCGCTCGGCAAGAGTGCGCTGACTAAGACCGTCCTCAATCGCCAAAAGCGAGAGAACGAGGCGCGCACCCGGCTGAGACAGAACGCCGTCTATGTCACAGCTCTCTCTTATTCTCGAGCGGAAGATCCTTGCAATTTCGTTGCAAAGCTTTACGGGATTATCACTGAGCTCCGCTCTTTCGGGCGGCTTACAAACGTTTCTTTTCATGCTTTTTTATCTCCAAAAAATAATTAGTTAGAAAACTAACTAATTATATCACTTTATGTAAAAAATGTCAATAAAAAGAGTGGAAAAATGAAAAAATTTACGGCTGACAAGATCAAAGGATATTTCGGTATACGAGTGGAAAAATATTTTCCCAAGCGGTGAAAAAATGGTTTAGGATAGCAATATTGCATTGTATTCAAAAGAGCAGGACAACGCAACATAATAATGCGGTAAAAACCGCAAAATAAAAATATGAAAGGGAAAAATATGGCAAAAAAAGTATTGAAATGCGCTGTTGCGTTGCTTCTTGCTTTTGCGGTGTTCGGCGGACTTTTATCAAGCGCAGCCGATGCTCGTGCCGACTCGATATACGTCGGGGGATTTTCAAATTCCTACCCGATCTTCGGCGGGGAAGCATCAGACGCGCTTCCTACGGCAAAGTCGGCAAATGATTACAGCGGACTTGAGCTTTACGTCGGCGGTATGCCCTTTGGAGTTAAATTTATGACTGACGGCGTTGTGGTGACAGAGCTGTGCGATATAAAGACCGACGGCGCTAAAAAATGCCCTGCGCGCGAGGCGGGAATAGTTCCCGGTGACGTTATAGTTAAGATAAACGGCGAGACTATTACCGATGCTACAAGTCTTTCGGATATAGCAGAGAAGAGTGCGGGCAAGAGTATGACCGTGACGTATTCGCGCGACGGAAAAATGAGAGATACGAAGCTTACCCTCGTAAAATCTACCGAGGACGGAAAATATAAGACGGGTATGTACGTCAAGGACAGCGGGGCGGGAATAGGAACGGTGACTTACGTTGTGCCCGAAACTATGTCGTTCGGCGGTCTTGGACACGGCATTTGCGACGCTTCTACGGGAAAGTTGATACCAATGCAGCGCGGCTCTGTCGTGGGCGTTACTATCAGTGGAGTTGTAAGAGGACTTTCGGGCTCGCCCGGTGAGGTAAGAGGTTATTTCAGCGCGCCCAAAACGGGAACGCTTCTTAAAAACACCGAGTGGGGAGTTTTCGGTGCATTTGCGACATTACCCGAGGGCTGTACGCAAAAAATGAGTGTCGGAGCTAAAAACGAGATTCAAAACGGAAAGGCGTATATTTTGTCAACGCTTGAGGGAACAAAACCTCAAAAATACGAAATAGAAATTTCGGATATCAAAACGGGCTCTACCTCAAGTAAGTGCTTTACCGTCAAGGTGACGGATAAAAATCTTATTGACAAGAGCGGCGGAATAGTGCAGGGAATGTCGGGCTCGCCCATCATCCAGAACGGCAAGCTCGTCGGAGCGGTCACGCACGTTTTAATCAATGATCCGACAACGGGATACGGAATCTTTATAGAAAATATGTTAAACGCGGCGGCGCAAATGCCGATGGCGAGGGCGGCGTAAAGAAAAGGCAATATCATTCCGATCAAAATCGGTTTGATATTGCCTTTTATCTAAAATTTATTAATTGTTTCGAATATATAATGCATAAAGCCCCAAGTCGTTTGAGGACATATTAAAGGTATAGGTCTTGTTTGGACACAATATTGAATCTATAGTTCTCCATGCATAAAACGTATATCCCTCAATATCCTGTGCTTCAACTGTAATACTTGTTCCTATAGAAATTTTTTGACTTTCATAAATAGGAGATATGTGCATTGAAGGTGATGAAAAGTCAGAATGAACACTTGTATTAGCTCCTACAGAATCTTTATAAGAATCCCAAGTATATTTTGCCGAAGTGCTCAAAACATAATAATTATATACCGCCTCAATCGTAACGCTAGATTTCTCCATTGTATGGGTATATTCAAGATCTGTTTCCACACAGTTACCATTTATAAACCAACCAACGAAATTATAACCGTCATTTACCGTTGCAGTTAGCGTTACGGTTTCACCTGCAGAAAGGTTTTCACTCGAATATTTTGTGTATGTTCCAGCATTAAATCCTGCTTCCGTGTTACCATCGGCATCTTTAGCATAACCTACGGTGGATAAATAATAGCAGCTGTATCTCGCCTCAAAGTTGATATTTTCCTTTACCATAGTGTAGGTGTAGGTTAGATCTCTTGATACGCATATACCGTCAACATACCAGCCTTCAAAATTGTATCCGTCGTTTACGCTCGCGGTAAGCGCTACGGCTTCGCCATTCGATATCTTTTTATCATTCAATCTTGTGAATGAGCCTGCAGCTCCGCCTGTATTTGTTGAAGATGTGGTTGTAACAGTATAATAACTGAATATAGCCGCTATTGTAATATCCTTATTTTGTACGGTGTAAGTATAACTTGCATTATCACTTAATAACGTTAATTTGGTCTGCTCATAATATCCGGAGCCGGTCTTTTCGACGATATACCAACCCTCAAAATTATATCCCTCGTTTACCGTCGCTGTAAGCTCTGCTTTGTCTCCGACACGGTATTGCTTGGACTTGAGCATGGTATAGCTTCCTGCAAGTCCGTAATTATCGGTGTCGTTGGCTGTGGTTGTTATTGTGACAATAGTAGATATCTGTGACTCATTTTCGTCGTCTTGCGTATCATCGTAAAGTCCATTGTCATAGTTAGTGGTATCCTTGGGGGATTCGTAGTCAGTAGTATCCTTGGGAGTTTCGTGTTTAGTTGTTTCGTCATTAAGACCATCGTTGCTATCAGATAGTCCGTCAAACAAAAAATCGCAAGAAGATAATGTGAGAATCAAAGTTGCAATAACAACAGCTAATAAAATTTTCACAACAAAAGTTTTTTTCATTTTTTTCTCCTTTTTTAAGACAAAAGTCTATTTATAGCCTAATTGTATCATATATAGCCTATATTGTCAAGAGGTTCAGGCTATAATTAGACTATAAATTTTAGAGGAGGATAATTAATGGATACCTATACTGCGGTAAAAAACAGAATATTGCAATTACTTGGTGAGAAAAAAATGTCAATTCATAGGCTTGCTATGGAGTCGGCGGTACCGCCGTCCTCGATTAAAAACATACTATACGGAAAAAGTCATAATCCTGGCATAGTAACGTTGAAAATGCTTTGCGACGGCTTTGGGATTACCCTTATTGAATTTTTTGATACCGAAGATTTCCGTAATTTAGAGCAAGAAATAAGATAATAAAAGGCAATATCAATCATTTTTGGATTGATATTGCCTTTCGATTTTGTAATGGGTTGGAAAATATTATTTCAGCGCGTCGCGGAGCTTCTCGAGAGCGCTTTTTTCTATGCGGCTGACGTAGGAGCGCGAGATCTTCAGCTTCTCCGCGATCTCGCGTTGAGTCATTGGCTCTTTGCCCGAAAGTCCGTAGCGGAGCGTAATTATGTGCTTTTCGCGCGGAGTAAGTACCGTGTTAACAAGCTTCTTTGCCTTGCTGGCAGAGAGCTTGCGTTCAATGTCCGAGGTCATGCTGTCGTCGCAGCTTATTACGTCAATATACGTAAGCGGATTTCCGTCGCGGTCAACGTCAATTGTGTCGTTAAGAGAAATTTCCGATGCCGTCTTTTTCTGCGAGCGAAAATGCATGAGTATCTCGTTTTGTATGCAGCGCGCGGCGTAGGTTGCGAACTTAGCACCACCCGAGACCTTAAAGGAGTCAACCGCCTTTATAAGACCTATGGTGCCGATAGAAATAAGGTCCTCCTGATTTTTGCTTGATGCGTAATATTTGCGGACGATATGAGATACGAGCCGTAGGTTGTGTAGAATAAGCTTTTTTCTTGCTTCCTTATCTCCTGCCTCTGCCCGCAAAAAGCATTTGCGCTCCTCGTCGGGAGGAAGCGGGGGTGGAAAATTCTGCGGTGTATTTATACCAAGAATGAGGTGGATAAAGTTCGTGAACAGCGAAATGATTCCTGCGAGCATAAAAGCGCCCTCCTATAAAACTTTTTCTTTTTTAATAATATGCGTTGCTGCGCCCAAATATTTTTCGAGAGTACTAAGCCGTATTGACAAAAGTCGAATTTAGTGGTAAAATATACGTGTTATGAAAAACAATTGATCTGGAGGCTTTTTATGTTAAAGGGAAATGCTATCGTAGGACAGTCCGGAGGCCCTACTGCCGCAATAAATGCAACGCTCGCGGGTGTTATCAGAGGCGCTCTCGCGGCGGAATGTATAGAGACTGTATACGGAATGAGAAACGGTATTGAGGGACTTCTCGAGGAGAGAGTTGTTGACCTCGGAAAGCTTTTTGGCAGTGAGGACGAGCTGAAGATACTCGAGCAGACACCTGCGGCGGCGCTTGGCTCATGCAGAAAGAAGCTTCCGAAGCCCGATTCCGAGGACGAGGCAGTCAAGGAGCTTTACCGCCGTCTATTTAAAATCCTTGAGGGACTTAATATCCGCTACTTTTTCTACATAGGCGGTAACGACTCTATGGACACCGTCGCAAAGCTCAGCGCATACGCAGAGAAGGCGGGTGTTGAGATGAGAATAGTCGGAGTTCCCAAGACAATAGACAATGACTTGGCACTTACCGACCACACCCCAGGCTTTGGCTCGGCGGCAAAGTATATTGCTACCACCATGTCCGAGATAATTCGTGATTGCAGCGTTTACAAGGTAAAGGCAGTTACTATCGTTGAAATTATGGGACGTGACGCAGGTTGGCTTACTGCTTCGAGCGCAATAGGCAGAGTAGTGAACGGTTACGCGCCCGATTACGTATATCTTCCCGAGAAGAACTTTGATATGGAGAGCTTTTACTGCGATATTGAAAAGGCGTTCGAGAAGCACCCCAACGTCGTTGTTGCTGTTTCCGAGGGCTTGCGCTTTGCGGACGGTCGCTACGTAGGCGAGGGAACGCAGAGCGGAGTTACCGATGCGTTCGGTCACAAATATCTTGCAGGAACGGGTAAGGCGCTTGAAATGAGTGTCAGAGAGAAATTCGGCTGTAAGGCGCGCTCGGTTGAGTTGAACCTGCCTCAGCGCTGCGGCGGACATCTTATTTCGCTTACGGATATTGAGGAGTCCGTAAGAATAGGACGAAGCGCAGTTGAGGCGGCTGTCAAGGGTGTCAGCGGAGCCGTTATGGTATTCCGCCGTGCCGCGGGAAAGGAGTACGTTTGTGAAATAGACTCCGCAAGCGTTCGCGGGATTGCGAACGTAACGAGATACGTTCCCGATGAGTTTATAACCGAGGGCAACAATAACGTTACGGATTCGTGCTGTGAATATCTGCTTCCTCTTATTCGCGGTGAGTATCCTGTAAAGTACTGCGACGGTATGCCTGTACACGCAATAATTGAGTAAGAAAATAAAAATGCAGAGAACCTTGAGTTCTCTGCATTTTTATTTAAACGTTAGCGTGGATCTTTGTGCTTGCCTTGTATTCGCTTACACCGAGAACTGTTTCTCCGTCAACCTGCAAGGGACGCGGCTCGTCAAATCTGACGGTTATCTCGTGACCTGAATGAACCGTTACTGCTTTCTTGTGATTTACGTGCTTGCCCTTAAATATAGAGGGGAAGATAGCAAGCGTGCGGATCTTGCCTGTGCCGTGGAAGATCATAACGGAAAGCTTGCCCTGGGGATCGTTACGCGACTGGTCGGGTGTGGGGATCATTCCGCCGCCGTAGTAGCGGCCTTTCATAGTGGGGGCGATCCATACCTTTTCGTAGCGATAGGTTTCTCCGTCAACAATAACGGTAGCTCCCGTAGGCTTATAGTGGAACAAAAGCCCCTTTATAGCTATCGCGGTATAATCCACGGGCTTATCCGAGGAAGCTTTGAGCGCATCGCCGACCTCGCAGCAGTATCCGTCAATGCCGTAGCCTATGCCCTTTATGAATTTATAGTCAACACCGTTTATTTTGGCAGTGGGAAGCCCTTTAAAATATTCCTTTATACTGATAGGGCAATCTGCCACGATCTTGCCAAGATCTGAAAGAAAATCGTTGCCCGTTCCTGCAGGATAGTAAAGAACGTCGCATTTTATCGAATCAGTATCAACCATATTTATAAACTTGTTGATAGTTCCGTCACCGCCGCAAATAACGATTTTTTCGTCATCTCCTTTTTCTAAAACGAAAGCGGAGAGGTCTTCAATAGTGGTAACGTCTATACATTCAATCGCGCCGTCATACAGAGCAGATATCTTTTTTATATCCTCGTTGATCGTGCCTTTACCTGCCTTGGGGTTATACAAAATGTAAGTTGTCATAGCTCTATCCTTCTTTAATATAAAATTTAGGGTACACTATTAAGAGTATGGTAACACCGTTTTCTAAACTGAAAATAAACTTTGTCAAAAAAACTAAAAAAGTGTTGGCGCACCCTGATTCAGGAGCGCCAACCGAAAATTCAGAGTATTGAAAAATTAACTACGATAGCCGCAAATACGATGGATACCATAGAGAGTAGCTTGATAAGTATGTTTATAGACGGACCTGAGGTATCCTTAAAAGGGTCGCCAACAGTATCGCCTACAACGGCAGCCTTGTGGCAATTCGAGCCCTTTCCGCCGTGAGTTCCGCTCTCTATGTATTTTTTGGCGTTATCCCAAGCTCCGCCGGAGTTTGACATAAATACAGCCATAAGGAAGCCCGATGCGGTGGCTCCTGCGAGCATTCCTACAACACCCGTGCAGCCGAGAACCATTCCTACGATTACGGGAACTGCGATCGCTACTATGGTGGGGAGTATCATTTCACGCAGACTTGCTTTGGTGCATAGGTCAACGCACGAGGCGTAGTCGGCATCGGCTTTTCCCTCCATAAGTCCCGTTATATCCCTAAATTGACGTCGTACCTCTTTAACCACGCTTTGTGCCGCACGTCCTACGGAATTCATGGTAAGTGCTGCGAAAACAAAGGGAAGGCACGCACCGATAAACAAACCAACAAGTACGGTAGGATTGGTAATGTTAAGATTGGAGATTGCCTCTGCGCCGCCGTCTATGGTTTTTACCTTATCGAGTAAGATGCCATTAGAGCAAGTGCGGTGAGCGCTGCAGGGCCGATAGCAAAGCCCTTGCCCGTAGCGGCTGTCGTGTTGCCGAGAGAGTCCAGAGCATCTGTGCGGTTTCTTACGTCACTTTCAAGATTTGCCATTTGAGCAATACCGCCTGCGTTATCCGCAACGGGGCCGTAGGCGTCGGTTGCAAGCGTTATACCCAAGGTGGAAAGCATACCGACAGCTGCGAGAGCTATTCCGTAAAGACCTCTTGAAACACTTGCCGCTCCGCCAGAAACAAAGTAGGCAACGAGTACGCAGATTGAAACTATTATAATGGGGAGGAGAGTAGAGAGCATTCCAACGGACAAGCCGCCGATAATAATGGTAGCCGTTCCCGTTTCTGAGGTAGCCGCAAGATTGCGCGTAGGCTTGTAGCTGTCAGAGGTGAAATATTCGGTAGCTTGACCGATAAGCACACCTGCTATAAGACCTGCCAAAACTGCAAAATAAATGGGCCAATATTCCTTACCGAGAACGAAATATACAAGCGGGAACGCCGCAAGTGCGATAAGTATAGCCGAGAAATTAGTACCCCTTGAAAGTGCGCGAAGAAGCTGCTTTTGGGTTGCGCCCTCTTTAGTTCTTACGAGGAACGTTCCGAAAATTGAGCATATTACGCCTACAGCTGCAAGTAGCATGGGTAGAGCCATGGCACGGAATCCAAGAGACCCGAATGCGGTAACACCCAAAGCGCAAGCGGACACTATCGAACCGACGTAAGACTCGTAAAGATCGGCGCCCATTCCGGCAACGTCTCCGACGTTATCTCCTACGTTATCCGCAATAACTGCGGGATTACGTGGGTCGTCCTCGGGAATACCTGCCTCTACCTTGCCCACGAGGTCTGCTCCGACATCAGCTGCTTTGGTGAATATACCGCCGCCGACACGCGCAAACAGTGCCATGGACGAGGCGCCCATACCGAAGGTTAGCATAGCGCCTGTAATTTCGGAGGGCTGAAGTCCAAATCCAAATTTAAGGATAAGAAACCAAATTGAAATGTCGAGAAGTCCAAGACCAACGACGGTAAAGCCCATTACGCTTCCTGCGGAAAAGGCAACGCGAAGCCCCTTATTAAGTCCCTCGCGTCAGGCGTTTGCGGTTCTTGCGTTTGATGCGGTAGCTATCTTCATTCCTATAAACCCCGAAAGAGCGGAGAAGAAGCCACCTGAAATAAATGCAAACGGAGTAAAGGGATTTAGAAGTCCGAATATTGCCATAACTCCGAGGATTGCTAACATAATGCTAAAGAATATTAGTACGATTTTATACTGTCTTTTCAAAAAGGCGTTTGCTCCATGCGGATAGAAAGGGAGATTTTTTTCATCAAATCGTTGCCCTCCGAGAATTTCATTACCCGACAAGCCAAAAGGACTGCAAAAAGCAGAGCGAGTATTGAACAAACCAAAGTAACCGTAACGATTATAATATCCATAAAATGCCTCCATAGTTATTGGTATAGGCTACTATAACACATTGTTATATTTTTGTCAAGCGCCTTGTTAAAAAAATATCACTATTGTTTTTGTCTTTTATACTAATAAAAATATTGCATAACTTATAAAAATTCCCACTCTCATGAGAGTGGGAATAGTGTATATTAGAGCAGCGGTATGCCGTTTTCTTCGCAGATGCGAACGGTTTCTGCATCCCAAATGCTCGACTGAACCTCTCCGATGTGAGCGCAGCCCATCATGAGCATGCAAAGGCGCGACTGACCTATTCCGCCGCCTATTGTAAGCGGAAGCTCGTCATTGAGTAGCATTTTATGGAAGGGAAGCTCTCTGCGGTCGTCACAGCCTGCGGCTGTAAGCTGTCTATCAAGAGCCTCTGCATCAACGCGGATACCCATTGAGGAGATCTCAACGCCTCTGCCGAGCACGTCGTTCCAGAAGAATATATCTCCGTTGAGCTGCCAGTCGTCGTAGTCGGGCGCTCTGCCGTCGTGAGGCTTACCAGAGCGAAGCTTGCCGCCTATCTGCATGATAAATGCGGTCTTGTGCTCCTTAACGAACGCCGATTCTCTTTCAGATGCGGTAAGCGTGGGATACATATCCTCAAGCTCCTGTGTTGTAACGAATGCCACGTCGCGGCAAAGCTCTATCTTGAGCTGGGGGTAGCGAACGTGAAGGCGATCGTTGGTGTTGCAGATAGCACCGACTATCGAGCGGACTATGAGCTTAAGATAATCCATGTTTCTCGCTTCGCGGGTTATTATCTTTTCCCAGTCCCACTGGTCAACGTAGATAGAGTGCAGGTTGTCAAGCGACTCGTCTCTGCGGATAGCGTTCATGTCGGTATAAAGACCGTTTCCAACTGAAAAGTTATATCTTTTGAGTGCAAGACGCTTCCATTTTGCAAGTGAGTGCACGACCTGTGCGCACGTTCCGATAGCGGGAACGTCAAAGGAAACGGGGCGCTCGTAGCCGTTGAGGTTGTCGTTAAGTCCCGACTCCTCGGTTACAAAGAGGGGGGCGGAAACGCGCTTTAGGTCAAGCGCCTTTGCAAATTCCTCCTGGAAGGTCTGCTTGATGTAAGCAATAGCCTTTTGCGTGTTGTATTCGTCCAGAGGCGGACGGTAGTCCTTGGGAACAAAGACTGCGTTCGGTTTCATATTTTAAACTCCTGAATATTAATATTCGGCATTTCCTACCGTTCTGGGGTAGGGAAGTACGTCGCGGATATTGGAAATACCGGTAAGGTACATAATGATTCTCTCAAAGCCCAAGCCGTAGCCTGCGTGCTTGGTTCCGCCGAAGCGACGGAGATTGAGATACCACCAATAATCCTCCTCGTTAAGTCCGCATTCAGCCATGCGGGCGGTGAGAACGTCAATTCTCCCCTCACGCTGTGAGCCGCCGATGATCTCTCCGACTCCGGGAACGAGCAGGTCCATTGCGGCAACGGTCTTGCCGTCGTCGTTAAGGCGCATGTAGAACGCCTTGATCTGTTTGGGATAGTCTATAACGAACACGGGGCACTTGAATATCTGCTCCGTAAGGTATCTTTCGTGCTCGGTCTGAAGGTCGATGCCCCACTCAACGGGGTACTTGAAGTCAGCGCCGCTCTTTTTAAGAAGCTCGACTGCTTCGGTGTATGTGACCTTCTTGTATTCGCTGTTTGCAAGCGTTGTGAGTCTGTCGAGGAGTCCCTTTTCAACGAACTTGTTGAAGAATTCGATCTCCTGAGGGCAGTTTTCGAGGATATGGCGGATTATATACTGGATCATATCCCATGCAAGCTGCATATTATCGTCAAGGTCTGCAAATGCGATCTCGGGCTCGATCATCCAGAACTCTGCCGCATGACGTGCCGTGTTGGAGTTTTCTGCGCGGAACGTAGGTCCAAAGGTATAGATCTTACCGTAAGCCAAAGCGTAGGTCTCGCCCTCAAGCTGACCTGAAACGGTAAGATTTGCGCTCTTTCCGAAGAAGTCCTGCGAATAATCTATCTTTCCGTCCTCGGTGCGGGGAGGATTTTCCATATCGAGAGTGGTTACGCGGAACATCTCACCTGCGCCCTCGCAGTCAGATGCGGTAACGATAGGGGTATGAACGTAAACGAATCCACGGTCGTGGAAGAATTTATGAATAGCAAAAGCCGCCTCGCTTCTTACTCTGAACGCCGCCGAGAAAAGATTGGTACGGGGGCGCAGGTATGCCTGCTCGCGTAAGAACTCTACGGTGTGGCGTTTGGGCTGGAGGGGGTAGTCGGGGGTTGAAGTTCCCTCAACGAGGATCTCCTCTGCCTTTATCTCAAAGGGCTGCTTCATAGCGGGAGTCAGCTCCACGCGTCCCTTGACAACGAGCGCCGCGCCTACGTTCTGGTGGGCGATCTCGTCGTAATTATTTATCTTTTCGCGCTCAAATACAACCTGAACGCTCTTATGGCAGCTACCGTCGTTAAGGTCAATAAAGCCGAACGCCTTGCTGTCGCGCAGATTACGTACCCAACCGCCGAGCGTTACGGTCTTGCCGCCGAAGTCCTCTGTATTCTCATATATTGAGCGAATAAAATCTCTTTTCATAAGCTTCTCCGTTCTTTGGTCAATTTGTAATTTAGAACCATCTAACTAAATAATTATATCACTATCGCTTGATTTTGTCAATTGTTTTTGCCAAAAAGATTATACGCAAATCTTGACTTTTGTTTTTCAATGTGCTACAATTAATGTAAAGAAATATGAAAATCATAATGACGTATAAAGGAAAACTAATATGCTAAAACGCTTTATTTCTTACTATAAGCCTCACAGGCTGGTTTTTTGCTTTGATATGCTGGCATCTCTTGCAGTGGCACTCGTCGGAATAGTTTATCCCGTCGTTACAAGGCTCATGCTCAACGACCTCATTCCGAACAGAAATTACAAAATGGTAGTAGTGTTTGGCGTGACACTTCTCGGGCTATATCTTTTGCGCATGCTGCTTAACTATTTTATACAGTATTACGGTCACGTTATGGGTGTGCGAATGCAGGCGGCGATGCGCTCGGACATGTTCCGCCACCTTGAAAAACTACCTTACACCTTTTACGACAACAATGAAACGGGAAAGATAATGTCGCGAATGACGACGGACCTTTGGGAGATAAGCGAGCTTGCGCACCACGGTCCCGAAAATCTGCTTATTTCATCTGTTTCCATTATTATCTCGTTTGTATATCTCTTTACGATAAACAAGTGGCTGACGCTTATAATATTCGCGTGCGTTCCTTTTCTTATCCTCGTGGCAGTTCTTTTGCGCGGAAAAATGAAGAGCGCTTTTATGGAAAGCAGAAAGTCTGTGGCGCTCATAAATGCCGCGCTTGAGAGCAGTATATCGGGTATCCGCGTTACTAAGGCGTTTGATAACTCCAAAAAGGAAGCGGAGAAGTTTGAAGAGGGCAACGAGCAGTTCGTTCACGCTCGCGACGACGCTTACCGCGCTATGGGACGCTTCCATTCCATGACGTCCTTTATAACGGATATATTCAACGTTATAGTTCTCATAGCAGGTGGATTTTTCCTTTACAACGGAAGCATACAGTTCGGTGACTACTCGGCGTTTATAGTTTCCGTAAACCTTTTCATCGCTCCCGTTATGACGCTTATAAACTTTATGGAGCAGTATCAGAACGGCGTTACGGGCTTTGAGAGATTCGTTGAGATAATGAACGAGAAGCCCGAGGAGGACAAGGAGGGCGCGGAGGATATCGAGAGTGTCGAGGGACGTATTGAGATAAAGAACGCGGTATATTCCTACGACGAGGGCAAGGAGGTATTAAGAGGTGTAAACCTTAATATCCCCAAGGGCACGAAGTTTGCGCTCGTAGGACCTTCGGGAGGCGGAAAGACGACTATTTGTCATCTTATTCCCAATTTTTACGAGCTTGAAACGGGAGATATACTCATTGACGGAAAATCTATTTCAAGCATAACCAGAAGCTCGCTTCGCAGAAATATCGGTATAGTCCAGCAGGATATTTACCTTTTCAACGCAAGCTTCCGTGATAACATTCTTTACGGCAGACTTGATGCTACCGAGGAGGAGATAATCGAGGCAGCTAAGCGCGCGAATATACACGACTATATAATTAGTCTTGAAAACGGCTACGATACGGAGATAGGAGAGAGGGGAGTACGGCTTTCGGGAGGACAGAAGCAGCGTCTTTCAATAGCGCGCGTATTTCTCAAGAATCCCCCGATACTCATACTCGACGAGGCGACGAGCGCGCTTGATAACACGACGGAAATACTCATTCAAGAGGCACTTGACGAGCTTTGCGTAGGCAGAACGACGCTTGTAGTGGCGCATAGGCTCTCGACTATTAAGAACGCGGACGAGATAGCGGTTGTAGCTGAAGGAAGGATAGTAGAGCAGGGAACGCATGAGAAGCTTCTCGCACTTGAGGGAGAGTATGCAAAGCTCTATAAGCTTGAGTTCCGCGCGGCAGAGGAGATGGTTCTATGATCAAAAATCGTATATACGCAATTTTAGTTATTCTTTCGGGAGTACTTTGGAGTCCCTCCTGCATTTTCGTCGATTTGCTTGGAAGGTGGGGCTTTAATTCCTTTCAGTGCTCCGCTATAAGAATATTGACGTCAGCGATAATACTCAATGCTATACTGATAATAAAGGGCAAGGGATTTAAGTATTATAAGGTAAGCCTCGGCTCGTACGTTATCACCGCAATATCGGGAATATGCTCCGTGTTTGCCCTGTGCGTGCTGTATTATGCTTGTCTTACCATGACGTCGGCGGCAACGGCGGCTATACTTATCTATACTGCGCCCTTGTTCGTTATGATAATGTCGCTTATATTTTTTCACGAGCGCTTGACACTCACTAAAATATCCGCGTTTATTATAGCTATCGCGGGCTGCGCTCTTGTTTCGGGAGTCGTGGGAGAAGCGGTTGTAAGCGTTAAGGGTATTGTTTTGGGTGTGCTTGCAGGGTTTTCCTACTCGCTTTACGGTATACTTACCTCGTTTTATATGAAAAAGAATAAGGAGCCGCTTGCGTTTACTGCTCAAAGCTTTATTTTTGCGGCAATAGGTGCTCTGTGTATTGCAAATCCCGTGGAGATAGTAAAAAAAGCGGTGGAGCTTCCGCGCACTTGGCTTGTGTTTGCGGTTTTCGTGCTGTTTGCTCTTCTTACGTCCGTTCTGCCGTTCTTTCTGTATTCCAAGGGAGTCTCGGGGGTATCTGCCTCAACCGCCTCTATTCTTGCCTTCAGCGAGCCTCTGTTGGCTGCGGGGGGGGGAGTTACGGTTCTTGGACAATCGCTGGATATTTTCGGAATTGTTGGAATCGTGCTCGTGGTGGCGGCAATCGTTATTCTAAATTTGCCGCCGTTGAAAAGAAAGAAAACTTACTAAATATTTACAAATCGTCTATTGTATTTTTTAGTAAAATAGGATATGATTGTTAGGATTGAGTGGAAGGGGCGAGAGACGTGTTTGGATACGTAAGGGTAAGAAGCTCGGAGCTAAAGGTAAAAGAATATGAGCTTTACCGCGGTGCTTATTGCGGGCTTTGTCGCTCGATGGGTAAATGTACGGGGCAGTGCTCCCGTATGGCTCTTTCCTACGATTTTGCCTTTTTGGCGATGCTACGGATTTGCCTCGGTAAGGTCGATAAGATAGAATTCAAGCAAAGAAGATGCCTTGCACACCCTTTGAAGAAGCGAGGCGTCATGGAGCGCAACGCAGAGCTTGACTACTGCGCGCGCGCGGCGGCAATCCTCGGATACCATAAGATAAGGGACGATATTGCGGACGAGCGCGGATTTAAGAAAGCGCGCGCCCTGATTACCTATCCTTTCGTTGCGTCTTGGCGCAAAAAAGCCTTGAAGGCGGGGCTTTTGCCGCTTGACGAAAAGGTTTCCGATGCTCTTGCAAGGCTTTCTGCTCTTGAGACAAAAAAGAAGCCGAGCGTTGACGAGCCTGCCGAGATATTCGGAGAGATACTTGCCGCAATTACCTCTTTTGGACTTGATGGCAGTGAGGAGCGTATTGCTTACGAGCTTGGAATGCACGTCGGAAAGTGGATATATATAGTTGATGCGCTTGACGATGCAGAGGACGACCAAAAGAAAAAGCGCTACAATCCTTTTTTGCTTTTATACGGCGGAAGACTTCCGCAGGGTGAGGAGCTTACCTTGATCTCCGATGCTCTCAAAGCAGAGCTTTGCGGCGCAGAGGCGGCGCTCGATTTAATGGATACCAACAAGGAGTCGGTAAAGAATATTATTGAAAATATCTTGTATCTGGGCATGCCTGATACAGTTGAAAAAATAATTTGCGGGGACGGCTGTAAATCCGATAATACCTCCGCAGAAAGGCAGAACTGAAATGAACGATCCTTACAAGGTGCTGGGTGTGTCGCCCGACGCCTCCGATGATGAGATAAAAAAAGCATACAGACAGCTTGCGCGTAAGTATCACCCCGATAAATACCGCGACAGCGACCTTGCCGATCTCGCAAGCGAGAAGATGAAGGAGGTCAATGCGGCTTACGAGGAGATCAAGAAGATGCGTGAGACGGGCAGCCGCTCAAATACCAATGCGGGAGCAGGCGCAGGCTACGGAGCGCGCGGACGTTACAGCTATGCGGGAAACGAATCCGCAAGCGGAGACCCTAAATACAATGAAATACGCAGAATGATAAATTCGGGCAATATCGGCAGAGCAGAACAGATGCTTTACGGTATTGAGGAGCACCAGAGAAATGCCGAATGGAATTTCCTTATGGGCTGTATTATGGCTCGCCGTTCAAATTTCGTTGACGCGCAGAGATATTTCGATATTGCTTGCTCCATGGATCCTTATAACAACGAGTACCGCGCGGCGCAGGCAGAGCTTCGCAACCGCGCAAACGGCTATGGCGGCGGTTATAGAACGGCTCACACCTCGGGCGGTTGCTCTACGTGCGATATATGCTCAGGACTTATGTGCGCTGACTGCTGCTGTGAGTGCATGGGCGGCGATCTTATCGGCTGCTGCTGACGAGAGGTGATGTTCCGTGAAAAAGGGCAGGGTTAAGCAATTGACCGTTTGTGCCGCGCTGTCGGCTATTGGTGTGGTGCTTTTGAGCATAGGACATCTTATAGACGTGCTTGATGCATCTCTTGCGGTGCTTGCGTCGATCGTGTGCATCGTTGCCGTAATTGAGTACGGCAAGGCGGCACCGTGGCTTGTGTTCTCGGTGACGGCAACTCTTTCACTAATACTCATTCCGACAAACTCGGCGGCGCTTATGTATCTTATGTTCTTCGGCTATTATCCTATACTTAAGGAAAAGCTTGAAAGACTGCCGAGAGTGCTTTCATGGGTTGTCAAGGAGCTTATCTTTAATACGGCTATGGTAATATGCATAGCGCTGATAACGATATTGTTTATGCCGACGACCGAGGTGACGGTATGGACCTACGCCATACTTGTGCTTCTTTGCGAGGTGGTGTTCGTGCTGTACGATATAGCGCTCACTAGGCTCATTAGCTTTTATATCTATAAGCTGCGCACGAGATTTAAATTTTAAACAAAAAAGCTTTTGCTTCAAAAAGGAAGCAAAAGCTTTTTTTTGTTATTGCTTTTTCATTTGCCGCAGAAAGAGCAGTACAGCTATCGCAAGTGCCGCGAGAGCATAGCCGAGCACCCACAAAAGATGGGGAAGAATCCCCCCAAAGTTGCCCGCAAGTGCTGCGCGCTCAAGCTCAACTGCGTGGACGAACGGCAGACAGTAGGCGATTTTTTTGAAAGCACCGCCAACAAGATCGAGATCAAACCAAATGCCCGAGAGCCATGCCGAGAGGTTTGTGAGTAGAGCACCGCAGATACCGCCTACCTGCTTGTCGTTAAGAATACTGCCGAAAAGCAAGCCCATAGCGATAAATAAGAGGGATACGGGAACTATCAAAAGGATAGCGTAGATAATATTTATCGTAACGTCAAGTCCGAGAATTATTGCGACAGCATAACAAATCACGCATTGAAGCACGGATATGGGTATGATCGGCAGGGTGTAGCCAAGTATAAAATCAACGGGGGTGAGCGGTGTGGTATAAAGGCGCTGAAGCAATGAGCTTCCGCGATCCTTTGCGATAATGGTCGCAGAGAACAGCGTCATAAACGAGAGACCGAATACGGTCACTCCCGGCGTAAGATGCGCTATTTCAAAGAGCGGCACGGGCACGTTTGCCTGAATTGCGCTCAAAAGCAGTATCAATATAAGCGGGAAGCCGAGCCCGAAGCCTAAATTCAGGGGGTCACGTAGGTTCTCCTTTGCGTTTCTTCCCGCAAACGTCAGCATTTTCATTTTTGTACCCCCTTGACTATATTCACGAACGCTTGCTCAAAGCTGTCAGTCCCCGCCATTTCCTTTATGCCCTCGGCGGTTTCGCAGATCAAGAGCTTGCCGTCCTTCATAATGGCAATACGGTCGGAGAGCGCCTCCGCCTCCTCCATGTAGTGCGTTGTTAAAATTATAGTAACCTTGCCCTTGAGCGAGCGGATTATATCCCAAAGGTCGCTGCGCGCGATAACGTCAAGACCGAGCGTAGGCTCGTCAAGGAAAAGTATTTTAGGCTCGCTGATAAGCGCCATGGCGATGCTCAACCGCCTCTGCCAGCCGCCCGAAAGCTTGCCTGCCTTTCTGCCTATCACCTCGTCAAGTCCGAGTAGGTCGCAAAGCTCTCCGATCTTTTTAGCTCGTTTTTCCTTATTAAAGCCATGAACACCACAGATAAGATCAAGATTTTCTTTTACGGAAAGTCCGGGGGCTACTGCCGTTTCCTGCGGAGAGACCGCAATAAAGCTCTTGACAGCAATTGATTCGTACCTTACGCTCTTGCCAAAAAGATATGCGTCGCCCTCCGTAGGGGAGGTGAGGCAGGAGAGCATTTTGATCGTGGTGGTCTTTCCCGCACCGTTTACGCCGAGCAGAGAAAAGAGCTCCCCCGCCTCTATGCTAAGTGATAGATCGTCAACGGCGACTATATTCTTATAGCGCTTGGTGAGTCCTTCTATTTTTATAGCTTCCATCGTTTAATTCTCCTTTTGAGTGTGCCTTGCACGTATTCCTTGATATACGTCCGTCAGCATATCGCTTATAAGATTTTCCTCAAGCGGTAAAAAGGACGTTGCAAGCATTGTTCCTACGCCGTGGACGTAGATCCACATCTCAAGATGCATGAGTCTTGCCGTTTCAAGACTTACGCCATTTGTTTTCATGATAATTTGCGCTGACTCTTCAAAATCAGGCGACGGGGACATATCTTCGCCCGTTCTGTCGCGCATGAAAAGCAGCTTGAAAAGCTCCTTTTCCTCGTTGGCAAAGCGGATATACGCCATACCGTATGACTTATACGGCGGATATTTTCCGCTGCTCATTTCCTTTTGCAAAAATTCGAGGTAAAGAGAGTAGGCGGCTTTAATTACCTCCTCCTCAAGCTCCTCCATTGACGAAAAGTTTGAAAAGATAGGTTGAGTAGAGCACCCTAACGCTGCCGCTATGCTTCGCGCGTTAAGCGTAGCCTCGCCGTTTTCTCTTACTAAATCAAGCCCTGCTTTTATTATATCTTCTTTTGAAATTTTTACCTTTGGCGGCATAGCGTTCTCCTTATATATCTATCGTTATATAACAAGTGTTATTTTATCACATTTTAAGCGATTTGTCAATAGAAAACGTAAAAATATTTCACTTTTTGCACCACTTGCAATTTGTCGGAGTGTGTGGTATAATATTGCTTGTGTTTTAAGAAAGGGGGAAGGCTGTTGACGTATATTTTGTTGGTCATATGCGCGTTCTCAGTGTCAGCGCAAAACGTATCCAAGCAAAAATTTAACGAGCGAAGCCGAGGCGGAACGTATTTGTTTTCGGCAATGGTTGCGCTGTTTGCACTCCTTGTCTTTGCACTTACGGGCAAGGATTGGCAGTATTCCGCAGAGCTTCTTTTACCGTCGTTGGCTTTTGCGATTTTCTATGCGCTCATGACGTGCTCTGCCGTGCTTGCGATAAACTACGGCTCATTGGCAAAGACCTCGCTGATAATTTCTTGCTCATTGATGATACCCACGCTTTACGGTATAATATTCCTCGGCGAGGAGCTGTCGGCACCATTGCTGATAGGAGTCGCGCTTTTAGTTTTTTCCTTGATAACGGTAAACTATGAAAGGGACTCCGCAAAAAAGAAAATAACCGTTAAGTGGATAATATTCGTTACATTGGCGTTTTTGGGGAGCGGAATGTGCTCCGTTGTTCAGAGGGCTAAAACGGTATACCCCGGTAAAGAGGGCGACAGTCTTTTTATGGTGATCGCTCTCGGCGCCGTCAGCGTTATACTTGCAGGCGTCTCGTTGCTCTCGAAAAGGGAAAGATCTATCGCAACCGACGTCATAAGACTCGGTTGGCTGCCTGCCCTCGTTTGCGGAGTCGCAAACGGGCTTACTAATTTTATCGTGATCTGCCTGAACAACCAAAGTTTTCCCGCGTCTGTGATGTTTCCCGTCATTTCGGGTGGAAACGTGATAATAGTTTTACTTTACTCCGTAATATTCAAAAGGGAACGCTTCGGCGTACGTCAGATAGTCGGCTTCGCCGCAGGTATTGCATCTATTGTTCTTTTGAATTTGTGAGATATAGTGGACGCGAATTGACGCTTTTTTGAAAAAAAGCGTCGCAAAAAACTTTATGAAAAGTTATGGTTTCGTACTAATTAAATAAAAAATAATCCCCCGATTTCGGGGGATTATTATATTTAGATTTTAATTTCTTCGATATTAGCCAATTCCGCCGGAGCTTCCGCCAGTGTAGCCCTCAAAGTACTTGAAAGCACCGCTTGCAATGTAGTAGGTGTTATCCTTGTAGGTAACCTTGTACCAAGTACCTGCCTTGTTAGCAGCTACCTTTACAAGCTCACCGTTTGCGGTATCGCTGTATATAAGAACATTGTTCGTTGCAGTCTTATCGTCAACAACGGGATCCGTACGGAGCATTACCTTTGCGTACTTATCAAGGTCCTTGGTAGCGTTAGGATCTACAACGGTGTTCTTGATCTTTATAGCTTCAGGAGTGCAATCAACGAATTCAGCTTCAGCCTGGTTGGTGGTAACGTATGCTGCGTTAACGTAAGCCTCAGCGCCCTCGTAGGTGATCTTGTACCAATCTTTATCAGCTGCGGTAGCAACGAAGGAGTTATTGATATCTGCCTTGCCGAGAATAACGCTATCATCAGAGTCAGCCGCAGAGCGGATATTGAGGTTGTTTGCGAGAACGTATACCGTAACGTTTACATCTTCCCAAGCACCTGTATTTTTGCCCGTTTCAGCGTCAGTTTCATCGGTATTGGGAGTTGTGGTGATACCTACAAATCCGTCGTCATCCTCGAAATCGTCGCCGTTGTTGCCGACGTCGTTGCCGTTGTCACAAGCAACGAGGGAAACGGAAAGCATCATTATGAGCGCGAGTAAAAGGGCAAGTGTTTTTTTCATTTTAGTTCTCCTTAAATTTTAACGTTTTTAATGATTTATGTCAGAGTCCGACACGTACGGCAAGACTCAAATATATACTGCATTTATTATATCATAATAATATGGTATATGTCAAGCACAAAAATGAATTTTTACAAAAAACTTTTCGCCCGATTTCGATTAGATTGATCCTTGCTTTATGAGAATACGAATTGCCTCGATTGCAGAGGAAATTGCCCGCTCTGTGTCGTGTACCTCGTCGTCCTTCGTATCAAGTCCCATGTTGTATCTTTCCTGATTCCAAACGCAAAGGAACACCGCTCCGCAGGATAGATCCAGCGCCGAGCCTACGGTGAAAAGCGTGGACGACTCCATCTCGCTTGCGAGAACTCCGAGTCGCTTCCAAGCTTCCCATTTTTCTTCAAGCTGGCGTGCTATGGGCATGCGTGCGGGGGAATGCTGACCGTAAAAGGAGTCCTTGCTCTGTACGACGCCCGTGTGATACGGATAGTCCGCGTTTTTTGCCGCCTGTGTGAGTGCAAAAAGCACCTCCGTGTCGGGTACGGCAGGGAACTCGGGCGGAGCGTACTCGTGCGAGGTACCGTCCTGACGGACGGCTCCCGATGCTATGACCACGTCCCCGGCGCAGACCTTCGTTGAAATACCGCCGCACGTTCCGACTCGTATCATTGTAGTCGCACCGCAAGCGGCAAGCTCCTCGACAGCAATTGCCGTTGACGGTCCACCGATGCCCGTCGAGCAAACGGTCACCGTCTCACCCTCAAGCGTGCCGTTATAAACGGTATATTCGCGGTTGGTGCTTACGTGGTGAGGATTTTCGAGAAACGATGCTATCTGCTTACAGCGAGCGGGGTCGCCTGGCAGAATACAGTATTTACCTACCTCACCTTTAGAAAGATTGATATGGTACTGCTTTTGAGCGTGTTCAAGCATAATTTGCTCCTTGTTTAGTTAAATATCATTGAGTATTCGAGGGTTACGTCCTTGCCGCTTTCTATGTGGAACATGTCGCACTTCGCCGTAAGCTCGTCGACCTCTCCGTCGAATGAAGGCAGACCGCACCAAGGCTCGATGCAAACGTAGGGCGCGTCGCTTCTCGGCTTATGCCAAAGTCCGAGATAGGGCATATCCTTATATTCGAGCGTTACAGAGCGAGAGGACTGCGCGCACTTAAGTGTTGCGCTGCTTGCGGCTCTCGACATAAATATTGCGTCAATATCAAAAAGGCTGTGGCGAAGCGGTATAATGCGTGAATCCTTGAGGGGGTATGCACGCTTTTTGCCCGTATTGAAGCAGGTGTCGGAGAAGATAAGCTCATCGGGGGTGCAATCTTCGCCAAACTCCACGCACCAGTCCTCAAAGCTGCCGACGTCGAGCGGAACGTTGAATGCGGGGTGCGCACCGAAGGTCGCGGGCATGATAGATGTGCCTGTATTTAGAATGTTTGTGATAGATGTTAGCTTGTTGCCCGTCAAGGTATAGGTGATCGACAGACAAAAGGCGAACGGGTACTGCTCAAGAGTAAAGTCGCTTTGAGTAAGCACGAACGTTACGGACTCCTCGGAGCTTTGCTTTGCACAAAAAACGCTGTGGCGTGCAAAGCCGTGAGTGCCCATTTGATATTCTTTGCCTTTGTGGGTATATCTACCTTGGAAAAATCTTCCGCAAATTGGGAAGAGAACGGGTGCTTGACCTGCCCAGTAGGCGGGATTGCCCTGCCACATATATTCGCATCCGTTTTTGACTACTGAAACTATTTCTGCGCCATTATCGGATATTTTTACAGTTAAATCGTTGTTTTTTAGAGTATATATCATAGTCGTATTACTCCTTAAAGTATTATTTACAAATATTATAACAATAATATACTTGAGTTTCAAGTCATATTCGCAATATTTTTGTAAATAATAAATTTGAACATCGGTATCGGAGGAAATATGAAAAATAGGATAATTAAACTTAATGACGTTTACGTAAGCGGTGTGTCGTCGGTTGTCGGAAAGCATGAGGCGGCGGGGCCCATGGGGGATAAATTTGATTTTTGCGACGTAAGCGACTCGTTCGGTTCGCCGACTTGGGAAAAGGCGGAGAGCGCGATGCAGAAAAAGGCATTTGAAATTTTACTTGACAAATGCGACCTTACGGTTGAGGATTTTGGCGTTATGTTTGCGGGAGATTTGCAAAACCAATGTGTAGGCTCGTCGTACGGTCTTTTGGAATTTCCCATTCCGTATATAGGGCTTTACGGCGCTTGCTCTACTGCGGCAGAGGGGCTGATGCTTGCGGCGATGAGTGTGTCTGCGGGGCATTTTGACCTTGCCGCCGCCGTTACCTCGTCGCATTACCTTGCTGCGGAGCGGCAGTACCGCTCGCCCACCGAATACGGCGCGCAACGCTCGCCAACTGCTCAATGGACGGTTACGGGCGCAGGCGCGTTTGCCGTAGGACGGACGGGTACTGTTAAAATTACCGAGGCATGCCCCGGAATAGTTATGGACAAGGGGATAAACGACGCGTCGAATATGGGCGCGGCGATGGCGCCTGCGGCGGCAAGCACGCTTCTTGCGTACTTTGAGGAAAGCGGACTTTCCCCCTCGGATTTCGACGGCATATTTACAGGCGACCTCGGATACGAGGGTGGAACTATACTTTGCGAGTTGCTTTCGGATAAGGGCATCGATATACGCGCGGTTTATAACGACTGCGGCGTTATGATATACGACAGAATAAAGCAGGACAAGCACGCGGGCGGCTCGGGCTGCGGTTGCTCCGCGACCGTCTTTGCGGCGGATATATGGAAGCGCTTACAATGCGGTGTGCTTAAAAACGTGTTGCTTATCGGCACGGGCGCTATGATGAGTCCGTCGAGCATTCAGCAGGGGTTAAATATACCTTCTGTTGCACATCTCGTAAGGTTTGAATATGGGGGTAAATGATGGATATTGTGCTTGATTACGTTTGGGCGTTTGTTATTGGCGGTGCGTTTTGTATCGTTGCGCAGATACTCATAGATAAAACCTCGCTGACTCCGGCGAGAATACTCGTAGGCTACGTCGTAGCGGGCGTTATACTCGGAGCGGTAGGGCTTTACGAGCCGCGTATGAAATTTGCGGGCGCGGGTGCGTCCACACCTCTTACGGGCTTTGGCTACGTCATAGCAAAAGGAGTAAAGACCGCCGTGACGGAAAAGGGAGCTTTCGGGATACTTGAGGGTGGACTTGCCGCCTCTGCGGCAGTCATTTCAGCAGTGCTTGTGTTTTCCTTTGTTGCGGCGCTTCTTGGGAGAAGAAGACCTAAATAATAAAACGGCTGACTCGTTAGAGCGTCACTCTAAAGGAGAGTTTTCAAAATACGGTGCATCTCGAAAGCGGTGTGCCGTATTTTACGTTTGTGTCCACAATGCAGTGCTTGTCAGGAAAATTGATAAGTCATAGATGAACACAATAAAAGGCTCCCTTGTGTAAAGGGAGCTCCGCCGCAGGCGGTGAGGGATTGTCTTGTGTGAAATCTTGCTTTTACAATCCCTCCGTCAGCCTTCGGCTGCCACCTCCCCTTACACAGGGGAGGCTTCTTTCTACCTCCCGGAAGGTAAGCAACAGCTCTTTTGATATGCTAATGTCAAAAGTGCCTTTGCGTTACTTTTGACAAGGGCGGGTTTTATCTCCCTCCGTCTTTTCATCATAACCGTTTGTAATGGCGGCAGCAAGCCACCGCCCAACGAATTTGATTTGTTGTCTTTAATTCAGTCAGTGCTGTCAAAAAAATGACAGCGTAGTGAATAATAAAAACCACGGCTCGCTGTGAACCGTGGTTAATCAATAATTATTCTTCTGATGGCATTGTTATTACAATTTCAGGGACTATTTCTGTTATTACATAATATACTTTCTGTCCGTTTATCTCAAAGCTGGATAAGTGTACATAATCCGCAGGAACATCTGCTTCTACTGTATAGAAATAACTTTCTATCTGATTGTGAGATGTTTTTGCTGGAAAAGAACAATACCAAAGAGGAGAACGATCCTCCGAAAGCGACGCGATGGTTATATCGGTCATCTTTTCATAATATTGTTGCGAGTCACCATCGTATGTATATAGGCATCCAACGATAATCTTTTCATCTGTGCGGCAGATAAACATCGCATCGATGTTTTCCTCACCGTTTTTCAGATTGAAGGCTTCGAGCATAACTACATTATCATAATCTTCTTCTACAAGCACGCGAACGCTTTCAAGATAGGCATAATAAGGGTCTGAGGCTCTATCATTGTTCTTGTCCGAAGTTATAACTCTTAAGATTCCTATAGCAGCATAAATTACGATGAACGCAATCAAGCAAATGCCGAGTATCTTTTTAAACTTACGTCTGTTTGCAGGATATAGAGTAACTTCTGTTGATTCATCCGAGATATTTAATGCTTGTAAGGAATCATCAATTTCTTGGTTCTTTTGCTCAGCTAACTGCCTTATGGCTAATTTACCATAATTCAAATGGGCGGCTTCTTTTGCTAATGCCTCATAATATTCGTTAGCTTCTTCTTCATTTCCCTGCATAAGAGCGAGTCTTGCTTTGCAAAGTTTTCGGTGATATTGGTTGAGTATTATAGGCGTAGGCGTATTGACCCACGTAATACAAGCATCAATATTTTGCTTCAAATAGAAATCATAAAATGTCATTCGTGGGAAGCGTGTACGGCAGTTTGCTTGTTTACTCGCCTTTTCCTTAGCTAATGCAACTTCATATTGCTCACATACGCTTCGGAGATTTTCATCATCACCAATATCAAAATACACATTAGCAAGATATGTAAGATAATGATATTTATAACGATTTGCAGTTTTCGGATCATTTAATTTTAATTTACAAATATTGATGACATTTTGATAATGTCCGCAAAAATACTCTCCATATAATTGCCATAAAGCCGCAGGTGTATCAAATTTTCCTTGATATACGGTCGCAAGATACGTATCGGCATCCAGTTTTTTATTCAATATTGACAGTATGCATTTGTTGAATAGAATCGGGCTACCTATTAGAATCATCAAAAGGAATACAACTAATGCTGCAAGCGTAGCAAATATGTTGCCCTGCAAAGCAACCAAGCAATATCCCAAAACAATGCACATAGCAAATACAGTACACCAAATTTTATATCTTCTTACATATCGTTTCGCTTTTTGAATAACCTCGGGATTGTTTTGCATAACGCCACCTCCTAAACCACCTTGCTTTACCGATGATATGATTATTATACCATAAAACTGCCTAAAAGTAAATAGGACGGCTTGAACTTTTACTCAAACCGCCCTATCCGTTACGATATTTCGCTTTAATTTCAAAGACTGTCCTTAACGGTACGAAGCATTTAAGTCAGCCGTTTTTGTTTTAGTTCTCCTCAAGGAAAACTACGATCTTTCTGTTGTTTTCAGAACCTATGGAGTTGGTGGAAACACCCTCGATGTTCTGTATTTCAGAGTGGATTATACGTCTCTCATAAGGGTTCATAGGCTCGAGCATAACGCTCTTCTTGTACTTCTGAACCTTAGCAGCCATGCGTCTTGCAAGTGCGCGGAGAGTTTCCTCGCGCTTTGCGCGGTAGCCCTCAACGTCAACAGTTACCTTAACGTATTCGCCCTTCTTGCCGTCAACTCTCTTGTTTGCCGCAAGATTTGCAAGGTACTGCAGGGAATCGAGTGTGTCACCGTGGTGTCCTATAAGAACTGCTGCGGATTCACCCGTAACACTTATTCTCTTTTCTCCGTTTTCGCCGTCACTCATTTCTACGTCAGCGGTGATGCCCATGTCGCTAAGAAGCGTGTTTATAAAGTCAAGAGCATTCTGCTCGCCGCCCGTAATATAGGACGCGCTGATTTTTGCGTTTACCGCACCGATTCCGAAAAGACCGCCTTTTTTGGGCTCTTCGAGAACGGTATATTCAATCTTATCCGCATTGGGAGCGCCGAGCTCGCTTACTGCAATTGCAACGGCTTCCTCAATTGTTTTAGCGGTTGTAATAACTTCCTTTTTCACTTTTGTTATTCTCCGTCTGTATTTTTATTGTCTGTGTCGTTGGCGGTATTGTCAGCTTTCTTTGCGGACTTTTTCGCCTTTTTCTCTTTTTTCTCTTTTGCCAGCTTTTTAGCTTTCTTTTCTTCTTCTTTTTCCTTGTTTTCCTCGGTATTGTCCTTCTTCAAGAAGCCGTTTCCGAAAAGACTTGAAAGCTTTGGCGCTTGAGCCTGTGCTGCCTCCTCCTCGGCCTTTTGAGCCTCGAGAGCCTCACGTCGCTGTTTGCCGCGTTCAGCAGTATCGGCGTAGTCCTCGTCGTCGATATAGTGGAGCGAGCGGACGACCTTGCCGGATTTATTGGTCTTTGATACCTTTTCAGCCTTGGCGTTTATTTCCTTCTCAGCTGCCTTCAGCTCTTCCTCTGTAAAGGTAGGAAGAGGCATAGCCTTCTTGAGAATATACTGCTTGAGAACGCCTAAAAGGCTCTTGAAGATCCAGTATACGCCGATAGCCGCAGGAACACCGAAGGTAATGAATACGCTCATTGCGGGCATCATAAAGTCCATCATGGTGTTGGAGCAGCCCATTGCCTTGTCGGTGACCTCAGGCTGATACGTCAGCTTTCTTGTCATCTTCATGCTGAAGAAGTATGCAAGGAACGTGAGTATCGGAACGAGCAAAAGAATTGCCAACTGGGTAAGGAAAAATCCCTCTCCGCTGAAATTGAACGATGCGAGAAGATCAGGCGTGTCCTTAAGGTCGATGAAATTAAAGATCTTGAGGTTAGGCAGATTGTTGAATGCCGACTCGCTGAGTCCTTCAACTCCCGAAAAATACTCCCAGCCCATTTCTTTCATCTTACCGAGAAGGTCGATGGTATTTCCGGAAACGAACTTATATTCGGGATCGTAAGCCGACACTACGGTGGAGATCTGGCTTATGGTCGAATCGGAAAACTGGCAGATATACTTGAGAGGGTCCTTGATAATGTTGAAGAGCGCGAAGAGAACGGGGAACTGGATAAGAAGGGGAAGACAGCCGCTCATGGGGTTGTAGCCTTCCTTCTGGTAAAGCTCCTGGATCTCCTGACTCATTTTTTGCTTAGTAGGGTTATCGTCACGTCCTGCGTACTTTTTGCGGATAGCCATTTCCTTAGGACGGAGTTTTGCTTGCTTAATGGAGTTTTTCTGTTGCTTTATACCGAAAGGCAGGAGAACTATTTCGAGAATTACAGCAAACACAAACAGTGCCAGAATATACTGGTTGCCCGTTATCATGCTGCAAAAACGAATTACGTAGCCAAACGGTATATTGATAATATCCCAAATTGAACTCATTTGAAATTTAGTTTCCGCAAAGGGATCAATGCGGAAAATCCTCTCTTAAATATTAGCGGCAGTCATTGTTCGGTACCGCACGGCCGAAGCTATTCTTTCCCTCTCCGTTTATATTTGGGGATCTTCTTGGGTTTCCTCTCGGGTACGGGATCGTATCCGCCCACGCAGAATGGATTGCAGCGCAGTACGCGCCACAAAGAAAGACCAAATCCCACAAAAAAGCCACGTTTCGTAAATGCCTCTAAGGCATAGGCGGAGCATGTAGGATAAAACCTACAGCACGGAGTTCTTTTAAGGGGGGATAAGAATTTCTGATAAAAGCGAATCAGCAAAATGCAAACGTGCTTCATTGTACTTTGTCCTGTGTCTTAGGCGAGGGGAGAAGTCCAAGCTCGCCGAAGATACGTCCAAGCTCCCTTGCAACGTCGGTGCTTTTCGCACCTGCAATCGCACTGCGGGGGCTTATGACAATAAGATTTCCTGTTTTGAGCTCTGCTTTGACCGAGTCGTAGGCCGCGCGAATGACTCGCTTTGCGCGGTTACGTTCAACTGCGCCGCCAAGCTTTTTGGAAACGGAAAGTCCCAATCGGTTGACGTATATCTTTTGCGGATGAGCATTTTTGAGCTTTTCCGCTTTCAGGTCGCGCAGAATATAAACGGCGACGTACTTACCGACGCTGCGCTTGCCGCGTCTGAAAGTCTTGTCATACAGATGATGCTCTTTAATTGCAACGTTTTTCATAAAAATACCCACATATCAAAAACCCCGATGCGCAATGTCATCGGCGGTTTTTATATTTTTTGGATTTTCCAAATTAGTAGGTCAGTCTTTTTCTGCCTTTAGCACGTCTTCTCTTGAGTACGTTTCTTCCGTCGGCAGTAGCCATTCTTTTTCTGAAACCGTGCTCTTTCTTTCTCTGACGCTTTTTAGGTTGATAGGTTCTAAGCATTTCGTGCACCTCCTTGTTGTTGTTTTCATCCCGGATTACGAGATATCCGGAATTTATCCGGAAGCGTGTTGCTTTACAGCCGAATTACGCTTTATACAATGACATCTTATATTAAACCACAAAACATTCCATTTGTCAAGAGATTTTTTTATTTTTTTCGTATTTTATAAAAAATCGTTGCCTTTTTATAAGTAATATGTTATAATTTATAAGTAAAGCGAGGTGAGGGGAATGGAAATAATCAAGGACGATATTTTTCGCAAGCAGATGAAAAAGGGGCTTTCGGGAGGATATCTGTTTTTCGGTGACGAGGACTATATGAAGGCGTATACCGTGGGTGCTGTACGTAAGGCAGTATGCGAGGAAGAATCCTTTGCGCTTTTTAACGACATGAAGATAGACGCCATGGATTACAGCGCGAGCGCTTTGCTTGACGCTCTTATGCCGCTGCCGATGATGAGTGACAAGAAGATAGTCACCGTCAACGGACTCAACGTAAACGCGCTCAAGGCGCGCGAGGTGGACGAGCTGTGCGAAGTGCTTGCAACTTTGCCCGAATACGATTATAACGTTCTCATTATCTCCGTACCCGCTACTATGATAGAGGAAGGAAATCTTCCTAAAAGACCGTCCTCCATTCTCAAAAAGCTTTCCGAGCACCTGACTCCCGTACACTTTGAGAGCGTGTCCGGCGCAAGGCTTGTGTCATGGGTAGGTAAGCATTTCGAGCATAACGGAGTCTCGGCAACCCCCGAGGTTTGCTCGTTTCTTATAAATTATGTCGGCAGATCTATGTATTCGCTCGCGAACGAGACCGACAAGCTCAGCTTCTACGTTCTTGAAAATGGAAGAGGCAGCGTCACGCGCGAGGACGTTCTGAACGTCGCTGTGGCACAGATAAGCGCGGACGCATTCGCGCTGACAAACGCTATCCTTGACGGCAGAAGCGAGGATGCGGTAAAGGCGCTCGCGGTTATGAAATTCAGGAGAATCGATCCCGTAGTCCTTATGGGAGAGATATCAAGGACGATATGCGATCTGATCTCGGTAAAGGCGCTCCTTTCCGAGGGGTGCTCGTCTATGGATATAACGTCAATGGTTACGAAAAACGAATACAGGACCAAGATCTATATTCAGGGCGCATCGGGAAAATCTATGGCGCGTCTTAAAAATGCGCTTGAGCTTTGCTCGGAGGCAGACCTCGGAATCAAATCGCTGTCACAGGGGTACGTTCCGATAGAAAAATTTATTTGCAGCATTTAAAAAGTGAGATATATCGTAAAAAAATTGTCAAATAGTATTTATTTTTGCGAAAAAGTGTGCTATAATATCTGTTTGGAAAGAAAAATCAAGGAGAATTTTACATGGTAAGAACGGATTTGAGAAACGTAGCGATAATCGCGCACGTTGACCACGGAAAAACGACGCTCGTTGACGAGATGCTCAAGCAGGGCGGAATTTACCGTGAAAATCAGGAAACTGTAACTCGCGTAATGGACTCGGGGGACTTAGAGAAGGAAAGAGGAATTACAATTCTCGCAAAGAACACCGCCGTACATTACAAGGACGTTAAGATCAACATTATAGACACTCCCGGGCACGCGGACTTCGGCGGAGAGGTCGAGCGTATACTCAAAATGGTAAACGGAGTTATACTTCTCGTAGACGCCGCAGAGGGCCCCATGCCTCAGACTCGCTTCGTGCTTCAGCGCGCGCTTGAGCTTAACCACCGCGTTATTATCGTTATCAACAAGATAGACAAGCCTGATGCAAGGCTTGGCGTGGTTGAGGACGAGATATTGGAGCTTTTGTTTGATCTCAACGCGACCGACGAGCAGCTTGACAGCCCCATGCTTTATTGCTCGGGCAGAGCGGGAACCGCGACCGAGGATCCCGACGTTCCCGGTGTAGACCTTGTTCCTCTGTTTGATAAGATACTCAATTACATTCCCTCTCCCGAGGGTGACGAGGACGGAGAGCTTCAGCTTCTCGTATCCTCTATTGACTACAACGAGTACGTTGGAAGAATAGGAATAGGTCGTATTGAGCGCGGACGTATTCGCCAGAATCAGGATGCTTACATTTGTAACTACCATACGGGCGGAGCGCCAAAGCGTACTAAAATAGTATCGCTCTATCAGATAGACGGACTTGTCCGAGTGCCTGTCACCGAGGCAAAAATGGGAGATATAGTCTGCTTTTCGGGCGCGGAAAATATTACTATCGGTGATACGATCACGAGCCTCAGTGCTCCCGAGCCCTTGGAATTCGTAAAGGTAAGTGAGCCTACTCTTGAAATGACGTTTGCCGTAAACGACAGTCCGTTTGCGGGCAAGGAGGGTAAATTCGTTACCTCGCGTCAGCTTCGCGACAGACTCTATAAGGAGCTTCTTAAGGACGTATCCCTGCGCGTTGAGGACGGAGATACTACCGAGGAATTTAAGGTTGCAGGACGCGGAGAAATGCATCTTTCAATTCTTATTGAAACCATGCGCCGCGAGGGCTATGAGATGATCTGCTCCAACCCTAGAGTGCTTTTCAAGGAGATAGATGGAGTCAAGTGCGAGCCTATGGAGCGCGTTACGCTTGACGTTCCTCAGGAATACGTCGGAGCTGTCGTTGAAAAGCTCGGTCAGCGTAAGGGCGACCTTCTCGAAATGAATCCTCTCGGAAATCGCATGAGAATAGAATACCTCATACCCTCAAGATGCTTGTTTGGATACCGTTCCGAGTTCCTTACCGCAACTCACGGAGAGGGAATAATGAATACCATATTTGACGGATATCAGCCCTACCGCGGAGAGGTCGTTATGAGATTTACGGGCTCGCTCGTTGCATCCGAAACGGGAGAGACCACGCGCTACGGACTCTTTAATACGCAGGAAAGAGGAAATCTTTTCGTAGGACCTCAGACCCCCGTTTACGAGGGAATGATAGTCGGAGAGAACCCCAAGAACGACGATATAGCGGTCAATCCCTGTAAGAAAAAGCAGCTTACCGCGATCCGCTCTGCGGGCGCTGATGAGAAGCTGTTTCTGACACCGCCTATTATTTTCTCGCTGGAGGAGGCTATTGAATTCATTACCGACGACGAGCTTATCGAGGTCACTCCAAAGTCCATAAGACTTCGCAAGAAGATACTCAATACCGAGCTTCGTATGAAGGCGATGATGAAGGCGCGCCGTGAAGCCGCTAAGTAATATAATATAATGAAAGAAAAACGCTTTTGCTATCAAACGATAGCAAAAGCGTTTTTTTATTTTTATATCATGATCGCATTTTCTAAAAGCCTTTGAGAGCTGTTCATTATATCAATATAATGATTTTTCAGCAGTGACGGCGCTTTGACGAATTTTTTGTAGTCAGTCGGATTTGTACCGTGCAGATCACTTCCGATCGCCCAAACGTTTCCTTCCTTTATATAACGCTTTAAGCGCCCGTGAAGTGAGAAAGGTGAAATTGCTTTTGCATTTACCTGCATCAGCACGCCCATATCACGCAGCGTATCGAGGTCATTCGGACATATACGAAGGTATCTGTCAACGTGCGCAAGTATTACGGTGAAATCGTTTGATAACAATTCCTCAACCGTTTCGAAATGTACACTGTTTAGTGTATGCATCGGCAGCTCTAAAAGTATGACATTAGTCCCTTTTATGCAAAGCTCTGTAAGTCCGTCCATTTTGGAGAGGTTTTCGAACAGTAGTACCTCTGCACCTATGCAAATTTTCGGTATATCATCAAACTCCGCGTTTTGGATACTGCATATAGCTTTCTCTCGCGCCCTGATGAAATTTTCAAGTCTGTGAACGTGAGGATAAAAGTGCGATGTAGCAACTACAATATCGGTTTTTGCTGAGCTAATGATCTTCAACTGTTGTTCACATTCCTCAAGGGAGCGACAGCCATGATCAAGTCTCGGAAGAATATGAGAGTGAAAGTCGATAACAGACGGTGCGTTAGTCATACAACTCGTCCTTTCCGCAATTCTTTTTCCAATTATTCGTTTTCGCCACTGACGTATTCGTAGGTATATCCGTATTTGTAGTGGTACCTTCCTCTTGCATAGGCCTTGTTTTCGCTACCCTTGTGGCTAGTGCCGTTGACAACGATTCCGGTTATGTTCGCGCCGACGGATTTGAGCAGCTCTATTGCGGCGTTAAGATGCTTGGAGTCACTTATGTTTGCTCTTGCGATCAAAACGTAGCCGTCAACGAATCCTGCAATATCCGAGGGGTCGGAAACGACACCGACGGGGGGAAGGTCGAAGAATATTATATCGTATTCCTTTTTCCACTGCTCAACGAGAACCTGCAGACGGTTGCTCATAAGAAGAGCCGAGGGGTTGGGAGGAGTACATCCACTGGTCAGAATGTGCAGATTCTCCGAATATACGCAGATCGCATCGGAAGCGCCCTTAACTATTCCCGAGAGGGTTTCGCTAAAGCCGTTCTGCTTTTTCTCGTATCCGAAAAATTTATACTGCGTGGGACGGCGCATATCCGCATCGATGAGCAATACCTTCTGTCCCGTCTGCGCAAAGGAAACTGCGATATTAGCGGAAATCGTGCTCTTACCTACGCTCTGCTCTGCAGAGGTGATCGCATAAACGGGAGCATCGTCGCTGTTGTGAGCAGAGTACATTATATTAGTACGAAGCTGGTTGAATGCTTCCTTTATAGCAAAGGGAGTAGCTTCATTTATAAGTCGTACCGTTGGCACCTTATTTTTTACATTTCTCTTTTTCATTTCTTGTTTTCCTCTTTAGCTGCTGTAGCAGAATTTGTCCAGTTGGGTACATCTCCGATAATGGTTTCACCGACAAGAGTCTTTGCGGATTCTTCGCCGCGAATGACCGTATCGGCAAGCTTATTTATAAGGAATACTGCATATACGAGAATTGCCGTAATGACTGCCGCGATAAGAGTGTACTTTACTACGTCGGGAGATACGGGATCGGGATTGCTCGAAGGATCGGCAGGAGAGCGGAGAACCTTTACACATTCAAGGTCTTCCTTTGATATGAGCGTGAACTCATCCGAGCTGCTCGGACCGGGGATATCATCCTTTTCGGTCCACTTATACATAGTGGAGCTGTAGTTGGGACGAACCGCATCTCTTATTATTCCGAGTGCCTCATCGGACTCAAGAGCCATGCTTACTGCATAAGCAATCTCGTAATCGGTGTGCGTTACGGTTACTGTAAAGGTTGAGGATTCTGCGGACGTGTTCGTCGAGATCATGCTTCTGATCTGTTCTGCGCCAAAGGAGGTGTAGCCCTTATCCTTGAGCGCTTGATTGCTCTCGAGCTTCGACTTGACCATAGCCATCATCTCGTCGCCCTTGATTATCTCTATGTAGTCGTTAGCGAGAAATTCAGATGCAGAGAGAAGCGCGGTGGTCGTATATTCCGACGTCGTGCTCGTGTTGATGACGTAGAATTTAGTGGATGCCGCATACTTTTCGTCAATTGCGAAAGCCGTAAATGCGGCGACGGCGATAGCAACGGCAACGGTTATGATGAGAATTTTCCACCATGCCGATTTTAAAACTCTAATAAGAAGAGAAATTGAAATTTCCTTTGTCATTATAGATCCTTTCAGCCAACCTTCGGTTGGTTAAACGTATTCAAACGGTCATAAAACCGCAATGTTAATTATATCACAAAATATATAACTTGTCAACTTATATTTTATAATTGCTATATTTGTAGTATTAATGGCAGTGATCGGTGAAAAAGCCGTTCAGGTCTATTTCGTATACTCCGTCGTTGTTCTGCTTGAATCCGATTTTGCGCAAGAGCGAGTCCTCAGCACCGCTTCCGACGTACGTTGCGTAATGAACTCCGCACAGGTCGATAAAATTCAGCGCGCCGCGCCCCATAACAAACAGTGCGTCTGCGTCGTAATGGTCGGTGGTTGCCGCTATATCGCGTATAACGCCGCCCTTGTCGGTAAGCTTGAATTGGCAGATGCCCGAGAGTCTGTCGTCAACAGACACGGCATAGGCTAAGAGATCTGCGTCGTATTCAACGCCGCATTTAAGACATATTTCCTCCTGACGGAGCTTTGATTGAATTGGTAATACCTTTATCATGTTAATTTTTCCTTATCGCTTGTAAGATAATCAATTTCTTTTTTTGTTAGCCTGCGCCATTTGCCGGGAGTGAGAGATCCAAGCGCTATTTTTCCTATGGACACACGGGAAAGTCTCCGTATTTTCAGGCCCACCGCATCACACATTTTTCGTATTTGTCTGTTTCTGCCCTCATATAGTGTCATTTGAAGCACGCTCGATTCGTCCGCAGTACGCGCACGCGAGATGATTTCCACCTTGACGGGCAAGATCTTATATCCGTCGATCTTCATTTCCGATCCGAGCCTTTTTAGCTGCTCGGCATTAGGAATTCCCTTGACGCTGACGCGGTATATTTTGGGTATCTCGTGGCGCGGGTGGGTAAGCTTATTAGCGAGATCGCCGTTGTTAGTGAGCAGAAGAAGACCGTCGGAGTCCATATCAAGTCTGCCTATCGGATAAACTCTCATGCCAAGGTCGCATACAAGCTCGCTGACGTTTTTTCTGCCCTTTTCGTCGGACATCGTGGTTACGTACCCGCGCGGCTTGTTAAGCATTATGCAAACGTTTTCCTCGGTCATCGGTATGATTATTTTTCCACCGAGCTCTACCTTGTCAATGCCCGGCTCTACGGTGTCTCCGACAGATGCAATAACTCCATTTACCCGCACCTTACCGAGTCTTATCTGCTCCTCAGCGGCGCGTCTTGACATTACTCCGCAATCTGTAAAATATTTTTGCAAACGGATAGGTGCCATGTTTTCATTCCTTTTTAAATAATTTGCCCCAAAATGATTTTTCTTTTTTCGGAGAGCAGATCCTTTCGCCTGTTACGAGAGGTGACGAGACTGCTTGCCCGTCCGTGTAAAGCTCAAGCGTGCCAAGCTCCGTGCCAATACTGCACGGTGCGTAAACAAAGCGGTAGCTTGAAAGCACGCGCTCGCTGACGGAGCTTTCACTCCTTTTGAGAGTAAGCGCAAGTGGCAGGGAATTCGTAAGCCTTACGTATTCCGTATCCGTACCTACTGCGGGCATATAATACTCGAATTCATAGGCTTCGTAGAGAACGCGCCGCTCGTAATTTTCAAAGCCGTAGTCAAGCATAGAGGTATGATCCTGCCAATCGTCGGGCGCATTGAGAGTCACGGCGATCAAGGTCAAGCCGTCGCGCTTTGCCGCGCTTACGAGCGTTCTTCCCGTTTTCTTGGTAAATCCCGTTTTTACGCCGATCGCACCGTCGTACGTCCTTAAGAGCTTGTTGTGATTTACAAGCAGACGGCGGTCGGGCTCTCCGCAAAATGGAATAGTCGCCTTATACGTCGAGAAGATTTTTCGCAAAAGCTCGTTTTTCATAGCCTCTCTTGCAATAAGCGCGAGAGAAAGCGCCGTCGTGTAGTGATCGTCGTCGTAAAGCCCGTGGGGATTTGTGAAATGGGTGTCCTCTATGCCGAGCGCTTCGGCATATTGGTTCATTTTCTCCGAAAAGTGATCTACGCTTCCTGCCGAATGTATGGCAAGCGCCACTGCCGCATCGTTTGCGGACGAGAGCAAAAGAGCATACAAAAGCTGCTCGACCGTAAGCTCCTCGCCCTCGCAAAGATAGATGGATGAGCCCTCGATGCCGACGGCTTCCTTTGGAACTGTTACGACGGAATCGGCAGAGCACAGCCAAAGAACGGTATGCGCCGTCATTATTTTGGTGGTGCTTGCCATACCCATGCACTCATGGGCATTCTTTTCGTAAAGCACGTGTCCGCTCTGTGCGTCGATAAGCACGGCGCTTTTGGCGGATACGCCAAAGGGCGCGTCCGCGTTCGGAAAAATTGTCAAAAAACTCCCGATTATTGCAAAAATCAGACAAAAAGCGACGATTTTTTTCATTTTTTGTATTTCCCCCGAGGCATAGTTTCCCTAATATATATGAGGGGAGAAATACGGTAATTCAGCAGGACTTAGATCTGGGGATATATTTTGTCCTTCTCGAAGATCTCCTTGATCCTTTCGATGATGTCGGGAGCTCTTTCGATAAGATCCGCGATCTGGTCGATAGGATCGGACTTGCCCTTGTTAGATACGTTGATAAATTCAACGTCTCCGCGGCTGTCAATTACGAGGAAGCCTACGGGATTTACGGTAATGCCCGTTCCGCCGCCGCCACCGAAATTCTGGGGGCGCGCAGGGAGATCCTTCTTTGTGTTGTAGTCAAATCCCGTTGCGGCGATACCCATCGAGATCTTTGAGATCGGAATGATCGTCGTTCCCTGGGGAGTTGTTATCGGGTCACCGACGATCTTGTTTGCATCGAACATGGAACGGATGTTTTCCATAGACGAGCGAATAATTTCGGGAATTCTGTTGTCATTTGCTGCCATAGTTTTTATTTCCTTTCATTATATGTCTTTATATCAAGCCTATCGGCTTTTTTACTTATTTTGATCTACTATCTTGCCAACGTAGGTGTTAAAGATATCTATCGCAAGATAAATTGCTTGCCACACGCGGACCGAGAGCACTATTTTTACGTCTGCCGTACAGCCGTCGGAAAGATAGTCTGCGTTTATTTGCAGGTTCTTTGGCTTTGGCGAGGAGAATCCTCGCAGCGGCTCGAGGAGCGCGAGCAAGGTGGAGACTGCGTCGCAAACCGCGCCGTATGCGATAGCAGTAGTAGCCGCATCACCCGTTGCTACATTTATTTTAAAGCGTGCAACGTCAACTCTCAAATGTTTGAAAAGTCGCTCGATGATAATGCTTAACAGCTCTTTTATCCATTTGAGCATATCGAATATATCCGAAACCGTACCTGCTTTTTTGGCGATGCCCTTTCTTTTCTTTTCACGGGCGAGCCTCGTTTTTTGCTTTTCCTCGTTTTCCTTTTGGAGTTGCTCCTTGATCTTTTGCGCCTGCTTGACGCTCATTGAGCGCGGACCGCGCTTGGGCTCGGGCTCGGGATGGATGCGCTTTTTAAAAAAGAGCAGACGATAATATATTTCGAGGTGATCCTTATAGGTTATTACTATTTTCAGACGCAGAGAAAACGCCAGCGCCAAAAACAGCAGAATACAACCTATTACTATAAGTGCCGGCATGTGCATCCTCCTGATTTTTTGATAGAATTACGCTTCGTCGGCGGTATTTTCGTCGGTGACTCCCGACTCGTCGTCAGAAAGCTCACCGTCCTCAATGATCGGAACGTCCTCCTTGGGCGGGAGCAGAGTTTCGGTCGCGGGAAGCTCGGAGAGCGAGCGAAGTCCGAATACGCGCAAAAACTTTTCCGTAGTTACGTACAGCATAGGTCTGCCTGGGGCATCAAGTCTGCCGCACGCCTCGATAAGTCCTTTATCGATAAGTGAGTTTACTGCATAAGAGCTGTCAACACCGCGTACTTGATCCACGAACGAGCGTGTTATAGGCTGGTTGTAGGCAACTACCGCGAGCACCTCCATTGAGGAAGCGGAGAGATTTCCGCCGCGGCGAATGCCGAGAGCCTCGCGTATGTAGGGGGCGTACTGCTCCTTGGTGCAAAGCTGGCAGGTTTCATCAAACACGAGAAGATTTATTCCTCTCTTTGATTTATCGGAGTTATAGTCCTTAGACATGTGCTCTATGAGGTTTTTTGTGTTATGCACGTCAAGTCCGAGCACCTCGGCGATGCGGGTATATTTTACGGGGTAGCCTGCGGCGTAAAGTATCGCCTCGATAGCGCCCTCTATATTTTTAAGGCTGTCAATTTGAGTGTTCTGATTGTCCATAATATCTCCTTAAGCTTCGCCGTTTATAGCGGAGAGGTCGTATTCACTCTCTCCGACGGTGGAGTCGTCAGTATTAAGAATAAATCTCGTGGAAAGGCTTAACAGCGCGTTTTCGCTGTTTTCCTCCTCGTCCTCGACTAAAAGCTTGCGTATCTTTACAAGCTCAAGCACACCGAGGAATGATGCGATAAGGTCGGGAAGCGTCACCTCGCCGATAACGAGATCCTCAAGCGTTGCGATACCCTTTTTCTCGATAGTTTTCAGTATGGAAACTATTTTTATTTCAACGGGTATTACGGGCTTGCTTATCATGGGTGTGAACGACGTGGTAGCGGCGCGCTCGAGCGCATTGTTGTACGCAACGATTCGTCTTATAGCCGCGCACAGAGAGGTTACGTCCTGATCCTGCACGAAGGTCTTGTCAACGGAGATCTCGTCCGTGTCCTTTACCATACGCCCACTGTAATATGCGTAAAGAGGAGAGAGCTTTGCCGCCGCCTCTTTTGCTTGCTGATAGCGTAAAAGCGCATCGGTAAGCGTGGCTCTCGGGTCGTCCTCGTCCTCCTCGTCGCGAGGAAGAAGCATACGGCTCTTTATCAGCATAAGCTCGCTCGCCATTACGATAAACTCGGAGGCGACGTCCATATCCAGCTTTTGCGCCTCTGCTATGTACTCAACGTACTGGTCGCAGATAAGGGATATGGGTATATCCGTAATACTGACCTTATTCTTTTGTATGAGCGCCAGCAAAAGGTCCAGAGGACCTTCAAACTGATCGAGACGGTAGGTTATTGCTTCCATGTCTGCCCCTTACGATTAAATTTAGTATAAGCTTTAGAAAACTGCCGCGTCAATGATGCGCATTATAAAATTGCTCATTAAGCTGATCGGGCCATCAAGAAGTCCGATTGCAAGTGCTACCAAAAATACGATGTAGATATATTTTTCGTAGCGCATTATTTTGAAATAGGTTGCCGAGGGAAGGAACGCGAAAAGAAGACGCGAGCCGTCGAGCGGCGGAACGGGAATGAGGTTGAATACCGCGAGCGTTACGTTGAGCTGTACTCCGAGTGAGAAGAATACCCAAAGCCAATAGTATAGCTGATCGGTGAACGCCGTTACGGTAACAAATCCGAATATGAATATGGTTGCCTTCAATAGCAGGGCAAAAAATACCGCCAACAGTATGTTTGAAATAGGTCCTGCCATACCCGTGAGCGCCATGTCGCGCTTGGGCTTTCTGAAATATCTTGTGTTTATCGGTACGGGCTTTGCCCAACCGAATCCGAAAAGTATCATGGAAAGCGTACCGAGCGGATCGAGATGCTTTATAGGGTTGAGCGTTAATCTGCCGAGGTTATACGCCGTTGGATCTCCGAGCTTGTAGGCGACGTAGCCGTGCGCCGTTTCGTGAACGGAGAGGGAAATAAGAACTATCGGCAGAGAGAGCAGAAGACGAATGATAAAGCCTTCAATATCTCCGCTCATAAGGGAACTTAACATAATATTTCTCCTTGCGTTATATTAAACGTCGTTTCTCACAAGGTCCTCGTAGCTTTCGCGCCTTACTACGACTCTGTCCTCACCGTCCTTTATCATAACGACGGGAGGGCGGGGGATTCTGTTGTAGTTAGATGCCATGGAGTAGTTGTACGCGCCCGTTACGAGAACTGCAAGCACGTCGCCTCTCTTGGGTGTCTGTATCTGCATGTTTTCTCCGAGAAGGTCACCCGACTCACAGCATCTACCTGCAATAGTTGCGCAAAAATCACGGGGAGCGTCTGCTCTGTTTGCAACGAGTGCCGTGTACTGCGACTGATAGAGCGCGTATCTGGGGTTGTCGGGCATACCGCCGTCAACCGAAACGTAATTTCTGAAATTAGGGATACATTTAACCGAGCCCACGGTATAAAGTGTAGCACCGGCAGCTGCAACGAGAGAGCGTCCGGGCTCGAGAATTATGCGGGGAAGCTCTATGCCGTATTCTTCGCAAGCGCGTCTTACTATCTTTGAAATTTCCGCTATTGCGTTTGCGTAATCTATTTCTCTGTCGTACTCGGTGTATCTTACTCCAAGTCCGCCGCCGAGATTAAGCTCGAGAATTTCGTAGCCGCACTCCTTCTTTATGTCACAAAGGAAGCGCACCATTATTTTTGCCGCATCCTCAAAGGGCTCGATGTCAAATATCTGCGAGCCGATGTGGCAGTGAAGTCCCGCAAGGTGAACACCCTTTGTGTTAATTGCCGCCTTGACTATTTCCATAGCCTGCCCCGTAACTATCGCGCTTCCGAACTTGGAGTCAACGTTTCCCGTAACTATTGCACGGTGTGTATGGGGATCTATTCCCGGAGTTATGCGAAGCAGTATTCTTTGTGTGATGGCTCTTTTGGTAGCCTCCTCGCTGAGGGCGGAAAGCTCGTCGAGATTGTCAACGACGAACGTGCCCACGCCCATGTCCATGGCGTCGCATATATCTCTTTGAGTTTTATTGTTTCCGTGGAAATAAATGCGCTCGGCAGGGAAGCCTGCGCGCTTTGCCGTATACAGCTCGCCGCCCGAAACGCAGTCGATTCCCATACCCTCCTCGGCGGCAATACGGTACATCTCCGTAAAGCAAAGTGCCTTTGAGGCATAGAGGGGAAGCGCGTCCACACCGAAGCTTTGGCACGCCGCCTCGCGATACGTTCTGCACGCGCGGCGTATAGCGTTCTCGTCAAGCAGATAGAGCGGAGTTCCGTGCTTTTCTGCAAGAACTACGGCGTCCGCACCGCCTACTGTCAGGTGTCCTTTTTCGTTTATATCAAAATGCTCGTGAATGATCATGTCTTTTCCTTTCAAATTAGGGGAAGATTATTTACCGAAGGAGCGGTGCACTCCCGTCACCATATCTCCAAGGTGCTCGACAATATTCAAGCGCTCGGGAATGAGCTTGCCGTTCTCGTAGGTAAATACGTTTATTGATGCGTTATGTGTAAAGGGTATCTCGCCGACGCGCGAGTCGTCAAGTCCGCCTGCGTGCGCGCAGAGCGCTCTGACGAGCGTTGCGTGCGTGGAAAGCATTCCCGTTTCTCCGTCGTTCTTCTCGGCAAGCCGCCTTACGGTAGCGAGCACGCGAGCGTAGACCTCCTTCGTTGATTCTCCTTCGGTGCAACGGCTGTTTGCGTAGTCGTTGCGCCAGACGGCGAAGTCGCGCCCGTATTTTTCTTCTATCTCGTCCGTCGTCAGCCCCTCCCATATGCCTGCGTATATCTCGCGCAGATCAGTTGTTGGAATTATGGGAAGTCCAAACTTTTTTGAGGTGGGTACAGCAGTATTGTAAGCGCGCAAAAGGTCGCTTGAATAAATGCAGTCTATTTTAAAATTGCTTGCTATATATTCGCCGACAAGCTCTGCTTGCGCGTATCCGAGCTCGGATAAGTCAAAGTCTGAATGTCCCGCAAAGCGGCACTCGGCGTTTGCTATGCTTTGCCCGTGTCTTGTGATTATGAGGCGTGTCATAAGATCTCCGTTTTAGAATTTTGCGTATGAGAGGACTGTTTTCCAAAGCTCGTCCTTGCCCTCTCCCTTGAGTGAGGAGAACGCTATGACCTTTTCTCCCGAGATCAGCGGATGGCTGGAAATGGCTTCGAGATTTTTCTTGCGCTCGGTTGCGTTGAGCTTGTCAATTTTCGTGGCTACGACCACGAAAGGCAATTCTGCCGCACGCAAAAACTCAAGCATCATTTCGTCGTCCTTGGTTGGACCTACTCTGCTGTCGGTAAGCTGAAGCACGAGTGTAAGACGGTCAATGTTTTTATTGTCCGTAAAATATCCGTCCGTCAGTGCCGACCACTTTTTCTTGTCCTCGGGATTGCGCTTCGCAAATCCGTAGCCCGGCAGGTCGACAAGATAAAGCTTTTTGTCAACGTCGTAAAAGTTTATAGTGATCGTTTTACCGGGGGCAGAGCTGACTCGCGCCAGAGATTTTCTGCCGAGCAAGGTGTTTATAAGCGAGCTTTTTCCAACGTTCGAGCGCCCCGAAAAGGCGACCTGCGGCACGGGATCTGACGGGAACTGCTTGGGAAGTCCCGCACTTATTTTTAAATTCGTATTTTGGACGTTAAGAGCCATAATACTCTCCTTAATTTATCTTATGGCAGGAATTTTGCCTTTCTTTGGTGAGAGATCGGCAGGAGTGAATATTTCTATCTCCTCCGTTTCCTCTACGGGGTTTGCGTTTTTGCCGATGGGAGACTTTGCGGGGCAAAGCGCCGCCGCCAAAACTTCGGTTGCTCTCTTGCATGGAACGAATTTAACGTTTTCCTTTACCAATGAGTCAACGTCGTCAAGGGTTCTCTCGTTATCGTGCGGAATGATCACGGTTTTTACTCCCGCAGAGTATGCCGCCATGGTCTTTTCTTTGAGTCCGCCAATGGCAAGCACGTTTCCCCGCAGAGATATCTCTCCCGTCATTGCAACGTCGCGACGGACAGCTCTGCCCGTAAGCGCGCTCACGAGCGCCGTTACCATTGTAACACCCGCCGACGGTCCGTCTTTGGGAACCGCACCCTCGGGGAAGTGAATGTGTATATCGTGCTTTTGGTAGAAATCGGTGGGAATACCGAACTCACTCGCGATAGAGCGAACGTAGCTTACGGCTATTTGTGCGGACTCCTTCATAACGTCGCCGAGCGAGCCTGTAAGCTCGATTTTGCCCGTTCCGTCGAGAATTGATACCTCGACCTTTAAGAGGTCGCCTCCCGCCTGCGTCCATGCAAGACCGTTTACAACACCAACCTCGTCCTCGTCCGAGATAAGCTCGGGAAGGCGCTTGCGCGCGCCGAGATATTCCACGATGTTTTTGTCGGTAACAGTTATCTTGCCCAATACCGTTTCCTCAACGATACCCTTTGCCACCTTACGGCAAACGTCTGCGATCTCACGCTCAAGATTACGCACACCCGCCTCGCGAGTATAGTAATCAATGATCTCCTCGATTGCCGCGTCGCTTATGTTAAGCGTGCGCTTGTTAAGTCCGTGACGCGCAAGCTGCTTGGGTACAAGGTGATTTTTTGCTATGGATATTTTTTCGGTCTTTGTGTAGGAATTAAGCTCAATGACCTCCATTCTGTCAAGCAGGGGCTTCGGAACGGTATCAAGTGTGTTCGCGGTTGCTATAAACAGACAGCTTGAAAGGTCAAAGGGAAGCTCAACGAAGTGGTCGCGGAAGCTCTTGTTCTGCTCACCGTCGAGCACCTCAAGAAGAGCTGATGCGGGGTCGCCGTGCGAGTCGCGCGTGAGCTTATCTATCTCGTCAAGAAGAATGAGGGGATTGTTTACCCCGGCCTGCGTAAGGGCGGTGATTATTCTTCCGGGCATAGCGCCGATGTATGTCTTTCTGTGACCGCGTATGTCAGCCTCGTCACGCACGCCTCCCAAGGAAACGCGAACGTACTTTCTGTTCATCGCGCGGGCTATTGACGCGCCGACGGAGGTCTTACCCACGCCGGGAGGGCCGACAAGGCACAGTATCTGGTTGCCAAGCCCGGGATTGAGCTGCTTTACGGCAAGGTATTCAAGTATTCTTTCCTTGACCTTTTCGAGCCCGTCGTGGTCCTTATCGAGTATTTTTCTTGCCGCGCTGACGCTCACTCTGTCCTTTGTGGAGATACACCACGGTATCTCAAGGCAGGTGTCGAGATACGAGCGCGCAACGGTAGCCTCGGATGAGCCAAAGGGAGCCTTTGACATTCTTTCATTTTCCTTGAGAAGCTTTTCGCGCACCTCGTCGGGAAGCTTTGCGGACATAATTCGCTCGAAATACTCGTCCGACTCCTCTCCCTCACCAAGCTCGTTTTTGATCACTCTTACCTGCTCACGCAGATAATAGTCCTTTTGATTTTGGTTGAGGGCGGCACGAACCTTTTTGTGGATATCCATTTCGCACGCCAAAAGATCGATCTCCTCGGTGATTATCGCGATAAGAAGCTCTATGCGCTTTTCGGGATCGAAGGTCTCAAGAACTCTTTGCTTGTCCGAAAGCTTTACGAGCATATTCGACGATATAAAATCCGCAAGCAGGGCGGGGTTTTTGATCGCTTCTGCCGTCGTAAGCATATCGTCGCTTACCGAGGGGAGAAATGAAGCAAGCTTTTTTGCCTCAGTGAGTATAGCACGGCAGTAAGCCTGATTGCGGATATTGTTCTCGTCCGCCGCCGTGTGCGTTTTGGAATTGACCTCGGCTATTATGTACTCCGTGAACGGACGGTATTCGATAGCAGATGCTCTCGAATAACCCTCGGCTACGATACGGAGCGCGCCGTCGGGAGTTTTGATGGACTGCTTTATCTTGCACACCGTGCCTACGCTGTAAAGACATTCGGGAAGTCTTGCTTCCGCATTGGTGTCCTTGTAGGCGACTATAAACGTGAGAGAACCGGTACCAAACCCCGCCTCTGCCGCCTTTGCGGCAATATCGTCCGTCAGCTCAAAGCTGATAGCGGCGCCGGGAAATGCGACCAAACCCCTTACGGGAATAACGGGCAGGGTCATGTTTTTGATTTTTAGTATATATTTTGACATTTATTCAGTATCCTTTCGGGAAATTGCCTTGCCGCAAAACGAAAATATACGTTTATTACGGCTGAATATCGTGTCTTGAGCGAGCCGCGGAATAAAAATACGCTCAGAACAATATATATTCATTATATTATATCATACTTTCTTTGAAATTTCCATAGTTATTTCAAATTATTTAAATATTGTTAAAATAATTTCTTGCAATTTTTGGTGGATTGTGGTATTATAGTGGATAAATAGATATGGAGGAATGACAGTGATAGGACTTTTGGCAAAAATATTTGTAAAAGATAACGGCTCTCCCGAGAAAGTGAGGGGTTCTTACGGCAAGCTTTGCAGCTTCGTCGGAATATGCCTTAACATCTTGCTTTTCGGAATAAAGCTTGCAGCGGGATTTATCAGCGGCGGTGCGATATCCGTTATTTCCGATGCCTTTAATAACCTTACGGACGCGACCTCGTCACTCATAGCCCTGCTTGGCTTTAAGCTTTCCGAGCAGAAGGCAGACAAGGATCACCCGTTCGGTCACGGAAGATTTGAATATATTTCGGGATTTATCGTATCTATGCTTATTATCCTCGTTGGATTTGAGCTTGGCAAGACGTCGGTTGAGAAGATAATCAAGCCCGAGACTATAGATTTCAAGTGGCTTGCGGTGATAATACTCGTTGTATCCATAGCGATCAAGGCGTATATGGCTTTTTACAATTTCAGAATTTCAAAGAAAATATCCTCTGCCGCTATGAGAGCAACCGCCACAGACTCTCTCTCTGATTGTATTGCCACAACAGCGGTGCTTATGAGCCTTATTATCGCAAAGGTATTCGAGGTCAATATCGATGCGTACTGCGGTCTTGCGGTGTCAGGATTTATACTGTTCTCGGGACTCCGCTCCGCCAAGGAGACAATAGATCCCTTGCTCGGCGGCTCGCCAAGCAAGGAATATATAAACGAGATAACGACCATCGTGTATTCGTATGAGGGCGTAAAGGGAATACACGACCTTATCGTTCACGACTACGGCCCCGGCCGCGCTATGATATCCCTGCACGCCGAGGTCGACGCAAAGGCAGATCTGCTTCAAACTCACGATATGATAGATAATATTGAGCATGAGCTTCGTCAAAAGCTTAAGTGCGATGCCGTTATACATATGGACCCGATAGTTACCGACGATCCGCTTATAAACGAGCTCAGGGAAAAGATAACGGCGCTTGTTACCTGCATTGATCCCGCAATTACCATACATGATTTCAGAATGGTGGTCGGTCCTACTCATACTAACGTAATTTTCGACGTAGTCGTTCCTTTCGGCGTCAAGAAAAGCGACGACGAGATAAGAGAATCGGTTCAGACCATAGTAAGAACGCTTGACGGAAACTATTTTGCGGTCATAAATATTGATAAGGCATACTCATAAACAAAAACGGGCTTCCTTGGGAGAAGCCCGTTTTTGTTTATTTTACTTATTAGCCTCGATCCACTCGTCAGCCTTTGCGGGGGACATGCGCTTGATATCCTCGGTGGGATATTTGGAATCAGCACCGCCGTTGGTGAAGAGGAAGAACTTGCCGGTTGCGGTCTTATAAAGAGTCTCCTCATAGCCGTCAGCCTCGCCGAAATTGCCGTTTACCTTCTTGAGCACGATCTCGGAAGCTTCCGTATCGTATTCAACCTTGCAAATAACCTTTTTCATTATCCTTTATCCTTTCTTTATCTTTATGGATTTTTGCTGCAGATATATTATAACACAGAAAAGGCGGATTTGCAAGAGCTTTTTATAGGAAATAAAAAAAGCACAACCGAAACCTTTTACTGCGCCGAAGATATCATAAGCTTGATATTCCGCAGAGAAGAGTTACCGTTGTGCGTGACGCTGTGGAGTTGGTGCCGCCGACAGCCTAAGTATTATACCCTAAAAAAACGGATTTGTAAATATCCATTTTATATGATTTTTTGTCGAAAAATTCGTTAAAAATGCTACACAATAGAAAAAATGCCAAAATTCGGAGAGCTTTTTGGTGCTTTTGGCTGTTTTGAGATGCTTATGTCGTGGGTGATGTCGTACGTCCTACGGTCATAAATAATTTGTGTCTCCGAAAACAAATTTTTGGGTTCGGAAAAAATAAAAAAATTTTAAAAAGGTATTGACAAACGGAAATAGGTGTGGTAAAATAGTCAGGCAAAAGAAGAAGAACGTTCTCCGTTCTCACCGTGCCGACGAGTCGCGTACGGTCTGATATTCACCAAATGCTTCGGGAGTGCCCGAGGTATCGTCGTGCGGAGAATTTATTCTTTCGCATGATTTTTTTTGCCCTCTGCGGGCATTGGAGGTGTATTCGGTATTAGCGCAAAAGAAATGACTATCAACGAGGAGATAAAGTTCAAGGAAGTAAGAGTCGTTGGTGTTGAGGGCGAGGCGATTGGGATCATGTCGTCCGACGCGGCACTTAAAATGGCTTACGACCAGGGCTTCGATCTCGTTCTTATGGCTCCCCAGGCACAGCCCCCCGTATGTCGTATAATGGACTACGGCAAGTATCGCTTCGAGAGAGATAAGAAAGAAAAGGAAGCGAAGAAGAAGCAGCAGACAGTTGAGCTTAAGGAAATTCAGCTTTCTTGCAGAATTGACACTCATGATTTTGAAACAAAGGCGCGCCACGCAGTCAAGTTCCTCGAGTCGGGAAACAAGGTAAGAGTCGTAATGCGCTTTAAGGGACGAGAGATGAGTCACGTTGGCATAGGTCAGGAAATTATGAAGAAGTTTCAGGACACCTGCAGTGAGGTCGGAAGCGTTGATAAGGCTCCCGTTCTTGACGGCAGAATTATGAGCATGGTGATCTCTCCCGTAAAGACTAAATAAGTTGTATTCGCGCATAGCGCGTTACTATAAGGGGCGCGAGTCCCACCCAATTTTGATTATTAAAAAAGGAGATTATAAAAATGGGAAAAGTAAAGACACATAAAGCATCCGCAAAGAGATTTTCTGTTACCGCTTCCGGTAAGGTAAAGATGGGTCACTGCCATCACAGACATAACACCGGTCTTAAGACCGCCAAGAGAAAGAGACATCTTCGCCAGAGTGCTATACTCAGTGATTCTATGACCGCAAACATCAGAACGCTTATTCAGAAATAATTACGGAACAACAGAAGGAGGATATTAAAAATGGCAAGAATCAAGGGCGCTATGATGACGCGCAAGAGAAGAAATAAAGTTCTTAAGGCTGCAAAGGGATACTGGGGCGCAAAGTCCAAGCATTTCAAGATGGCAAAGCAAGCCGTTCTCAAGAGCGGAAACTATGCATTTGCCGGCAGAAAGATGAAGAAGAGAGATTTCCGCAGACTGTGGATCGCTCGTATTTCAGCACAGGCAAAGGTAAACGGTATGAACTACTCTACCTTTATGCACGGTCTTAAGCTCGCTGGCATCGATCTCAACCGTAAGATGCTCGCAGAGATCGCAGTTTCCGACAAGGAAGCTTTCGCAGCTCTCGCAGAAAAGTCAAAAGCAGCTCTTTAATCAGAGCTATAAAACCCCGTTTTCACGGGGTTTTATTTGTGTAAAAAAGGAGGCGCGCGTATGAATAAAGAGGTAATAAGCTCAAGGCAAAATCCGCTTGTAAAGTTCGTATGCGGACTTGCCGAAAAGAAAAATCGCCGTGAAAGCGGACTCTTTCGCTTTGATGGGATAAAGCTTCTTGGAGAGGCCCATTCGTCTGACGTTAAAATTAAATACGTTGTTTGCAAAAGTCCAATGAACGATGCGCTTCGACGTGACGTTGACACGGCTTTATCCGAGGGAAGAATAACTCCCGATACTGTCGTAGAGGTCAGCGACTCCGTTTTCGAAAAGATGAGTGAGGAGAAAGCACCCGAGGGTGTAATTACCGTCGCACATGCTTTGAGTTCACTTCACGAGGTCGGAGAGTTTATTCCGAGCAAGGAGAAAAAAATACTTATTGCCGAGTCCCTGCGAGACCCCGGGAACCTTGGAACGGTCATGCGAAGCTGCTATGCGCTTGGTATTGACAGGCTTATAATTACGGACGATTGCGCCGATATTTATAATCCGAAGACCATTCGTGCCGCTATGGGTGCGGTATTTAAAATGCGCACTCAAAGCGTGGAGGCAGAAATGCTCCCGAGCTTCATTGGTGAGCTTGTGGGCGACGGTCGCAGAGTATATGCTACCGCACTTGCCGAGAACTCCCGAAATATCGGTGAGATAAGACTTGCGGCGGGCGACTGCTTCGTTATCGGAAACGAGGGACACGGGCTTACGGACGGTGTGATACGTGCGTGCAGTGACTGTGTTATCATTCCCATGCGTGAGGGTGCTGAGTCGCTCAACGCGGCGGCTGCCGCTTCTATATGCATTTGGGAAACAGTAAGGGGAAGTATATGAGAAAAGACGAAAACGCACTCTATTGGATATGGCTTGCGGAGAAATTCGGCATCGCGTCGAAGGAGTTCCCAAGCTTTGTTGCGAGCTTTGATGATCCTTACGACGTTTACAGAATGTCGGCTGAGGAGATAGAGCAGATAGAGGGACTTAAGACTATAACTAAGGAGCGTCTTGCGGATAAGTCGCTTGAGCTTTCTTATAAGTATCTTAAATACTGTCAGAGGCAGGGAATAGACGTAATAGGATACACGGACGAGCGCTATCCCGCGCGTCTGCGTACTATCGAAAACCCGCCCGTAATGCTTTATTGTCTTGGAAAGCTCCCGAATGTCGATCAAAGACTTTGTATTGGAATGGTCGGCACGAGAAAAATGAGCGAATACGGAAAGCGCTCCGCGTATAAAATAGCTTATGAGCTGTCTGCGGCGCACGTTTGCGTGGTTAGCGGAATGGCGCTCGGTATAGACGGAGTCTGTGCCGCGGCGGCACTTAAGGCGGGTGGAGAAACCGTTGCCGTTCTCGGTTGCGGACTTTCTGTGGTCTATCCGAAGGAGCACGCAAAGCTTATGCGCAAGATCGCAAAGCACGGCGCGGTAATATCCGAGTTTCCGCCGTTTGAACGACCTCTGCCGAACAATTTTCCGATAAGAAATCGCATAATAAGCGGTATGTCAAACGGAGTGCTCGTGGTTGAGGCGCCAAAGCGAAGCGGCGCGCTGATAACCGCTTCGAGAGCAATCTCTCAGGGCAGAGAGCTTTTTGCCTTGCCGGGGCAGATAGGTGAGGCTACGGCGACAGGACCGAACGAACTTATACAAAGCGGTGCGAACGTAGTTCTCTCGGCAAACGACCTAATAAATCATTACGATTTTCTTTACCACGACACCTTTAATTTCAAAAGGCTTGCGTGGGCAACCAAGCATTCCGACTTTGACGAAGGAAAGCTAAAGGAGTACGGAGTATCGGACGTTTTTTATCGCGGAAGATACGACGCAGAGTCCGAAAAGGCGGAAAATGAAAAATCAGAAGAGCCTACCGAGGCGCAGAGCGCAAGGGTAGAAATCCGAGCTGAGAATACGATCGACGAGAGTGTTCTCGCAACACTTGACGTTAAGACGAGAGAGATATACTCACTCATTCCCGACGGCAAGGTTTTCGTGCCCGACGATATAGCATCGCGCGGCGCGGACATACGGGACGTAATAACGTCGCTTACGTTACTTGAAATATCGGGACTCATAATCTCCCAGCCGGGAGGAGCTTACAAAAAGCAGGCGTGAGTGCCGAGGACATAAAGAACATTGAAAGGAAAAATATATGGCAAATCTTGTTATAGTGGAATCACCCTCCAAGGCCGCTACAATTAAGGGCTATCTCGGAACGAACTACAAGGTGATCGCATCCAAGGGACACGTAAGAGATCTTCCCAAGAGCAAGCTTGGAGTTGATATCGAGAACGGCTTTGAGGCTCATTATATAAACATAAGAGGTAAGGGCGACCTTATCAAGGACATAAAGAAGGAAGCAAAGAATGCAAATAAGATATTCCTCGCAACCGACCCTGACCGCGAGGGAGAGGCAATTTCTTGGCATCTGGCAACGGCGCTCGGCATAAAGCCCGAAAACACGCTCCGTGTAACCTTCAATGAGATCACCAAACCGGCTGTTAAGGCGGCAATCAAGGAGCCGAGAGCTATTGATATGGATCTCGTAAACTCCCAGCAGGCGAGAAGAATTCTCGACAGAATAGTGGGATACAAGCTTTCTCCGTTCCTTTGGAAGCACGTAAGAAGCGGTCTTTCCGCAGGACGCGTTCAGTCGGTAGCGACTAGAATTATCGTTGAGCGTGAGGAGGAGATAAGAGCATTCAAGCCCGTTGAGTACTGGACTGTTGACGCAACGCTTTGCGCATCTGATAATCAGGAATTTACAGTTCGCTTTTATGGCAACGCCAAGGGCAAGATGAAGCTCAAATGCGAAGAGGACGCTATGAAGGTCGTAAATGCAGTAAGTGCATCAGATTTTAGCGTAAGCTCGGTTCGTAAGTCAAAGAAAAAGAAGCTTCCCGCTCCCCCCTTTACCACCTCGACCATGCAGCACGAGGCAGCAAAGAAGCTCGGATTCCAGTCGCAGAAGATCATGCGTATAGCGCAGGAGCTTTACGAGGGTGTTAACGTAGGTGCAGAGAACGGTGGCGTTCAAGGTCTTATAACCTACATGCGTACCGACTCGCAGAGAGTTTCAGCACAGGCGCAGGAGGAGGCAAGAAGCTATATCGGTGAAAAGTTCGGCGATAAGTACTACCCCTCAACAGCCAGAAGCTACAAGCAAAAGGCAGGAGCGCAGGACGCGCACGAGGCAATAAGACCGTCGCGCATTGACCTTGAGCCTTCGAAAATAAGAAAGTACGTGACAAACGACCAGTTTAAGCTCTATAAGCTTATCTGGGAGAGATTTATAGCAAGCCAGATGGAAAGCGCGGTGCTTTCGACCGTTACGGCTGATTTTGAGTCGGCAGGCTACGTTTTCAGAACGAGCGGATATACCGTTGATTTCCAAGGATATATGGCGGTTTATGAGGAAAGCGAGGAGGATACCGTTCGCACTGCCGACGAGGTAAGAGAACAGAAAAATATCCGTCTGCCCGACATTAAGGAGGGACAGAAGGTAGCTCTTGTTTCTACTGACCCCGCTAAGCACTTTACTGAGCCGCCCGCGAGATACAACGACGCATCTCTTATCAAGTTCCTTGAGGAAAAGGGTATAGGACGTCCGAGTACGTTTGCTACGATCATTACAACTATCATTACCCGTAACTACGTAAAGCGCGAGGGCAAGTCGCTTGTTCCCACGCCTACGGGTGAGCTTACGAACAAGCTCATGAAGGAGAGCTTCCCTGATATAGTCGACTATGCGTTTACCGCTCATATGGAGGATAGACTCGACAGCATAGAAAACGGCGGAGTGGAAATGAACAGCGTTCTTTCTGAGTTCTGGGGAGGATTTGAAAAGGAGCTTGACGCGGCTAACGTGAAGATGGCCTCTGAGGAGGTCGAGGTTCCCGTTGAGGAGACTGACATAATCTGCGATAAGTGCGGAAGCCGTATGGTCATAAAGAACGGAAGATACGGTAAGTTTGCCGCTTGTCCGAACTATCCGACCTGCCGCAACACAAAGCCTCTCACAAAGACCGTAGATACGGACAGTGAGGAAAGCGCAACCGAGGAAAAGAAGGTTGTTATCGCTGACTTCAAGTGTGAGAAGTGTGGCTCTGATATGGTTCAGAGAAGCGGACGCTATGGCTCGTTCTTCGCTTGCGTGCGTTATCCCGAATGTGATTTCACCAAGCAGAAAACGCGCGACATAGGCGTTCCTTGTCCTAAGTGCGGCTCGAAGATAGTTATGAAAACGGGACGCAATAAGACAGTATTTTATAGCTGCGAGAAGTATCCCGACTGTGATTTTTCATCTTGGGATCTTCCCACGAACGAAAAGTGTCCTCAGTGCGGAGAGATGCTTTACCGCAAGAAGGGACAGCCCACTCTCGTTTGCAAGAAATCCGGTTGCTCGTTCAAAAAGCCCTACTTGGCATCGGCAAACGGAGATAATGAATAATGGAAAAAACGGTTAATGTTTTTGGTGCGGGGCTTGCCGGCTGCGAGGCGGCTTGGCAGATAGCTAAAAGGGGTATAAAGGTAAGGCTATACGAGATGAAGCCCCTAAAATATACCCCCGCGCATCATTCGGAGAATTTTGCAGAGCTCGTTTGCTCTAATTCTCTGCGCTCGGACAGCACCACAAATGCGGTCGGCTTGCTTAAAGAGGAGCTTCGCCGCATGGGATCTCTTATTATGGAGGCAGCGGACGCTACGAGAGTGCCCGCAGGCTCGGCGCTCGCAGTTGACAGAGATAAGTTTTCCGCGTATATTACGGAAAAAATAAGAGAAAATGAGAATATAACTGTCGTTTCGGGCGAGGTGACAGAGCTTATTGAGGGAGAAATTACCGTTATTGCAACGGGGCCCTTGACGTCCGATGCTTTTGCGCAGTATATAAGCCGAGAGCTCGTAGGAGAGGGGCTTCATTTCTTTGATGCGGCAGCTCCCATTGTGGACGCGCAGACCATAAACATGGACGTGGCGTTTTTTGCCTCTCGATACGATAAGGGCGATGCGGATTACATCAATTGCCCCATGAACGAGGAGCAGTACAACGCCTTTTGGGAGGCGCGTGTCAGCGCGAATGAGGCGCCTCTTAAGGAGTTTGATAAAGAGGAGCAGAAAAACCTCAAGGTTTTTGAGGGCTGTATGCCCGTTGAGGTCATGGCAAGACGCGGACGCGATACGCTTCTTTTCGGCCCCTTGAAGCCTGTCGGCTTGGTGGACAAGCGAACGGGAAGTAAGTCGCACGCGGTAGTTCAGCTTCGCAGAGAAAACGACGAGGGAAGCATGTATAATCTCGTCGGATTTCAGACGCATCTTACCTTTCCCGAGCAGAGAAGGGTATTCAGAATGATACCCGGACTTGAAAATGCGGAATTTTTGCGCTACGGAGTTATGCACAGAAACACGTATATAAATTCACCGGGCAAGCTTGATGCTACCTATGCTATTAGGGATATGGAAAACATTTTCTTTGCCGGACAGATGACGGGAGTCGAGGGATATATCGAATCGACGGGCTCGGGTTTTGTTGCGGGACTTAACGCGGCGGCACTCGCGCTTGGCGAGGAAAAGACCGTATTCCCGAGAACTACCATGATAGGCGCTATGGCGCACTACGTGTCGGAGGGTGGAAACGGTGAGTTTTGCCCCATGAACGCAAACTTCGGTATAATCGAGTCGCTCCCCATGAGAGTTAAGGGCGGAAAAATAGCGAAATATGAAAAATACGCCGAGCGCTCGCTTCTGACGATAGGCGAGATGTTGGATAAAATACTTTAAAAGGAGAAGAAGATGCAAAGGACGGATATTAGTGCTCTTGAAAAAGCAATAGGCTATACGTTTAAAAATAAAGAGCTGCTTTTTGAGGCGTTGACTCACTCATCCTACGCGCACGAGCTTAAGGCAAGAAAAATGGACGCCGTTTGCAACGAGAGACTTGAGTTTCTCGGAGATTCCGTTCTGTCTTTGGTTACAAGTGAGTACCTGTTTACCAAATATGCAGCTCTTCCCGAGGGGGATCTTACCCACATGAGAGCGGCTCTCGTTCAGTCGCAGGCACTCGCGAGCTATGCTAGAAAGATAGGACTTGGAGTGTATCTGTATCTTGGACACGGTGAGGAAAAAAACCGCAACCGTCAGTCCATTCTTGAAGATGCGTTTGAAGCACTCCTTGCCGCAATATTTCTTGATGCGGGTGAGGACGGAATTGACAGAGTCAGAGAGTTTTTGATACCTATAATCAAAAATCAGATAGACAATGGCGAGAGCATGCTTTACTCCGATGCTAAAACCGAGCTTCAGCAGCTTACACAGGTCAGCGACGGAATGACTCCTACCTATACAGTTGTAGGAGAAAGCGGTCCCGACCACGCAAAGGAATTTGAGGTTGAGGTCAGACTTAACTCAAATCTTATTGGGCGCGGAGTTGGAAAATCCAAGCGCGAGGCAGAACAGAATGCCGCACGCGAGGCGCTCAAGCTTTTTGGTATTTAATTGTGTTGAAAAATTAAAATAAAGTAAAACGGCGAAATGCAAGACTGCATTTCGCCGTTTTGTTTTATTTTTTAGTAGAACGCTTATGTTTTTGCGAATTTTTGTTTTGAGATTGTTTCTTAGGTTGCGCCTTGCCGTGATATTTATTTGTGTTGTTTTTTGTAATATTTTGAGTACTCTTGGACGGGCGATAATTTTTGTTTTCGGGGCGCACAAGGCACTTTTCGTCAAAGCCGATAAGATCCTCTCTGCCGAGCTTTGTCAGCGCTTCGCGCACAAGGGGCGCGTTTTCGGGACGGTTATATTGCAAAAGTGCTCGCTGAAGCTGCTTTTCGTGATAATCGGTCGCTACGTAAACGCGCTTCATTGTAAGCGGATTTATACCTGTCTTGAACATAACGGTGGAAGCCGTTCCGGGAGTAGGATAGTAATCCTGAACCTGCTCGGGTGCGTACTTATCGCGCTTTAGACAGAGTGCAAGCTCAAGTGCGTCCTTGAGTGTAGAGCCTGGGTGGCTTGACATAAGGTACGGAACGAGATACTGCTCTTTGCCGATCTCCTTGGTAAGTCGGAAATATTTTTCGCGGAAGCGCTCGTAAACACCGAATTCCGGCTTGCCCATGCACGCAAGAACTGACGAGGAGCAATGCTCGGGAGCGACCTTAAGCTGTCCGCTTACGTTGTCCTTGACGAGCTTACGGAAGAAGGAGTCGTCCTCGTCGTGCAACAGATAATCAAAGCGAATACCCGAACGGATAAATACCTTTTTGACCTTGGGGAGCTTTTCGACTTCCTCGATAAGCTTTACGTACTCGGTGTGGTCGGCAACAAGGTTTTTGCAGGGAGTGGGGGCGAGGCATTTTCTTGACGCGCAAACCCCGTCTTTGAGCTGCTTTTCGCAGGCAGGATAACGGAAGTTTGCCGTTGGACCGCCAATATCGTGAATGTATCCCTTAAAATCGGGAAGCTCGGTTATCTTTTTGGCTTCCTCAACTACGCTCTCGATGCTTCTTGAACGCACCGTTCGTCCTTGGTGAAAGGCGAGCGCGCAGAAATTGCACGCACCGAAGCAACCTCGGTTATGTGTGATCGAGAATTTTACCTCTGTAATTGCGGGAACACCTCCCATTTTTTCGTATGAGGGGTGGTAATTCCGCATAAACGGCAGGGCGTAAACGCGGTCAAGCTCCTCACGCTCAAGCGGAGGCATCGGAGGATTTTGTACCAGCATTTTTCCGTCGTACATCTCACCAATTGCGCGACCGTTTATGGAATCCTGGTTTTTATACTGTATTCCGAACGCTTCGGCATATTTTTTGTCGTCGGATTTAAGCTCGTTGTAGTCAAAGGTCGCCGCAACGTCGTAGTGTATCTTGTCCTCGGGACGGCAGACGTAGACAGTACCTCTTACGTCGTGTATCTTCTTGACGGGAACGCCCTTGTCAAGCAGGCGCGCGATACGAAGAAGAATATTTTCGCCCATTCCATAGGCGAGAATATCCGCGCGGGAGTCTATAAGTATGGAGCGGCGAATGGTATCTGCCCAATAGTCGTAGTGGGCAAAACGGCGCAGAGAGGCTTCAAGCCCCCCAATGATTATCGGAACGTCGCCGTATGCTTCTCTTATTCGATTGCAATATACGATGGTCGCGCGGTCGGGACGAAGCCCTGCCTTGCCGCCGGGAGAATAGTAGTCATATGTGCGTTTTTTCTTTGCGGCGGTATAGTGCGCGACCATGGAGTCGATATTTCCCGCTGTTACGAGAAAGCCGAGGCGCGGCTTACCGAACTCGCGGAAGGAATCACAGCTTTTATAGTCGGGCTGTGAGAGGATCGCCACGCGAAAGCCGTCCGCTTCGAGGACTCGGGAAATAAGGGAAACGCCGAAACTTGGGTGGTCAACGTATGCGTCGCCCGTGACGTAAACGAAGTCAGGGCGATCCCAGCCGCGCTCATTCATTTCCGCTTTTGTTATTGGAAGAAATCCGTGTTCCATTTTTAAGTACCGCCTAACGATTGTTTTCACCGTATATTATATCATGAAAAACGCAAGTGTTCAAGGAAAAAATGAAATTTAAGTCGATAAACATAAAAAAAGGCGTCGTGCAAAGCTTTGCGCGACGGCTTTTTTGCTATTTGGCTTTTCTTGCGCCGCGAAGCTTGCGCAATAGGGGATTTAAAAACGTAGGCGGACGAACGAGAACTATCTTCATAGCTTTTCTCCTTTGAAAACTTTATAAATTAGCGGCGTCTCTTGCCGAGCAGCAGTATTCCCGCTGCCGCTAAGGCTATGGCTTCAAGAAATATAAGGATATAGGGCGGCAGTAAGAGGGAGAGAATGATACCCGCGCCAAAGCAGAGGGCGCATATTCCCACCGTCTCCGTAAGCTTTACCTTGCACATGCTAAAAACCTCCAAAGTAATCTCTATAAAAAGTTTATGCACACCGCTCTTTGAGCGTGAGTGTTTTTAATACTTTAAAACTTGTCTACATATATATTTATATACGGAGGTGGGGTATGATAACTTTTTGCGGTATATTGAATTATGGTGGTATCAAGAGCTTTTCGGAGCTTCAAAGAATGCGCACGGAGCGAGGTGCGGGGTGTGCGTTTATAAATGGAGAATACGCCGTGCTTTGCTATGGAGAGAGCGGAGAGCGCGCCTTTTTACAGCCCGTTACGGTAAAGCGCAATAACGCTCTTTACACGGCTGTGATAATAGCAGACACCGATGTGTTCGGTCACGGTGAGAAATTTGCGGAATCAGTTTTGACGGGATATGTTGAAGAGGGAGAGGAATATCTCAAACGGCTTGATTTTGGCTTTTCGCTGGCACTTTACGACCAAAGGTGCGGTGAGCTGTTGCTTCTTAATGGCGGGAGCGGTGCAAAAAGCCTTTTTTATACCGTCAGGGATGGCGGGATCTGTTTTTCGTCGTCACTTGCGTGCCTTATGCGCCTTTACGGTGGTTGCGTGCGAATAGATCGGGATGTGCTCTGCGAATACATAAAGGGCGATCATTCACCCTTGCCGCATGGGCTGTTTAAGGATATTTTTTCTATAAAAGCAGGGCAGGGCATACTTTGCACTCGCTGGGGGATAAACGAGGTATATATGAGTCAAGCTACGTATCCGTCAGGGCAAGATGCGGAATGTGAGGTGCTTGAGTATTCAGCCAAAACGGATATTATGGCGGCACTTACAGATAGTCTTTTTGCCTTTGGCTATCCTCAATTTGATTTCACTGTGCCATCTATACTGCAAAGAATAAATGAAGCGCGCGCACATGGTGAGAGGAGAATATACGTAGAGGAGATAGCACTTACCGATAACACACGGTATTTTTTAGAAAGAGCCGAAAGCTTTTACAACACGTGGGGAGTAGAGCTTGTGGGAGTGCGGAGCGATAAAAAGGCAGCAAACGCAAGGGCGCTAAGAGGTATGGACAAGGCGCTTGGCGGGTTTTTGAAGGATCTTCTTGCAGATCACGCATGTGTGTTGCATCGACTTGGGCCGGATGTTTTGGATAATGCTGAAGAAGAAAGAGATATGGCGCTGAAAATAAGAAAAAAAGCGCTACTTTGTCAGTGCGCTTTGTGGTTTGAAAAATTCAACGTGGTTCTTGTGTAAAGCGGATAGTTGACTGTTATTGAGGTTATAATATTTGTAATATCGTTGCTTGACGAGGTGATCTATGCAAATAAATTTAACCGATAATTACGAAAAGAACGTGGAATTTATGCGTCAGACCTTACGCGTAAGAGAGAGCTTTGACGTCCTTGAGAAAACCTTGAAAGTCGATAAGGGAGAGCTTACTTTGTTTTTTATCGACGGCTTTGCCAAGGATACCGCAATGCAAAAGCTTATGATGCATTTTATATCTCTGAAAAAGGTTTCAGGGAGTGCGCAGGACTACATGATAAAAAATCTTCCGTATATAGAAACGGACGTGACGGACAATGTTGACACTATGATAACTGCCGTTCTGTCGGGCTGTACTCTTATGCTTGGCTCGTCGTTCGGCAGAGAAGCGATAATCATTGATACTCGCACGTATCCCGCACGAGAAACGAGCGAGCCTGAGGGCGACAGAGTAATGCGCGGCGCGCGCGACGGCTTTGTGGAAACGCTGATTTTCAATACGGCGCTTATCCGCAGAAGAATAAGAAATCCCGCGCTTACAATGAAGTACTTTCCAATAGGTAAGGACTCGCGGACCGACGTGGTTATGTGCTACATGAGTGACAGAGCTGACTCCAAATACGTGGAGAATATTGCTGCAAAACTCAAAAATATAAAAACAGATTCGCTGACTATGGGGCATGAGTCGCTCAAGGAATGCCTTGTAAAAACACGTTGGTATAATCCTTTTCCCAAGGTTCGTACTACGGAGCGCCCGGACGTTGCGTCAGCACAGCTTTTGGAGGGAAGTATTCTTATCGTGCTTGATAACAGCCCCGAGGTGCTGGTGCTTCCGTCCACCGTGTTCGATTTCATGCAGGAGTCAAACGACTTTTATTTTCCGCCGCTTACCGGAACTTATATTAAGCTGACGAGATATATCGTGTTCTTCCTTACGCTCGTGCTGACACCGTTGTGGTATCTTATGATACAGCACCCCGAGCTCGTGCCGTCCTTTTTATCGTTCGCCATGCCCGAAGAAACGGGAAAGCTGCCGATAATAGCACAGCTTTTGATAGTTGAGTTTATAATCGATGCTCTGCGCTTGGCTTCTCTTAACACTCCTAACATGCTCAACAACTCGCTTTCGGTGGTCGGCGGACTGATACTTGGGGATTTTGCCGTTGATATAGGCTGGCTTATACCCGAGGTTATAGTGTATATGTCGTTCGTTGCCATAGCCAACTTTACGCAAAGAAGCTACGAGCTGGGGTATGCAATTAAGTTTTTGAGGATCTTTCTGCTTGTCGCCATAGCCATAGCGGGATTTTGGGGATTCTTAGCGGGAGGTGTTATAATAATTATTCTCTTGCTGACCAATTCGACGGTTAACGGAAAGAGAAATTATCTATATCCGTTAATTCCTTTTCACGGACACGCGCTAATTTCGCTTGTTTCCAGAGTTAAAAAGAAGGATATTGACTGATTATTTGGGGGGCTTTTTAGCCCCCTTTGCTTTTGCGCGCGTATATATATAATAAAAAGGAAGCTTTTTTGTGGGCGAAAAATCAAAATTCAGTCAATAAATTAGCTGTTTTTAATGAAAAAGCTTGATAAAATTCGTGAAACTGACGGTAAAAATACGTATTTTTGTATAAAATGTATATTTATATATGATTAATTGTTGTAAAAATCTGCGAAATAACTATAAAATATCTATTGAAATTTCTTCTTTTATATGATATAATATCAAGGCTTGATGTGCGTAGAAGCGAGAGGTTGCCGCTAAAGTGACGATTTAGCGGGTAATTTTCGCGGAGTATGTCCGTTTGATCGGGCGAATGCAATCAAGGTGAACACTACCCGCTCCGGCGCGGAGTCGGGCGTTTGGCGCTCCCCGAGGTCACTTACAGATGCTGATGTGAGATGAATTCGGCTTTTTAAATGGATGCAAACAAAACGCATGGCATGGTGTTGGCTGAGATTGCGCCCCCTGAAACGCAGTTCGTACCGAATTGCGAGTATGGTTTGTGCTTCGCAGAGTGGCACGAACAAGCGAAATCTTAAAAAGGAGGAACAAACAGGTGGCAGTCAATGAAAAGATCAGAGTAAGACTGAAGAGCTACGATCACACACTTATCGATGCAGCAGCAGAGAAGATCGTAGAGCTCGCAAAGAGAAACGGTGCAACCGTTTCCGGTCCTATCCCGCTTCCCACTGAGAAGGAGATCGTTACTATCCTTCGCGCAGTGCATAAGTACAAGGATAGCCGCGAGCAGTTTGAAATGAGAACTCACAAGAGACTCATCGACATCATGAAGCCTTCTCAGAAGGTTGTTGATGCGCTGATGAGCGTAGAGCTTCCCGCAGGCGTTGAGATCGAGGTAAAAATCTAAATCAAGCACCCCGATTGAAACAAAACAAAGATAACAGCCGATGCGGCGCTTTATAATAATGAAAGCTCCAGCAGGTCGGTAACTTTGTAAATCATGTTGGCGCGCACCCTTATGCGTCAACCAATAATTTACAGGAGGAAAACAAAAATGAAAAAGGGTATTATCGGTAAGAAGATCGGTATGACTCAGATCTTCGACGAGGTCGGAAACGTAATTCCGGTCACCGTTATTCAGGCAGGTCCGTGCGTAGTAGCACAGAAGAAGACCGTTGAAACCGACGGTTACGACGCTGTTCAGCTTGGCTTCGCTGAAGTAAAGGAGAAGCACATGACTAAGGCTGAAAAGGGTCACTTCGCAAAAGCAGGTGTTGAAAACAAGAAGCACCTCAAAGAATTCCGTCTTGACGATGTTTCGTCTATCAACGTTGGCGACGTCATTACAGCCGATACCTTCGCCGCAGGCGACAAGGTCGACATTACAGGTATGACAAAGGGACGTGGATATTCGGGTGTTATCAAGAGATGGAATCACCACCACCTCAGAATGACTCACGGTACAGGTCCTATCCACCGTCAGCCCGGTTCTATGGGTGTAATTGACCCCGCGAGAATCTTCAAGAACAAGAAGATGGCAGGTCAGTACGGTAACGAGCAGGTTACTGTTCTTAATCTCAAAGTTGTAAAAATCGATTCCGAAAAGAATCTTATCGCTGTTAAGGGCGCCATTCCCGGTGCTAAGGACGGCATAGTATTCATCCGCGACTCGGTTAAAGCATAAGCGGAAGGAGGAAATAAACAATGCCAAACATTAAAGTTATGGATATGACAGGCAAAGAAGTCGGAGAAATGACTCTGTCGGACGTTATATTCGGAGCAGAAGTCAACAGTGCCGTCCTCCATGCCGCAGTAAGAGCATATCTTATGAATCAGAGACAGGGTACACAGTCCACACTTACCCGCACCGAGGTTTCGGGCGGCGGTAAGAAGCCTTGGCGCCAGAAGGGCACAGGCAGAGCACGTCAGGGCTCTACTCGCGCTCCTCAGTGGACACACGGCGGAGTTGCTCTTGGCCCGAAGCCCAGAGATTACAGACTCGCGCTTAACAAGAAGACCAAGAGAGTTGCTCTCTTCAGCGCACTCTCCGCTAAGGTTGCAGCAGGCGAGCTCATCGTTGTAGACGAGATCAAGCTTGATGCATACAAGACCGCAGAGATGGCAAAGATGCTTGCTGCTCTCGGATGCAAGAAAGAAGTTACCAAGAACTACAAACTTACCACCGTTAAGGATGGTGAGGTAGTTCGTGAGCAGGCTACAAGAACCGCTACCGTTGCAGAGAAGGCGCTTATCGTTCTTCCCGGCGTTGAGAGCTTCGTAGTTAAGTCCTGCAAGAACATTCCTGGAGTTGAAACAACTCTTTACAGCACCATCAACGTATATGAGGTGCTCAAGGCTGAGAAGGTTATCATGACCAAGGCAGCTGTTGAAAAGCTTGAGGAGGTGTACGCATAATGAAAATGGTACAGGATATTATCATTAAGCCTATCATCACTGAGGCAAGCATGGATGCGATCGCTGACAAGAAGTATACCTTTAAGGTAGCAAAGAACGCAACCAAGCCCGAGATCGCAAACGCGGTTGAGGTACTCTTCGGAGTAAAGGTTGCATCGGTTAACACCGTCAGCATGAAGAAAAAGCCCAAGAGACTCGGCGTTCACTTCGGATACACTTCCGATTGGAAGAAGGCAATAGTTACACTTACGCCCGATTCCAAGACTATCGAGTTCTTCGATGGACTTAATTGATGGTAGGAGGTAAAGAAGAATGCCTACAAAGAAGTTTAAGCCTACTACACCGTCAAGAAGACATATGACGGTTCCGACCTTCGAGGAGATCACAAAGTTTACTCCCGAAAAGAGTCTGGTAGTAATTAAGAAGAAGTTTGCCGGACGCAACAGCTACGGCAGAATCACCGTTCGTCACCACGGCGGCGGAAACAAGGTTAAGTACAGAATTATCGATTTCAAGCGTCAGAGCCTCGCTCCCGCAACCGTTATCGGTATCGAGTACGACCCTAACAGAAGCGCATACATCGCACTTCTTCAGAACGAGGCAGGAGAGAAGAGCTACATCATCGCTCCCGTTGGTCTGAAGGACGGCGACGTTGTTTACACCGGTCCCGATGCAGACATTAAGCCCGGTAACACGCTTCCGATTGAAAATATCCCTGTTGGTACTTTCATTCACAACATCGAGCTTTACCCCGGAAAGGGCGCACAGCTTGTTCGCTCCGCCGGTGTTGCAGCTCAGCTCATATCCAAGGAAAACGGCATCGCTCAGGTAAGACTTCCCTCCGGTGAGGTAAGAATCATTCGTCTTGACTGTAAGGCAACTATCGGTCAGGTCGGCAACATCGAGCACGACACCGTTAAGCTTGGTAAGGCAGGTAAGACCAGACACCTCGGCATCCGTCCTACGGTTCGCGGATCTGTCATGAACCCCTGCGATCACCCTCACGGTGGTGGTGAAGGTAAGTCTCCTATCGGTAGACCTACTCCCGTTACTCCTTGGGGTAAGCCTGCTCTGGGTTATAAGACCAGAAACAAGAAGGCTAGAACAGACAAGTTCATCGTAAAACGCAGAAACGCTAAATAAGGAGGGAATATAGATGAGCAGAAGTTTGAAGAAAGCGCCTTACGTAGAAGCTAAGCTTTTCGCAAGAGTTTGCGCTATGAACGAAAAGAACGAGAAGAAAGTTCTCAAGACATGGTCGAGAGCATCCACCATATTCCCTGAATTCGTTGGTCACACCATTGCGGTTCACGATGGAAGAAAGCACGTTCCGGTTTATGTAACCGAGGACATGGTTGGACACAAGCTCGGTGAGTTTGCACTCACCAGAACCTTTAAGGGCCACGCAGGCTCCAAGACATCCAACAACGGTAAATAATGTGAGAGGGAGGAATATTTAAAATGGAAGCAAGAGCAACACTTAAATATGCAAGAATTTCCCCTCGCAAGATGAAGATCGTTCTCGATCTCATCAGAGGAAAGGATGCAGGAGTCGCAATGGCTATTCTGAAGAACACCAACAAGAGTGCTTCTGAATACCTTGTAAAGCTTCTGGGAAGTGCCGTTGCAAACGCAACGAACAACTTTGAGATGGACGAGACCAAGCTTTACGTAGCAGAGTGCTTCGTATGCCCCGGTCCCACGCTTAAGAGAATCATGCCACGTGCAAAGGGAAGCGCAGATAGAATTCTCAAGAGAACATCTCACGTAACTATCGTAGTTAAAGAAAGAGACTGAGGAAAAGGAGGTTAAAGCTAATGGGTCAGAAGGTAAATCCCCACGGACTTCGCGTGGGTGTAATTAAGAACTGGGATTCGAGATGGTTCGCATCCGATGAGACATTCGGTGATACGCTCGTATCCGACTACAACATCAGAAAGTATCTTAAGAAAGAGCTTCAGGGTGCCGGCGTTCCCAAGATTGAGATCGAACGCGACAGCAAGAGAGTACGTGTATTCGTTCACTGCGCAAAGCCCGGTATGGTTATCGGACGTGGCGGAGTTGAAATCGAGAAGTACAAGAATGAGCTCCAGAAGATGGTTGGTATGCCCGTAGCCCTCAACGTTGTTGAGGTAAGACAGCCCGACCTCGACGCGCAGCTGGTTGCAGAGAATATCGCAGGACAGCTTGAAAGACGTGTAGCATTCCGTCGCGCGATGAAGATGGCGATCAGAAACACTATGAGACTTGGCGCAAAGGGAATCAAGATTTCCTGCAGCGGCCGTCTTGCAGGTGCGGAAATCGCAAGAACAGAACACTATCATGAGGGAACGATTCCGCTTCAGACGATCAGAGCAGATATCGATTACGGTTTCTGGGAAGCAAACACGACCTATGGAAAGATCGGCGTCAAGGTATGGATATACAAGGGCGAGGTTCTTAACGAGGTAAACAGACCGTCTGCAAACGCACCCAGAGATAACAGACGCAACGATCGCCGTGACAACAGAAACGGTGAGAGACGCGGACGTCGTAACGACGGTGCAAGAGGCGAAAGAGCTCCGAGAGAAGGAGGACGTAAATAATGTTAATGCCGAAGAGAGTTAAGTTCCGTCGTGTTCAGCGCGGCAGACTTAAAGGAAAAGCAACAAGCGGCAATAAGGTTACAAACGGTTCTTACGGTCTTGTAGCACTTGAGCCTGCATGGATCACCAGCAACCAGATCGAGGCTGCCCGTATCGCGATGACTCGTTACATCAAGCGTGGCGGTAAGGTTTGGATCAAGATATTCCCCGATAAGCCTATCACTGAGAAGCCTGCTGAAACTCGAATGGGTTCCGGTAAGGGTTCACCCGAATACTGGGTAGCAGTTGTTAAGCCGGGTAGAGTTATGTTCGAGATGGACGGAGTTGCAGAGGACGTAGCACGTGAGGCTATGCGTCTTGCATCTCACAAGCTCCCCATCAAGTGCAAGTTCGCAGTAAAGGAGGAAGCATAAGATGAAGACGACCAAATTTGTTAAAGATTTGAGAGCAATGAGTGCTGACGAGCTTAACGCAAAGCTCAAGGAACTCAAAGAGGAGCTCTTCACTCTGCGCTTCCAGCATGCGATCAATCAGCTTGATAATCCTCAGAAGATTGTGGAAGTCAAGAAGAACATTGCTCGCGTAATGACAATCCTTTCAGAGAAAAACGCGTAAGGAGGAAGAGTCATGACAGAGGAAAGAAATCTTAGAAAAGTACGTGTCGGTCGTGTTGTAAGCGACAAGATGAACAAGACTGTCGTAATCGCTATCGAAGATAACGTTAAGCACCCCGTTTACGGAAAGATCATTAAGCGCACCTTGAAGGTTCATGCACACGACGAAGAAAATGTTTGTGGCATCGGCGACAAGGTTGAAATTATGGAGACAAGACCTCTCTCGAAAACCAAGAGATGGCGCGTTGTCGAAATAATCGAAAAAGCTAAATAATTTAGCTCCAAAAAACCATATACAGTAAATACGGCAGAAATCGTATTGAAATCAGGAGGAAAATAAAGTGATACAGCAACAAACACTCATGAAGGTTGCCGATAACACCGGAGCTAAAGAGCTGATGTGCATTCGCGTTCTGGGCGGAACAGGCCGCAGATACGCAAACATTGGTGACGTGGTTGTAGCCTGCGTAAAGAAGGCTACTCCCGGCGGTGTTGTAAAGAAAGGCGACGTCGTTAAGGCAGTTGTAGTAAGAAGCGTACACGGTATGAAGCGTGCAGACGGTTCCTACATCAAGTTTGACGAGAACGCAGCGGTAATCATCAAGGAAGATAAGACGCCCCGCGGTACCCGTATATTTGGGCCGGTGGCAAGAGAGCTCCGCGAGAAGGACTACCTTAAGATATTGTCCCTCGCTCCGGAAGTACTTTAATGGAGGTATCGAAAGATGAATATTAGAAAAGACGATACCGTCATCGTGCTTTCCGGTGACGATAAGGGAGTAAAGGGAAAGGTAATCGCCGTTTCCCCTAAGGAAGGCAAGGTTATCGTAGAGAAGGTCAACATGATTCACAAGCACGTTAAGCCCCGCAAGCAGGGCGACGTTGGCGGAATCGTTGACGCAGAGGGCGCAATTTACGCGTCTAAGGTTGCTCTTTATTGCAGCAAGTGCGATAAGGGCGTAAGAGTTAGCCACAAGATGGTTGACGGTAAAAAAGTTCGTGTCTGCGCTAAGTGCGGACAGGAAATCTGAGGGAGGTAAGGCATTATGGCAAGAATGAAAGATATGTACAAGGCCGAGGTTGCCCCCGCCCTTATGAAGAAGTTTGAGTACAAGAGCGTAATGCAGATCCCCAAGCTCGACAAGATCGTAATCAACTGCGGTGTTGGCGACGCTAAGGATAACTCCAAGGCTCTTGACGCTGTTATCAATGACCTGAGCATCATCTCCGGTCAGAAGGCAGTTCCCACCTACGCAAAGAAGTCCGTTGCAAACTTCAAGCTCCGTGAGGGCATGAAGATCGGTGCAAAGGTAACTCTCCGTGGCGACAAGATGTATGAGTTTGTAGACAGACTCTTCAACTTCGCTCTCCCCAGAGTTCGTGACTTCAAGGG
>JAZOWN010000002.1:0-16208 GCA_045659245.1 Eubacteriales bacterium
GAGATGCTTCGCATCGTTATGATGCGCCGATGGCGCAGCTTGAAGATAGAGGGCAATCATATCATAACTTTTGCGAAGCAAAATCATAACGCGCGAAAGCGCTTATAACTCTAAACTATGAATAAATAAAATCTCGTAGCCTAAGGCTTGATTTGAAGCAAGGCTCCCTCCGGGAGGGAGCTGTCGCGAAGCGACTGAGGGAGAGCGCGTTAGAATGAGATAGGGTTTATTTTAAAGATAACGCAGGCTCCTTCCGTCACGCTAACGCGAGCCACCTCGATGTTTTGCTTTGCAAAACTCGACGGTTGCTTGCAACCAGGACCTCTCGGAGGAAGGCTTATTATAAGCACAAAACAGGAGCGCTTATAACCCTAAACTATGAATAAATAAAATTTTACAGGTGTGTCGGTAGGGTAGGGGCTTGCTCCTCACGAAAAAAAGATTCCGCGCAAACAAAATTTTGCAATCTAAGGCTTGATTTACAGAAAGCCTTCCCTTGAAAGGGAAGGTGGCATTGACGAGCCGACGATGCGAGTCAATGACGGATGAGGTGTCATATATTCAATTCATTCTTTAACACCTCATCCGTCACTCGCAAAGCTCGTGACACCTTCCCCCACTGGGGAAGGCTCACGCTGACGGGAGTCGTTGCGTGATGTCAAACGGGTCGTCGAGGACGTCGACCCGAAAAAATATCGGTTTGCGCGAATAAAATTTTGTAGCCTAAGGCTTGGTTTACAAACAGGCTCCCTCTGGGAGGGAGCTGTCGCGAAGCGACTGATGAGGGTAGGATGCGAAGCATCCGTGCATTTAATTTAAAGTTACTTTGCGTATATAGCACGCTCGCTCTGCTCGCTACCCTCATCCGTCACTCGCACAAGGCTCGTGCCACCTTCCCCCAAGGGAAGGCTCACGGAAACGGAAGCTAATTTCAACTGATACGCTAAAGGTTTAACAAACGAATAAAGAAAGAAAAAACAAAAGAAAGGAAATGGTATGAGGCGGAGGCGGAAATTCGGGGCTTTGACGGTGCTTTATGCTGCTGCATTTGCGGCAGTCACATTAGTCGCCCTTTGTGCGCTCGGTGTTAGTGTGTCCGCATCCTCAGAGGATATCGTGACGGACGGGCTTAGCTCGGCGGCAGCTGCCGGGCACGGCAGCAGCGGCGCCCCCCTTGCCGGGGATCTGCCGGGCGGGGATATTGACACGCTCGGGCAAAATCTTACGGAGCTTTTGTCGGTTCAACGCATATTTGAAGAAATCACCTCATGGATAAGCGCCGCTTTGCCGCGCGCGCTTTCTACCTTGGCGACCTTGATGGGGATTTTGCTGGTCTCGGCGGCGGCGCGAGGCTTGTCGGGCGGCATTGACGGAGAGAAGACCGCTGCGGCGTTTGACTTTTTGTCGACCGCCGCCATAAGCGCGGCGCTTCTTGGCTCACAGTACGTCGAAATACAGCGCACAGCAGAATTTTTCGACGGCATAGGTTCGCTCATGGACGCCATGATACCCGTAACGGGCGCGGTCCTTGCCATGGGCGGCAACGTGAGCACTGCGGGGGCGGGAACGGCAACGCTTTATCTTATGCTCTCTGCCACTCAAAGGCTCGTCGCAGGTGCTGTCGTGCCGGTGTGCGCCGTGCTCGTTGCCGCCTCGGTGTGCTCCGCACTCTCAGGCGGTAATATTCTCTGCGGCTTTTCGGGAGCGGTCAAAAAATGCTACACGTTCTTTATAGGACTTATCATGACGGTGTTCGTTTTCGTTCTCGGTGCGCAGACGACCGTCGCGGGGGCGGCTGATACGGCGGCAGCGCGAAGCGGCAAGCTTATCGCCTCGACGGTGATACCCGTTGTGGGCGGTGCCGTCGGCGACACGCTAAGGACTGTGGCAGGGAGCGTGGGCTACATAAAAAGCGTTGTTGGAGTCGGGGGGATATTGCTAATAATCATACTTGCCTTGCCCACGCTTATCTCGCTTTTGCTCACGCGCCTCGTGTATATCGCCGTCGCAACGGCGGCAGAGGCGCTCGGCTGTCATAATGAGAGCCGTCTGCTTTCGGAGCTTGGCAACGTATACGGCTTTCTTATCGGCGCTGTGTCGGTGTCGGCGGTCGCGTTCACCGTTGCGCTCGCGCTGTTTATAAGATGCGCGGTCGCCGGGGGGTGAGGGGTGGGAAATGAAAGGATACGTACTCGGAATATTCGGAATTTGCATAGTTTCTGCCGTGGCGCGCGTGTTGAGCGTAGGAAACGCAACGAAAAAGCATATAGAAATACTTACCTCGCTCTGCCTTATCGCGACGGTCGCTTCGCCCCTCACGTCGTTTATCGGCGACGCGGGCGGTGTTTCGGAGATTTTTGATTTTGATGCGGACGCTCCCATGCTTGATTACGGAGAGCTTTACGAGGAATATCTGCTTCAAGGGAATGCGCGTACCTCGGAGGAGCTTCTCGAGGGGGAGCTTGCCACGCTTCTCTCGGTGTCCGAGGACGCTTTTGACGTGAGCCTTACGCTGGGGGTGACCGATGCGGGGGTGGCGGAGGTGAGAGAGGCACACGTCAGGATATACCCCGAGGGGATTGCGGCTGACCCCGACAAAATACGCGAGCATATACTTATGAGGACGGGGGTGGAGTGCGAAATAATATATGACATAAATGATTAAAAATACAAATTTATATTCAAATGTATAAAAATATCAAAATTTGTCGAGGGAGAATATTGTGTCGGATTTTTATAAAAAAAGTAATAAAAAGTGGCATAAAATTATACTTATAGCAGTAGGCGGCGGACTTGGCGTAGCGCTCCTTTTGATTGGCGGAGGCTTCGGCAGAAGCAACGGAGAGGACACCGCCCCTACCGCTTTGCCGACGGACAGCGCCGACGCCTATGCCGAGATGCTCGAAGAAAGGGTTGCCGATATATGCTCGGGCGTGTCGGGAGCGGGGCGTGTGAGCGTGCTCGTCAGCCTTAGGGGCGGCTACCGAACGGTCTACGCAATAGATTCGCAGTCAAGCTCCTCGGGGTACAAAAACGAGATAGTCATGTCGGGGAGCGGCTCGGGCAGAGAGGCGGTCGTCACAGCCTATGAAAACCCCGAGATCGCGGGAGTCGGCATAGTCTGTACAGGCGGAGACGACCCGCGAGTCCAAAGGGAGGTGATCTCTCTTGTGTCCGCCTCTCTCGGGATTAGCACGAATAAAATTTTTGTCGCCTCGTCGGGCGCTTATGAATAAAACCAAATGCCCTGCAATATACATGTAGTGTATTAAAATTTCGGAGGAAAATATTATGAAATTTGATAATTTCAAATCAAAGGCTGCGGATATTTGCCGCAAGATCGGAAAAAGGAACTTTATCATTATAGGAACGGTGGCGCTCGTTGTGTGCGCAGTCGTCGTAAATCTCGTTATCGCGTTTAACAATGAGGACGGCGGCTCTGACTACGACCAGAGCGCAGGCATGAACGGTGGTGGAGCTGATACCACCACTACCGTTACTCCTCCCGACACCTCCACTTCGGACTCCTACTTTTCAAGCGTTCAGGTGAGCCGTCAGCGCACCCGTGACGAGGCTATCGAGGTCCTTCAATCGGTAGTTGAGAACGCCGCTTCGAGTGAGGCTGCCAAGAACGAGGCGCTCTCTCAGATAAACGCGCTTGCCGACGTAATGGAGGCAGAGGCGAACATCGAAGCGCTTATCGTTGCAAAGGGATTCAGTGAGTGCGTAGCGGTTATCAGCGACGGCACGGCAAGCGTAGTCGTCAAGAGCGACGGACTTTTGCCCGCGCAGATATCCCAGATAAACGAGATAGTATACCTTGAAGCGGGGATCGAGCCCGTAAACATCACCATTATCGAAAGATAGGCAAGCCGCACTCCTGTCGGCATTTCGGGTTTATAACGCATGGTAAACAAAAAAGAACAGGTTGAATTTTTTGCGGCGGCAAACACCGCGGACGGCTTCGTGAGCTTTTTTGACGAGGTGTTTTTCTCTCCGCGCATAGAGCAAAGATACATAATCAAGGGCGGTCCGGGCACGGGCAAGAGCAGTCTTATGCGCCGTATTGCACGACGCGCCGCGGACAGTGGCTTTGAGGTTGAATACTACTACTGCTCGTCGGATACGGACTCGCTCGACGGCATAATTATCGACTCGCGCGTCGCCGTTTTTGACGGAACGGCGCCCCATTCTTACGATACCGTCATCGCAGGTGCGAGAGACGAGATAGTAAATCTCGGAGATTTCTGGGATTCTGCGGCGCTTCGGGGACGCGTTTGCGAGATCGAGGCGCTCGCAAAGGATAAGAAGCGCGCTTATAGTGAGGCGTACGGCTATCTTTTTGCGGCAAGGTCGATAAGAAACGTGGCGGACAGCGCCGCGCTCGGGTGCGTTGACTTGCCGAAGCTTACAGCGGCAGTGGCGCGGACGTACGCGCGCCTTGAAATACCCAAGAGCTCGCCGACAAGCGTGCTGACAAGGCAGACGCGCGCGGTGGGCGTGCGCGGCGAGGTGGAACTTTCGACGCATGAGCGTGCGGCAAGGCGCACGCACGTAATAAACGATTACTACGGTACGGCGTACCTTTATCTATGTGAGCTTCTCGCTTTGGTGCGCTCTCGTGGCGGACGGGTGGCGCTCTCGCGCGACCTGCTTGATACGTCGCGTCCCTGCGATATGCTTTTTCTTGATACGGGGGATCATTTTACCGTGTCCGACGCACCAAGGGGCGAGGGCGAGGCGTGCCTTATAAACATGAAGCGCTTTGTTCACCCTGAGGGGATAGGGAAGATAAGATTTTCTTACCGCACCGCCATGCGCGCCTATGCCGACGTAAGGGCTCTTGCGCTCTCGGCACTTCACGAAGCGGGGAATGCCCACGCCGAGCTTGAAAAAATATACGTGCCGTGTATGGATTTTGAGCGGCAGAGGGGGCTTTCGGAGCGCCTTTGTGAGAAAATACTCTCAAGTATTTAGCGGCTCTTGACAAAAAAGCGGCTTTGTGGTATAATCAAGCGGTAACTTCGTCGAACGGTCGCGCGGTATGTTGCCGAAAGGTATTACCGTGAGGAAAGTCCGGGCTTCACAGGGCAGGATAACTGATAACGTCAGCCGGAGGCGACTCCAGGGAAAGTGCAACAGAAATAGACCGCCTCGTATGAGGTAAGGGTGGAAAGGTGAGGTAAGAGCTCACCCACTCCTATGGTAACATAGGTTTGCTGTAAACCCTAACCGAAGCAACACCGCAGTCGGACGTTTGCCCGACGTATGTCCGCGGGTGGCACGGCGAAAGCCGAAGCTCATCGGTGACGGTGAGCGAAGATTGATGACCGTTCTCGACAGAACCCGGCTTACAGACGGAGTTACAATAAAAGAATTTTGCCGATAAGGCATAAAAAAAGGCAGCCATGCAGTTTTTTTGCGCGGCTGTTTTTCTTTTGCTTTTTTCGCAGCCGTGACCATGACCTTTGCGATAGAATGTGATAAGAATTCGGGAAAACACTTGACTTTGTGTCATGATAGATGTATAATATAACCAATAGCTTATTATGGAGGTGTAAGATGTTTTTTGTTATTTTTTCTCTCTTGTTCTTCTTCCTGGCATTCACTGCGTTTTTTATAGGTGCTGTTAAGGGAAGAAGATTCGTATGGCAGCTTTCTCTGTCAAAGATAATTTTAAACGCAGTATCGCTTGCGATATCGGCGCTCTTGTCGTTCCTTTGCGCATCGGTATCGGCGATCGTGCTCTGGAAGATACTCGGTATCTTTGATCTTCTTAGATCCGTTAATGACTTAGGAATAGGAATTGACGTGGAGAGCATGATAGCGGTCCTTGTCGCGGCTGTTGTGGCAAGCATCGTCTTCCTGCCATTCTTCGCTATTACACGCTGCATAATGAGGCTTTTCCTTAAGCTGCTTACAAAGCTGTTACTCAAGCTTACCGAAAGGAAGCAGGTCGAGCGTGCGGCACTCGGTGAAAAGCGCGGAAAGTACGATGAATTCAAGGTCGCAAGATTCAACAAGATGGGCGCTCTTTGCGGCGGTATCTGCGGTCTTATTACCTTGTTCGTCTTGTTTATCCCCGTAGTGGGTACTCTGAATACGCTGAACGATATTTCGTATGACGCGCTTAAGGCGTCCGACCATCTCGCGCTTCAAATTACTGCCGATGCCCTTGATGCTTCCGCAAACAACGTAGGAGCAAGGACTCTCAAGATATTTGGCGGAGAGGCGATATTTAAGGGGCTGACCTATTCGAGGGCGGGTGAAAATACGACGTCTCTCACTCTCAAAGAGGACTTCCGTACGGCAGGACAGATCGTAGCGGTTGCAGAGAAATACGACGTTATCTCAACCATATCCGATTCCCCCGAGGACGCATTGGCTAACGAGGAATGCGTATCGGAAATTTTGCTGCTTGTGATAAAAAATCCGAGATTCGTACATCTTATAGATTTTGGCGCTGATACTGCGTTAAAGGAGATGCTGAGCTCGGTATCCGTTCCGCAGAGCACCGCGCACTTGTACGACGGATTTCTTTACGAGATGAGCGCTGCCGAGGGAAAGGACACCGAGGCATTGACTAAGGTGTACACCGACGTTTTCGATGAATACGGAATAAGAACCCAAAAGGATACGGCTCTGCGCGCGGCAGAAGCGCGCATGAGAGGAGCCGACATGAGAGCGTGGACTCTTGAAAACGTCGTTCGCGACGAGCAGGACTTCCTTTCAAAAACGGAACGAGTATCCATAAACGACGTGACTGACGGCAGAGCACAGATCGTAAATGCGGAGAAAGAAGCGCGCGCCTTGGCGCATGTATGCGCGGTCTCGGTTGATTTTCTTGACGTTATAAATGACTCCGACAAGGACGCTGAGACGGTGTTCGGCGAGATAGGCCCCGTTCTTGATGCTCTTGCAGTGACGGAAAGTGTAGGCCCTGAGAAGACCAAGACTTTACTTGTCGGTCTGCTTCAGTCGGATATGGTCCACGTTGACATGGGACTTGCCATGCTTGATGCGCCCGCTGCGGCAATTTCTATGTACGAAAATTCATACGTGGACGGATACAGACCGCTTACACTGTCATTGTCCAGCGCATTCGGCGCGGTCGAGGCTGCATCTGATAGCAGCAAGGATACGACCGTGGCGGTAAGAAAAATGCTTGACGACCTTACTCCCTCGTCCTCAAAGGTGCTTCAATCCATTTCGACTCCTTCCGTGGTTATGACCTACGACGTGTCGGAGCAAAGTGCCGAGCCTGTGGCAGATATGCTCTCTGATATGTTTGGAAATCTTTCGAGTGCTAAGGAGGATGGAATGAGCAACGAGGAATACGAAAAGGAATCCGTTGCCGTTGCAAACATGATGGACGTTCTTATGTCAACGGACAAGTCGGCAGAAAACACCTTCGGAGAGGGAAGTGCGACGGGACTTACCGCTGATGGATACGTAAACAATATCATGGTTTCCAAGGTAATGTCTGTAACTCTTGTGGAAAACGTATACGCTGACGGCGAAAATGCAAGCCGTAACCCCCTCAACAGAGGAAGCGAATTGAACGATACCGAAAAGGCTGACGTTTTAAGTGCTATTACAAGCAGATGGGAAGCGTCTGATAAGAGCGCGGAGACCGAAAAGAAGCTCGTTTCTATTGCGGCTGTTCTGAATTTCGCAATAGAGAGGACCGACGGCGGATTTGCGGAAATGATATAAAATACAATAGATCCCCCTTGATACGGTAGGAAAAATGCACCGTATCAAGGGGGATTTTTGCGTAAATATGCATGATGTTTTAATTGTTTAAAGTGTTGATTTTTACAAATGCCGGAGTGTTGGGAAAAACTTTGAAAAATGCTGTAAAAATAATTCAAAAAATGCCGTAAACCTATTGATTTTTATGAGCACTTGTGGTATAATACAATGTAATTATATACATTTGCGGTATATATTGACCCAATTGGTATTGAGTTGAGGTTCTTGTGAGAAGAAAAGTATTAAAATATTTTGTGGTCGTGCTTTTGATCGTGGCAACTTTGCTGTCATGCTTTACGTGGACAGCGGTCGGCGATCAGACGTTTGATACTGTTGCTGACTTTGGGGTTTCAGATCCCGACAGAAACACCACCGTTTCCGGAAGTGAGCTTTTGAAACTTCTTTTGGGTGCTGATATTGAAAGTGCCGAGGCGGCGTATATCGATCAAAGCGGGATTTATAAATTCATATACAGTGAAACGATACCGGCATCTGCCATTTCGGCAAGCCTGACTGCTGACGGCTTGCTCGTCAGGGTGTCCGAATGGACGTATACAGCGCAAAACGGTGAAAAAGTTTGCTGGAAGCCTTTTTCGGTTACGGTAAACGCCATGACGAAAAACGTGGACGGCGCGGGTGAGTACCTTTTTGAGGGCGATTGGGCAGGTCTTGAGCAATATGACATCTCTGCCGAATACGAGGCAGAATTTTCGATAAATGCGGATCTTTACAATTCCTTGGCAAACTTCGCTTATACCGATGCGAAGGCGAAGGAGGGTGAGCTTCTGCAATATAATGCCCAAAAGGCGGAATATGATCTGACGGTTAAGGCGTATGCCGAGTATCAGCAAAAGCTTGACGATTATAATCTGGAGCTTGCCAATTACAAGGTTTACTTGGAAGAGATCAAGGAATATGCCGATAAACAGAAAACTTACGAATATTATCTGCAAAAGCTTGAGCAATATACGGCGGCAAAGGACGCATACGAGAAATACTTGAGCGACCTTGAGAAATATAACGCCGATAAAAAATTGTACGAGGCCTATTGCTTGGCGCTTGATAATTACGACATTGAATCCATGTATTACAGAAACTACCTGAACCTGGTTGATGCGAGAGTTCAGAAGCTTTCAGTCATGGAAGGGATCTATACTCAAAACAGTATAGGACAGAACCTGTATGCCACCGTTTTGGGTGATACCGTAGATACGGTAGTAAAGCACAAGGACGAGATCGTCGAATATACGAAGACACCCGCAGCGGCGGTTGACCGAGCGGGCGAGTGTACCGAAAATCTTCGTGTGATGCTTGAGGAGTATCGAAATCTAAAGACGGATCGTGAAAAATACTTATACTACGAAGCAAATTACGATGCTTTGTGCCTTAATTTCAAGGATCTTTACGTGTGCTTGCGTTCCTTCTACGACAACACGATCGTATGTGCTGTTTTGAATACGGCGGGAAAGATGGAGCGTTACAGACAGTTTTTGGCACAGCTTTATATCATCATGACGTGCTTGGACGATAGCTACACACGCGATGAAAATTGGCACTTGGATACAGAATCGGGCACACAAGTCTATATAAAGGACCTGCTTGAGGACGTGCACATTCTTCAAGACACCGGTGCTGTAAATCCGAAAAACGCTTCGGGCTGGCCCGAGGAGGTTGTCGAGCCTACTATGCCTGAGACGGTGGAAATGCCCACCAAGCCAAGTGTGGTATCTCCTCCCGGACGTAAGCCTTCAGAGCCTACAAAGCCGACAGCGCCTGAGTTTATGGCAGAGCCTATAGCGCCCGAGGCGGTAGCAGAGCCCGGAGATGCGCCGTTGCCTGTACAGATGACGGCAGCACAGATAGCGATAGTTGAGGCACTTCGCACGGGAAAAATTAAAAAGCGAGACGAGGTTGATAAGGACGTGATCGCAAAGAAAACAGCGACTGTTTCAAAGACGATCACCGATTTTGGTAAGCTTTACGTGCGTTTTATCAGCGACAACACTGTGGTCTTTGAATACGATATCGAAGAAGGCGAAACGCTGGTATTTCCACCGGAGATCCCCGTAAAGGATTCGACCGATGAATACAGCTTCAGCTTTGTCTGTTGGAAAGACATGGACGGAAAAGAGGCAGTAGAGACTCCTATCTATACGGATCTTGAGTTTTATGCTTCATTCACCTCGGAAAAAAGAAGCTATCCGATCACATGGGACGTAAACGGTGCTATATACACGGAGAACGTCGAATACGGAACAGTTCCGACGTTTGACGGAAACACCGACAAGCCCATGGATAATAGATACATATACACATTTATCGGCTGGGATAATACGCCGGTACGCGTAACCGGTGATGCTACGTACACAGCGCAGTATGCCGAGCACGACCGCTTGTATGAAGTCAGCTGGCATATAGGTGGCACTACTGTCACTGAACAATACAAATATGCGAGTAGACCGGTCTACAAGGGAATTGTGGACAAAGCGGCGGACGACACCTACGCTTACACCTTTGAGGGGTGGAGCCCGAGTGTTGTGTCCGTACACCAAAATGCTTCGTATGAGGCGGTCTATTCAAAGAAGAGTCTTGTGCTTGACAGTGCGGGAAATTCCGTGCCTGTTAAGATAGAAAACTCATCGTATGTTATCGAAGCCAACGGAAAGAACGCGGATATTTCGGTTGTTTACGAGCAGGCTCTCAAAAAGGAGTACGGCATTACGGTGGAATTTGAAAGCTGTACGCTGACGATGAGCTCTCTTGTCGTTTCAACGCTTTCGGATTTGCAGATAACGAGAATTGCGGCGAGCGCAGACGAAAACGGAGCCAAGCTTTTGATGTGCGATGCTGTCGGTAACGTGATCGAGGGCGGAGAACCCGTCGTTCTTCAATACGATAATTTCGACGATACAGGTGCTGAGATATTCGGCCGTGTGGACGGTCAGGAGGAGGCTATATACGTCGAGGACGGCAGGCTCGTTGTTTGGATATCGAGTGGACAGACGGTACAGACAGTTAAGAAATATGCGGTGTCCGTCGCATTGTCGGAATTTGGAAGCTATACTGTTTCCGAAGAAAAGACCGAGGCGGGAGCCCAAATTCAGCTTAAAGAGGAGCTGATAAGGAGAGGATACTTTGCTAAAGAGATCAAAGTCACCTCGAAGCTTGACGGCACACCTGTTCCGGTAGATGCACAAAGCATGACATTTGTGATGCCGGTCGGCGGCGCAAACGTTGAGGTCGTGTATGAAAAGCAGACCTACAAGGTAACGTTTGTGGTCGACGGAGAAGTGATATCCGAAAAATACTATTATCTCGGGGACACGGCCGAGCCTCCCGAGGATCCCACCAAGGATCTGCAGGGGCAGTACATCTATACATTCGCAGGCGGGACGCCTGAGATTGTTGCGGTGGCAGAGGATGCCGAGTATACGGCGGTCTTTACTGAGTCCAAGCTTGCTGACGAAAATGAGATGCACGAGGAAGAATTTGAAAGCCGCGAATATGAGTGGCTGATAATCTTAGGCATTGTCGGTGTTGTAACGGTCGCAGGTCCTTGCGTTATCTTTATACTTGTTAAAAGAGCGAAGCGCAAAAAGAAGACCGGCGCAAAATGAAACGGTGATGAGCCGAGACGAAAATTATACTGACTTCGATTGATTGGGTCGGGTTGGTTTTAAATATAGATTTAAACACGATAAAATATTACGTGGATAAATATACATTTGGAGGAAAAACTAAAGTGAAGAAAAGGTTTTTTAGCTTAAGTTCAAAAGGGCTTGCATTTATTTTGGCTCTTTTGATGGTGATTTCGAGCGTTCCGTTCGTGGCCTTTGCATCGGACACGGATACTCATACGCACGATAACACGGAAGCGGACAACAAAAATGAGGAAAAAGCGCCTAATTCGGGCGTAAGCTTTTCCGACGGAGTGTTTACTGTTACGGTAGACACAGACGAGATCTTGGCGCTTATAGACAATGGATCTGTATCGCGTGAGGCGGTACTTGATCTTGTTCCTGATGAACTGAAAGAAGCGTTGAGAACAGATGGAAATGCATACGATAAAGTGGTAGCGTTGTTGAGATCGTACCTTAATCTTATGATCGACAACAATCCCGAGAAGCTTTATGATAGCGTTCCCATGGATATGACCATACAGTATCTTACAGAGGGTGAGAATCCGTTGCTCTGGAAGATAATATCAAGGGATAAGCTGTTTGAGTCCATCGACCTCATAGAGGTTTTCCACGAGCTTGACAAGGCAGGGAAGCTTAACGAGGTTATCAACATCAACGGCGCGGCTGACGTTGCGCTCGATAGCGGAATGATCGACGACGCTATGATGAAGAAGCTGCTCGACGACATTAAGGCAACTGATACCGCTGCGTATCACAAGCTTATTGACGAGGTCGTAAAGATCATTGTCAGCGATCCGCAGTTTGATCACATCTGCGACGAGGTCGTTGAGGATATGCTTAACGACGTGGAGGCAGAGAAGGCTCTTACCGATTTCATTTTGGAAAAGCACGTGCTTTCCTCCTTGATCAAAGACGATCCCATCGCTAAGGCGAAGCTTGCGGATCTTATTGAGGAGAAGAATGCGCTCAATGAGCTTATCACCAAGGGCGCAATTGATACCGACGGTCTCGGAAAGCTTATTGGCACTGAGAAGATAGGCAAACTCATTGACGAGAAAGCGATTGACGTAGATGGCTTTGAGGATCTCGTTGACGATCTCGTTGGCGAGGAAGATGCCAAGGACTTGGTCGTAAACGGCGAGATCAACCGTAACAAGGCGGTGGAGTTCATTAACTCCCAGGGCGGTGCTAAATGGCTTATTGACAACTCTATCGTTGATATTTTCAAGGCTGTTACCATAGTCGGTATCGACGTCGTTACCGATAAGAATCTTGTAGACGTGCACGAGGCGCTTGGTACGCTTGGCGGAGCTAAGTCCATAGTAGACCACGAGATAGTTGCTATCGACGCGCTCATCAAAGCGCTCGGCGGCGCGTCCGAGCTTCTCGTAAACGAAGTTATCGACAACGAGATGTTTGAGCATCACATGGATCCGCACACCATTCGCGAGATCGCGATCAAAATGGATATAAGTGTCGTTGTCGAGATCTTCGGCTTTGCGAGAAAAATCGACGCCGTTGGCGGTGAGAAGCTTGCGACCAATGAGGACATACTCGCGTTTATCAATTACGAGGCGCTGATAAATTATCTGATCGAAAGCGGATATATAAAAGCAAACGCGAAGGTAATTATCAATTCATTAGATAAAAAGGCACTCGTTGAAGTTTTCTCTACATATATTATAAACTTCTCCAAATCGATCTCTATCAACGGAAAGAAGATATACAATTCAACCGATGCCAAGATCGACGTTAACCTCTTCGCTCAGGTCATGGCAGAGTCAATTCCTACATTTGACAAGCTTGCAAACGATCCTACGAATGCATTCTCCTTTGTCATTGACTGGGAATTGAATGAGAAGAATATTGACCCGAACACGACCAAGACTCACTACACCTTTGGTATTAAGGTCAAGGTTTTAGGCAACACAGACCGTTTGGCAAGTATTTTCCAAAAGCTTGCAAGCTACGTAAGTGTTGTAAATGAGGGAGAGAACACTACGATCGTTCTTAACGTTCCCGCGAAGGTTGCATCTCTTTACCTCAAAGCGGTAAACACCGATAAGCTTCCCGAAAGCTTAAAGACAAAGGTTCTTCACTATTTGAGCATGGAGATCACCGATGATAACGTCCATGCAATAGTCAATGATTTCACGCTTGAGGAAATCGCAAGCATTATAGAAAACGTTGATTTCACTGTTGTACCCGATATAGCAGAGAAGCTACTCGACACTTATTCCGATCCGTATGAGCGTGCGCTTTCTATGGCAAAGCGCGCAGTCAATGCGATGACCTACGATAAGCTCTTGAGTGTTGCAGAGCGTATCGGAGTTGATCGGATCCAAGACGGTGTTGAAAACAACGAGCAGAAGATAGAAGAGCTCAGAGCAAAGATCATTGAAAAGATAGACAAAATGGAAAAGGAGAAGCTTATCGAGGCGCTCCAAAACCATGATTTCGGTGATTATAACACGCTCCTCGCAGAGAAAGTAAGAGAAAGAGCAGAGCTTTATAACACGATCAGCGATTACCTGCACAGAGCTATCAGTAAGGCGTTTGCGTATGCGCCTGACACCGTAGTCGGCACAAAGCTGAGCGATCATTATGAGGGCAATGGACAGTTTGGTCCTATCAAAGCAGCCTTTAGCTATGATATTTCACCTATCATAGATAAGGTCACGGGTTCGGTGCTTTCCGGAGATTCTGTTGATTTTGCGATGAATTTCCTTAAGAACACCGAAATTACCCGTAACGTATCCATTCAGATCACCTTTAATAATATATATGAAGCAAAGTTCATTAATTTAAAGGGTGAAACCGTATTTGTTACCTACTTGCCTGCGGGTGCTGACCTCTCCGTGATCTATGGAGTTCCTGCACTTGAGGACTATGACAACGAATGGACTATTGACGGCAAAAACGCGGCGTTGGTAATGCCTGCCAAGGACGTTCGCTTGGTCATTTACGATCCCAATCACGTTTGTGAAATGGAGCTTGTTGAGAAAGTAGATGCTACGTGTACTAAGGGCGGATACGAGCTTTGGAGATGTACGTGTCAGCTTGAGGAGAAGAGAAACGAAGTCGGGCCTCTCGGACACTTAAAGGCTGAAAAGTGGAGCATTTCTATCGAACCTACCGAGTACTCCAAGGGTAAGGCAGTGAAGACGTGTACGCGTGAGTTTTGCAAAGTAGTGGACGGAGAAGAGATCAAAGTAGTTTGCGGAGTAGTGTTGGAGGAAACACAGCTTCCCGAGCTCACCGAGGAAAACTCCTGGTTCTACAAGATCACATTGAATTCTGAAAATAGATATTGTCCCGATTGGACGTATACGTACGAGTGCTGGTTGGACAACGACGAAGAGATCGAGGGCGATGAACAAACGTTCGCTTTTGAGATCAGCGCGAAGAAAAACCACAATTACGGTGATTGGGTAGTCACAAAAGAGCCTACCATTCATGAAAAGGGCTCCAAGAAACAGGTGTGCGAAGACTGCGGACACGAAAACAAGCAAGAAATTCTTGAGGTTGGTAAGATTCAATTGAATGTTACCCATGAGGGCACAGGTATTGTGATCTCGGGTATCTTTGCCGATGGCAAAGAATATGAAGTAGTAGTTGACGAAGTAGACTATAATGCTTCTGCTTGGGCAGATGCAGATGGAATCGAAAATGTTGATATGATCAAATTGATGGATATCAGCATTGCAGGTCTGACTCTTGATCATTACGATTATAAGGCAGGTCTTATTGTAACGATCCCGATTCCTCCTGCGCATCAGGACAGAGATTTGATCGTATACCATAAGCTGCACGACGGAACGATCGAAAAGTTTGCTAACGACGGCAGCGTTGACGATAAACATCGACTGACCGTAGTGGAGATCAACAGTATTAACGGTAAGATCCCTGCGATCCGTTTCACTGTATACTCGTTCTCGGAGTTCTTTATCGGTATGACTCACGAGTGTGAACCCGGCAGTTGGTATGTAGACGTTGCACCTACACTTACCACGGTCGGCTATCTCAAGAGAGATTGTGTGGGCGATTTTGCTTGCGGTGAGTACGAGAGCTATGACCTTCCTAAGCTGAACGAAGTAGATTATTTCTATGAGGAGGAAAAGCAGTCACCTACTTGCGGAACAGATGGATATGACCTGTATACCTTTGAGATAGACGGTCAGACGTTTGAGTTTAGGGTTACACTCGCAGCTACGGGACACACCGAGGTTATTGATCCTGCGGTAGCTCCTACCTGTACCGAAACAGGACTTACCGAGGGTAAGCACTGCTCGGTATGCGGCGAGGTTCTCAAAGCACAGACCGTTGTAGACGCACTCGGACACACCGAGGTTATTGATCCTGCGGTAGCTCCTACCTGTACCGAAACAGGACTTACCGAGGGTAAGCACTGCTCGGTATGCGGCGAGGTTATTACGGCACAGACCGTTGTAGACGCACTCGGACACACCGAGGTTATAGACAAGGCAGTAGCTCCCACATGTACCGAAACCGGACTTACCGAGGGTAAGCATTGTGACGTATGCGGCGAGGTTCTCAAAGCACAGACCGTTGTAGACGCACTCGGACACAACTACGGTGCTTGGGTTGAAATTGACGCGCCTGACGCTGATAGTAAGGGTCTTCTTAGAAGAACGTGTGGAAGATGTGGCAAAACGGAAGATTACGTGCTTCCCGCTTTGAGCGTTAACCACTATACGATCATTGGCAAGCAGGAGCCGACTCATGAAGCTGACGGATGGATAACATATTCTTATACCGATTCCGAAAAAGGAGTATCCGTTGAGTATACCG
>JAZOWN010000003.1:0-18811 GCA_045659245.1 Eubacteriales bacterium
TGAAAAGTTAGAAGAGTACATACATTACTACAACAACGAGAGAATCTCTCTAAAACTAAAAGGAATGAGCCCAGTTCAATACCGAGCTCATTCACAAGCAATTTAATATTTAATTTTGTCTAAACTTTTGGGTTCACTTCACTTCGCACCGACGACTTTCATTTTTATTTAAAAGATAGCACAAACCAATGTACAGGTTTTTTGTTGAGGCTCTGTCAGCGTGAGCCTTCCCCAGTGGGGGAAGGTGTCACGAGCTTTGCGAGTGACGGATGAGGTGTCGTATATTCAATTCATTCTTTAACACCTCATCCGTCATTGACTCGCACCATCGGCTCGTCAATGCCACCTTCCCCCGCTGGGGAAGGCTTATTGTTACAATGACCTTCGGCTCTATATTTTTGCGTACCGACGACCCGTTTCAAATTAAAATAAAAAATGAAAGACGGCGGTACGTAGGGTCCGCTTACTTTTCTTTTAAAAAAGAAAAGGTAAGCAAAAGAAAACTGTATCTTGGTTTGTGCTATCTTTTAAATAAAATCAAATAAAAAAATGAAAGTCGTCGGTACGTAGGGTCCGACGACTTTCTACATTAGAAAGCGAAAAACTATATTTTAAAATCTAAATTTCCGTCTTTTGCTATGTTCGTTTTTGCAAAAAACATTGTATGAAGTTTTTTGCCACGCTTTTTTACAAAAAAGCGTGAAAAACCGCATCTCCTTACTTAACAACCACCTTACGGAAGCTCTTTTTACCGCGGCGGAACACCTTACCGTCAACGTCAGCCTTTGCGAAGGTAGCGCGGAAATCGGTAATTTTCTCGCCGTCAATGCTTACGCCGCCCTGCTCGATAGCGCGTCTTGCCTCGGACTTAGAGGGAACGAGACCTGCCTTAACGAGGACGGAGCCGATGTCGATAACTCCGTCTGTAAAGTCTGCGTCGGTAAGCTCGGACATAGGAATGTCAGCCTCAGCGCCTGCACCGAAGAGAGCCTTAGCGGAAGCCTCGGCGCGCTTTGCCTCGTCCTCACCGTGAACGAGCGCGGTAAGCTCGTAAGCGAGGATCTCCTTTGCGCGGTTGAGCTGTGCGCCCTCCCAGCCGTCCATCTTGTCGATCTCCTCAAGGGGTAGGAACGTGAGCATACGAATGCACTTAAGAACGTCAGCGTCAGCCACGTTTCTCCAATACTGATAGAAATCGTAGGGAGAGGTCTTTTCGGGGTCAAGCCAAACTGCGCCCGACTGCGTCTTACCCATCTTTTTGCCCTCGGAGTTGAGGAGCAGGGTAATAGTCATAGCGTATGCGTCCTTACCGAGCTTGCGGCGGATAAGCTCCGTACCGCCGAGCATGTTGGACCACTGGTCGTCGCCGCCGAACTGCATATTACAGCCCATCGTCTGATAGAGGTGATAGAAGTCGTAGGACTGCATTATCATGTAGTTAAACTCGAGGAAGGAGAGTCCCTTTTCCATTCTCTGCTTGTAGCACTCTGCGGAGAGCATACGGTTAACGGAGAAGCAAGCTCCCACGTCGCGAAGCACCTCGATGTAGTTGAGGTCGAGCAGCCAATCGGCGTTGTTTACCATGACTGCCTTACCGTCGGAGAAGTCGATAAAGCGGCTCATCTGCTTTTTAAAGCATTCGCAGTTGTGCGCGATAGTCTCCTTAGTCATCATCTGGCGCATGTCGGTGCGTCCCGAGGGGTCGCCGACCATTGCCGTACCGCCGCCTATGAGAGCAACGGGCTTGTTACCTGCCATTTGCAGGCGCTTCATAAGGCAGAGCGCCATAAAGTGACCAACGTGAAGGCTGTCCGCCGTGGGGTCAAAGCCGATATAGAAAACAGCCTTACCGTTGTTTATAAGCTCTTTAATTTCATTTTCGTCAGTAACCTGCGCAATAAGACCGCGGGCTACGAGCTCGTCATAAATATTCATAAGTCCTCCAAAGATACATAAATACTCAAATATATATTATAAAGCATAACGGTGCTTTTGTCAACCGATTTTCAGAATTTTTAAGTTTTTGCGCCGATAGGGGCTCAAAGAAAAAAGATACGCACAAATGAAAATTTTATAGTCTGAGGCTTTTTGCGAGCGCAAATACAGATACAGTTTTCTTTTGCTTACCTTTTCTTTTTCAAAAGAAAAGTAAGGAAAAAAATTAATACGAGTGAGAGAAAACTATTGAAATATTATAAATTATATGATATAATATAATGTGTAGGAATGTTTATATATTTTGTTTACATATTTTGGAGGTGATTTGCGTGTTTGAAACGGAAGCAACGATCGCGGCGGCGAAGGAATTTTTCTCTACATATTTCCTTGAGCCCGTAAAGAATATTGTAGTAAAGGATATTATCGATATCCTCCTTTTGGCGTTGGTGCTTTTCTTCGTTTACCGTCTTATTCGCGACAGCCGCGCGTGGAAGCTTTTGCTTGGCGTTGGCATTATCGTTCTGATGGCGGGTATATCGAGCATTTTCGACATGAGCGCGCTTTCATTCGTTTTCGGAAATATTCAGCAGCTTGGAGTTCTGGCGATCCTAATTCTGTTCCAGCCCGAGCTTCGCACCGCGCTTGAAAAGGTCGGCGGCACTTCTATTACAGGCATCAAGAGCATCTCTGCGGAGTCGCGTGAGCTTGCTGTGAGGAGCGCTCAGATCGAGGCTATTTGTACGGCAGTCAACGAGCTTTCCCGCGACAAGGTCGGCGCGCTTATCGTTATAGAGAAATCCACAAAGCTTGGAGATTTTATAAATTCGGGCGTTTATATAGACGCGGCGATCTCCCCTTACATGCTTCGCAATATTTTCTTTGACAAAGCGCCTCTGCACGACGGCGCGGTGATAATCCGCGACGGGCGCATCTGCGCGGCGGGCTGCTTCTTGCCCCTCTCGACAAAGAACGATATCGACAAGGACCTTGGCACGCGCCACAGAGCGGCGATAGGTCTTACGGAGATAAGCGACGCGGTGGTGGTCGTCGTATCCGAGGAGACGGGTATAATTTCCGTTTCGAACGACGGAAATCTCGAAAGAAATTACAATTACAATACCTTAAAGCAGTCGCTTAATTCTCATTTGAGTGTCTCGGGTATTTCTGACACGGCGCGACACGCCAGAGAAAAGATGGAAAAGATGGAAAAGACACAAAAGAAGACGGCAAAGCAGAAAAAGAGCAAGAAAAAAGATAAGTCCGAGAGCGAGCTTTAATACGGAGGTAAGGTGCGTATGAACGAGCAAAATATGGCGTCCGAGAACGGCGCGTACGTTATAAAGAAAAGCAAAAGATCAAGCATTGTCGCATTCATCGTCTGCGTTGTGGTGGCGTTCTTGATATGGTCCTATGCCGATGCGCTTGCCCTCAAGGAGGAAAAGGAAAAGGCATCGCTCAACACAGAGCCTGCCGTTACCGACGTGTCTGAGGCGGAGCAGGGCGCAGATGAGTAAGACAGATAAAGAGGTCTGTGACGGAATAGTCGTCGGCGGAGTTTCCCTCTCGCCCGACGCTGACGCGCGCACGGCGTGCGATATAGTTTCGAAAGAGATCAAGCGTGCAGGGCTAAACCCTGCACGACTTCGTTTTGAGATTTACAAAAAATCGGTTGACGCAAGAAAGAAGAAGGATGTGCGGCTTGTGTATTCGGTTGCAGTGACCTTTAAGGACGCGGACGGGCGCTTTGACCTTACGCGGCTTTCGGGTATGCGTTACACCGTAAGTCCGCTTAGCCGCGCGGAGCTGAAGATAAGCTACGGTGAGGAGCCTATGGCAGCGCCGCCGCTGGTCGTCGGCATGGGGCCTGCGGGGCTTTTCGCGGCGCTGCTTCTCGCGGAGAACGGCTACCGCCCCGTCATTATAGACAGAGGTGACGGCATTTTGGAGCGTTGCCGCCGCACGGCGGTGTTTTTTGAGCGCGGTGAGCTTGACGTTGAGTCTAACGTGCAGTTTGGCGCGGGCGGCGCGGGAACGTTTTCGGACGGAAAGCTTGTGACTCGCGTGGGAGACGCGCGGGTGGGCTACGTGCTTCGCCGTTTTTGCGACTTCGGCGCGCCGAGTGACATTATGACGGCGGCAAAGCCGCACGTTGGAACTGACCTTCTTGTGGGTATAGTTGACTCCATGCTCAAAAAAATCGAGGAGCTTGGGGGTACTGTTTTGTACCGTTGCCGCCTTGACGGAATAAAGGGGCGCGGCGGTGAGCTTGTGGCGGCGACGAGCCGCGGTGATATCGCTTGCTCCTCTCTCGTTCTGGCAACGGGGCACAGCGCACGCGACGTTTATTCGATGCTCCTTACGGACGGCTACGACGTTCGCCCGAAGCCATTTTCGCTCGGTGTGAGAATTGAGCATCTTCAAGAGGATATTGATAAGGCGCTCCTTGGCGACTTTGCGGGACATAGCGCGCTCGGCAGAGGGGAATACCACCTTTCGGACACGACGTCGGGCAGAGGCGTTTACACGTTCTGCATGTGCCCCGGCGGCGAGGTGGTGGCAGGCGCGAGCGAGGCGGGCGGTGTCGTTGTCAACGGCATGAGTCGGCACGCGCGCGACGGCAGAAATGCAAACTCCGCCGTGCTTGTGTCCGTTCGTCCCGAGGATTACGGAAACACCCCGATGGGTGGAATTGCTCTCCAACGTCAGCTTGAAAGAGCGGCGTACACGGCGGGGGGCGGCGACTATTACGCGCCGTACCAGACTGTCGGTGACTTCCTCGGCGGCAGAAGTGGCAGCGAGCCTACGCGCATTTTGCCGACCTATCGGGGCGGTAAGGTGAGAGCGGCGCGGCTTGACGAAATGCTGCCGCCCTACGTCGTTGAGGAAATGAAGCGCGGACTCTTGAGCTTTGATAAGAAGCTTGCGGGCTTTACCGCACCCGACGCTCTCCTCACGGGAGTCGAGACGAGAAGCTCCGCACCCGTGCGAATTATGAGAAACGAGTCGCTCTCGGCGACGTCAAACGACCGCGTTTACCCCTGCGGCGAGGGCGCAGGCTACGCAGGCGGCATTACCAGCGCCGCCGTTGATGGCATTAAGGTCGCCGAGGCTATAATGGCGAGATTTAAGAGATAAAAGGACGCGGGGACGCGGTCGCTTTTTGAAAAAAGCTCCGCAAAAAAAGATTACGCAAAATAAAATTTTGTAGCCTAAGGCTTGGTTTACAAACAGGCTCCCTTGTGCAAAGGGAGCTGTCACCGAAGGTGACTGAGGGATTGTTCTAAATCAAATCTAATCTTTTACAATCCCTCCGTCGCGGCAAGCCGCGCCACCTCCCTTTACACAAGGGAGGCTAATTATAGGCACAACCCAATGTACAGTTTTCTTTTGCTTACTTTTCTTTTTTAAAAGAAAAGTAAGGACATCACCAAAAAGAGGTTTACATGACGGAAAGAAAGAGAAAAAAGATATGGGAAACTAAATACGTTTCGGGTGATGCTGAACGTGACGCGGCTATTCAGGAAATGGCGCGCACTCTTGGCGTATCACCTCTTTTCGCCATGCTTCTTTATAACCGTGGCTACACCGACGCCGAGAGCGCCTCTCGCTTTTTGCGCTTTGCCGAGGAGGATTTCCACGATCCCTTCCTGCTTTGTGACATGGAGCGCGCTGTGGAGCGTATTCTTTCTGCCGTCAAGGGCGGAGAGAGAATTTACGTTTACGGCGACTACGACGTTGACGGCGTTACCTCGGTAAGCCTTATTTATCTGTATCTCACCTCGCTTGGCGCGGACGTGCGCATAAAGATACCCAAAAGAGAGGGCGAGGGCTACGGAGTTTCGAGGTCTGCCGTAGATGCGATAGCCGAGGACGGAGCTACGCTCATTATAACAGTTGACACGGGAATCACCGCCATAGACGAGGTCGAATATGCAAAAACGCTTGGCGTTGATTTCGTTATTACCGACCACCACGAGTGTCACGGAGAGCTACCGAACGCCGTGGCTGTTGTCAATCCCCACCGCCCCGACTGCCCGTATCCCTTTAAGGAGCTTGCGGGTGTGGGAGTCATATTCAAGACGGTGTGCGCGTGCGAGATGCGCCGCTACGATAGCGAGGGCAAGAGAAGAGAGGATGGAATAAAGCGCATATGCGCCGAATACTGTGAGCTCGTTGCCGTCGGCACGATAGCGGACGTCATGCCGCTCGTGGACGAAAACCGCCCCATAGTCAAGCTTGGACTTGACAAGCTTGAGCGCGGAGAGGGCAGGCCCGGACTTCTCTCGCTGCTTGACGCGTCGGGCAAGAGGACGGGCGAGGGCAAAAGGGCGCGCAAGGTCACCTCAGGCGCTATCGGCTTTGGCATAGCTCCGAGAATAAATGCCGCTGGGCGCATGAGCGACGCGCTTATTGCGGTAAGGCTTTTGCTCGCCGAGGACGAGGCGAGAGTTGCCGCCTACACCGATGTGCTTTGCGAGATAAACAGACAGCGTCAGCTTGAGGAGAACGAGATAGCGACCGAGGTCTACGACATGATAGAAAACGACTCGCGCTACGAGAACGACAAGGTCATAATCCTTGCAGGCAACGGCTGGCAGCAGGGAATTATAGGTATCGTTTCCTCGCGAGTCACGGAAAAATACGGACTTCCGTCCATTCTCGTGACCTACCGAGGCTCGGTGGGCGAGGAGGAATCGGACGAGGACGTCGGAAAGGGCTCGGGCAGAAGCGTAAAGGGACTGAATCTCGTTGAGGCGCTTGCCGCGTGCGAGGACCTGCTTGAAAAGTACGGCGGTCACGAGCTTGCCGCGGGACTTACCGTAAAGCGCGGAAAGCTTGAGGAGTTTCGCCGCCGCATAAACGAATACGCCCGCGAGAGGCTTTCTGACGGAGAGATTGGCGACAGAGCGTTTGCCGACTGTGAGATAAGCGCCTCTGACGTTAGCATGAAGCTTGCTACGGAGCTTACCTTGCTTGAGCCGTTTGGCGTGGGCAACTCATCTCCGCAGTTTATCATAAAGAATGCGGACGTTTGCCGCATCACCTACCTTGGCGGCGGAAAGCACTCAAAGCTCATGCTCAAAAAGGACGGCGAGCTCTTAACGGCTATGTATTTCGGAGTCGGTGAGGGAGAGCTCGACTTCTCCGAGGGAGACACGGTAGACGTGCTTTGCAGCATCGACGTAAACGAATTCAGAGGAGTAAGAAGCGTTCAGCTCATACTCCACGACGTAAGGCGCGCCGAGGACGAGCTTCGCGAGATGAGTGACGGAGCAGAGCGGTATGCCGAGATAAGGGGCGGCGCGCGCTTTTCGGAGAGCGAGGGCATTTTGCCCACGCGCGAGGACTTCGCGGCAGTCTACACAATGCTTCGCCGTCATTACCGAGCGAGCATCGACACCCTCAGCGTCCACGAGATGCTTCGCGCCCTCAAGGCGGACGGCGCGCGCATCGGCTACTGCAAGCTTAAAATAATTCTCGCGGTGCTTCGCGAGCTTCAGATATGCGAGATAGATGAGGTGGCAGAGGTGGGTGAGGACACCTACACATTCCGTATCTTCTTTAACGCAAACAAGACGAGCATTGAAAAATCATCTATCCTTAAAAAGCTCCGCACTCAGTGCGACAAGTCGGAATAAAGAAAGGTTTTATATGTCAGACCAATTAAACGTAAACAAAAATACCCCTGTCTCGGCAAGCCTTGACAAGCTTGAGCGCATGCTCACGGCTACGGGTAAGAATTACGATATAGAAAAAATAAGAGCGGCTTACGAGTATGCACGCGCGCTTCACGAGGGACAGTTCAGAGTCAGCGGAGAGCCTTACATATCCCACCCCATAGCGGTCGCAGAGATAGTTGCGGGCTTGGGGCTTGACACCGATTCTATATGTGCGGCGCTTCTTCACGACACGGTAGAGGACTGCTCCGAGAAGACTGACCTTAAAGAAATTGAGAAGCGCTTCGGCGCTGAGGTCGCCATGCTCGTTGACGGCCTTACAAAGCTTGTTACCCTCTACGTCGAGGACAAGGAGGAGGCGCACATCGAGAACATTCGCAAGATGCTTCTTGCCATGTCGCGCGACGTCAGAGTAATATTTATCAAGCTTTGCGACAGACTTCACAACATGCGCACGCTTGACGTAAAGCCCGACCCCAAGAGACGTCAGACCGCTCTTGAGACTATGCACGTGTACGCCCCCTTGGCGCACCGCTTGGGTATTCAGAAGATAAAGCAGGAGCTTGAAAACCTCTGTATTTCCTATCTCGACCCCATAGGCTACGAGGAGGTAGAGAACTACATCAAGGAAAAGTACGGCGAGAACGTAGGCTTTATCGAGCGCGTAACGACAGAGGTGGAGGAGAAGCTTCGCGAGAGCGGAATACACTTTGAGTTTAAGGGAAGAATAAAGTCCGCTTACAGCATCTACCGCAAGATGTATAACCAGAACAAGAGCTTTGACCAGATATACGACTTTTACGCTATGCGTATAATCGTTGACACCGAGCTTGAGTGCTACACGGCGCTCGGTCTTATACACGAGATGTTCAAGTCCATACCGGGGCGCTTCAAGGACTATATTTCAACTCCCAAGCCCAACATGTACCGCTCGCTCCACACCACGGTCATAGGTAAGGACGGTATTCCGTTCGAGGTACAGATAAGAACGCACGAGATGCACCACATCGCGGAATACGGTGTGGCGGCGCACTGGAAATACAAGTCGGGCGAGAAGTCGCGCGAGGACATGGACAAGAAGCTTGAATGGATATCAAGGCTTGTCGAGACCGAGAGCGACGCAAAGGACCCCGACGAGTTCCTCAATGCTCTTAAAACAGATATCTTCCACGATGAAACGTTCGTGTTCACCCCCAAGGGAGACGTGCTTGCGCTTCCGCAGGGCGCGACGGTCATTGACTTTGCTTATTCAATACACTCAGGTGTCGGCAACTCCATGATCGGAGCGAAGATAAACGGAATGATAGTTCCGATAGATACAGCTCCCGAGACGGGAGATATTGTCGAAATTCTTACCTCGTCCGCGTCAAAGGGCCCCTCCCGCGATTGGCTTAATATCGTCAAGACGAGCGAGGCGCGTACCAAGATACGCGGCTGGTTCAAGCGCGAAAAGAGAGCGGACAATATCGTTGCGGGTAAGGCTATGGTGGACGCGGAGTTCAAGAAATGGAAGCGCACCTATACCGAAACGCAGAGAAATGAGATCGTTATGACAGTCGGTCAGCGCATAGGCTTTATGAGCGCGGACGACCTTTACAACACGCTCGGCTACGGCGGAATTTCGATGTCCAAGGTGTCGGGCAAGCTCCACGACGAGTTCGAGCGGACGGTTGCCGCTCCCGAGCCCGAGATACGCCGCGAGGAGATGACGGCAGAGCACGTCAAGGTGGCGCAAGCGCCCAAAAACCTCAAAAGCACGGGTGGTATCGTCGTTGACGGCGAGTACGGCTGTCAGGTCAAGTTCGCTAAGTGCTGTAACCCCCTGCCCGGCGACAGCGTTGTGGGATTTGTTACCAAGGGCTACGGTATCTCCATTCATAAGCACGACTGCCCCAACTACCTCGTTATGGCGAATAATCCCGACAACGCGGGCAGACTCGTCACGGCGCATTGGGAAAGCACCGCCAAGGAAAGCACGGATATGTACGAGGCGCAGATCAGCGTTTACGTATTCGACCGCCTCGGCATAGTTGCGGATATTTCCGTCGCTCTTTCCGAAATGAGGGTGTTCCTGCTTCAAATAAACACGACCAAGAGCGGAACGGACAAGTCGGTGGTAAACCTTAAAATAAGCTGTAAGAACGTGGACCATTACCACTCCATAGTATCAAAGCTCCGCTCCATTAACGGAGTCGTTGACGTAACGAGAGGATTTTCGTAATGATAGCTGTAATACAAAGAGTAAGCGCGGCAAGCGTCGAGGTCGACGGCAAGGTCGTCGGCGAGTGCGGCATGGGGCTTTACGTGCTCCTTGGAGTCGCTCGCGAGGATACCGAGAAAGATGCCGACGCGCTCGTAAAAAAGATAATAAATCTTCGTGTCTTCGAGGACGCGGACGGCAAGATGAATCTGTCGCTTCTCGACGTAGGCGGCGAGATGCTCGCCGTCTCCAACTTCACCCTGCTTGCTTCATATAGAAAGGGTAACCGCCCCGATTATATGTCCGCCGCCGCTCCCGCCGTGGCAAAGCCCCTTTACGAATATTTCTGCGAGAGGTGCGCCGAGAGCGTTAAGGTCGGCATGGGCGTGTTCGGCGCGGATATGAAGCCCCACCTCGACTGCGACGGCCCTGTTACTATCGTTATGGACAGTAGGGTGCTTCGTTCATAGAACGAAGCACAGTTATGATTGCCCTTGCGGGCAAACTATGAGTTATGAGATGCTTCGCATCGTTATGATTGGCTTCGCCAAGTTGTAGAATACAGAGGGCAATCATATCATAACTTTTGCGCAGCAAAATCATAACGCGCGAATGCGCTTATAACTCTAAACTGAATTACAGCATATAAAATTAATTGCCGAGGTTATTGTAACAATTAGCCTTCCCCAGCGGGGGAAGGGGGACCGCGATAGCGGTGGATGAGGTGTCATATATTCAATTCATTCTTTAACACCTCATCCGTCATTGCCTCGCACCGTCGGCTCGTCAATGCCACCTTCCCCCACTGGGGAAGGCTAACGCTGACGGAGCTTTCGGCTGTGATTTTTCGGGAGGAGCAAGCCTCTCCCCGTATATCAATATGCAGATTTCCACTTCTAATTTTCCACTTTCCACGAGGTAATTTATGAACATAAAGCTTGACTCTCCGATAAACAGATACTACGTACAGACGCTGGGTATGATATTTTTCCCCGGTGAGCATTTTGGCGAGGACGAGGAAAACAACCCCGATGCGCCATCGCTTTTTGTGCGCAGTCGCAACACGGACGAGGGTATTCTTGCATACGCCGAGATGACGTACGCGGGAAAGACTGCTACGGCTGAATATCTCTCCGAATACAAGGAGGGGCGCACCGAGGAAAGAACCCTCAAGCTTGCCGTTGGCGGCGCAGTCATAACCGCTGCGGGAGAGCTCGTTCATTACCGCCCCTCGTGGGGAATGCTTATCGGCGTTCGCCCCTCAAAGGTGGCAAGCGAGATGCTCAACGCGGGAATGAGTAAGACCAAAGTAAAGAAAATACTTAACACCGACTATATGGTCATTCCCAAAAAGGCGGCGCTCGCGACCGACATCGCGGTGACGGAAAAGAGAATAGTGGGAGAGGGCTCGCCCAAGGATTGCAGCGTGTATATCTCAATACCGTTCTGCCCGTCCAGATGCACCTACTGCTCGTTCGTTTCCTATACCTCAAAGCGCCTGCTCTCGCTTATCCCCGAGTATCTTGAAAAGCTCAAGGTGGATATCAAGGCGAATTTTGATACCATTCGTAATCTCGGACTTCGTGTCCGCACCGTCTACATAGGCGGCGGCACGCCCACCATACTCGAAGCGGAGCAGCTTCGCCATCTGCTTGATTTCATATCGCGTCAGACGGACGTGTCGGCTCTTGACGAGTACACGCTTGAGGGCGGCAGACCCGATACCATAACCCCCGAAAAGCTTCGTATTGCAAAGGAGTATGGCGTTACGCGAATAAGCGTAAATCCGCAAAGCCTTTGCGACGAGGTGCTTGGAAGCATAGGCAGAAGCCACACGGCGGACGACTTTTTCCGCGCCTACGCAGAGGCTCGTGAGTCGGGAATACGCACCATAAACGTAGACCTCATCGCAGGACTTCCCGGCGACAGCTTCAAGCGCTTTTCAAACACGGTAGACAGAATTATAGACCTTTCTCCCGAAAACATAACCGTCCACACCTTCTGCGTCAAGAAGTCGGCGGAGATACTTCGCCGCAACTCAGAGGTGTTCTCGCTTCGCGGCGGCGACGCGGGCAAGTGCGTTGACTATTCGCAGATAAAGATACAAGCGGCAGGACTTGCGCCGTATTACATGTATAGGCAAAAGAACACCGTGGGAAACTATGAGAACGTGGGCTTTGCGCTCCCGGGTCACGAGGGACTCTACAACATATACATGATGGAGGAGATACACTCCATATTTGCGGCAGGCGCGGGAGCTGTGAGCAAGCTCGTGGACAACACGGGCGCGTACGGCACAACGGGCAATATCGAACGCCTGTTCCGCCATAAATATCCGTATGAATATCTCACCGAGGATAAGAATACAATGTTTGCACAAGCAACCGTGGAGTTCTATAAAAAGCATAATTTGATATAACCTACTTTTCTTTTAAAAAAGAAAAGTAGGCAAAAGAAAACTGCACAAATGATTTGTTATATATATTGATTTTTGCAGTCTAAGGCTATTGTAGCAATGAGCCTTCTCCAGCGGGAGAAGGTGGCATTGACGAGCCGCTTTTGCGAGTCAATGACGGATGAGGTGTAAAAAAATGAATTTTGGCAAATGGACACCTCATCCACCGCAAGCGGTCCCCCTTCCCCCACTGGGGAAGGCTAATGCTGACAGAAATCTGTGTGTAAAAAGAAAAAGTAAGCAAAAGAAAACTGTAAAAATGGCTTGCTTTAATTCTTTAATTTCAATTGAAAGTTGGCGGTGCGAAGAGTCCGCCGACTTTCTTCCGCATCAAGCGCAAAACTCTAAATTACGCACAAATTATATGTCTTTCGATGTGTGCACAAAAAACTTTTAGTTTTAAAGTTTTTGGCTCCACCGATCATGAACGCAGTTCATGGACCGAAGCGTAGGTATTTTCCCAAAAAAGGTGGAAAAAACGCATCCCTCGCGTCCTCGCATCCCCCCGTGAAAGGAGAAGTATATGACGGAAATTGAATTTATCCGCAAATGTGATGCGGACTTTTCGGAGCGCCTATGCCTTGTTGCAGACAAGGTGGGAAGCGCCTTCTCAAATGACGGAAGTGTAAAAATTATAAGCCTCTCAGGTCCTACCTGCTCGGGCAAGACCACCGCCGCAGGACTGCTCTCACAGCGCCTCGGCGGCTACGGTATCTCGGTGCTGACCGTCTCTATCGACGACTTTTATTTTGACCGCGACTATCTTCACAGGCTCGCAACCTACAAGGGCACAGGTAAGATAGATTACGATTCTGTGGACACTATCGACCTTGACTCTCTCAAAAAATTTATCGTTGAAATTTGTGCGACGGGCAGGGCAGAGTGCCCTATTTTTGACTTTAAGACGGGTAGGCGAAGCGGCATGAAAACGCTCACGGCGGATAAAAGTACCGTGCTTCTCTTTGAGGGCATTCAGGCTATCTATCCCGAAATCAGAGTGCTCTTTGGCAGCTTTGGGCTCGTGAGCATCTACATCTGTCCGCAAACACCCGTGAGTGACGGCGGCGAGGTCTTTCTGCCCGACGAGATAAGGCTTTTGCGCCGACTTGTGCGCGACAGCAATTTTCGTGGCGCTGACGTGAGCTTCACCTTCAAGCTTTGGGAGAGCGTGCGCCACAACGAGGAGTTGAATATTTTTCCCTACGTAAGCGACTGCGATTTTCGTATCGACTCCACCCATGCTTACGAAATTCGAGTTCTAAAGCCCTATCTTGAGCGCCTCTTACCCACGGTCGGCGAGGACTCACCCCATAAGGCAGAGGCAGAGAGGATTCTCCAAAGAATCGCGTCCGTTACACCAATAGATTCCTCGCTTATTCCCGAAAATTCACTCTATAAGGAATTCGTATAAATTGAAAACCGAAAGTCGTCGGTACGAAGGGTCCGACGACTTTCTACCGAAGAAAACGCCAAATTCTAAATTACTCGCTACATCTCCGTCTTTTGCTATGCTCGCAAGAGCAAAAAACATTGTATGAAGTTTTTTGCCAAGCTTTTTTTCAAAAAAGCGTAAAAACGCATCCTCAGCCATACATAACGCAATGTGAATACACCGCAAAGGGAATGAATAAGATTTTTTAGCGGTTCTTTACGAGGCGCGAATTTTTTGCCACGGTAAACCGAGAGGCGGTAACCTTTGGCAGGGTGAGGCGGTATTGGGCTTTGAAAACTGTAAAACGCGAAGCGGGCGACGGCGAGCGCACCTTTATGTCGGGCGTTCTGATACTGTCGTTCTCAACTGTCATCGTCAAAATAATCGGTCTTGCGTATAAGATCCCTCTTATGTCGGTGCTTGGCGCAGAGGGAATGGGATATTTTAACACGGCTTATGAAATTTTCGCGCTTCTGTGCGGCATATCCACCACGGGGCTGCCCGTAGCCATATCCATGCTCGTGTCTGCGGCGCGGGGCAGGGGAGACACGGCGGCAGAGACGGGTATATTCAAGACGTCGTCGGCGCTGCTTTTGACCAAGGGAGCGCTTCTTTCGCTCTCGCTGGCGCTCCTTGCGCCGCAGATCTCGTCGCTCGTGGGTAATCCGCAAGCGTACCTATCTATTCTCGCGATCTCGCCCTCTATATTTTTCTGTTGCGCGGCAGGCGCGATAAGAGGCTATTTTCAAGGCTGTCGGCAGATGATGCCGACGGCGGTCTCACAGCTTACCGAGGCATTATCCAAGCTTGTCTTCGGCGTGAGCTTTGCCGCCCTCGCTACGGCGCGAGGCGCGAGCATACCCACCGCGGCAGCGTTCGCCGTGCTCGGCGTGTCTGTCGGAAGCCTCGTGTCAGCCGCATATCTGCTCGCTCGGCGGTGCCGTGAGGGAGCGCCTGCGCCAAGCAAACGGCGGCACGGCTACCTTCTTCCGCTTTTGCGGATCTCTCTGCCTATAACGCTCTGCTCCGCGCTCGTGGGTACGACTCGAATGATAGACATGACCTTGCTTATGCGCAGGCTCACGGACATTGGCGTATCCTCAGCCGAGGCAAACCGCATATACGGCTCGTATACCACGCTCGCCTTGCCCGTTTTTGGGCTTGTGCCCGCGTTTATCCCACCCATAACAGAGAGCCTGATACCGCGACTTTCCGAGGCGGTGTCAACGAAAAACGGCGATGAGGCGCGTCGCGCGGTCAGCAATGCAATGCGCTTGACAGCCCTCGTTTCTATCCCCGCGTCCATTGGCATCGCCGTCTACTCGCGCCAGATAATCGGCGTTGTGTTCAGCAACGAGCCTGAGGCGTTGAGTATTGCCGCGCCAATGCTTTCCGCGCTTGGAGCGGGCGTTGCGCTCTCCTGCTTTATAACAACGGCAAATGCGGTGCTTCACTCCTACGGACGGGTGCTTTTGCCCGTCGCGGCACTCGGAGTCGGTGCGCTTGTCAAGGCGGTGAGCGCCTACCTTCTTATCGGTTGCCCCGAGGTTGCCGAGATGGGCGCGCCCATCAGCACCCTTGCCTCAAACGCCGCCGTGCTTTGCCTTGAGCTTGCGTTTCTCCGACGTGTGTGCAGTAAGACGGGTATTGCCGCCTACCTGCCTCGCGTAACGCTCGCCGCAATTACCTCGGTGGCTCTGTCCTACGCGCTCTATGCGCCGCTTTCGCCTCGACTTGGCGAAACACCCGCGTTTCTGCTCGCCCTCGCACTTGCGGTGGTAGCTTATTTCGCCGCCTCGCTTATTCTCGGCGTGGTTGATAGAAACGACTTAGGGATTTTCTCTTACTTTTCTTTTAAAAAAGAAAAGGTAAGCACCTACTTTTCTTTTAGGAAAAAGAAAAGGTAGGCAAAAGAAAACGGCACAAGCTCCTTAATAATTAGCCTCCCTTGTGTAAAGGGAGGTGGCGCGGCTTGCCGCGACGGAGGGATTGTAAAAGATTAGATTTACTTAAAAACAATCCCTCAGTCACCTTCGGTGACAGCTCCCTTTACACAAGGGAGCCTTTCGTGAATAAGCCTTAGGCTACGAAATTTTATTTATTCGTAGTTTAGAGTTATAAGCGCATTCGCGCGTTATGATTTTGCTTCGCAAAAGTTATGATATGATTGCCCTCTGTATTCTACAACTTGGCGAAGCCAATCATAACGATGCGTAGCATCTCATAACTCATAACTTGCCCGCAAGGGCAATCATAACTGTGTAACGCCTTGGCGTTACACCATAGGGCAATCATAACTGCGCACGCGGCTGCGCCGCGTCCTTAAAGGAGGAATAAAAAATGACAACGGAAGAAAAAATTGAGTATTTATTAAAAAGAGAGAGGTACGGCTTTGAGGACCTCGTAACTGTGGTAGAGGTACTGCGCTCGCCCGTGGGGTGTCCGTGGGACAGAGAGCAGACTCACAAGTCCATACGCAAGGACTTCATTGAAGAAACCTACGAGGTAATCGAGGCTATCGACACAGAGAACCCCGAGCTTTTGCGCGAGGAGCTTGGCGACGTACTGCTTCAGGTAGTATTCCATGCGCAGATAGAGGCAGAGGAGGGCAGAGCGACGGTTGAGGACGTGGCGAACGACATCTGCGTCAAGCTCATTCACCGCCACCCCCACGTCTTTGGCGAGGTCGAAGCGGACACGTCGGAGAAGGTGCTTTCCAACTGGGAGAAGATAAAGAGCGAGGAGAAGGAGCGGCGCACCGTTACGGACAAGCTTCGCGCGATACCGCCTATGCTACCCGCGCTGATGAGAGCGGAGAAGGTAGGGAAGAAGGCGGCGTGCTTTGACTTTGGCAGCCGTGAGGACGTAATGGACAAGGTGCGCGAGGAGCTTTTGGAGCTTGACGAGGCTATTGCCGAGGGAGACGGAGCGCATATCGAGGAGGAGATGGGAGATCTTCTTTTGACGCTCACGTCACTCTGCCGCAAGATAGGAGTAGAGCCCGAGGTGGCGCTCTCACGGGCGACGGACAAGTTCATCGACCGCTTCGAGACGCTTGAAAATGCGGTGATTTCAGCGGGAAAGGACATAAATTCCATGTCGATGAGCGAGCTTGATGCCGTTTGGGATGAAAATAAACATAAAAATGCTTAAATTTTTAAAAAAATTGGAGAAAAAAACAAAAAAACACTTGTAATTCCTAAAAAAGTGTGATATAATCTTATTGTTAATAAGAGGAATGGGATTCCTCGTAAAAAATAAGAAAAGGAAGGATTTTTATCATGAACAAGACACAACTCGTAGAAGTAGTTGCACTCAAGACCGGTATGAAGAAGAAGGAGGCTGAGGCAGCTGTTAACGCTATGACCGAGGCTGTTGCTGAGGCTCTTAAGGCTGGCGATAAGGTTCAGCTTATCGGATTCGGTACTTTCGACGTTAAGGAAAGCGCAGCAAGAGAGGGACGTAACCCCAGAACCGGCGAGACCATCAAGATCGCTGCTTCCAAGCGCCCCGTATTCTCCGCAGGTAGCGCTCTTAAGAACGCTCTTAACTAATTAAGACTTATTCGGGCGATGGCTTCATCGCCCGATTTGCTTTTTAAATAAAAACTACCAATTTGGCTTGTGGCTTTGTTTGCTTTAGCTATTGAGAGTATTGATGTAGTGATTAGGCTCCCCTGTGTAAGGGGAGCTGTCGCGAAGCGACTGAGGGGTTGTTTTGAAGAAAGGCTAACCTTTACAATCCCTCCGTCACGGCAAGCCGTGCCACCTCCCTTTACACAAGGGAGGCTTGGTGGTAGAGCGAAAGCACAAGGAGGAAAAATGAGACTTGACAAGTATTTGAAGGTGTCGCGAATTATCAAGCGCCGTACAGTGGCTAACGATGCGTGCGACGCCGACCACGTGACGGTCAACGGCAGGCGCGCAAAGGCGTCCTATGACGTTAAAGTCGGCGACGTGCTTGAAATAACGTTCGGACAGAGGACCTTGAAGCTTCGCGTGCGCGAGGTCAAGGAGACCGTCGGCAAGGCGGATGCCGCCGCGATGTACGAAATTATTGAATAACGGGCGGTGCGAGACCGTTAGCTACGGCTCGCCTGCTCGTTGATAAGCGCGTTTAGCCATTCTTCTGCGTACACGGACTTCTGCTCCACCTGTGGGGCAGGCGAGAGCTGTGTGCGCTTTTGCTTTACGTCCGCTTGCCACCACGAGATAAGAACGTCATAAACGCTTGCGCCGTTTTTTTTGGCGTAGGATATGGCGCGCTTCTCCCTAGCCTTTATGTATTCGTGTGTAAGCCCAAAAGATATAAGACGTGCCTTATCTTCGCTATCAAGCCGCGGCGCGGCTTCGGGCGCGGAGCGGGCGGATAGGTCGGATAGATCGGAAATGGGTGGAAGCCCTCGGTCTTGCTCGGACGGCGGCTGATTATCTTGCGCGCTATCAACAGGTATATCAATGCCATTCCCATTACCGTTATCAATATCATTATAATTTTCATTTTCATTACCATTTTCATTATCATTATAGGGTTTTTTCGGTTTTTCAAAAAACCGTTCGGTTTTTACCGTAGAAGCTTCGGTGGGTGTCTTTTTTGGACGGCCGCCCTTTTTTCCGTTCTCTGCGTTTTTCTCACATTTCTCGGCATACGCCGCTCTATCCCGCTGGAGCGTGTCCTTTATGCCTGCAAAGGCAATCTCGAGGATCGGCGATAGCTCGGTCGTAAGGTGGCCTAAGCGCTCGTACTCGAATATCGCCGTCACAAGCTCACCCCTCTGCTTCATGGATAAAAGCGCGAAAACACTCCAAAAGCTGTTGTATAATATGAAGCTATTGGCTTCGTTTTTGGTCATTTTTGGCTCTCCTTTTTCTGTTTTACGACTGTATTATACCACCCTTTCCTCTGCCAAACCCTGACCTTAACTGCCACTGACTGCCATGTTTTTGCGCCGCGGGAGCGCGCGAGCGCAGTTATGATTGCCCTTGCGGGCAAACTATGAGTTATGAGATGCTACGCATCGTTATGATGCGCTGACGCGCAGCTTGAAGATAGAGGGCAATCATATCATAACTTTTGCGAAGCAAAATCATAACGCGCGAAGCGCTTAT
>JAZOWN010000004.1:0-19910 GCA_045659245.1 Eubacteriales bacterium
CTCTGCGCGAGCATCTTTCCTATCGTTCTTCCTCCGCTTCCAAATCCTCTTGCAATAGTTATAACAAGTTTTGACATTTTTATCCTCCGTAAAATTATATTCAAATCAAGAAATTCCGTTTCAGATAGAAAGTCCGTCCACGCTTCTTACAAAGCGGCGGAAGGCTTCTCTGCCTGAGTCTGTGCGTTTATAAACACCCGCGTCCTCAAGCACTCTCTGGAATACCGCGCCTATCTCCTCCTTGAGGATGCTCTCGGTATTCTCCTTTGTGAATGTATACTTGTCCTTTATGGACTCGTACCACTCCTTGTGCTTTTCTATATCGGCGTTTTCGGAAAAATCACGTCCCTCTGCTATATACTCACACATAAGGGTGATCTCCTCACGCAGTCTTGCGGGAAGCACCGCAAGTCCCATAACCTCGATAAGTCCGATGTTTTCTTTCTTTATGTGGTGTACGTCTGCGTGGGGGTGGTAAACTCCGAGAGGATGCCCCTCGGTCGTGATGTTGTTACGAAGAACGAGGTCAAGCTCGAATTTTCCGTTTGCGAAACGTGCTATGGGAGTTATGGTGTTATGAGGCTCGCCGTCGGTCTCTGCAAAGACGAAAGCGTCTGCATCGGTGTAGCCTCTCCAAGCACCGAGGATCTTATCGGCAAGCGCAACAAGGCGCGCCTTATCTCTGCTACGTAGTCTTATGACGGACATCGGCCACTCAACAAGTCCTGCCTCTACGTCGTCATAGCCCTTGAAGCTTATATTCGCGAAAATAGGTGCTTTTGCCATGGCGAAGGTATAATTACCGCCCTGCATGTGGTCGTGGGAGAGAATAGAGCCGCCTACGATGGGGAGGTCTGCGTTAGAGCCCACGAAATAGTGCGGGAACTGCTCAACAAAATCAAGCGCTCGCTCGAACGTAGCGCGGTGTATCTTCATGGGGGTGTGGTCGTGAGAGAGAACTATGCAGTGCTCGTTGTAGTAAACGTAAGGCGAATACTGCACGTACCATTTGTTTCCCGACAGATCGAGCGGGATAAGACGCAAGGTTTCACGAGCGGGCTTTGCCGCATTGCCGTAGTAACCCTCGTTCTGTGGACAGAGAAGGCACTTGGGGTAGCCGCTCTGAGGCAAAAGCTTTGCGGCGGCGATAGCCTTGGGGTCCTTTTCGGGCTTTGAAAGGTTAACGGTCACGTCAAGCTCGCCGTACTTTCCGGAATACTTCCATTTAAGGTCCTTGGACACGCGGTAGGTGCGAATATAGTCGCTTGCACGGCAAAGATCGTAAAAGTAGTTCGTAGCCTCTTTAGGAGAGATACAGTAAAGAGATGAGAACTTTTTGATGACCTCTGAGGGACGCGGAGTCAGAGCGCCCATGAGCTTGGTATCAAAGAGATCTCTGTATGCTACGGAGTTGCTTTCTATAAGTCCGTTTTCGTAAGCGTAGTCGCAAAGGCTTGCGAGAATTTCTTCGAGGCTTGCGCTCTCTACTTCACCCGGCTCCTCATATTCGGAAGCGCCGAGAATACCCAAAAGCGAGTTTATTGAATAATAAACGTCGGATTTTTCGATAAGCTGCTTTGAAAGTGCGTAATTGACAAGCTGCTTTATGCTTTTATTCAGATCTTTTTTTGTTTCTGCCATAATGTTTCCACCTTGTAGACAAAAGTAATAATCATACATAAAGATTATATCACGAATTTACACTCGTGTCAAAGGGTAAATATGTTTTTTTATAAAGATTTTATATTATTTGCGCGTTTTCTTGACATTTTACAGCTATCATGATAGAATATTAGGAGGAATTGATTTTTAGGAGAGCATTATGTCACTTGATAAGGAGATAAGAATATATATAAATTCGGAAAGATACGAGGTTGAGGCATCGCTTTTTTCTCGGGAATTGGGAGAAAACGCGGCAGAGATAGAATTTTTCGAGACGGCAGACGGAGACGGAGAGCCCGAAAAAATGCAGATAAAGACTGTCGGTACGTACTCGGAGTGCGACGGCAGAGCGGAAATATCCTACGACGAGACGGAGCTTACGGGTATGGAGGGCGCGAAAACCTCGGTTCACTTTGACTTAAATTCTCCCGACGTCCTTACGATGCTTCGCACGGGAAGCGTGACGACGGCGCTCGTGTTTGAAAAGGGGAAAAGACACCACTGCGTTTACAACACACCCTACATGACCTTTGAGGTCTGTGTGCATACGCTCGACGTTAAAAACGAGCTTTTGCAAAAGGGCAATATAAGTATCGATTATATAGTAGAGATACGCGGAGCGCGTGCTGAGAGAAACAAATTTTCTATGAAAATAATGGATTGAGGACATATTATGAAATTTATATCTAAGTACATGAAGGGGTTGGAATGGTATATAGCGATAAACCTGTTTATCAAGGTTACCGCAACCGTTTTTGAGCTTTTTATACCATATATCCTCGGACATATACTTGACAACGTAGTCCCCACAAATTCTGTAATAAGCATAGTTACGTGGGGTGTGGTAATGATAATATGCGCTGTTCTTGCGTGTGTTGGAAACATAGTAGCGAACAGAATGGCGGCGCGTACGGCGAGAAATACGACGGAAAGAATAAGACATGCACCCTTCGACAGAACCATGCGACTGAGCTCCGCTCAGATCGACCGCTTTACTATACCGAGCCTTGAATCAAGGCTTACGTCGGATACGTATCACGTGCATCATTTTCTCGGAATGATCATGCGTATGGGTGTTCGTGCGCCCATTTTGCTTGTGGGCGGAGTTCTTGTGACGCTCACGCTCGATCCCGTTTTGACGCTCGTTATGATAGTGACATTGCCGCTTATCGGACTTTCAGTAGGTCTCATAAGCCGCCACGGTGTTCCGCTTTTCAAGCAATCTCAAAGATCCGTTGACGGCATGATAAGAGTTGTCAGAGAAGATGCGCAGGGTATAAGAGTAATAAAAGCGCTCTCAAAGGTAGATTACGAGAGGCGCAGATACGATGCGGCAAATAAGCGACTTGTGGGCGATGAAACCAAGGCAAGCACTACTATGGCGCTTTCCAATCCGCTTGTTACGATGCTGCTCAACCTCGGACTCGTTGCGGTAATTGTAGTCGGTGCGTTCAGAGTTAACGGAAACCTGTCACAGACGGGTACCATAATCGCGTTTATACAGTATTTCACCATGATCTCAAACGCTATGATAGGACTTACGAGAATTTTCGTCCATTCCTCAAAGGGTATGGCGTCCGCGCAAAGAATCTCGGAGGTCATTTATACGGAGGCTGATCTTGTAACCGATAGCGAGGAGAAATATCCTCCGACGGATACGGAGGCTACGATCTCCTTTGAAAACGTGAGCTTTTCCTACCGCGGTAAGGTGGACAACCTTGCGGGGGTCAGCTTTGCGCTTAATAAGGGACAGAGCCTCGGTATTATAGGCTCGACGGGAAGCGCAAAAACAACGCTCACCCAGCTTCTTATGCGTCTTTATGACGTCAGAGAGGGAAATATCAGAATAAACGGCAGAGACGTTCGAACAATACCGCACGACGAGCTTAATAAAAAATTCGGTGTGGTCATGCAAAACGATTTTATTTATGCGGGAAGCGTCAGGGAAAATATTGATTTTGGACGCGGACTCAGTGACGACGAGCTTATGAGAGCTGCAAGGATCGCACAGGCTGCGGAGTTTATCGACGGATTTGAGGACGGGCTTGACCATCACCTCAACTCAAAGGGAACTAATCTCAGCGGCGGTCAGCGCCAGCGACTTCTCATATCCCGCGCCGTTGCGGGTAACCCTGAAATCCTCGTGCTTGACGACTCCTCGTCAGCGCTTGACTACAAGACAGATGCGGCACTGCGCGCAGCACTCAGAGAGAATATGAGTGACGTTACCACTGTTATCATTGCTCAGAGAGTAAGCTCAATCATGCACTGCGATCTTATACTCGTTTTTGAAAACGGCAGAATTATCGGCAGAGGCACGCACGACGAGCTTATGGAGATCTGTTCTATATATAAGGAGATCAGCGATTCGCAGATTGGGGGTGCTTTCCTTGACTGATAAGAGGACCTTAAAGAAAACGCGCCTCAGACTTAAAAAAGAGGTTAAGGAGGAGCAAGCAAAAAAGGGAAGTATAAAGGTTGCCGTTATTCGCAGAATGGCAAAATATCTCTTACGGCATAAGCTTATGCTCTTGTTTTGTTTTTCCTTGATGATAGCTTCAAACGTTCTTGCATTGGCAGCGCCAAAGCTTTCGCAAAAAGCGATAGACGCGATCGAGCCGGGAGCGGGGGCGGTCGATATTCGCTCGGCTATATTCTATGCCGCGCTGATGCTGATATTCTACGCAGTATCGGCAGGACTTTCGTATCTTCTTGCAGTTATGATGGTAAAGCTCGGTCAGAAGATCATTTACACCATGCGTAAAGAACTTTTCGAGCATCTTTCGTCTTTACCCGTCTCGTTCTTTGATACCCATGCAACGGGTGAGATAATAAGCCGCATATCTTATGATATAGATACGGTCAACACTTCGCTCTCGCACGACCTTTTGCAGGTGTGCGCAAGCATTGTTACCGTCATAGGCTCGCTTATAATGATGATAAGCATATCTCCCATGCTGCTATCTGTCTTGATCATTACCGTTCCTATTTCTATCGGATATACAAAGTTCCGCTCCACGAGAGTACGTCCGCTTTTCAGAAAGCGAAGCCAGAAGCTCGGAGAGCTTAACGGATATGCCGAGGAGATGTTGTCAGGGCAGAAGACTATTCGCGCGTACAGCAAAGAGGGCGTTATAACCGACAGATTTGACCAAAAGAACGAGGAAGCGGTCAATGCTTACTATACTGCGGAATATTACGCGGCAACGGTTGGACCTACGGTAAACTTTGTAAACAACCTGTCCATGTCTCTCGTGACCATGCTTGGCGGAATTTTCTTCTTGTTCTTCAGTCTTAATAAGGCGGGAGCGGCGGCAATTCCCGCGATGTTTACCATCTCTCTTGGAGGAATATCGTCATTTGTTCAGTATCAGCGTAAATTCTCGGGACCTATTAATGAGTTTGCGAATATCGTAAGCGATCTGCAATCCGCAAGTGCTGCGGCGGAGAAGATATTTGCTATCATGGATACACCCACCGAGCCTCTTGATATAGAAAATGCGACTGTGCTCGAGAACGTTAAGGGCGAAGTCGAGATAAAGGATGTGCAGTTTGGCTACGTTCCCGAGAAGACTGTTATAAAGGGACTTTCTCTTAAAGCAAACGAGGGAAATATCGTTGCGATAGTAGGACCTACGGGAGCAGGAAAAACTACCGTGATAAACCTGCTTATGCGTTTTTATGACGTAAATTCCGGCGAGATACTCGTTGACGGAAACGAGATCAGAAGCGTTACGAGAGATTCCTTGCGCTCTGCTTTCACTATGGTGCTTCAGGATACATGGCTCTTCCACGGAACTATATACGAAAATATAATTTACGGCAAGGAGGACGCTACTCGCGACGAGGTGGAGAAAGCCGCCCGTATGGCTCATATCCACGAATATATAGAGTCGTTGCCCGAGGGATACGATACCGTTTTGTCGGATGACGGAGTTAATATCTCAAAGGGACATAAGCAGCTTATAACCATAGCTCGCGCTATGCTTGCTAATACCCCTATGCTCATTCTTGACGAAGCAACCTCGAATATAGATTCGCGTACCGAGCAGCAGATACAGAGCGCAATGTACGCTCTTATGAAGGGCCGTACCTGCTTTGTGATCGCGCACCGCCTCTCAACTATTCAGAACGCAGACGTCATACTCGTCGTTAAGGACGGAAACATAATAGAGCAGGGAAATCATGAGACTCTCATGGAAAGAAAGGGCTTTTATTATTCGCTGTATCACGCTCAGTTTGATAATTGATTTTGATTTAATCATAATCTTTTAGTTGGTGTGATATTATAAATTAGAATTATTTGACAGGAGGACTGCAAATGAGAAGGACTACGGGACTTATTTCGGGAATTATGACATTGATACTCGGAATTCTATTTGTTGTACTGCAAAACAGGCTGGTCAGCATTGCCATTAGCGTGATGGGAATTACTCTAATTATTATTGGCGTCATCGACCTTATCAGAGTAAGATACATAATGGGTGTTTTGAAAATACTGCTTGCAATCGGCGTGCTTGCTTTCGGCTGGTTAATTATAGACATCTGGGGAATAATTATCGGCGTTGTTCTTTTACTCTACGGTGCGCTTACGCTTATAAGGCGTATAAAAGCCCCCAACAAGCATAGGCGCTTATTTTCGACTGCCATAGGCTTTATTGAATCCGTTCTTTGCATTATCGGCGCGATATTCCTTATCGGCGGCGGAGTGGGAGAGGTTATTTCCTGGGCGATAATCGTTGCAGGCGTTATCTTCATAATTGAGGGCGTTTTGGCAATAGTCAGCACTCTGCTTGCTCAAAAATAAAAAAAGCACGGCTTGCTTCAAAAGAAGCAAGCCGTATTTTTATTAATTAAAATATTCGAGAGCCTTTTTATACCCCTCAAAGCCAAGACCGCAAACGGTCTTTTTTGCTATCATGGATACGTATGAGAATTTGCGGAAGTCCTCTCGTGAAGAAATGTCTGACAGGTGTACCTCAACAGTTGGGATACCAACAGCCTTGAGCGCATCAAGAATTGCGATGCTTGTGTGCGTATAGGCGGCAGGGTTTATAACTATACCGTCAAAAATACCGTATGCCGACTGAATTATATCGACTATCTCTCCCTCGTGATTGGATTGGAAAAGGGTTACGTCCTGCCCGAGCGCCGTTGCCGACTCGCGGATATAGGCTTCAAGTGCCTTGAAATCCTGCTTGCCGTAAATATCGGGCTCGCGAATACCGAGCATATTAAGATTGGGACCGTTTATAACAAGTATTTTCATAAAACTCTCCTCTATCTCATTTGATTTTTGAAATAATAAGGTCTGCCGTGTTACCCGGGATCTCGGTGCTGTTTACCGTTAAGTCGGAAAAGCGGCGGTATGCGTCTATGCGCGCGTCGTAAAGTGCTTTAAGCGTGTTCGCTTGGGAAAGAGGTCTGCCCTTGGTAGGCAGATTTTCAAGTTTTTGTTCAAGGAAAACAGTCGTGCTGTTTTGACGGAGGGATCCGTAATTACAGTCTCTTGTAACTACTCCGCCACCCGTTGCGATAACAGCGCCGCTGAGCTTTCCGAGCTGCTCGGCGATCTCGTGCTCCATACGCCTGAACTTTTCCTCACCGTCCTCGCGTATAACGTCAGCGGGAGTCTTACCAAAGACCTCCTCAAAGACCTTGTCCGCGTCATAAAACGGGCGGGAGAGCTTCTCTGCGATAAGTCTTCCGACGGTGCTTTTACCGCATCCCGGCATACCGACAAGGATAATATTTTTCGTGTCAAATTCAAGTAGCTTGATTATATCTTCGCATACGCCGTAGTCTGCCTTATCTCCCGTAAAAAACTCAAAAGCCTTGACCGCCTGCGCCACGAGCATTGATAAGCCGTTTATATGAGGAATACCACGCTTCTCGGCATCAAGCAAAAGCTTGGTTCTTGAGGGGTTATATATAACGTCAAGCACACCATCGCAGTTAGGGAACAGAGAAAGATCGACGGGAGAGACTCCGGTTTTGGGATACATGCCAACGGGTGTGGTATTTATGATTATCTCTGCGTCGTAATGATTTTTTAGTCCTGCCTCGTTGTTGTCCTTTGAGCCTATTACCGTAAGAGCACGCACGCCGCGCCCTTGTAGAACCGTGCAAACGGTAGCAGACGTTCCGCCAGCACCGAAAACTATTACCTTTTTACCGTTTACCTCGATCTTTGATGCTTCGAGCATATAGGAAAAGCCAAAATGGTCAGTGTTGTAGCCGTAAAGCTTGCCGTCCTTGCCGCGGACTACGGTATTCACCGCACCTATTGCTTTAGCCTCGGGGGAGATATGATCGAGAAAGGGCATCACGGTCTTTTTATAGGGAACTGTGATGTTGAAGGCATCAAGGCTATGCGACTTAACGAAATCTCCTACCTCCGATGGGGAGAGCTCTATAAGCTCATAGGTGTAGTCTGCGATCTCGCGGTGTATTCTTTTCGAGAAGCTGTGACCGAGCTTTTCTCCGATAAGTCCGCATTTTAATTGGGAATATCCCGTTTTCATTATACGACCTCCAGATACGAGCCGAGATAGGTAAACTCGTCGCACTCGCGCTCAAGCTCGGAGAGCAGCTGCGCAAAGCGGTCTGAATATACGGGGGCTTCAAGGTCGAAATAGAACATAAACTCAAAATCTCTGTCGGGGATAGGACGTGATTCAAGCTTTAAGAGATTTATGCCGAGAGCGTTGAAGCGCGACAGAATGCGGTACAGCGAGCCGGGCTTGTGCGGCGCGACTATCATAAGCGTCGTGCGATCGGCACCGGGGTAGATCTCAAGCTTGTTCGTTATGCAGATAAACCTTGTGTGGTTGTTTCCGTTGTCCTGAATCGACGAGGCGAGCACCTCGAGAGAATACTGCGCGGCGCAGGAGCGAGAGGAGAGCGAGGCTATATTGTTGCTATCGGACTTTGCCACCATTTCAGCCGCTTTCGCCGTGTTTTCAACACGGTGAATTTTTGCGTTTGGGAAGTGGGTTGCAAGGTAGACCGAGCACTGATTTATTGCCTGCTCGTGAGAAACGATTTCCGTTATGTCCTCCATGCGAGTTCCGGGCTTTACTAAAAGATTGTGGTCGATTTTTATTCTTACCGTGCGGACTATCTTAAAGTTACGGCTTGTCATAAGATCGTAGACCTTTTTTACAGATCCTGCCGTGCTGTTTTCTATCGGTATTACTCCGTAGCGGCAAAGTCCTGCCTCGATTGCTGAGAAAACCTTTTCCCAGTTGGAAAAGAACATTATATTGGGGTGTTTGAAGAGTCGCTCTGCGGCTATTTGGGAGTACGCGCCCTCAACGCCCTGGCAGGCGACTACCGCCTTGCTCGGGAAAAGCTTTTGGGTTGTGTCAAGCGCTGTTGAGATTTCACTGTACAGCGATGAGGTATCCCCGAGGCGCTTATGCTGATAGGAGCGCGAGAGTTCGAGAATGGTGGCGTAAAGCGTTCTCGTATACTCATCAAATTCCTCTCCCGAAAGCTCGGAGACCTTATCAAGAAGTGCGCGCTCGCGCGAGGAGTCAAGCACGTTCATGCCCGTCTTGCGCTTGTATTCCGCTACATCGGCAGATACGTTCATGCGCTTCTTGAAAAGAGCAACGAGCTCCTCGTCTATTAAGTCTATTTGCTTACGAAGTTCTGAAAGTTCCATTTTTATGTCCTTATTTTTTATGATCTGCTTTTTTTCTTTGTTGAATGATCAGCACCGTTACCAATGCTATCATAAGCGCGGGGAAAACGGTTGAAAATACGAAGGATATTTTTAGGTTATCGCCAAATGCTTCGGCTATCCAGCCTGCTGCCGTAGGGCCGAGTGTACAGCCTGCATCTCCCGCAAGCGCGAGAAGCGCAAACATCTTAACACCGCCGTTGGGTATCTTATCGGTTGCCATGCAAAGAGTTCCGGGCCACATTATTCCGACGGAGAAGCCGCACAAGGCGCAACCGACGAGGGACAGAATGGGAAAAGGTGAGAATGCCGTGACAAGATATGAAATTACGCAAAGAGCGGCAGAAGCGGTCATTATTTTATACAGATTGAGTCTTGTGCTGAATTTTGCGTAAATTACCCTTGCAAGCCCCATAAGCACAGCAAAGGCGCAAGGACCGAGAAGATCTCCCGTGGATTTACTTACCTTCAAGCCCATTTCGGCAAAGCTCGATGCCCATTGAGTCATAGTCATTTCGGCAGCACCCGCGCAAAGCATCAGTAAGAAGAACACCCAAAAGGTGAACGTTCTGAATACGGAGTCTTTTTTGTTGGCAACAAGTGGAGCGGACTCCATGGGCGGGAGCGGAACGAAAATAAAGGCTACGGTGTTTATGGCGGGAATTGTTGCCCAAAGGCAGAAAAGTATACGCCAATTCTCAATACCAACGAGCTTGAAAAACAAAGTTGAGAGAAGCACGGTAAGCACGAGACCCCAGCAGTAGCAGGAGTGCATAACGCTCAAAATTCGATTTTTGTTTTTTATTGGAGACGCTTCGATTATAGGGTTTCCCATTACCTCAATAATACCGCTTCCAAATGACGCAAGTGAGGTTGATATGATCAGAGCTATGTAAGGAGGTATTGCGCTTGGAAGCAGAGCCATTCCCAAAAGACCGCACACGCAGAAGACCTGACCTATAATCACCGTTAATCGGTTGTTAAAAAGGCTTGGCAGCTTAGATGCGGTGAAGTCCATAAGCAGCTGTGTGAAAAAGCTTATAGCGATAAGCAGACTTATTTTTGAGAGGGATATTCCAAATTCATTCTCAAAGGTGAGATAAAGCAGGGGAGGGAGATTTATTACGATCGCTTGTACCGTAAGCCCCGTAAAGCAAGCGGCAACCGTATGATTTGCTGTAAGCTTCATGTTAAGAGAAAGATCCTTTTTTATTATTTATCAAGCAACGCATCGTATATTGCGATTGCGGCGGCGGCTTCAAAAACGGGGGTGGCGCGCAGAGCAACGCAGGGGTCGTGTCTGCCCTTGATGGAAAGCTTTACTTGTGTCATGCTCGCCATATCAACGCTGTTTTGCTCCTTATAGATAGACGGAGTGGGCTTCATAGCGGCGCGGAAAACGAGGGGCATGCCGCTCGTCATACCGCCGAGTATGCCGCCTGCGTTGTTGGTTTTTGTGGTTACCGTCTTTCCGTCGGTGACGAACTCGTCGTTATTTTGTGAGCCTCTTACGTGGGCGCACGCAAAGCCGTTGCCGAACTCGATGCCTTTTACCGCGGGAATTCCGAAAACGATATTTGATATTCTATTCTCCATTCCGTCGAACATATGCTCGCCAAGACCTATGGGAAGCCCTATCGCGGCGCACTCAATTATAGCACCGACGGAATCTCCGTCCGATGCGGCATCGGTTATTGCGGCTTTCATAGCCTCACCGCGCTCGGTGTCAAGCACGGGGAAATCAAGTCTTTCTTTAAGTATATCAAGCTGTTTCTTGGGAGCCACCATATTAAAGGGCTCGTCATATACGCGACCGACGGAGTAAAGATGAGCGCCTATTTCTATGCCGATGCTTTTAAGATATTGCAGGCAAATGCCGCCAACGATGCACATGGGGGCTGTGAGCGTGCCCGAAAAGTGTCCACCACCACGTAGGTCAACCTTATCGCCGTATTTCATTTTAGCGGCAAAATCTGCGTGAGAGGGACGGGGAACAAAGGACTTTTGCTCGTAGTCGGAGGAGCGCTGGTCAGTGTTCTTGATCACGGCGCAAAGTTCGTCTCCGTTGAGGGTGCTGCCGTCAACACCGCTTAAAAACACGGGTGCATCGTCCTCCTTGCGCTTGGTCGAATAAGGATCATTACCCGGCGCGCGGCGCTTCATGAAGGCAAAAAGCTCGCCCTCGTCAAAGGTAAAGCCCTTGGGCAGTCCCGTAACCTTAACGCCGATCTCACTGTCGTGTGAGCCGCCGTATATCGTCATTTTTATACTTTTTCCGTAGGTGGTCATATAAGCTCCTCGGTTTATTATTTTTCAAGTTTTACAGATAAAAAGGCTTCAATATCGTTCCAAAAATCGGGATAGGATTTTTCTACGCATTCGGCGCCGTTTACGGTAACGCCATTCTCAGTAGCAACGGACGCGACTGCCGCGCTCATTGCTATTCTGTGGTCGTTAAACGAGTCTACCGTGCCCCCGACAAGACGGCTTTTTCCGTATATCACGAGTCCGTCCTCGGTAGCTTCAACATCTGCGCCGAGCGATGAAAGCATGGAGAGTACCGACTCAATTCTGTCGCTTTCCTTAAGGCGAAGCCTTGCCGCGCCGCGTATAACGGTTTTTCCTTGACTGACGGCAGCAACCGTTGCCAATACGGGAACGAGATCGGGTATTTGAGTCGCATCTATATCTATTCCGTGAAGCGGCTTTCCGCCCCTTACGGTATATTCGCTATTGCTTACAATGACGTCCGCACCGAACTCTCTGAGCAGCTCGACTATTTTTGCGTCTCCCTGACGCGAGTCCTGTGAAAGACCGCATACGGTAACGTTGCCGCCACCGATAGCACCCATGCAAAGCGGGAACGCGGCATTCGACCAGTCGCCCTCAACGTCGACGCGAGAGGGGGAGGTAAGGCGAGCGCTCTTTTCTATAAAGTAGCCGTAATCCGTTTTCGTCGGCTCACTGCCGAAAATGCGCAAGGCGTCCACCGTCATATCGACGTAAGGCGCGGACTCAAGCTTGCCCTCGATGACGAGCCGTCCGCCCTCGCCCGAAAAGGTTAGAGCAAACAATAGACCGCTTATGTATTGAGAGGAAACGTCACCGCGTATGCGATACTCATCTCCGACAAGCTTTCCATCACACTTAAGGGGACTTGTGCCCATGGGAGAGAGAACTGCGCCGTGTCCGACAAGCTCCTCGTAAAGAGGAGAGAGCGGGCGGCTGGGGAGCCTGCCGCACATGAAAAGATCCGCAGAAATACCGAGAGCACTGACGACGGGAAGAAGAAATCGGAGCGTTGAGCCGCTTTCATTGCAGTTAAGTCTTATATTGCTTTTTGGTGTGCTTATGGGATCGACGTAAAAATTCGGTTCTTCGTATTTTATGCAAGCACCCATAGCGGAGAGACATTCTGCGGTTGCCGCTATATCCTTGTTGGTTCTGTCACAACGGATAACTGTCGGCTTGTCCGCAAATGCGGCACAGATAAGTATTCTGTGCGCCGCTGATTTTGAGGAGATTGCCTGTATTTTTCCGTTCGGTACAGATGGAGTTAGACTTACGTTCATTTTGAAAGTCCTTTCGAAATAAAGTCGGAAAGCTCTGTAAGAGTTAGCTTTACGAGTTTTGTATCCCCGATTGAATAGGGAACTACGAGAGTTATTTTATCGCCTTGGCGCTTTTTGTCCGCAGTTGCAACTGCGTAAAGCTCGTCCGTGCTAAACGGACATTCGGTGGGAAGTCCCTCGCGACGGAGCGCTGAGATAAGGGAATCAAGATCCTCACTCGGGCAAAGTCCGTTCTTTACTGCCGCGCGCATAACTGTTACCATGCCGATAGCTACAGCGCTTCCGTGCGAGATCTCGAAATCGGAGCAAGCCTCGATTGCGTGGCCAATGGTATGCCCGAGATTCAGAAGCTGACGCTTGCCGCTATCAAACTCATCTTCCTCGACTATATCGCGCTTGTTACGCACGCATGCGGCAATAACGCTCTCGATCTGCGGACGAATGCCCGTTGACAGACGCTCAAAAAACGCTTTGTCGTTTATAACTCCGTACTTTATGACCTCGGCACAGCCGTCTGCAAAAATCTCACCAGGAAGTGTATCAAGTGTTGAGTAGTCGCATATTACGAGAGAGGGCTGGTGAAAAGCACCCGCAAGATTTTTGCCTGCGATCAGATCCACACCTGTTTTTCCGCCAACTGACGAATCAACTGCGGCTAAAAGAGTAGTCGGAATTTGAATGAATTTTATTCCGCGAAGATAAACAGCCGAGGCAAAGCCGCACATATCTCCAACCACACCGCCACCGAGGGCTACCATGCAGTCAGCGCGCGTGAGCCTGTTTTCTGCAAGGAATTCCAAAATGTTTATAAGCGTCGCGGTGTTTTTTGAAGCTTCACCGTGCGGAAAAACAAAGCTTATTACCTCAAAGCCTGCACCTGCGAAAGAGTTTTTCACGCTCTCAAGATAAAGAGATGCGACGGTGTCGTCCGTTACGATACACACCTTGCAGGGCTTGATTACCTTTGCCGAAAGTGCTCCGCAGCGCTCAAGAAGATCTGTGCCGATTATTACGTCATAAGGGATTGATGCGTTTACTTTTACAGTAGTCATAAATTTTCTCCGTTTTACCCGTCGACCTGTTCCTTTGCAATGCGTCCGTCACGAAGAAGCGAGCGGAGCGTATCCGCGTCGTCGTTTGCGATCGCGTCGCGATATTCGGAAAGGGAGGTGATCATAGAATCTATTTCGAAGAGAAGCGGCTCCTTGTTTTCAAGGAAAAGCTCTGTCCACATATATTCGTTGAGCCAAGCCACGCGAGTCATGTCCTTATAGCTGCCCGCCGAAAAGCCCTTGTGGCTTTGAGCTGTCGGACTTTTTACGTACGCATTTGAGACGACGTGGGCAAGCTGTGAAGTGAACGCTATCATTGCGTCGTGTCTGTCGGCGGTGGTAACGGTTATTTTGCCGAACATAGCGGGGGCGAGAAGCTTTTTTATATTGTCAAGAAAATAAATATCGTCGCACGTGTCGGGAACTAAAACCATGGGGGCATTTTTAAAAAGCGTTGCCTTTGAGTATTTTATACCCGAATATTGTGTTCCTGCCATGGGGTGCCCGCCAACGAAGGTAAAGCCGTATTTTTTTGCGAGCTCAAAGCCTGCTTGGCATATCTGCTTTTTTGTGCCGCATAAGTCCATAACTATGGTGCTTTTGTTTATTATAGGTGAAATATCCTCAAGATATTTTATTGCGGCGCGTGGGTAAAGCGCTATGAAAATGAGGTCGCACGTGGGAATTGTATCGCTATCAAGAACTCCGTCGGTTATCCCCGCAAGCGAGGCATATCCTAACGAGGCTGTGTTTTTGTCGTAACCGAGGATCGTGTGCCCTGCTGCCTTATATGCCTTTGCCATAGAGCCGCCGATAAGTCCGAGTCCGCAAATTCCAACCGTCATCTCAGTTTTCCTCCATTGCCGAGAGCACGCGTTTTACTGTCTTTGTAACGTCAGCAAATGCTGCGGGGGTTAGGGATTGAGGACCGTCACAAAGCGCGTGAGCGGGATCATTGTGAACCTCTATCATGAGTCCGTCAGCACCAGCGGCAGCAGCGGCAAGAGCCATGGGCTTTACAAGCTTTGCAACACCCGTTGCGTGAGAGGGATCGACTACGATGGGCAGGTGAGTAAGCTCGCGAAGCATGGGAACGGCGGAGATATCAAGCGTATTTCTCGTGTACGTTTCAAATGTGCGGATACCTCTCTCGCAAAGAATTACGTTCTCGTTTCCGCCTGCCATGATATACTCGGCAGACATGAGAAGCTCCTTAAGCGTATTCGCAAGACCGCGCTTGAGAAGTATGGGTTTATTTGTACGTCCGAGCTCCTTAAGAAGCTCAAAGTTTTGCATGTTGCGTGCGCCTACTTGAATAACATCAACGTTTTCAAAAAGAGGCAGGTGATTTGCATTCATGATCTCTGTAACTATCGGCAAGCCTGTCTCCTTTTTTGCCAGAAGCAGAAGCTCTATGCCGTCAGCCTTAAGACCTTGAAAGTCGTAAGGAGAGGTGCGGGGCTTGAAAGCACCGCCGCGAAGCATGGTTGCACCTGAAGCCTTTACCTCCTTGGCAATTTCCATTACCTGCTCCTCGCTCTCAACAGAGCACGGACCTGCTATGAAAGCGAAGTCCTTACCGCCGATCGAGGTGTTACCTACATTTATTATAGTATTGTCGGGGTGGAACTTTCTGTTTGCGCTCTTAAACGGCTCGCTTATACGCTTTACCGTTTCTATCATATCAAGACCGAGCAAGAGCTCCTCGTCGATTTTTGTAGTATCGCCGATAAGTCCGATTACTGTATGCGTTCTACCCTTTGAAATATGCACGTCAAGCCCTTGGGAGCGAAGCCAAGAGGAAAGATTTTCAATTTGATTATCGGAAGTTCCGCTTTTAAGTACCGCTATCATATTTTTCTCCTTTAAAACAAAATAAGCGCTACGGGTGGTTTACCGTGCGCTTAATCTATGGTTATAAAAAATCATAAAATAAAAATCCGCATCACAAAACACCCTTATTTTTTACTCGTCATAAAGTAATAAAAATAAAGGTAGTTAAACTTGTTTGCGAATACCTTATTCATGTTTTTTCTCCTTTTTTAGAATTTAAGATAAGTTTATCACTAAGTGGGGTGTTTGTCAAGCCTTTTTTGCAAAAAAAAGCAAATAGAGAACACCTTTGTCACGTCATGTGACAAAGGTGTTCTGCTTTTTAAGGCTCATCGTCCTTTTTTACGTCGTCTGCAGCGGTTTCTGTGTCTTCAACGCTCTCCGTTTCTTCGGTGTTTTCGTCAGATACGGTGGTATCGTCGTATTCTGCTATTTCGGCATCGTCAATAGCTTCTGTACTGGCGTCGTTTTCAATATCGTTCGTGCTATCAGCACGGCGAGTTTTCTTTTTCTCTGCTTCAGCCTCAGCCGCCTTTTTCTCCTCTTCCTCGCGGATACGGCGCTCCTCCTCTTGCTTTCTGCGGCGCTCCTCGTTTTCCTCGCGGCTCTTACGCTGCTTTGCTTGGGTCATTTCCTCAAGCTCCTCAAACGTAGGTTTACCCTCCATTGCTGCCTTGAATTGCTCGCCGTCCATTATCTCGTTCTTTACGAGGAATTCTGCTATAAAGTGAAGCTTATCAATATTATCGTTAAGAATTTGCTTTGCTCTGTCGTATGCTTCGGTGATAATTGCGTGTATTTCAGCATCTATCTTTGCCGCTGTCTCGTCGGAGTAATCCTGCGAGCTTGCGAAGTCACGACCGAGGAATACCTCGCCGTGATCAGAGCCGAATGCGCGAAGACCGAGCACGGAGCTCATACCGAGCTGGGTTACCATCTTCTTTGCGATATCAGTTGCGCGCTGAATATCGTTCGAAGCACCGCCCGAAACGTCGCCGAAGATGATCTCCTCTGCGGCTCTGCCTCCAAGGAGCATAGATATCTTTTCTTTAAGCTCATTCTTATATACGCTGTATTTATCCTCCGTGGGGGGATTGAGCGTGTATCCGAGAGCGTTTCCGCTGGGAATGATGGATATCTGCTGAACGGGATCCATGGTGGGAAGAACGTGCGCTATAATTGCGTGGCCTGCCTCGTGGTAAGCCGTGTTCTTCTTTTCTCTTTCCTTCATTGCACGTGACTTCTTCTTCGGTCCCGCAATTACCTTAATAAATGCGTCCTCGATGTCGTCCATACCGATAAGAGACTTGCCTCTGCGTGCCGCCAAAAGTGCCGCTTCGTTAAGAAGATTTGCAAGATCTGCGCCCGTAAAGCCTGCGGTGGTCTTTGCTACCGCACCAAGATCTACGGATTCCTCCATGGGCTTATTCTTTGCGTGGACCTTGAGGATCGCCTCACGTCCGTTAATGTCGGGATAATTTACCGTTACTTGTCTGTCGAAGCGTCCCGGGCGGAGAAGCGCGGGGTCAAGAATATCGGGGCGGTTGGTTGCCGCGATAACTATTATTCCGTCGTGCGAGCCAAAGCCGTCCATTTCAACAAGGAGCTGGTTGAGAGTCTGCTCACGCTCGTCGTGTCCGCCGCCAAGGCCTGCGCCTCTATGGCGTCCAACAGCGTCGATTTCGTCTATAAATATAATGGAAGCGGGGTGCTTTCTTGCGTTTTCAAACAGATCGCGCACACGCGACGCACCTACACCGACATACATTTCAACGAAGTCCGATCCCGAGATTGAGAAGAAGGGAACACCCGCTTCTCCTGCGACTGCCTTTGCAAGCAAGGTCTTACCCGTACCGGGAGGGCCTACAAGAAGCACACCGTGGGGGATTTTTGCGCCGAGATGTGTAAATTTAGTAGGCGCTTTAAGAAAGTCAACTACCTCGCGAAGCTCCTCCTTTTCCTCGTCAGCACCCGCAACGTCAGCAAAAACGACCTTGTTCTTGTCGTCCTGCGGAGTCTTTACGCGAGCCTTGCCAAAGGAGTTTATCTTACCTGCCGCACCGCCGTTTGCGTTCTTCATAACTACTATCCAAAGAACAATAACTACGATTATAACGATAGCGTAGGGAAGCAGGCTTACCCACCAGGGAAGCACCGTAGCGGGCTCTATGTTGTAAGAAACGAGGTTTTTATTGGGAAATATATCGGAATCGGAATCGGAATCGGAATCGGAATGGGAATGGGAATGGGGATATCCCTTATCCGCGTAGTAGATGCTGCAGTCGTTGATAAACAGCTCAAGACTCTGGAGCTGGAAGCCCACGGTTCTCGTATCGAGCTGCTCGATGGGTTTTGCGTCAGCCTCTCCTTTCTTTATCTTTGCAATTTCCGCCTTATCATACACGCTCATCGTGATATAATCGTCCTCGGTCACGGTGAATTCCTTGACCGCGTCCGCGCGGAAATAGTCTATGACCTCGCTGTAATTATTAAGCTCTGAATTATCCTCACGGTTTGTAAACATCAGCGACAAAGCAAGGATTATTGCCGCGATGAGCACAACGTAGAAGATCAAAACCTTAATGTTACTTTTTTTGTTTTTCATTTAAAACTCTCCGTATAGAAAATTGCTGTGTAATTGGCGAGGCAGACTCTAAGATGTCAAGATTTAGCCTTGCCGTTTTTGATTTGAGTCATTCAGTTAAGATAAAAATGTAATTTTTTGCAGTTTTGCTTATCTTTTGCTTCTGCGCCGTCGCGTACCGCCACAAACGGTACTGCAACTATGCCGCATTCGTCAACTATGACGGGCAGACGATAACGCAGAGAAAGCGGAATGTGAAGATCCGTAAGCAGCTTCTTTAGCTGCCTGTTAACGCCGTTTATACGTATTTTATCCCCGGGCATTCTGCTTCTTGCTTTAAGAACACCACATATTTTATCAGAATCTAAATACAACAGTATTGATTTTTTGTAAATATTTATGTCGCTTTGTGAATTTCCTATGATTATTTTCGCATTTATCTCTGAAAGGAAATTTTCTCCGTCCTCAAGCGTTACGCAAAAATCATTTGGCGGTGTGGGCGCGCTTTCGCGCTTGCAGATATATAGTCTGCCGTTTTCTACAGTCGCGTCAACGTTATTCGGAAGATTTATGCGAGAGTGGGGAATACCCTTTTTGCAAAGCTCGCGAATATCGGATAGGTGTACCGCTTCAAGCGAGCTGCTGCCTGACACAGCAGAATACAGCGACGTTATCGCTCTGTTTGTGACTGCTGCGGGCGAGCCGAGAATTTTCTCTATCTCAAACGAGGCGTCGTCGTTCATCTCCTCGAAGAACCAGTCCGAAAGACTTTCAAGACACGCCGAGTCCTCGCGTAGGCTTTGGGAAAGCCTTGCTGCATTTTCGACTGCCGCACTGTTGATCTCCGTCAGTGTCGGTATGACCTGCGCGCGAATTTTGTTTCGAGTGTAGTCCGTATCGGTATTCGTCGAGTCTGTTACGAATTCAAGAGAATTCTGACGGCAAAAATCAAGAATTTCCGCGCGGCTCATGTAAAGTATAGGGCGCACCACCGTGCCGTGCTTGCACGGGCGGCTCTGCGGAATACCCGAAACTCCCGAAAGACCGCACCCACGACAGATATTGAATATGATGGTTTCCAAATTGTCGTTTGCGTTGTGTGCTGTTGCGAGTATCGGAATGCCGTGCTCCTGCATGATATTGTCAAAGAATTCGTAGCGTATCTGTCTTGCGGCAGTTTCAACGCTTTGCGAGGTCCTTTTTGCATATTCGGGAACGTCCGGTATCATCTGTGCGAGCTGCGTCCAAATAACAAGCGCTTTACTCAAATAATCCAGTTGTCCTCTGGGCAAAACCGAAGCCATGTTATAATACGATATTGCCAGATCATCGTAAGCCTCGATTGTGCCTGTTTCTCTTGCGAGCTTTTCACTGATATCCAGTGCCTTGCGGTAGTATTCCTCGGCTTCGGCAGGCTTACCGAGAGAGCTGCAGATATCTCCGAGATTGTTATAGCTTATAGAAAGATCGCGACGTGCTTCGACTGTGCCTGTTTCTCTTGCGAGCTTTTCGCTGATATC
>JAZOWN010000005.1:0-21598 GCA_045659245.1 Eubacteriales bacterium
CAAACCTTATTGTGCTTCGGCATATCGTTAATGCGCGCATAGAGGTCATAACGCGTAGTAGCGTCGAATTCGGTATCCGCAACCTTTCTGCTCATCTTGTCCTTAAGCTTGTTGAGAAGCGGACAGCTCTTTGAATGGACCTCCATCTGAAGATCGACCAGAAGCTCGATATATTCCGCCTTTTTCTCGGGGTTTTCCTCTATAAGCTGTGCGAGCGTTTTTCCCTTTATATGATTAAAGACGATAGCCCACTTGCCGTCGATCATAGTCACCTCGAGGACCTTTGACACGTTAAGTCCCGTTTCCTCGATGCGCGAATGATTGAGCGCCTCGTTGAGCACGTCCGCCTTCGTATATTCCGCATTAAACACCTTAACGGTCCTATCTCCGTCACGGTATACCGTTTTATCATTTCTTACTGCAATTACCCTGTCAAGATTCATTTTACACCTCGCGATTTTTGCTTATTTGGCACTGTCACAATGCCAAGTCTATCTTTTAGGCTATAATAGCCGTTCATTTGCTATCTTCCGACACAACTCATAACAGTATATCATACATTAAGGAATTTGTAAAGTATTAAATAATATATTTACATATTTCTCCTGTTACATTATATCACAAAATTCGCACAAATTCAACAAGTAAATGCAAAAAAAGGCCACTCGTTACCGAGAAACCTTTTCCTGAAAATTAAATATTTGTATATTTTACTTTGAAAGCGCCTCGTCGATCGCCTTAGCAGCAGTTTTTCCCGCTCCCATAGCGGAAATTACAGTTGCCGCGCCCGTTACGGCGTCGCCCCCTGCATAGACCGACTCTCGCGACGTAAGACCGTCCTCGTTTACCATGATACCGCCGCGCCTATTGACCTCAAGTCCCTCCGTCGTTGCCTTTATCAGGGGGTTCGGAGACGTTCCGATAGACATGATAACGGTGTCAACGTCAATGGTAAACTCACTGCCCTCAATAACCATCGGGCTGCGACGTCCGCGCTCGTCGGGCTCGCCAAGCTCCATTCTGACACAAGTCATACCAGTAACGAAGCCGTTTTTCGGGTCTCTTGCGTTTTCGTGGTTATGGTAGCCGAGAATTTCAACGGGATTGCAAAGCAGGCAAAACTCAATTCCCTCCTCCTCTGCATGCTCGACCTCCTCGCGCCTTGCGGGAAGCTCCTCCATTGAGCGTCTATACACGATATATACCTTTTCCGCACCAAGACGGAGTGCGGTTCTCGCGGCGTCCATGGCCACGTTTCCGCCGCCCACGACGGCAACCTTACCGCCCTTCATTATAGGCGTTTCGGGGTTATCAAGATAGGACTTCATAAGGTTGCTTCTCGTAAGGAATTCATTTGCCGAGTAAACTCCGCAAAGAGCCTCTCCGGGAATACCCATAAAATTGGGAAGTCCTGCACCCGAGCCGATAAAAACAGCCTCGTAGCCCTCTCGGAACAGCTCGTCAACAGTAAGAGTCTTTCCGATAACTACGTTTGTTTCTATTCTTACGCCAAGTGATTTGAGGGTATCTACCTCTTTTGCGACTATTGCCTTAGGCAAACGGAATTCGGGAATTCCGTATACCAAAACGCCGCCTGCGGTGTGCAGAGCCTCAAATACGGTCACCTCATAGCCTTTTTTTGCAAGGTCGCCGGCGCACGTAAGTCCTGACGGACCCGACCCTACGACTGCAACTCTGTGTCCGTTGCTCTTAGGTCTTTCTGGCTTTTCGGTGCAAAACGTATTGTGCCAATCGGCAACAAAGCGTTCAAGTCTGCCAATTCCGACGCTCTCGCCCTTGATACCTCTTACGCATTTAGACTCGCACTGAACCTCCTGAGGGCAAACGCGCCCGCAAACAGCGGGCAAGGACGATGACTTTGTAATGATCTGATATGCCGCCTCAAAGTCACCCTCTTTGATTTTAGAAATAAATTCGGGTATGTGAATTTTTACGGGGCAACCCGAAACACAAGGCATATTTTTGCAATTGAGGCATCTCATCGCCTCGTCAATAGCCATCTCCTCCGTGTAGCCGAGGGCTACCTCGCGGAAGTTATGCGCGCGAACCTTGGGGTCCTGCGTAGGCATGGCGTTTTTAGTAAGAGTCATATTTGCTTTTGCCACTTCAATCTGCCTCCTTTTTGAAGAGATTGCAGGCTTCCTCGTGCTTATGACGCTCAAACGCACTATACATTCTGCCGCGCGACATAGCCTCGTCAAAATCGATCTCGTAGCCGTTAAAATCAGGACCGTCAACGCACGCAAACCTAGTAACTCTCTTACCGTCCACGTTAAGCGTAAGTCTGCAACCGCCGCACATTCCCGTTCCGTCGATCATGATTGGGGTCATGGAAGCAGTCACGGGTATTGCGAACGGTCTTGCCGTCTCAACCACGAATTTCATCATAATGAGAGGGCCTATCGTTATTATCATGTCAAATTTCTCGCCTGCCTCAAGCATTTGTCTGAGCGGCAAGGTTACGTTGCCGTGCTCTCCGTAGGAGCCGTCGTCAGTCATAACGCGAAGTGTGTTGGAGCAAGCCTTAAACTCGTCCTCAAGAATGAGAAGATCCTTGTTTCGGAAGCCTATAATGCTCGTGACGTCAGCACCCATGCGGTGAAGCTCCTCGGCGATAGGCATAGCGATAGCACAACCGACACCGCCGCCGACTATACATACCTTTTTAAGTCCGTCAAGGTGAGTTGCCACACCGAGAGGGCCTACGAAATCCTGAATATAGTCTCCCGCTTCCTTATGCGAAAGCTTTTCGGTAGTAGCGCCGACTACCTGATATATAATCTTAACAGTTCCCTTTTCCCGATTTACACCCGCAACGGTAAGCGGAATGCGCTCGCCGTCCTCGTCAACTCGCAAAATAATAAATTGACCGGGGCGTGCTTTTTTTGCCACAAGAGGCGCTTCTATACAAAGCTGCACCACCGTAGGGTTTAATACCTTTTTCTCAGTTATTCTGTACATTTTTCTCTCCAATTTGCAATTTGAGGCATGCGAATACCGGAGCGTATCCGCTTTATATGTGTCAACCGCCATCAGCGCAAGCATTTCCGTGCATGAGGGCAGCTACAAGCTCATTTGAATATTATATCACAAAAACAATTCAAAGTCCAGCATTTTTTTTAATTAATTTGACATTATACGGCTTAGTCTGAAATTACCTTTCAAGAGTCCACCCAAAGTCACCGTGATATATCATAGGGCGAGTCATTCCGCCGTCAATGCAGATATTCTCGCCCGTAATAAATCCCGCCATACCCGAGCAAAGATACATGACCGCATTGGCAATATCCAAGGGATTTCCTACTCTGCCGACAGGCTGTTGGAGAGCATCAGCGCCATCATAGATCCTATATCCTGTGTCGATCCAACCGGGGGATATTGAATTAACTCTGACCTTTCCCGCGAAGCTGACTGCAAGGGCATGTGTAAGAGCAGAAATACCGCCCTTTGCCGCCGTATAGCTTTCCGTTCCCGGCTGACTCATTCGGTCGCGTGATGACGAAATATTGACGATGCTCGCGTTTTCAGCAAAGTAAGGCATAAAAAGCTTTGAAAGATAAAAAGGAGCGCTGACTCCTACGCGCAGAGCATATTCAAAATCCTCGTACGTTGCGTTTTCAATACCGAACGACGCGGGAGCTGCGTTGTTAATTAGAAAATCGACACGTCCGTAGTCCGAAATAACCTTTTTTGCAAATTGCTCAAGTGTTTCCTTATCCGAAAGATCTCCTACAAAATAGGGGTTATCAAGAAGGTCTATGATACAAACCTTAGCGCCTGCCCTCTCCAATTCCTCGCATATGCACTTGCCAATTCCCTTGGCACCGCCGCTGACGACTGCTATCTTACCATTAAAGTCAAACATACCACTTTTCCTTTGCTGTTCTTAGTTGTATATATTATACAGAAAAACCGTGATTTTGTCAATGCAATAGTTTACTTTTTCCCACCTCATTTTATCACGCCGCAGGCATATTGAAAAATGTCGTTTTTTGACCTTAAAATCTCCTCAATAACCTTGACATTAAAGGCCTATTGTGATATAATTTACATTAATTATTATGTTATACATTGTTATCTGGAGTTTTTATGGTCCTCGATTTGATTATTTTAGCGCTGTACGCTTTGTCTATGATCCTCATAGCGATCTATACTAAAAATCGCTCAGGCTCAGTAAACGATTTCCTCCTTGCTTGAAAAAAGGGGCTTAACGGATGGATGACGGCATTTGCTTACGGAACTACATATTTTTCCGCAGTTATTTTTATAGGCTACGCAGGACAGTTCGGTCGCTCCTTCGGTCTTGCTTCGGTTTGGATAGGAATTGGAAACGCAATAATCGGAACTCTTCTTGCTTGGCTTGTGCTCGCAAAGAGAACAAAGAATATGACTCAAAGGCTTTCAGCAAAAACAATGCCTGAATTCTTTGAAAAGCGTTACGGCAGCAAAAACATTAAGTTTGTTTCGGCGGTAATCATATTCGTATTTCTTATTCCCTATTCGGCATCTGTTTATAGCGGTATAAGCAGTCTTTTTGAAATAGTATTCGGCATCGAGGGCTGGATAATAATGCTGGCACTTGCCTCTCTTACCGCAGTTTATCTTTTCTTCGGCGGTTATTTCGCAACTGCTCTCTCCGATTTCATTCAAGGAATAATCATGATAATCGGCGTGGTTTGCATGATATTCTGCTATATGAACCACTCAAACGTAAATTGGGATATTTCGGAGCTTGTAAACAATCCCAATCTTACTTGGGTCACGTTCGGCGCAGAAAACAGCGCAGGACTCTACGGCACTACCGTATCCCTTATTTCCCTTGTGCTTCTTACTTCGTTCGGTGTATGGGCTCTCCCCCAGACTATTCACAAGTATTACGCGATCCGAGACAAGAAAGCTATATATCAGGGCGTTGTAGTAAGCACTCTGTTCGCTCTCGTGATCGGCATCGTCGCTTACTTTTCAGGAGCGCTCAGCTACTATTTCGGCGACATACTTACGACGGACGCAGGTCCCGTCAAGGACGCGTTCGTAATTCCCATCATGCTCAAGGAGGTTATCCCCGCAGGTCTTACGGGAATTATCGCGGTGCTTATCCTCTCCGCAAGTATGTCTACGCTCTCGTCAGTTTCCCTCGCCAGCGCGTCGGTCATCGCTATCGACCTCTACAAGGGTAAGATAAACGACAAGGCAAGTGATAAGAAAACCAACACCGTCATGAGAATTCTCTGCCTTATATTCATCGTTATCTCCGTAGTCCTCGCTATACTAAACGAGGAGCTCGGCATGACCGCGATCGCCTACATGATGGGCATAAGCTGGGGTACTCTCGCAGGCTGCTTTATCGGCCCGTACGTGCTCGGTGTGCTTTGGAAAAGGGTAACCGTTCCCGCAGTATGGACCTCCATGATAAGCTCACTTGTGCTTACCGCCTCTCTCATAGTAATATTCGGCTTTGACAAGAACGGCTGGAGCGTAAGCCTTGCAACCGCTATCAAGGACGGCGTTTCGTGCTCTCCCCTGATAGGCGTAATTTGTATGGTATTCTCTATGATCGTAACCGTCGTAGTAAGCTTGCTTACCAAGAAGCCCGACGAGAAAATAATTCACGAAGCCTTTGAAAAAAGCTTTGATGGTGAAATAAAATAATCAAAACAGAAGGTACAAAAATGATCTGGTCAAAAGAAGAAACTCTCCCAAGAGAAGAAATCGAAGCGTTACAGTTAGAGCGCTTGCAGGAAACCGTTTCGCGTGTTTACGCAAAGGTTGACGCTTACAAAAAGAAGATGGACGATGCGGGCGTTAGACCCGAGGATATAAAGACTCTTAGGGATCTCGCAAAGCTCCCATTCGTTACAAAGCAGGACATGAGAGATACATATCCCTTCGGTCTTTTTGCAGTCAGCCGCGACGAGCTCGTAAGAATACATGCTTCCAGCGGAACTACAGGTAAGCCTACCGTCGTAGGATACACCAAAGGCGACCTTGAAACATGGACAGAGTGCGTTTCTCGTATTGCCTGCATGGGCGGCGCGAGTGCGACGGACGTAGCGCAGATATGCTTCGGCTACGGCATGTTCACGGGTGCGCTCGGTCTGCACTACGGACTTGAAAATATAGGCGCTGCTATTGTTCCCTCGTCTACGGGCAACTCTCAAAAGCAGATAATGTATATGCAAGACTTTGAAACCTCGCTTTTGGTTGCAACTCCCTCTTATGCGCTTCGCCTTGCGGAGGTTGCAAGAGAAATGGGCGTTGAACCCAAGCGCGACCTTAAAGTAAAGATCGCACTTGTCGGAAGCGAGCTTCTAACAGACGCTATGCGTGAGGAAATGCACAAGTTCTGGGGCGACGACATTCTTATCACCTCAAACTACGGCATGAGCGAGCTTATGGGCCCCGGTGTGTCGGGCGAGTGCCTTGAACACTGCGGAATGCATATAAATGAGGATTACTTTATCCCCGAAATAATAGACCCCAAGACGGGCGAGGTGCTTCCCGCCGGTGAGCAGGGTGAGCTTGTTATCACCTGCATCAAAAAAGAGGGACTTCCCCTTATCCGTTACAGAACCAAGGATATTACCCGACTCTTCTACGAGAAGTGCAAGTGCGGACGTACCTTCTGCCGTATGGAAAATCTCTCGGGAAGAAGCGACGATATGCTTAAGATCCGCGGTGTAAACGTATTCCCGAGCCAGATCGAGGAGGTAATCCTCAGCGTAGCCGAGCTCGGACCTCACTACGAAATAATTCTTGAGCGAGAGGGATACCTCGACAAGCTTACCGTTAAGGTCGAGCTTGCGCAAAGCACGGACTCCTTCTCTGTTCTTGAGAAGATAACCGCAGAGGTAAAAACAAAGCTGAAAACAATACTCGGACTTGATGCAAAGATAATGCTTGAATCGCCCAACACGCTTCAAAGATTCGAGGGCAAGGCAAAACGAGTAAAGGATTTAAGGAGTAAATAAAATGGCTAAGAAAACTATTATGCTCGGAAACGAAGCTATCGCAAGAGGCGCATACGAGGCAGGAGTAAAGCTCTCCAGCGCATACCCCGGAACGCCCAGTACCGAAATAAGTGAATATCTCGCAAAATACGACGAGGTCTACACAGAGTGGGCACCCAACGAAAAGGTTTCCGCAGAGGTTGCTATCGGTGCTTCAATATCAGGAGTACGAAGCCTTGCGTGCATGAAGCACGTCGGTCTTAACGTGGCGAGCGACCCGCTCTACACATTCTCATATACGGGAGTTAACGGCGGCTCTGTATTCGTAGTTGCCGATGACCCCGGTCTTGCAAGCTCGCAGAACGAGCAGGACACGAGAATGATAGCTCGCGCAGCTCACGTTCCGGTCCTCGAGCCGTCCGACAGCCAGGAAGCAAAGGACTTCGTTAAGCTCGGATATGAAATAAGCGAAAAGTACGATACTCCCGTTATTCTCCGTACCACCACCAAGCTCGCTCACTCCCAGAGCGCGGTAGAGCTTTGCGAGCGCGTTGAGGTCGAGGACAAGGTTTACGAGCGTCAGCTTCCGAAATACGTAATGATGCCCGCCTCAGCTATCGGCAGACACCTTGTCGTTGAGGCAAGAGAGGAAGCTCTCGCAAAGGACGCAAAGGCACTTTCCGCAAACAAGATGGAGATAAACGACACTAAAATCGGATTTATCACCTGTGGCATCGCTTACCAGTACGTAAAAGAGGTTTGCCCCAATGCAAGCGTTCTTAAGCTCGGACTTGTTAACCCCATCTCCAAGGAGCTTATAGAGGAATTCGTTTCCAAGGTTGAAACCGTATACGTATTCGAGGAGCTTGAGCCCGTTATCGAGGAGCAGGTCAAGGCTTGGGGCTTTGACGTAAAGGGCAAGGAGCTGTTCACAAGACAGGGTGAGTACAGCGCAAATCTTCTCCGCCGAGTTCTTTTCGGTGCTGACGAGGCTGTATTTGAGAAAGAGGAAGCACCCAACCGTCCTCCCATTCTTTGCCCCGGTTGTCCTCACAGAAGCGTATTCTCTGTGCTCAACAAGCTGAAAATTCACGCTTCGGGCGACATCGGTTGCTACACACTCGGTGCAGTTGCGCCTCTCAGCGTAATCGACACAACCATCTGTATGGGCGCAAGTATTTCCGCACTCCACGGAATGGAAAAGGCTCGCGGCAAGGAATTTATAAAGAATTGGGTTGCCGTTATCGGTGACTCCACCTTCTTACATACGGGTATCAATTCCCTTATAAACATGGTCTACAACAAGGCTACTGGAACTGTAATGATACTCGACAACAGAACGACGGGTATGACGGGACATCAGGAGCATGCGGCTACGGGTAAGACGCTTAAGGGCGAGGACACTTACGCAATTGATCTCAAGGAGCTTTGCCACGCAGTCGGTGTAAAGAACGTTATCGAGGTAAGCTCGTTTGACGTCAAGAAGCTTGAGGAGATTGTTCGCGAGAGCGTAAACGGCGATACCCTTACCGTAATTATAGCAAAAGCTCCCTGCGTTCTTCTTAAGGGGCAGAAGTTCCCGAACGTTTGCGTTGTCGATGCTGACGCTTGCAGAAAGTGCGGCGCTTGCATGAAGATCGGCTGCCCCGCTATGACTCGCGGCGAGGACGGCAAGGTCAAGATCGACACGACCATGTGTAACGGCTGCGGACTTTGCAAAAATTACTGCAAATTCGGTGCAATTAAAACGGTGGAGAGATAAGAACTATGACTAAAAATATAATGATAGTAGGTGTTGGTGGACAGGGTACGCTTCTCACCAGCAGAATTATTGGAAAAACAGCTCTCGAGCAGGGCTATGACGTAAAAATTTCCGAGGTGCACGGAATGGCACAGCGCGGCGGTAGCGTCGTTACCTTCGTAAGATTCGGCGAGAAGGTAAACGAGCCCGTTGTTGAGGAGGGCCAGGCTGATATTATTATCGCATTTGAAAGACTCGAGGCGCAGAGATACGCTCACTTTTTAAAGAAGGACGGCGTACTCGTCGTTAACGACTGCCGCATCGACCCTATGACGGTCGTTATCGGAGCAAAACAGTATCCCGAAAATATTATTGAGAGCTTAAAGGAAAAACACAAGGTCTATGCGCTTGACGGTCAGAAAATAGCACTTGAGCTTGGAAACAGCAAGGTTCTCAACTGCGTTATTCTCGGATACGCGGCTGAATTTATAGGCTTTAACGCTGACGTATGGCTGAATACGGTAGCATCGACAGTTCCCTCAAAAACAATTGAAATCAATAAAGCTGCGTTTATGAAAGGCTATAACGAAACGCACTAAGGAGACACAAAAATGATTTGGAATGAAGCAAAAGAATGCATGAGCAGAGATCAGATGACTGTGCTGCAAAGCGCAAGACTCGTAAAGCTCGTTGACTACATGTATCACAACGTGGAGTTTTACCGCAAGAAGATGCAGGCGGTCGGCCTTATGCCCGGTGACATAAAGGGTATTGAGGACATCGTAAAGCTTCCCTTTACAACTAAAGACGACCTCAGAGATAATTACCCCTTCGGTCTTTTTGCAGTTCCCAATTCACAAATCGTAAGAATTCACGCGTCCAGCGGAACGACAGGCAAGGCAACTGTCGTCGGATACACGAGAAAGGATCTCGATATATGGGCTGAGTGCGTAGCAAGATGTATGACCATGGCAGGCGTGACCAAGGACGATATAATCCAGATCGCTTACGGCTACGGCTTGTTTACCGGAGGTCTTGGCGCACACGACGGAGCGCAGAAGATAGGCGCGACTGTTGTTCCTATGAGCACGGGTAACTCAAAGAAGCTTACCACCATGATGGTCGACTTCGGAGCTACCGCGATAGCTTGTACGCCCTCATATCTGCTCCATATTTCAGAGGTGCTTGCAGAGGAAGGACTCCTTGACAAGATCAAGCTCAAGGCGGCTATCTGCGGTGCAGAGCCTTGGACAGAAAAGATGCACCGAGAGATAGAGGCAAAGCTTAACATCAAAGCTTTTGACATTTACGGTCTTAGCGAAATAATGGGCCCCGGTGTTGCTTGCGACTGCGAATTCCACAAGGGACTTCACGTTTGCGAGGACCACTTCTACCCCGAAGTTCTTAACAGCGCAACACTTACTCCCGTTGCTGACGGTGAAACAGGCGAGCTTGCGTTCACCACGCTCACCAAGGAAGGTATTCCGCTTATCCGTTATAGGACCAAGGACCTTACGAGCATAGATCACTCAACATGCGAGTGCGGAAGAACCAGCGCTCGTATCTCCCGCTTCAAGGGACGTGTTGACGACATGCTCATAATCAGAGGAGTAAACGTATTCCCGAGCCAGATCGAGGCTGCTCTCGTTGAGGTTGAGGAGGTAACACCTCACTATATGATGATCGTTGACAGAGTAAACAACCTTGACACCCTTGAAGTTCAGGTCGAGCTCGATCAGAAGTATTACACCGATGAGATAAGAGTTATTGAGGCGCTCACCAAGAAGATAGGTCACGTTATTCAGCAGGCACTTGGAATCAGCGCAAAGGTCAAGATAGTCGAGCCCCAATCCTTGGTAAGAAGCCAGGGCAAGGCAGTTCACGTTATAGACAACCGTAAACTGTATTAATTTTGAAATATAAAAGGAGAAATATACAATGTTCGCAAAGCAGCTTACAGTATTTATTGAAAACAGATCGGGAAGACTTTCCGAGGTTCTCGGAGTTCTTAAGGACAACGGCGTAAACATCCTCTCGCTCAGCCTTGCAGATACCACAGAGTTCGGACTTCTCCGCCTTATAGTTGACAACGCGGCTCGCGGAAAGGAAAAGCTTACCGAAAATGGCTTCTCTTCCCTTTTGTCAGACGTTTCCATAATCCAGATCCCCCACAAGGTAGGAAGCCTTCAGGAGCTTCTTAAAGTTATTGACGCTAACGGAATAAACATTGAATATATGTACGGTCTTTCCATTGAATCAGACGAGGCTTACGTTGTACTCAAGGCATCTGACGTTCAAAAGGTTGACGGTATACTTTCGGCAAACGGAATCAATACTATTTCATGTGAGGACCTCGCAAATATATAAAATCAGAGGCTTAAATGATTATTGATTTTCATACGCACGTTTTCCCCGATAGAATAGCCCCAAATACAATAAAATTACTTTCGAAAAACGGCGGGATACCGCCGTTTTCCGACGGTACGGTAAACGGACTTATTCAAAAAATGAAAGAGGCGGGAACGCACGTATCCGTAACGCTTCCCGTCATGACGAATCCTACGCAGTTTGACAGCATAAACAACTTTGCAAAAGAGATGAACGAAGCCTTCAAAAACGAGTCGCCGCGCCTTATCTCGTTCGCCGGAATACACCCCGACTGCGAGGATATTGATAAAAAAATGGCGTTTATCCGCAAAAGCGGATTTCTGGGTATTAAGCTTCACCCCGATTATCAAGGAACTTATATTGACGACGAAAAATACGTCGATATACTTCGTGCAGCAAAGGAATACGACCTTGTAGTTGTGACACATTCGGGTATTGATGCTGCGTACAGAGAAACCGTTCGCTGTACTGCCGATCGCGCATTAAGGCTTATACGCAAGGTGCCACATTCAAAGCTTGTGCTTGCACACATGGGCGCTAATGAAATGCACGAAGAAGTACTCGAGGCGCTTTGCGGCGAGGACGTCTATTTCGATACTGCCTACGTTCTGCGCTTTATAGGCAAGGATAATTTTGAGGCAATATTAAAAAAGCACGGTGCTGACAGAATACTTTTCGCGTCAGACTCACCGTGGAGCGACGTAAAGGACGACGTGAATATCATGAAGTCATTTGGACTTAACAAAAATACTGAAAATAAGATTTTATTCGAGAATGCCAAAGCGCTTCTCGGAATATAGGTGAAAATATGAGTTACAATCAAAAAATGTATGGGCTTGGAAGCAAGCGCTCAATAATAAGAGAAATTTTTGAATACAGCAAGACTCGCTCCGCCGAGATCGGCGCTGAGAACGTATACGATTTCAGTCTTGGAAATCCGAGCGTTCCCGCGCCTCGCGAGGTAAACGATACCATTAGCGAGCTTCTTGACACAGAGAGCTCGGTGCTTCTGCACGGATACACCTCCGCGCAGGGTGACGCAGGTGTACGCCAGATCATCGCTGACAGAATAAATCAGCGCTTTGGTGTAGGTATTACACCTAACCACATTTATATGACCTGCGGAGCTGCGGCTTCCCTCTCTATCTGTCTTAAGGCGCTTGTCGAGGACGGCGCTGAGGACGAATGCATAGTTTTCGCTCCGTTCTTTACCGAATACAGAGTGTTCATTGAGAACGCAGGGGCTAAAATAGTAATAAGCCAGCCTCTTGAAAAGACTTTCCAGATCGACGTATGCGACCTTGAAAGCAAGATCAATCCCAAGACAAAGGCAATTATCGTCAACTCCCCCAACAATCCGAGTGGCGTAGTTTATTCCGAAGAAACGATAAAGGCACTCTGCGAACTTCTTAAGCGCAAGTCCGAGGAGTACGGCAAGCCCATCTACCTTATCGCCGACGAGCCTTACAGAGAGCTTGTATACTCAGGCGTTGAAGTTCCCTATCTTATGAATTACTACGACGATACGCTCGTTTGCTACTCTTATTCAAAATCCCTCTCGCTTCCCGGAGAAAGAATCGGATACATAGCTGTTTCTCCCAAGATGACAGACGGCATTAATATATATCTTGCCGTTTGCGGTGCGGGAAGATCGCTCGGCTACGTCTGCGCGCCCAGCCTTTTCCAGCAGGTCATCGCGCGTTGTATAGATGCAAAGGTGAACGTCGAGGCGTACAAGGAAAACAGAGATCTTCTTTACGATAATCTGACGGCTTACGGCTACGAGTGCGTAAAGCCCGACGGCGCTTTCTATCTGTTCGTAAAGGCGCTTGAGGACGATGCTTACAAGTTCTTTGAGAGAGCAAAGTCGCACGAGATCCTCGTAGTTCCCTGCGACGATTTTGGTGTCAGCGGATACGTAAGGATCGCTTACTGCACCGACAAGGCCCGCGTTTTAGGCGCGCTCCCTGCATTCCGCGCACTCGCAGAGGAATACGGAAAAATATAAAAAATTGCATAACGCATCTTACACTGCAATATAATTATTAAAACGCCAAGGAGCACTGTATGATCGAAGCGGAAACGAAGCAACAGCCGTACTTAAAAAGAATACTTTTGTTTGCGTTGCCGCTAATGCTGACGGGAGTGCTCCAAACGCTTTACAACGCCGTTGACCTTATGGTCGTCGGCAGATTTGAGGGTGAGGTGGCGCTTGCCGCCGTGGGCAGCACAGGATCGCTAACAAACCTCATTCTCGGGCTTTTCATGGGACTCTCCGTGGGCGCAGGCGTTTGCGTAGCACACGGAATAGGAGCTGGGGATCATGAGGACGTACAGAAATCGCTACATACCTCTATTCTCATTGCGCTCCTCCTCGGTGCATTTGTGTCTGTAATTGGATTTTTCCTCGCTCCGCAGCTTCTTACGCTCATGGGAACCCCTGACGACGTTATTGAGGACGCATCTCTTTATATAAGGATAATTTTTATCGGTGCTCCCGCTTCAATACTGTATAACTACGTTGCGGCGATGCTACGAGCCTCAGGTGACTCCAAAAGACCTCTTTTGTTTCTTACGGTTGCGGGAATTATAAACGTGCTTCTAAACCTATTGTTGGTAGTCGTTTTCCGCATAGGTGTTGCAGGGGTGGCTATCGGCACTATCGCATCGCAAGCGGTTTCTGCAATTATGGCGCTTTTGCATTTGATGCGCACAAAAGGTCCGCTTCACCTCTCCTTTCGCAAGCTTTCGATTGATAAAAGCAAGCTGAAAAAGGTGCTTCATATAGGAATCCCGTCGGGCGTTCAAGGAACACTGTTTTCCCTTTCCAACGTAATACTGCAATCCTCAATAAATTCGTTCGGCTCGGTGGTTATTGCGGGCAGCGCGGCTGCCGCGAACGTAGAGGGTATCTACTATGTAATATACCGCTCCTTCTATGACGGAACGCTGACCTTCGTCGGTCAGTCTGTCGGAGCAAAGAAATTCGGAGACATAAAACGAATAGTCGGAGCCGCAATAATAGGCACACTTTTGACCGGTACCGTTATGTCAACAACGGGACTATTGTTCGGCGAGTATATGCTGAAGCTTTATATTCCCGATAATCAAGAGGTTCTTGCCGCGGCAAGCGTGCGCTTTAACATGCTTATTATACCTTACTTCTTATGCGGTATTATGGACATCATGAGCGGTACGTTAAGGGGAATGGGAAAATCTATATCCTCGGCAATAATAAGTCTTATCTTTGCCTGCGGATTTCGAATCGTTTGGATATCTACGGTATTCAAAGTATTTACAACACCGCGAGCTATATACATAACCTATCCATTAAGCTGGATATTAACAGCGGCAGTCGGCGCAATATTCGTAATTATTACAGTAAAAAAAGAAAAACGGAAGCATCTATCCTCCGAACTAATAGAATAATAAAAAGTGCTGTGTTATAAAACACAGCACTTTTTATTATTTAATATCTAAAGACTTACCGCCACTCTTATACGCAGCAAGGATCACCTTTATGACCTTAGATGCCTCCGTACCGTCGATCGGGAACTTACGTCCCGTCATAATGCAATCGTAAAAGTCCGCCAAGAGAGTGCCGTGACCGCTTCCGTAGCACGCCTTTATTCCCTTGGGCGCAGTATTGTCGAATTTTATCATCTCTCCGCCAACGACTGCATATTTGGGCATGATCTTTACGGTTTCTCCGACCACTCTGAGCGTTACCTCAACGGGCAAATCCACAGCGCTTCCGTTTGAAGCGTAAAAATTAAATCCGTGCTCACCCTTGGCGCATATAGCCGCAGTATCCTCAACCTCTATCGCACCGTCAAGCGTAAGATTTGAAACGCTTGCCGACAAGCTCTCGGGCATACCGCAAAACCATATCATAAGGTCAAGCGTGTGAAGCGCTTGATTTATAAGGACTCCGCCGCCCTCGGTTTCCCACCGTCCGCGCCAAACGCCCGAGCGGTAGTATTCCGCATCGCGTCGCCACGATACCTGTCCTGCACCACCCAGGAGGTCCTTATCCTTTAAGTATTCCTTAACGTAAAGGTTAGCGGGATTGTATCTGTTCTGATGACACACTCCAAGCATAGCACCTGAGCGCTTCTCGGCCTCAAGTATTCTGTCAATATCCTCCTCGCGGATGCAAAGCGGCTTCTCGCACAGAACGTGTATACCCCTATCAAGCGCTGCGATTATCATATCGGCGTGAAGATAGTGAGGGGTACAAATATGAACAGCGTCAAGCTTCTCGCTCTCGAGCATATCCCTGTAATCGCCGTAAAGCGCCACACCGTCAAGTCCCGCGAGCACCGCGATGTTAACGTCGCAAACGGCGCAAAGATGCCCCATCTCTGTAAGCAGCTTAGCGTGATGTCTGCCGATAACTCCGTATCCTACGACTGCCGATCTCATAGTTTCTCCTTTTGAGTGTTTGAGTATTAGTACGTACCGGAGGTATTTGCCGCCTCAGCGTCCTCCGTGGTCTTTATCTTAGATACCGCTCTGTGTGCGTTAAGCTCGCGGAGGTATCTGTCCTCATCAATGGGAAGCAGTATCTCCTCTGCGTTGTTCCAGCCCGAAAGCTCGATAGCGTTCATAAGCTCAACGCCGTTGATACCGTCCTTACCGTCAACGAAAAGCGGCTCCTTGCCGAGAATTGCAGCGGTAAAGTTGTTTATAATGCCTGCGTGCTGAGGACTCATTCCGTCGGTTTCAACCTCAATAACCTCCTTAGCAGGCTTCTTGAAGCCATCGAGGCAGGTCTTGGAGTGCTCCTGGCTATCGACCTCGTTCTTGTACCAGGTCAAGGTCTTGCCGCCCTCGGACAAAAGCTTACCCTTAGTACCCGAAATCTCGAGTCTGTTAGTTCCGGGAGCCTCACCCGTTGTGGTTATAAACACACCGGTTGCACCGTTCTTATACTTGAAGAACGCAGTAACCTCGTCCTCAACCTCAATATCGTGCCACTTGCCGTACTGGCAGAATCCCGTTACGGATACGGGCATCTCACCAACTACCCACTGAACAAGGTCTATCTGGTGAGGGCACTGATTAATGAGAACGCCGCCGCCTTCTCCTGCCCAGGTTGCTCTCCAGCTTCCGCTGTCATAGTAGTTCTGGGTTCTGAACCAGTCGGTAATGATCCAGTTTACTCTCTGAAGCTCACCGATTCCGCCCTCTGCGATTATCTCCTTCATCTTGCGGTAAACGCAGTTGGTTCTCTGATTAAACATAAGTGCGAACAAGGACTTGCTTTCCTTTGCAACCTCATTCATCTCCTTAACCTGCTTGGTGTAAACGCCCGCGGGCTTTTCGCAGATAACGTGAAGACCTCTCTTCAAGCACTCGATTACGATCTCGGGGTGCTGATAGTGAGGAGTTTCAACCAAGATAGCGTCGGAAAGACCGCTATCAAGCATTTCCTTATAATCGGAAAAGTAAACGAGATCCTCGCGAGTCGTTTTCTTCTTAAAGCTTTCTATCTTTGCGGGGTTAATATCGCAAACTGCGGAAAGAACCGCGTCAACGATCTTACCGTCTCTGCCGGTTTCGAATATGTTGCGGGCATAAGATGAGCCCTGATTTCCAAGACCGATTATACCGTATCTTACAATTTCCATTTTAATTTCTCCTATTATAATTTTTCAGTAATGTATTTAATGCTTCTCTCAACCTGTCCGAGAGGATCGGGGAATTTCGAGGCGTTGTCCTGCTCTACGAGGAAGTACTTAGCACCTGCCGCCTTAGCGTGCTCAACGAACGGCACAAAATCAATAGTTCCGTCGCCGATGGGGGCATAGATAGGCTCGATCTCGGGCTTCGAATCCACTTCCTTAACTCTCATCATGTAGTCCTTCATATGCACGCACTCGATACGTCCTTTAAGCTTATCTACGGTGTCGCATATATTTACGCCACCGTACTGAAGCCAATAGCTGTCAAGAGTGAAGTTTATGTTCTCCGCATTCTTTAAAATGTAGTCAAACACCGTCTCGCCGTCGTGCCTTAAAAATTCGTAGTGATGGTGATGATAGAAAAACTTAAATCCGTTTTTCTTCATTTTAGCACCTGCGACATCAAGATCGGCAACCGTCTTATAAAGCTCTTCCTTGTTGACTATGGTAGGAATAGGCATCATACCGAGGCCTATGTTCTTACAGCCGAATTTTGCGTGCTCCTCCATGAGCTTTTCGGTGTCGTTTATTATTCTGTCCATCGGAACGTGAGTAAGCACCACGGGAAGCTCAGAAGCGGCAGAAACTCTCGCTATCATATCCGCATCAAATGGCATTCCCGAAAACTGCATATAAGAATATCCCATTTCCTTAAGCTTTAGAGCCGTAGCAAGGAAATTCTCCTCGTTATCAAGCAGCTTTTTTATTGAAAAAAGATTTAATCCTGCTTTCATATCTTTTCGAATCCGCCCTCAACCTCTTTGTAGCCGTTCTTGAGGATCAGCTCCTTTATTGCGGCAACCGCAGCGTCGAATGCCTCATCTCCGCTCGTAAAGTGGAAGCGGTGCTGCATCTTCTCGCCGTCAATCTGTGCGTAACCGTCAAATACTCTCAAATGAGGCTCGATCGTGAATATCGTATCTCTGTCAAGTCTGCTGATAAGCTCACCGATCTTTCCGTCGCCATAGCCTGCGGGAACAAGCTCCTCGGTTTCATATATAACGTCCTTAATGTGGAAGTACTCTGTTATGGGATAAAGGAGATCCATGTTGTCCTCGGGACGCTCGCCAACCTGAAGATAGTTTGCAAAGTCGTAAATAAACTTAAGTCCCTCAACGTTCTCCTTAAGCTCGAGAACTCTTTCGGCAACGTCGCCGTATACCTTCTTCTCATTTTCGTGGCAAAGCGTAATGCCGTACTCCTTTGCGACCTCAACCATCGCTCTCATGTATTCAAAAACCTTTTCCTTCTGCTCGTAAGCATCAAAAAGGCTGAACATTCTTATGCGATCGGTTTCGAAGATAACAGCAAGCTCGCACATATGTCTTACCTCCTTGAGGTACTCCTCAAGGTCAACGTCGATAGACACCTTACCCATGGGAGAGCCGAGAGCGGAGAGCGCAATGCCGTTTGCCTTAAGCTCCTTTGCAATCTCTCTTGCCTCGTCGAGAGTGAGCTTTTTAACGTTCGTCTTGTTTACCGAACGAAGCTCGGTAAGAGAAATATTATTTCTTTTGAGGGCCGCAATCTGGCACGAAAGCTCCTTGCCTGCTTCATCTGAAAATGCGCTTAATCTGATCATTTTTTTATCTCCTTGTGATATTTATATGTGGTTATATTATAACATTACAAAATATGAAATTAAATTGCAAAATTTGTTTTTGATATTGCAATTTTGGCATTTTTGTGGTATTATTATAATATATAGTAAAAACCCGCCTGAAAGGGATAAAACATGTCAGAATATACGCCAACAAGCTTTGCTTTTCACCATACACTAACCGTTACGCACACCAGCACCTATCACCGCCATATGCACAACGGCTACGAGCTTTTGTACTTTGTTCAAGGAGATGCAGAGTACATCATCGAGGGCTCCGTCTACAAGCTGCAGCCGGGAGATCTGCTCTTTATACCGCCTCGCCGCTTTCACTATCTCTCCCCCATTTCGAGCGCAACATACGAGAGATACGTAATACATTTTCCTTTTGAAAACGTACCACAAAATTTAAGAGATTTTGTCAACAGTGCAAACGAGATATACACCATTCCCAAGGATTCCTTGGCAGCATCCTTTTTTAAAAATTGGGAAACGGCAGAAAAAAGCTTTTCAAGAGAGGACCTGTCAGCATATCTTAAAAGCACTCTCCCTCAAATTTTGTTATTTATAAAATATCTTCCGACTGAAGAAAGCATCAAGCCAATAAGAAATGATGCCACCCTTGATAGTATTCTCGAATACATAGACACGCACCCTGAGGAACCTTTGACAGCAGAAAGTCTATCAACGAAGTTCTACATGAGCCGCTCATGGATCGTACACACCTTTAAAAAGAACCTTGGAATAAGCCTTATGCAATATATTCAAAAGAAGCGCGTGCTTTACGCAGAATCGCTCATTTACAGTGGCATAACGCCAACTGAGGCAGCAAAAATATGCAAATATGAAAACTATTCGACGTTTTACCGCCAGTACAAAAAAATACTCGGCACGTCTCCCAAGGGCACGTCAAAGAGAGCTTAATCCGTAATATACCGCAACAAGCCCCGCGCTTAATAAAAGTCCTCCGATAATATCACTAAACCAATGAACACCGGAGAGCACTCTGGCAATAACCATAAATAAAATAAACAGAATTATTAAAAGCGTAATGCATCTCTTGAGCGTTACGCTTTTTATTCTTGCCGAGAGCTGCATAATTGCCGACGGAATTACGCACATAACGAGCATGGTCGTTGACGAAGGGTACGACGCTTCCAAACGACCGTCAATCAAAACAGGGCGATAATTTACAACCGCAATTTCAAAGAAAACGTACATAATTATTACCACCGTGTAAAACGCGCCAAGCAGTAAAATGCTTCTATCAAGCGCGAGAAGGCTTTTCCTTTTGATCAATTGTACAAGACCAAGAACGGCAAAACCCACGCACACCGCCAGGGGAACGAGCCCAAGCCAATCCGTAACGGTGTATAAAAGCATATTCACACCCGTCAGTCCGTGAATAAAGCCGTTCACCGTCGAAAATCCCACCGACGTTCCTTGCGCTCCGATATCCGCTACATCCACAATGCGGACAAGCACCGTCCACAAAACGAATGCGGTAAGAAATCCGCTTCCTACCGCACATAATGTTATACCTGTTTTTTTCATTTTTTCTACCTTCCTTTTTCATGCTTTATTTGATAAAAGCATTATAAAGGAATACACATAAAAATGCAAGAGACAGCGCGTCACATAGGGGATACGCTTCGTGTCATCTCCCCTTTATGAGCATAAACGCTTTAATTATCAGCAAAGCAAACGCAAATGCCGCAGCGTAAGATTGCAAACTTATGATAAAAAGCAATACCGCTACGGTATTTATCAAAAGCGAAATTCCGATTTCGCTTTTTTCCCATACCGATGAGTGCCATCCCTGAAGCGCGAGAATGAGAATTCCAAGTACAGCCGCCGCAATTACAAACGCTACGTATGCGATTTTTAAATACGGCTGAATTCCGCCAAGTGATATTAGGGACACCGCGCGGATCCCACCACCCGACTTATCCGCAAACAGCGGTAAGAAAAGCAACATCAAAAAGCTCACATCAATAAGTCCGAACACAAGGTCACGAAAATATTTTTCCTTTTGTCTCCCGTCCTCCTCGGCTATTTCCAAGACCTCGCAGGGAGACAGAAGCTCGTCAAGCGACACCGCAAAGAATTTGGATATCGCCTTCATAGAGTCAATGCTCGGATATCCCCTGCCCGATTCCCATTTTGAAATTGCCGTTCTGGAAACGTAAAGTGCCTTTGCAAGTTCTTCCTGTGTAAGTCCCTTTTGCTGCCGTAATTCCTTTAACTTCTCATTAAATTCCATAATAAACCCTATTCGATATATTATTTTTTATCGTTTCTTTAGCCCAAGCAAACAATGCCTCTGACGCTTTTTGAAAATCAACGAACATACCGCTTTTCATTTTCAAAAAAGTATCTATTATAATTTTATCGTTAGCCTCAACTACCTCAAGCAGCTCCCTTTGAGAACTGAAATATTTTCCCTTTTGCTTAAAAGCTATTGCCTGCACCACGAAAGACGCGGACTTATATAATCCCTTAAGTACATCTTGGCTCTTTTCATGCAGCATATTATGAACACACCCGTGATAAATATTGCACACACCTATTTGTATAGCGCGGTCAATTGCCTCATCAGTAATTAAGGGTAATAACTCGTCAAGACTTCCTATAATCGGCTTTGTGTCGTAGTAAAACTGAAACAGATCCGACGGCTCCCAACTCAAAAGCTCGTCCTTTCCCGAAACAAAACCGCAAATCAATTCTCTGTTCGGTAAAGTATCAAGCATAGAATTGTAAGTTTCAATATCAGAAGCCAAAATCTCGTCAAATATTACCACAACGTCAATATCACTATCTTCCGTTGCCTCGCCGCGTCCGTAGCTCCCCTGCAAGCCAACAAACCATACCCGCTCACCGAAAGTACTCTCAAGTGCCTGCAAAAAGCCGTTCATCCAAACAGAAATATCAACCATCTTTAATTCCTCTAAATATTAAATAACAAATTAAATTTAAATCTTCCGTGTTATTTGCACAGCATTTTTCGCCGGATTCTGAACCCGGGGTTGCGTAGCAACTTCACGGGTGAGATATCCCTAAAGGTGCAAAAATGAATATAAAAAAGCCGTTCAAGTTTTATGGTGCACCTTCTGCGTTAAGCGCATAGCGCGTACGCCGGATTCTGAACCCGGGGTTGCGTAGCAACTTCACGGGTGAGATATCCCTAAAGGTGCAAAAATGAATATAAAAAAAG
>JAZOWN010000006.1:0-119764 GCA_045659245.1 Eubacteriales bacterium
CCTTTTGTCGTGAAAAGCGTACGGGATAGGTGCGCAAAAAATCATACCAAAGATGCTTTTCTTCTTTTATCATGTTTTTTCGTAGCATTCTTGCAGTAGGAACGATATCTTTATTGTGTTTTCGCTGCATTACAATCCCTCCGTCACGCTCCGCGTGCCACCTCCCTTTACACAAGGGAGGCTTTTGTGCTGACCATTACGTATGCGTGGTCTGTTTCAAATTCATTTACAATTTTAAGCTTTGTTATTGATAGATAACTACGTATATCGTTAGGGTTATCGGGATAAATTTTTATTTTTCTATCTCCCATATCGATATACTCATTATTATTTTTATCGATTGATAAAACGAAAAGTCCGTTGTTTGTCAGCAAAGTAGCAATTTTTTGTATAGCTGATAATTTATCTTGTATATGCATAAAGGTTAATGACGAGTATATTACATCGAACTGTGATTCAAATTCACAAGACATAAAATCACCGCAAATAAGCTTTATATTTCGATACGTTGATAGATTTTCAGCCGCTCTACCAATTGTCTTTTCGGAAATATCTATTCCACACAAGCTTTTACAATTTGGTGCAATTTTTATGGCAAGTCGCCCTGTTCCGCTTCCTATTTCCAAAGCGGATTTGCATTTATCAAGCCGCATACTCTCGATAAACTTCTCTCCGTCCCACTTATCCATATAATCTCTCAAAGGTTTAGGATCACGAGTAGGGTCATTGTTTTCGTCAATTAGCTTGTTATAATGTTCAATCACATCTCTCATATATGTACCGTCCTTTTATCAAGGTTTTAGCAAATGTCCGTACTCTATTATATCACAAAAACCTCAGAAAATCAATCTGAGGTTTCTGTTTTTTCTGTCGGCAGATAAAACTGTCCTTTATGGTACAGCCCTATAGTGCAACCTTTTTATATGTATTATTTTTTTGATTCACTAAGAGCCTTTGCTTTTTCTCTTGCGCTGACCTTTTCTTCAGGCTTGATCTCACCCGCCTTGAGCAAGGAGATCTTGGTAAGCATAGGACCTACTATTTCGTAAATAAGTACTGCGAAAAGCGTGATATTAGCAACTATCCTTCCAACATCGCCGAGTGCCTCTGCCTTGATTGCCATACCGAGCGCAACACCCGCTTGCGGCAAAAGGGTAATACCGAGGTATTTAACTATGTTGGGCTCGCACTTGACAGCCTTTGCGCTGACAAACGCACCCGAGTACTTTCCAAGCGAGCGGAAAAGAATATAAACAACACCGACAAGTATGATAACGGGAGTCTTGAATACCGAGAAATCAAGCTCTGCGCCGCTTATTACGAAGAACAGAACGAACAGGGGAGCTGTCCACTTGTCTACTCTGTCCATAAGCTCCTCGGAAAAATCGCATTCGTTGCAGAAAACCGTTCCGAGCATCATGCATACGAGAAGCGAGGAGAAAGCCACGTGTATTCCGAATATTTCAAACTCTATCATAGAGAGCGCAACCGTCAGAAGCACGAACGTTACGGACATTGCAAGACGGCGAGTGTTTGAATGGAAGAATCTCTCAAAGAAGGTAAACAGCTGGCCCATAATGAAGCCGAGAAGCAGTGAAATCACGACCTCAACAAGGGGCTCTACGATGATGGAGATTACGCTTACCTCCTGTCCGGGAAGGAGCGCCTTTGCAACACCGAATGAGATTGAAAAAAGTACAAGGCCAACCGCGTCGTCAAGTGCAACTATCGGAAGAAGAATATCGGTAAGAGGACCCTTTGCCTTGTACTGACGAACGACCATGAGCGTTGCCGCGGGGGCAGTAGCAGAAGCGATTGCACCGAGAATTATAGCAGCGGGCAACGGGAACTTATCTCCGAGAATGAAGTGCAGACCGATAAGCGCGCCGTCAACTATAAGCGTTGTAACGACTGCCTGAAAGATACCGATAACAGTAGCCTGCTTTCCCGTGCTTTTAAGCTGGGAAAGGCGGAACTCGTTTCCTATTGAAAATGCTATAAATCCAAGGGCTACGTCGGAAATTAATTTGAATGCAGGGCTCTCTATATTAGTAAAGCCAAGTCCGGGAATGCCCCAAAGAACGCCGAGCTTGCCGAGAAGCGCGGGACCTATAAGAATTCCTGCCACAAGATATGCGGTGACCGCAGGCAGCTTTAATAGCTTTGCCACACGGGACAGCATAAGTCCTGCAAACAGAGCTATTGATAATGTTAAAAGAATGTCCATTAAGACCCTCCGAAACATAAAATTTACCTTACAAATTATAGCACTTTTGATCTATTATGTCAAGGAAATATTTTAACAATTTTGCACAGTTTTAAGGTTATTTTTTGGCTATATCCATCAATAAAAAATCCCCTGCGATAACTGCCCGATTTGGGAGCAATTATCGCAGGGAAACATTCTTTTTTTATTATCGATTTGCCCTTGAAATTTTAATTATTTTTTTCATGCGGCAACGCTTGATAATTTGTGCGACTATGAGCCATACTATCGCAATCGCAATAATTGCAATAAGTATCCAGTCGGAGACCTCGAAGAAGCCCTCTTGCTCGTCGTCCATGCCCGTCTTGAATTCTTCCCATTTGGAATTGAGGTGTTCCTTGGTTGACTTGTCAAGGTCCTTGTAGCAGTTTTCGTTGTACTTCGCCGCAAAATCAAATCCCTCGGGGTAGAGCACCGCCATGCCGTCCTCGCCCATATAGTCGATGTATTCGGGGTTGTTTACGACAAGGGAATTCGGAGAAGCGTAGCAGATGTACTCTGCGTTAGCAGTTGCCGCCTCCTTGCCAAGCATGAAGTTTATATATGCCTCGGCAAGCTCCTTGTTTTGTGCGCACGTGGGAATACACATAGCGTCAACAAAGAGGTTGGTGTTTTCGGGATAATAGAACCTAAGATCGACGTTTTCTGCCTGATTTTCAACCATGGTAAGATAGTCACCGGCGTAATATGCGCCTATTGCCGCCTCGCCCGTTTCCATCATATTAAACACCTCGTCCATAACGAGCTTTTTAAGATGCGGCTTTTGGAGCTTGAGCTCTGCAAGTCCCGCGTCCCACGCCGCCGTGTCGGTGGTGTTGACGTCAAGACCGAGCTTATAAAAGGCAGTTCCGAATGCATCGCGCGCATTGTTGAATTGAACTATCTGTCCCGAGTATTTGGGATTCCACATAAGATCCCAGTCGCCCGTGTCCTCCGCATCAACGCGATTTGCATCGTAAATAACGCCGATCATTCCGTAGGTGTAGGGAACGGAGAATTTATTTTCGGGGTCGTAATAGAGTCCCTTGAAATCGTCCGAGATACACTTCTCGTAGTTAGGAATGTTATCGAAGTTAAGCTCCTGTAAAAGCTTTTCGTCAGCAAGACGTGCTATCATGTAGTCCGAGGGAACTATTACGTCGTAGCTTACAGCACCCGCCGAGAGCTTTGCGTACATATCCTCGTTCGAGGTGTACGTTACGTAATTGACCTTGACCTTCATGCCGAGCGTATCGCGACAGTATTCCTCGAATGCCTCGTTTACGTCAAGAGAATCGTCCGAGCCGTCCGAGATATATTCACCCCAGTTGTAGACGTTAAGCGTTACCGTTTCGCCCGTATAAACGCCAATCGATACGCAAAGTCCGACAATAAGAGTAACGGCGCATACCAAGGCAACTATCTTGCCCGTATATCCCGAACGCTTATGTGAGGGCTGAGGATTGTCATTTACAACCGTACTCGAGGCAAGCTTTTGCTTTTTACTCTTGTTTGCCCTTGCAATCGCTTGCTTACGCTTCTTTTCAAGCTTTGCCTTTTTCGCTTCAAGCGCCTCTGCCGATGACTTTTCGCGGTTGGTTATAAGAAGCAGAACGAGTATAAGCACGAAAACGATGGTCGAAAGCGCATAGATCGTAGGCTTTACGGACTTTTTCGTCATGCTGTATACGAGTATGGGAAGCGTCTGGAAATCAGTTCCCGAGGTAAAGTAGCTTATGACGAAGTCGTCAAAGGAGAGCGTGAAGGACATGAGCATGCCCGTTATAACACCGGGCATTATCGCAGGAAGCTGAACCTTGAAGAAGGACTGCATGGGAGTGCAGCCAAGATCAAGAGCCGCCTCGGGGAGCGACTTGTCCATTTGCTTGAATTTCGGCAATACGTTAAGTATAACGTAGGGTAAGCAGAACGTGATGTGGGCTATAAGCATAGTCCAGAAGTTCAGCTTGGTCGAAAGATTTAATATACCGCCTACGAAAACGAACAGGAACATCATTGAAATACCCGTGATAATTTCGGGATTCATGATAGGAATGTTCGTTACGGTCATGAGCGACTGGCGGAAGTGCTTCTGCTTCATGTGGTGGATACCGAACGCCGCGGCAGTTCCGAGAACGGTGGATATTGCGGCGGGCGCAACGGCAAGAATGAGAGAATTTTTCAGCGCATTGAGTATCTCGCTGTTGCTGGAAAGCTCTGCGTACCACTTTATGGAGAAGCCGCTGAAAACAGCAGTGCTTTTTCCCTCGTTAAAGGAGAAGAATATCATTACCGCAATGGGCGCAAACAGAAGAAACAGTATAAGACCTATGTAAAATTTAGAAAACCTTTTCACAGTATCATACCTCCTCCCGAATCGTCGTCCGTGTAGTGGTTAACGATCGCAAGTCCTACTATAAGTATCATCATAAGAACGAATGACAGGGAAGCCGTCATGTTGTAGTTTGATGAGGTATAGTGCTGCTCTATAACGTCACCGATGAGCAGGGTGTCAACTCCACCGAGCTTTTGGGAGATATAGAAGGTACTGATCGAGGGTACGAAAACCATCGTGACTCCCGAAATAACGCCCGAAACACTCAAAGGGAAAATAACCTTTCTGAGTATGGTGAAGCCGTTGCAGCCGAGGTCGGCGGCAGCCTCGATAAGGCGGTGATCCATCTTTGCCATTACGGAATATATCGGAAGTATCATGTACGGAAGAAAGTCGTATACCATTCCGATGACGACCGCGGTCTCCGTGCCGATAATATGAATAGGCTCAATTCCTATCTTTCCGATAAGCGTATTTATGATTCCCGTGTCCTGAAGAAGCGTCATTATAGCGTAGGTACGGATAAGGAAGTTCATCCACATGGGAAGCATCAAGAGAATAATAAGCAATCTCTGAGTGCTTGGCTTGCACATGGTTATAAAATACGCGATAGGGTAACCGAGCAAAAGGCAAATTGCGGTGGCGATCAGCGCAAGCTTTACCGATTTCCAGAATATAAGCAGATAATCTCTCGTGAAGAAAGCCGCTATATTTGAAAGGGTAAAGCTATGTGTGGTGGTGTCTGTGAATGCATAGTACGCTACGAATATAAGCGGAACTATGATAAACAGAACCGACCATACAATGTGCGGCGCCGCTGCATACCGCTGAAGCAGCGATGCGCGATTCTTGTTTTTAGCCCCCGTCATTCTGCCTCGTCCTCCGTAACATCCGAAAGATGCCCCATTTCGTCAGAGAAGGTCGAATAGTCACCGAACATGTTGGAATATTCGGATTTCTTCATTATATGTATTGCATCGGGTTCAATGTACACGCCGATCACGGAGTCGGGAGCGACGTAGTCGGTCGTCTGTATCATCCACTTAAAGCCGTCGATGTCAACGATGATTTCATAGTGAACTCCCTTGAACGTCACCGAGGTAACAAGTCCCGAAAGCATACCCTTTTCAACGGGAACAACGTCAACGTCCTCAGGTCTTACAACGACGTCAACGGGCTCACCCTGAGCAAAGCCCTTGTCAAGGCAGTCAAAGGTGTGAGACGCAAACTTTACGCAGAAGTCCTTGAGCATAACGCCGTCAAGTATGTTTGATTCGCCGATAAAGTCCGCAACGAAAGCGTTTACAGGCTCGTTGTATATATCCGTAGGAGTACCGATCTGCTGTATCTTTCCGTCAGCCATAACGACTACAGTGTCAGACATAGACAGCGCTTCCTCCTGGTCGTGTGTAACGTAAATAAAGGTGATTCCCGTCTTTGCCTGAATGTTTTTAAGCTCGACCTGCATGTCCTTGCGAAGTTTAAGGTCAAGAGCGGCAAGAGGCTCGTCCAAAAGAAGAACCTTGGGCTCATTGATAAGAGCGCGAGCGATTGCAACGCGCTGCTGCTGACCGCCCGAGAGCAGGGAAACGTCACGCATCTCAAAGCCCTTTAGGTTAACCAGAGCGAGCATTTCGCTTACGCGCTCTGCGATCTCGTGCTCCTTTACCTTTTTAACGCGCAAACCAAACGCAATGTTGTCATACACGTTGAGGTGCGGGAAAAGCGCGTATCTCTGGAAAACGGTATTAACGTTTCTCTTGTGCGCAGGCACGTTATTTATCATTTTTCCGTCAAAAAAGACCTCTCCGTCGTCGGGGGCTTCAAAGCCGCCGATTATACGCAGAGTGGTTGTCTTACCGCAGCCTGACGGACCGAGCAGAGTAATAAACTCATGGTCGTGAATATAAAGATCAACGTTTGAAAGAATTTGCTCACCGTCAAAGGATTTACAAATATTCTTTAATTCTATCAGCTTTGTTTTCATTCCACATAAAAACTCCTTCGAGATATAAAATGTGCGAGGATTTTACTATGTAAAAAGACTCATATTCTATTGTAACAGAATTTTTCTTAAAATGCAATATATTTTGCGAAATTTCTCAAAAAATCGCCAATAAATTTAATTAAGGGCTGCCGCGCGTGTTTTTTTAATGAAAACCTCCCGAATTCTCCGTTATACTTTAAAAATCTCCCAAATCCTCAAAAAAGGCGAGGACGGTACTTTTTTAAATCAAACGGTGTCGGGAAGAAATATTTTTGCAAAGAGTGAAAGGGAAAACATGAAAAGGGAAAGAGTGGCGGATATTTTTATGAGCAGATAGACGGAGAAGCACCACAGCGTAAAAATCAGAATAAAGGAAATGATCTTGCTTAATGCTTCTACGGCACGCGGCGGCAGGATCATAGAGAGGAGAGCGGAGAATATCCTACCGCCGTCGAAGCCCGAAATAGGCAGAAGATTGAGCGCGCCGAGCGCTATTGAGCACTCCTTGAAATATTCAAAGCTCGGGGTGTCAAAAAATGCGGTCACCGTAATGGCAGACAGAAAATTCACAAGCGGTCCACCAATACAGAGAAGTATTTCCTTTTTGTATGAATACAGACAGCTTTGAGGAGAGAGCGCCGCGCCGAAAATGCCGAGCTTTAATTCGCGAAGCTGTATTTTGCATACCCTTGCCATGAGAACGTGACCAAGCTCGTGCAGAGTGATGGCGAAGATCACGGGAAGAAAATAACGGGGAGAAGCAACGGATAGCGTGATAAGCATAAGTACGGCAAGAATACCCACGGATATTTTACATCGCATTTTATATACCTCTATATAAAGCTATATCAAAGGATATTAAAGCGGACGAGGGAATATGAATAAAGAGATTTTTGCTATCCACAGGAAAAAGCGTTCCAATTCTTGCGTATTGGAGGGGTTCTGCGTTGGTAAGCTCAACATAAAACAAATAAGGGCACGCAAAAGCGTACCCTTATTTGTTTGGTGCGAGAAACGGGACTTGAACCCGTACGGTGTAACCACACGCCCCTCAAACGTGCGCGTCTGCCAGTTCCGCCACTCTCGCATATTGGTTGCCCCAGAGGCAACATATATATTATACACTTTTTTTGAAAAATGTCAATACCTTTTTCGGAATTTTTTTGAGATTTTTTTATTTTTTTCATTGGCACAAAAAGGACGCTAAAAACCACTATGTTTTATATTAAAATCATTTTAAATTCTGACTCAATAAAGCAAATGTATATATCGCTATAAAGATAATTTCCGTAAATCCGCTTGACATTTCTCCTAAAAGGGTGTATAATGGGGTTGCCAAATCAACTGAATACGATAAGCAAGGGCTATTTCTGTCTATATGGGATAGTTGTCTTTTTTTTCGCAGTTTCGTGAATTTGATAAAATGCAAATTCTGTCTGAAAACTGTGCAAAAAAGTGTTCTTGCTGTTTCAGTTGGTTTGGCGACTATCGGAGTTTGCGTTTTTAGTGCGGTTGCTTCGGTAGCCGCACTTTTTATTTTCACCCATAGACAAACATTTTAAGGAGGGAAAAAATGAAGACTCTAAAAAAATCAATTTCAGTAATCTTGGTGCTCACGGTTTTGCTGTCGCTTTTGAGCTGCTTGAGCTCATGCTTTGACACGTCTGGCACACAAGACGAACAGAGCGAACAGGTCGAGTTAACTGAAAAGGACGAGCAAAGCAACCAAGGCGAGCAGAATAATCAGGGTAACCAGAACAACCAGGATAACCAGGGTGATCAAGACAATCAGGGCAACCAAGGAAATCAAGGCGATCAAAACGACCAAGAAGAATTCACCGAAGGACTTGAATTTACTCTACTTCCCGACGGAACCTATGCCGTATCCGCGGGCACTGCAATAAATCTTGAAAAAATCGTTATCCCCTCTACATATAACGGAAAGAGTGTTTCTGCTATAGCGGTCGAAGCTTTTTATGAAGCAACCAATCTTAAAAGTATAACTATCCCAAATAGCATAGTAAGCATTGGAGCCTATGCGTTCGTCTTATGCACAGGACTTACGAGCATTACGATACCCAACAGCGTTACGAGCATTGGAGATGTTGCGTTCTATTGCTGTAGCGGACTTACGAGCATTACCATACCTGACAGCGTTACGAGCATTGGAGTTTCTGCGTTCTATGGCTGTAGCGGACTTACAAGTATTACCATTCCCAACAGCGTTACGAGCATTGGCGGGGGGGCGTTCATTAACTGTACCGGACTTACGAGTGTAAAGATAGGCAACGGCGTTACGAGCATTAGTGACGCTGCGTTCGGCTTTTGCACAGGACTTACGAGCATTACGGTACCCGACAGCGTTGCGAGCATTGGCTCTGAGGCGTTCGCTGACTGTAGCGGACTTACGAGTATTACTATACCCGACAGCGTTACGAGCATTGGATGGTCTGCGTTCGCTGGCTGTGATAATCTCACGTATAACCAATATAACAACGCTTATTATCTTGGAAACGGCGTTAATCCTTACGTTGTTTTGATGGAGGCAATATCAGAAGATATAACTTCGGTTAATATACATGAGAATACAAAATTCATTTATGACTCTGCTTTCGATGACTGTAGCGGTCTTACGAGTATTACGATCCCCGACGGCGTTACGAGCATTTGCTATGCTACGTTCGCTGACTGTAGCGGTCTTACGAGCATTACGATACCCAACAGCGTTACGAGCATTGGAGTTTCTGCGTTCTATAACTGTACCGGACTTACCAGCATCACGATACCCGACAGCGTTACGAGCATTGACTCTTATGCGTTCGAGGGCTGTAGCGGACTTACGAGCGTGACGATAGGCAACGGCGTTACGAGCATTGGGGGTTCTGCGTTCTCTGGCTGTACCGGACTTAAAGAGGTACATATATCCTCCATAGAGAGCTGGTGTAATATATCGTTTGGCGGTTCTTTTGCTAATCCTCTGTATTACGCGGGAAATCTTTACTTAAACGGTGAATTGGTAACAAATCTTGTGATACCCAACAGCGTTACGATCATTGGCGATTATGCTTTCTTCAGCTGTACCGGACTTACGAGCATTACGATACCCAACAGCGTTACGAGCATTGGAGGCTATGCATTCGCGGACTGTACCGGACTTACGGGCATTATGATACCCGACAGCGTTACGAGCACTGAAAACTCTGCGTTCTACGGCTGTTATAATCTTGTATATAACCAATACGACAACGCTTATTATCTTGGAAACGACGATAATCCTTACGTTGTTTTGGTAGAAGCGATATCAAATGATATAACCTCGGTTAATATACATAATAATGCAAAAGTTATTTTCGATTATGCGTTCGTAGGGTGTGACGGATTTGCGAGCATTACGATACCCGACAGCGTTACGAGCATTGGCTATGGTGCGTTCTCTTACTGTAGCGGACTTACGAGCGTGACGATAGGCAACAGCGTTACGAGCATTGGGGGTTCTGCGTTCGAAGACTGTAGCAGGCTTACGAGCATTACGATACCCAACAGCGTAACGAGCATTGGCTATTCTGCGTTCTACTATTGCTCCAGCTTTACGAGTGTAAACTACCGCGGTACTGAAGCTCAGTGGGCGGATATATCCAAGGGCTCTAATTGGGATTCCAATACCGGCTCGTATACCATAACTTATAACTACACAGGCGAATAAAATATAAAAAGCAAGGAGCTATCTCAAATGTTTTGAGATAGCTCCATTTTTTATTACTTATCCTTTTTCAGGCTCTTGCGTGAGCCGTCGGGGTACTGAATTACGGTGTTATCGAGCATAGCACCGAAGGACGCGCGTATTTCATTTATATACTCCTGCCTAAGCTCCGCTTGCTCTGCCTTTTCAGCGTCGGTAAGCGGTTCGAGCTTGCTTTTTTTAGCAAGCTCGTTTATTCTGTCAAGCTTGTGCTTTTCCATAATCAACCTCTGAGCGTAATGCCAAGCTCTGCTTCAAGCGCCGAGAGAATCTTGGTAGCAGTCTTTTCTGCTTCCTCAACGGTAAGCGTTCTGTCAGCGGCTCTGAGTGTAACTCTTATAGAAACCGATTTCTTATTCTCACCAACCTGCGGGCCTCTGTAAATATCAAACAGGGTTACGTCCTCGACAAGCTTGCCGCCCGCCTTCTTTGCAACCTTGAATACCGTTCCGACCTCAAGTGCTTCCTCGCAAACAAATGAGAAGTCGCGGGTGGTAGCGGGGTACTTAGGCAGGGGAGTGTAGAGCTTATTGGGATTCATCATATCGAAGATAGCGTCGGAATCGAGTTCAGCCGCATATACGGGAACGTCAATATCGTAATTCTTAAGAACGAGAGGATGTACCTCACCGAACACACCGATCGCCTTGCCGCCGACGCAAATGTTTGCGCATCTGCCGGGGTGATAGGATACGTTATCGGAGCAGCTAACTACGTCAAAGTCCTTAATTGCAGCGAGCTTCATAACGTTCTCGCATGCGCCCTTAACGGTGTAGAAGTCGCAGTTTCCGAACATACCGACGGAAAGCGTCTTGTTTTCATTGGGGAGCTTATCGGGAGTCGTGGGGATATAAACCGTTGCGACCTCGAAGAGCTTAACGTTTGTGTTGTTGAAGTTGTAGTTACGAGCCAAGACCTCAAGCATAGAGGGAAGCGCGGTGGTACGCATAACGCTTGTATCCTCACCCAAGGGGTTAGAAATTACCACGGAGTTGCGAAGTGCGCTGTCCGCGGGCAATCTTACCTTATCGTAATACTTGGGGCTAATGAACGAGAACGTCTGGATCTGGTACATTCCCATGCCGCACATGAGGTTTTCGATATCTACCTCAAACTTCTGCTTGGGGGTACGTCCGCCCTGCGTGGTTTCAGCCTTAATGCGAGTGGACTTGATCTTGTTGTAGCCGTAAATTCTTGCGATCTCCTCTGCAACGTCGTTCATGCAACCGATGTCCGCGCGGAACGAGGGCGCGATGAGATTATCGCCGTCAAAGGTGAACTCAAGTGTGGAGAGAATATCTCTCATTTCCTTTTCGGAAACGTCCGTCCCAAGGAATTTGTTTATAACGTTTGCGTCAAACTTAAGAGCGGTAGGCTCTGCCTTGGTGGGATATACGTCTATTATATCGCTGACTACCTCACCTGCACCGAGAAGCTCTACGAGCTCGCACGCGCGCTCAAGACCTGCAAAGCAGTTTTCGGGATCAAGACCCTTTTCAAAGCGAGCGGAGCTTTCCGTTCTCATGCCGTTTTTCTTTGCGGTAACACGAACGGACGTACCAAGGAAGCAAGCGGACTCGAATACAACTGTTGCCGTGCCGTCCTTGATCTCGCTGTTAGCGCCGCCCATAACACCTGCAAGAGCAACAGCCTTCTTGCTGTCTGCAATTACGAGCATAGAGGAATCAAGGGTGTGCTCCTGATCGTCAAGCGACATGAAGGACTCGCCGTCGTTTGCGCGTCTTACGATAATAGACGAGCCGTCAAGGCAGGTATAATCGAACGCGTGCATGGGCTGACCGTATTCGAGCATAACGTAGTTGGTTATGTCAACGATATTGTTTATGGGGCGAACGCCGCTTGCGCGAAGTCTCATACGAAGCCAAAGGGGAGAGGGCTGAATTTTTACGTTCTTAACCACTCTTGCCATATATCTCTGGCAGAGGTCGGGAGCGTCGATTGCAACAGAAAGGTAATTGGAAATGCTGTCGCCGTCATTTGCGCCCTTAACTACGGGAGTACGGTTCTTAAATTCCTTGCCAAAGGAAACTGCACTCTCTCTTGCAAGTCCGATAACGGAAAGGCAGTCGGGGCGGTTGGAGGTTATCTCAAACTCAACCACGGTATCTCTGAGCATAAGAGCGTCGCAAATGTCCATACCGAGCTTGTCTTCGTATTCCTCATCAAGAATAAGAATACCGTTCGGATCCTTTCCGGGCATATCGTGCTCGGTAAGACCAAGCTCGCCCATTGAGCAGAGCATTCCGTTCGACTCAACGCCGCGGAGCTTTCCTGCCTTTATGGTGATGTCGCCGGGGAGCTTTGCCACGGGGATCGCCGCGGGAACGATAGCGCCCTCAAAGACGTTCTGTGCGCCCGTTACTATCTGCACAGTCTCTTTGCCGATGTCGACCTGACAGATCTGCAAGTGGTCGCTGTTTTCGTGAGGGGTGATCTTAACTATTTTCGCAACGAGAACGTTCTCGATATCCTTGCCAAGCTCCTCAAAGCATTCAACCTTGGAGCCCGTGTCGGTCATTCTGTCGCAGTAATCCTTAACCGCTACGTCGCTTACGTCAACGTAGTCGGAAAGCCAATTTCTTGATAAATTCATATTTCGACCTTACCTTTCGTAGTTATCAGAACTGTCCAAGAAAACGTGTATCGTTTTCGTAGAGCAGACGCATGTCGTCAATTCCGTAGTATTTCATAGCAATTCTCTCAACACCCATACCGAACGCAAATCCGCTGTATTCTTCGGGATCTATTCCGCAGTTGGAGAGAACGTAGGGGTGTACCATACCTGCGCCGAGAATCTCTATCCAGCCCTCATTCTTACAAACGCGGCAGCCCTTACCGCCGCAAACGAAGCAGGACACGTCAACCTCTGCCGAGGGCTCGGTGAACGGGAAGTGGTGAGGACGGAAGCGAAGTCTTGTTTCGTTGCCAAAGAGCGTTTTTGCAAACGTTTCAAGCATTCCCTTGAGATCACCCATGGTGATGTCCTTGTCGACCACGAGTCCCTCTACCTGATGGAAAAGGGGAGAGTGGGTTGCGTCAACTGCATCGGAGCGATAAACTCTACCGGGAGAAATAATTCTTATCGGGGGCTTCTGCTTCTCCATTGTTCTTACCTGAACGGGGGAGGTCTGGGAGCGAAGAAGAATATTTTCTGTGATGTAGAAAGTGTCCTGCGTGTCGCGTGCAGGGTGATTTTCAGGAATGTTGAGCGCCTGGAAATTGTAGTAATCGTACTCAACCTCGGGTCCCTCTGCGATAGAAAATCCCATTCCTATAAATATATCCTCGTTAGTTCTCTGAACCTGCGTAAGCGGGTGAAGCTTGCCGGGAGCGGCAACGCTTGAGGGCAGGGTAACGTCTATCTTTTCAGTTGCGAGCTTGCGTTCAAGCTCAGCTGCCTTCTGTGCTTCTGCCTTTATTTTGAGTGCTGTCTCGATCTCAGCGCGAACCTCGTTTGCGATCTGTCCCACAACAGGGCGCTCCTCAGCTGTAAGCGCACCCATTCCGCGAAGAACGGAGGTAAGCTCACCCTTTTTTCCTAAATATTGAATTCTGATTTGTTCAAGGTCAGCGTTGTCCGCGCTTATTGCAGACAGTGCTTCCTCTTTGATTTTTTGAAGCTTTTCTTTCATTTTTAGTCCTTTCATTTATATGAATTAAGTATTTACAGTATAAAAATAACCCCGTCCTAAAAACATAGGACGGGGTAAAATACTCCGCGGTACCACCTAAATTTCAGCTTTTGCTGACACTCAGTCAACGTATAACGGCGTCGCCCGTGCTCCGCTACCTTTAAATATTCACAGAGCCTGCTCCGAAGTGAAATGCCGACGTACGTTTAGCAACCGCTTTCAGCCAAGGCGGTATTCTCTGAGGCAAGTGACGTGCGCAAGCGAGCTTCATCAATGCATTTTTATATCACTCCGTATATTATATCACAAAAATTCCTTTTTTGCAAGGGCTTTTAATAAAAAAACATACACAATATAAAAATAAAACCGTTCTCGAAAGAACGGTTTTATTATTCAATTATTATTCCTCGGTGGGAACGTACTGCTGATAATCCTTAAGCTTTGCCTTGTTGAAATTGAACGTTCCGTAGTAGGTAGTTACAACCTTTGAAAGATCCTTGCTAATAAGAGTCTTCGTTTGGTTGAATACTATCGGTATAACGGGCATGTCTTCCATGAGCATCTTTTCAGCCTCGTGGAGAATTTCTGCTCTGGCTTTAATATCCTTTTCTGCGAAAGCGCTCTCGATGAGTGCATTGTATTCTGCCTTGTCATATCCTGAAACGTGAGTGGGAATTATGAACTCAGTGCGCTTTTCAGCGGAGGAGGCAAGACCTGTGAAGGACTTCGCGTAGGGAGCAAGTACAGAGAATGCGTCTGCCGAGTGTGCTACGTAGTCAACTGCGGCTACCTCAAATTTACCGGCACGGAAGTCCTCGGCGAAAATGTCGTCACGAATATTCTCGTCTGTCTCTTGGGTGGACTTGTCTTGATCGTCGTTAGCAATAGCTTCTACTTTATTTACGCTTACGTTAAAGCCGAGCGCAGACCAGCTTGCCGCAACCATTTCTGCAATTGCTACGTGAACCTCGTCGTATGCGGGGACGGAAATTGAGAACTCGTAATTCGAAGCAGTAACGCCTGCCTTGGTGAGAAGCTCCTGTGCTTTTTGCTCATTCTTGGAGGTTGCTATAATATCTCCGCCAACGTCTCTGAATGCCTTTGCTTTGCTGAATAAGCCACCCTTGTTGCCTGCATTATAAACACCGTAGGGAACGAGAGCGGTAGCTGCCTTTGCGTAAACAACAGCCTCGGCGATCGCTTCGCGGTCGATAGCAGCGGAGAGCGCGTTTCTTACGTCAGCGTTTGCAAAGAGCTTCTCGGCGGGAGCCCCGTCGGTGCGCTTGATGAGAGCATTCTGGTTGAGAACGTAAGTATGAGTGCTCAAAGCGTCCTCGGGTTTAACGTCAGTACCGAATGAGCCTCTTATGGAGAGCGGAACATCACCGACGAAGAAAAGCTTGCCGTCGTTGTATGCCTGCATTATCTGCTCGTCCGTCATGGTGTAGTCAACAATAAGTCTGTAAGGAGTTACGGACTTGTCGAGCTCATCCTCTTCAATGTCACGGTAGTAGTACATGTTTCTCTCAAGGACCATCTTTTCCTCGCCGGCCTTGTAGGATACCTCACGGAGTCTGAACGGTCCGCTCGTGCAGATCGTAGCAGGCTTCTTAGCCCAGTCGGAGTTCTTTTCTACGATCTCGCTGCGGAGAGGAACGAGCGCATAGCTCGTAAGGTTGAGAAGGAACTGATCGTAGTCGATCTTCTCCTCAAAGAATATCTGGATCTGAGACTCGTTAATAGCGCTTATAGCAACGTCGTCTATGGATATCTCGCTGTCACCCTCTTTAGCGGCACGCGCGTTCTTTATATCGAAAAGAAGGGAAGCCGCCTCAAAGTTGTTTGCGGGACTGAGAATTCTCGTCCAAGCAAAGTAAACGTCGTTTGCCGTGATAGCAGAGCCGTCACTCCAACTGGTTTCGTTAAGAGTAATTATCATCTCATACTCGCCTTTTTTATCGTCCTCGCGAATGGTGTAGTCCTTTGCAAGGGACTTTTTCACCTTTCCGTTCTCGTCAAGAACGAAAAGATTATCAAAAAGAAGACTTACGACTCTGAGGGCAGATTCGTTGTTGTAGGCGTATGCAGGATCGAGGTCATAGACCTGATCGGAAAGGTACATGTATATGTATGCGCCCTTGTCGTTTTCGTCCACCTTTTGATTGCAGCTTGCCAAAACAGGAACAAGCATGAGCACGCAAAGAAGGAGAGCAATTACTTTTTTCATCATAGTTAGAAAACCTCCTCATGGTTACAAAACTGATAATCCACATAATGTGGCAATTTACTCATTGTATTATAACATTTTTTTAAATTAAAATCAATGCTAATAAACTCAACTTTTTAACTTTTGGTGATATGCACAACACACCCATACAAAACTTGTCTATTTTGACACAATAATAGGAGAAAATATGGATAAATATATCGTTTCGGATTTGATTATGGAAACCGCTGACGTGTTCAGTATGAAAAAAGCGGCAGTTGAGAGCGGCGCTGTCTATTCCGAGGAGCACTTTGGAAGCGTTACGGTATGCAGACTGAATATAAAAAACGACGCTCAAGCGAAGAAATATAAATGTAAAAGGGGCTATCACGTCACCGCTTATACACCCGAAATATTGCTTATGAGTGATGCGGAAAGAGAGCGGCTTTCGAGAATTTTAGCAAAGGAAATAAGAGAGACGGTCTATATGGTGCTAAATACGCGATCGATAGAGAATAAGCGGTTTTTGGTCGCGGGAATAGGAAACGGACGAATAACCCCTGATGCCGTTGGCTCAATGACGGTCGGCAAAATAAACGTAACGCGGCACGTGGAAAAAATAAGCCCAAGAGATTTTGAAAAAATGGGGATCGCCTCGGTGTGCGGTGTGAGATGCGGTGTTCTTGGGGAGACGGGAATAGAGGCGCTTGAAATTTTGCGAGGCGTGACACAAGGCTGCTCCCCCGACTGCATTATTGCCGTCGATGCCCTTGCGGCAAGGGATACGCGCAGGCTTGCAAGCACCGTTCAAATATCGGATTCGGGAATATCCCCCGGGGCGGGGATAGGAAGCGGACGAAGCGTTATTGACAAGGAAAGTCTCGGAGTCCCCGTTATTGCCGTCGGCGTGCCGACGGTGATCTCGGCGGCTACGGTAATCTCGTCTTCTCTTACAGAAATGGGCTTTGAGACAATGAACGAAAAAGCGGAGCGAATTATCAGCGAAAAAAAGAATTTTTTCGTAACTCCGAAGGAGTGTGACCTTATATGTGATGCGGTGTCCGAGATCTTGGCAAGGGCTATCGACCTGTCGCTCGGAGTCATATAGCGCCTCTTATGCGAATATAATTCCGTAGTCATTACTTTTTACCTGCGAGGAGGAATTATGAAAGAAGATCAAGGCAGATTAAAAGCAAAGGAAGCACACAGGCTTCTCGAAAAAGAGCGCGGACACGGTGCTTTACGAGAGGATCTGAAAATCAGGGTGTTGAAGATATGGCATGCGGTTTATATCGTTACGGTTCTGTTTACGGTAGGCTTGGTTGCCGTTATACTGTCCCTCGTTGTCGGCAGCGTATCTGCCTCGGGGGGAGGCAGCAGGATCGCGGACAAGATAGGCGACCTTTTTGTATCAATGGATTTTCTCGTGTTCGACGGTGCTGCGCACGCGCCCGGCGAGGACAGCGACTTCGTGTACGTGCCTCCCGCGTCGGATAAGGAAAGCGATAGCACCGATGCTCCCGAAACGGACAGCCCACCGAGCACGGACGTCGGCGTTGTCGGGGGCGGAATTTACGACTTTGACTATTCAAAAGTTCCCGAGGGCTGTACACCGATAATTCCAATGGATCTCTCGCTTTCCTCCTACGGCTCGGAGTACATAAATAATTCAACGGGATATTCTCCCGATATAGCAACGCTGATCGAGAAAAAATTAAAGGGCGACAGCTCCGTCGAGCTTTTGGCGGCGTCGAATGAGCCGCAGGTCTTGATAATACATACGCACGGAACGGAGGCGTACAGCAAGGACGGAGCGATATACTGCGAGAGCGGAGACGTTGACGTAAGAACGGCGGATACCTCGAAAAACGTGGTCGCGGTAGGGAGGACCGTCGCAGAGATACTCAACAAAAAAGGAATAAGCACGCTGCACTGTACGGTAATGCACGACAGCCTGCAATATAAGGATTCGTATGCAAGAGCGGAGGAGACTGTAAAACGGTATATGGAGGAATTTCCGTCGATAAAGCTGGTTATCGACATACACCGCGACTCCATATTTAAATCGAGTGGCGAGATAGTACGCCCCGTTGCGGAGCTTGACGGCAAGGCGGCGGCACAGCTTATGTGCGTTGTCGGAAGCGACTGGGCAGGAGATACGCACCCAGAATGGGAAAATAATCTTTCTCTTGCGCTGAAGCTTCGCGAAAGGCTCAACGGAGAGTGCGAGAATATCTGCCGCCCCGTGTTTTTGAAGCCTAATACCTATAATCAGGAGCTGGCTCCGTTCTCACTGCTTGTTGAGGTCGGCGCAGAAGGGAACAGCCTTGAGGAGGCAGAGAGAAGCGCCGAGCTTCTCGCAAAGGCGCTCGGTTCGCTTTTTGATGAAATTTAAGAGCGAAAATGGAATTATTTTTCAAAAACCTCTTTACAAAAGCATTTTTGTGTGGTATAATTATTCCATAAACGGAATTGGAGGGATTATGAATTACATTGACCGCATAAAAAAGATAAAGAGCGAGAAGAAAATAACTAACGACAAGCTCTCAGAAATGACGGGTATACCGCTTGGAACTCTCAGTAAGATAATGGCAGGGATAAGTGACTCTCCAAAGCTCTCAAACATAGTTGCAATTGCCGATGCTCTCGGCTGTACGCTTGATTATATCGTCAGCGGAACTCCCGAGAATAATAATAATTTTACCTTGACTGCCTCGGAAATGGATTTTATCGAGCTTTACAGAGGGCTTGATACGCACTCGCGCGAGGTCGTTAATATGGTGGCAAAAAAGGAGTCTGAGCGTGCCGCTGTCGCTGTGCCTGCTTCGGAGAAGCAGAGAACTCCCTCAAGAAGCGCGAAGATATTGCCGACGCTTAACTCCTCCAAGGGACTCGGAAAGCGCACCGTGCTTTTGTACGATCTTGCAGTTTCTGCCGGAACGGGAGTGTATCTTGACGATACCGATACGACGGAGATATCTATTCCCGACAATGAGAAAACGAGAATTGCCGATTTTGCTCTCCGTATAAACGGAAACAGTATGGAGCCGAAGTATCACGACGGTGACATCGTGCTCGTTGAGGATACGGATTCCGTTGAGGTTGGCGAGCTTGGTATATTCGTGCTTGACGGCAACGGATATTTCAAGATGTTCGGCGGAGACAGGCTTATTTCTCTTAACGAGGACTACGGCGACATTCTGCTTCACGGCTATTCGGAGGTCGTTTGCTGCGGCAGAGTAGTTGGAAGACTGAAAAAGAGAGTCTGACTTTGGGCTGATTACTTTAGCGCAGAACAAAAACGCACGAATATAAACTAATATAAAAGCCGCTTTTGCTATCATAACTGATGGTAAGAGCGGTTTTTTGTATAGCGAAAGCTCCGCCGTGGTTGCGGGGTTAAAAAGGTTAACTGATGAGCAAAAGCACGAAAAACAAATTTAACGTTAAAAGCCCTTGTAACAATAAGCCTTCCCCAGCGGTGGGAGATGGTCGCAAGCGACCGTCGAGTTTGCTACGCAAACATCGAGGGGACCGCGTTAGCGGTGGATGTGGTGTTGTATATTCAATTCATTCTTTAACACCTCATCCGTCATTGACTCGCACCATCGGCTCGTCAATGCCACCTTCCCCCGCTGGGGAAGGCTCACGCTGACAGAGCTTTATGCTGATTATAAATTTTAATTTCGAGATGTCGCTGATATTTTTATGCCGTTTCGGGAAAAATAATGAATATTATGCATGAATAATATTCTGCTTTTCGGACGGTGAAAATGAAGATAATTGAAATAATAAGCGACACGAATATCGGAGGCGCGGGTGTTTTGCTCTTGAATAGACTCAAATATACAGATATTCAAAAATACGATACGCTGGTGCTTATCCCAAAGCGCAGTATGCTCGCGCCGCGACTTGAAAATTTAGGAGTGGGATACAGAGAAATATCGGGGAACGCCAACAAGTCTATGGACGTGCGGACGGTGCGGGAATACGTATCCGTTTTTAGGGAAATAAAGCCCGATATAATCAACGCACACGGCTGTCTTTCAGCGCGGATAGCGGCGTGGCTTTGCGGTGTGCCCGTGAAGATCTGCACGCGGCACTGCGTATTTCCCGTAGGGAAAATATCATTTGCGCAAAAAAAGATAATGGGAGCGCTCAATTCGCTGCTCTCTGATAAATTTATCGCGGTAGCGCATGCGGCAAAGCAAAATCTTATAGAGCTTGGAGTTTACGAGGAGAAGATAGAGGTCGTTATCAACGGTGCTGTCTCTTTGAGAAAGGCTTCCGACTCGGAGAGAGCGCAAACAAGAAAAAGGCTTGGTATTTCGGGAGAAAGCGCGGTGCTCGGAATGTGCGCGCGCCTTGAAAAATATAAGGGACACGAATGGTTTTTTGAGACTTTTCGTATACTGCTTGATAACGGAAGCGATGTAAATGCCATTCTGATCGGCGACGGCACGCAAAGGGAATACCCCGAGGGGCTTTGCAAGCAGTATGGAATTGAGGAAAGAGTGCACTTTATAGGATTTGTGTCGGACGTGTCTCCGTATATGAATATCGTCGATATTAACGTAAACTGTTCTGTGGGCACGGAGACGTCCTCGCTTGCGCTTTCCGAGGGAATGAGCCTCGGTATTCCCGCCGTTGTGAGCGACTTCGGCGGAAATCCTTATATGATAGCGCACGGAGAGAACGGGCTTGTGTGTGAGTGCTACGACAGCCGAAAAATGGCGGATTATATCTGTGACTTAATAAATGATAGTGAGCTCTACCAACGCATGAGCCTTGCGGCGCGCGAGCGCTTTGCGGACGAGCTTAACGCACGCGCTATGACCGAAAAAACAAATAAGCTCTACGATAGGCTTTATAACGCCTATTGCAGAGCTTAAAAATCAAATATTCAGAATTTTCGTTGCAATATTGAAATAAATGATAAGCGACACCGCATCGACTATCGTGGTAATAAACGGGCTTGCCATTACCGCAGGGTCGAGCTTTACTCGCTTAGCAAGAATGGGCAGAGAAGCGCCCACGAGCTTTGCAAGCACTATGGTTGCGAGAAGTGAGAGAGAAACAGTAAGCGCAATACCCACCGAAACTCTGTCAAATATCATTACCTTGGCAAATGCCGCAACAGCAAGCACTGTGCCGCAGAGCATGGATACGCGGAACTCCTTCCAAAGTATCTTGAAAATATTGCTCATGCGAACTTCTCCAAGGGAAAGGCTTCTTATTATCGTTACCGATGCTTGCCCGCCTGCGTTTCCGCCCGATCCCATGAGCATTGGAATAAAGGCTGTTAGCACTACCACCTTGCCGAGCGCTTCCTCGTAATAAGTGATGATAGAGCCCGTGAATGCGGCGGATATCATGAGTATCAAAAGCCACGGCACGCGCTTTAGAAAGGTTTCAAAAACTCCTATCTTAAGATACGGCTTATCCGATGGTACGATTGCCACCATTTTTTCAATATCCTCGGTTGCTTCCTGACTTATGACGTCAAGTGCGTCGTCAACCGTTACGATGCCCACAAGTCTGTTCTCGCTGTCAACGACGGGCAGGGCAAGCAGGTCGGATTTTGAAATAAGATTTGCAACCGTTTCCTTATCGTCAGATGTCGTGGTGCTGATAACGGCGGTGTACATAATGTCCTCTATGAGGTCTGTTTTTTTTGCAAAAAGAAGGTCGCGAAGCTCTACCCAGCCAAGGAGTCGTCTTGATGCGTCCGTTACGTATATAACGTAAACGGTTTCCTTGTCAATACCCGTTTTGCGTATATGTTCTACGGCTTCTTCTACAGTAAGATTACTTTTTATTCTTACAAATTCCGAGGTCATAACGCTTCCCGCGCTTTGGTCGGAATATTTCAAAAACTTGTTTATCTCCCTGCGTTGCTCCGCCGAGGAGCTTTTTAGTATACGGGCTACGACGTTTGCGGGAAGCTCCTCAAGCATATCGACCGTATCGTCCATAGCGAGCGTATCAATAAATGCGGAGATTTCGGTGTCCTTCATAGAATCTATGATTTGCTCTTGCACCTCTGCGTCAAGCTCGGCAAAAACGTCCGCCGCAATATCCTTTTTTAACATTCTGAAAACCTTAGGAAGAGATTGTCCGTCAAGTGATTGCAAAAAATCCGCAACGTCAACTGCATTCATTTCGTTTACAGCGCTTATGAACTGATTGTATTTTTTCTCGTTCAAAAGCTCGTGAAGCTCGGTGTAGGTCATATTAACACCTCCTTACATATTATTATACGGAAAAACGGAAGAATGTCAATATATTTTTACCTATATATGTTTGTTTATTCAAATTTCTCGGCTTATCGCTATGATCCTTCTTGCCATTACGTCAGACTCGTGATTTACTACCCGAAGAAGATCCTCAGTCGCCTTTGCACTCTCGGTCGTCTTCAAAAACGACTCCACGTGCATTCTGTAACGGATATATCTTTCAAGCAACTTGTTTAATGAATCCTTGGCGGAAAAGTCGTTGATCTTATCCGCCTCTAAAATAAGCTCCGAGATTTTCTCGGCTGTTTGATTGGCAAGCAAAACGCATGCCGAGAGCTTGTCGGAAAAAGCATAATATTCGCTGACCGTGGTGTTTCTGTCCTTTTTTGAGTCAAGCGACCTTTGGTATTCGTCGGTGATTTTTACGGTGCGCTTACACACCTCCGAAAGCTCCTTTTCGTATTTGCGGAAAATGCCGCCGTTCTTTTTCATATCTACTCCTGAAAAATAAAACAGAGGCGAACGGAGAAGTGTCCGTCCGCGCTCTGTTTTACGAAATAATTACAGATCTTTTGATATTATCTGCTATTATCTGATTTTATCTGATAACAACGCTGACTTCCTTGCCGTCTGCATTCGCAGCTGCTCTCATAACAGTGCGTATAGCCTTGGCAATTTTGCCGCCCTTTCCGATTACCATTCCCATGTCGCACTCAGCAACGTTGAGAACAAGTGTTATCTTGTTGTCTTCCTCTGTTTCGAGGACGTTGACGTCATCGGGATGATCGACAATAGCCTTGGCGATGTTGATCAAGGTTTGCTTCAAATCGGTCATCACAGTCACCCGTAAATTAGTCGATTATGTTAGACTTCTTGAGCAGGGACTTAACGGTATCAGTGGGCTGTGCGCCGTTAGCGATCCACTTCTTTGCCTTCTCGCCGTCGATCTTAAGCTCGTTGGAGCGGGGGTCGAAGTGACCGATCTCCTCGATGAAACGACCGTCTCTCGGAGAGCGGCTATCTGCTACGATAACACGGTAGGTGGGAGCCTTCTTTGCGCCCATTCTTCTGAGTCTCATTTTAACTGCCATTTTTTGTTTCCTCCAAAAATATAAAATAATTTTTTATTCTAAAAATCCGCTGTTCTGTTTATCAGTTAAACGGCATTTTCATTCGTTTTTTACCAAACCTTGACAATTGCTTGGGGTTTGAGAATTGCTTCATAAGCTTTCTGGTCTGATCGAACTGCTTAAGAAGCTTGTTGACCTCCTCAACAGAGGTTCCGCTTCCCGCCGCGATACGCTTCTTTCTTGAAGCGGCGAGGATCTCGGGCTTCATGCGCTCGTAGGGAGTCATGGATTTGATTATCGCTTCCATGTGAGCGAGAGCCTTTTCATCAATCTTTGCGTCCTTGAGCGCCCCCGGCTTGACACCCGGCATCATTCCCATTATCTGTTCAAGGCTGCCCATGTTTTTGAGCTGCGCGAACTGATCGAGATAGTCGTCGAGAGTGAAGGTCGATTCGCGGATCTTTTTCTCAAGCTCCGCCGCCTTCTTCTCGTCGTACGCCTGCTCCGCCTTTTCAATAAGCGAGAGCACGTCGCCCATTCCGAGAATTCTTGACGCCATTCTGTCGGGATGGAAGGGCTCGATAGCGTCGAGCTTTTCTCCCGTACCGATAAACTTTATGGGCTTGCCCGTTACGTGACGTACCGAAAGTGCAGCACCGCCACGGGTGTCACCGTCGAGCTTGGTGAGAATAACGCCCGTTACGTCAAGCAGGTTGTTAAACGTTTCCGCAACGTTTACCGCATCCTGACCTATCATCGCGTCGATAGTGAGCAAGATCTCGGTGGGGGATACCGCCTTTTTGATATTCTGAAGCTCCGCCATAAGCTCCTCATCGATGTGAAGACGTCCGGCGGTATCTATGAATACCATGTCGTAGCCTTTTTGAATAGCGTGCTTCAAGCCCGCCTCAGCTATCTTGACGGGGGATTCCTTATCGCCGAGAGTGAATACGGGAATACCGAGCTTCTCTCCGACGATCTCGAGCTGCTTTATAGCCGCGGGACGGTAAACGTCACACGCGACGAGCAAGGGGGATTTTCCTTGCTTTTTATACATACCCGCAAGCTTTCCTGCGTGTGTGGTCTTACCCGCACCCTGCAGACCGACCATCATAACGACCGTCGGAGGCTTTGAGGATATCGTAAGCTTTGACTGCGTTCCGCCCATAAGAGCGGTAAGCTCCTCGTTTACTATTTTTACTATCTGCTGGGCAGGGAGCAGGGATTCGAGAACGTCAGCGCCGACCGCACGCTCGGAAACCTTGGCTATAAAGTCCTTAACGACCTTGAAGTTAACGTCAGCCTCAAGGAGCGCCAGCTTTATCTCACGCATACCGACCTTTACGTCGGCTTCCGTAAGCTTACCCTTATTCTTGAATTTTTTGAAGGCATTTTCTAATTTTTCACTTAAGCTTTGAAACATATTATCACCTTCCTTTTATTAGAGCACAACGCGCTTACTGCCGTATAAGAGAAGCAAGGCGAGTTATGCGCTCACGTATTTCGTCGGGAACATCGGTACTGTCCGCTAATTTCGAAAGCTCGGTGGCTTCCTTTTCCGCGTCCTGCATTTTTTTAGCAAGACCAAGTCTTTCCTCATAAAAGAGCAGCTCTTCCTCTGCTTTTTTTATGATGTCGCGAACACCCTGTCTTGAAATGCCGATCTCTTCTGCAACCTCGGAAAGGGAAAAATCTTCATTGTAATACATGTCCATAACAGAGCGCTTTCTGTCCGACAGCAAAACGCCGTAGAAGTCAAGCAAAAAGCCAATATTGAGATTTTTTTCAAACACAAAAACACACCCTTTGCGAGCAAAATACAGATGTAAAGCAAAACACTTTACACAGTATACCACACAAAATTGTTTTTGTCAACACCTTTTTTAAAAAAATTGTATTAATATTTTTGTTGACATACGAACTCTGTCATGGTAAAATATAATGATAAGAATTTTTCAAAAAACAGAAAGGGGAAAGCGTATATGTCTGAAGAAAAAAGTAAAAAGCAGCAGTTAGACGACTTTTGGGATATTTCGTCGCTTGTTCCCCAAAAGAGGAGCTTTGCTCCCTCGTCAAAATCCGTAGACACGGTTCTCATTACTGACGGCGAGAAAAAAAGAGAGAGCGGAGAGGTAAAAATCACCGAGAGCAGCACCGTTATCGAGAGATTTATTCCGCCCCACACGCCCGACGAGCTTCGTCCGCAGCTTGCGCCGTACGACGAATACGTTCCCGAAAGCCCCCTTATTCATAAGGTTTCACTGTATAGGGAGCCGTCTTCGTATAATTTCTATGAGGATTTCTGTCGCACCGCAAAGCGGCTTTGGAACGAGTCCGCGACGGAGTGCGAATACGTTGATTTCTTCTCATACTCGCCGCAGTATAACCAGCTCGCCGCCGACCAGCTCTCATATTACCTTTGGTGGAGAGAAAACGTAAGGCGCGGTGTATACCTTAAAACCAATATCTGCTACATCAATCTTTATACGTTCGAGCTTATAAACACGCGAGAAGTAATTGAACTCATTGAAGCAAGAGAAATGATGATAAGGGTGCTTGAAGCCTACCGCTCGGTGCTTCTCGGTACGATACCGAAGTATATACGCTGGATCTCTGATTTCAGCCTTGTGCATCACCTGCCGCCACCTAAAAAGTTCGACGCGAAGCTTTTGGAGAAGGCGAGCGCCTTGAAGGAATATTTTATGTGTGTTGCGGGGAACACCGCCGAGGGCTGGGCGCATATGCTTTTGACATACTGCACCTCGTACGACTACCGCATGAGTAAATTCGCGACGGAGGAAAACATCGCGCTCTTTGAGGAGCACGTGCCGAAGGCTATTGCAAGGGTAGTTGAAAAGCTGTCAGAGAACGGGAAGATACTTTCCGCGCTGCCGTTTAACGACTGCAAAATAAGCGCAAAAGCGTTTGACGGAGCTGTCTGCTCGTCGGAAAACAGGGTTATAATTGACGTTGAATATTGCTCGTTTTCGCGCTCGCACGAATTACGCTTTCTCATTGGAGATGCGGTAAAGCAAGCGGAAAACAAGATAAGAGCGCACATTTCGGTAAAGTCAAGGCTTACCGTGTATTCCTTGCCGCTCGAACTTTGTCAGGTGATAAACGAGTATTTCGACAGAGCGTTGCCCGTAGTCAGAAAGTCGAGAGCAAAGGCGGAAGCACCGACGGAATACGATGTGCTTTACGACGTTCCGAGAACCAAGCTCAGTATTTCCAACGCTCAAAAAATAGAATCGGAGTCTTGGGATACCACCAAGGAGCTGGTGGGAGATTTTGAAGAAAGTCCGATAGAGGAAAAACCTCGGATTATGGAAATCGAGTCGGTAATAAAAGAGAGCGGGGAAGCTGACGAGCCGTCGCTTTTGTCGGCGCTTGGCGAGTACGCAGATGCGGTCATATCACTTGCAAAAGGGGAGAGCATAGCGCTTTTTGCTCTTTCAAAATCTCTTGGCAGACCTACGGAGGCTGTCGTTGACGTGATAAACGAGATAGCAGCCTGCGCTATCGGGGATATACTCATTGAGGAAAACGACGGTCAGTATTCGGTAATAGAAGACTATCTTGAACTTATAAATTAATGGAGAAAATTATGAACAACACGGAAAATATACAAAAAGTACCAAAGCGCATTCTTAATACGCTTATGTCCTCGCTTGCGGCGGGAGTCGTGCCGCGCTCGGGCGCGCCGTATATCGCAATAGGACGAAAAAATGAAATCTCCGCTCTGCTTTCCGACCTCGAGGCAGTAAGCGAGGGGTGCGGAAGCATGCGCTTCGTTATTGGACGATACGGAAGCGGAAAAAGCTTTTTGATACAGCTCATAAGGGGATATGCGCTTGAGCGCGATTTTATAACCGCCGATGCGGACCTGTCTCCCGAACGCCGTCTTTACGGCACAGGCGGAAGCGGTGTGGCAACCTACCGCGAGCTTATTAAAAATCTCGCTTCAAAATCCTCACCCGACGGAGGCGCGCTGCCTAAAATTATCGCAAGGTGGATAGATACGCTAAAAACCGAGATCGTGTCCGAGGGGATAGATCCCGAAAGCCAGGAGTTTTATGTTCGCCTCAATTCCCTTGTTGCAGAGAAGCTTCGTGAGATCGAATTTATGGTCGGCGGCTTTGATTTTGCGCGCGTTATAACCGAGTACTACCGCTCCTTCATTGAGGGCGACGACGATAAAAAGACGGCGTGTCTTTGCTGGCTTCGCGGCGAGTTTACCACAAAGACAGAGGCAAGAGCCTCGCTCGGCTTTGGCGTGGCGGTTATCATCGACGACGATAACTGGTACGATTTTTTAAAGCTTTGGGCGGTGCTCGTAAGATTTATGGGCTACAAGGGTCTTGTCGTATTTATCGACGAGTGCGTAAATCTATACAAGATAAATCATCGCGTCAGCCGCGAAAATAACTATGAAAAAATACTTGCGATGTTCAACGATACCTTGCAGGGCAGAGCACCCGGACTTGGCATTATTCTTGGCGGCACACCGCAGTTTATGGACGACACGCGTCGCGGACTTTTCAGCTACGAGGCGCTTCGCAGCCGTCTTGGCGACAGCAGATACAACTCCGAGAGATTTAATAATTTTATAGGTCCTGTAATAAGATTAAAGCGACTTACTGATGACGAGCTTTACGCGCTTATATCGAGAATAAGCAAGCTGTATTCTCAAAATTATTCCTGCACAATTCCCGTTTCGGACGAGCAAATGGTGAGCTTTCTTGAAATTTCACTCTCCCGTGCGGGCGCTGACAATATGATAACTCCGCGCGAGATGATAAGGGACTATATGACGGTTCTTAACATTCTGCTTCAAAACCCTGACGTAAGCTTTGAGGACGTCGTGAGCGAGGTAAATCAAAGAAACGACGAGGCGGAGTCCGCCCCTCTTGCAAACGCTAAAAAAGCGGGAGATTTTACGGCGAACGATATTGAATTTTAACTGAGATTAAGGAGAGAGGTATGACAGTGGCTGACAGAATTTTTATGAAATTCCCGCCGTTTATAAGAGAATATATTTACGCTCATTCGTGGGATTCTCTGCGTGAGGTTCAGCTTTTTGCCGCAGGCGTGCTGTTTGATACGAAAAACAACCTGCTTCTTACCTCGTCAACCGCAAGCGGAAAGACCGAGGCGGCGTTCTTTCCGATAATAACGGACGTTTGGAGTGAGCCCGTCGAGGGTGTTTCGGTGCTTTATATAGCCCCACTCAAGAGCCTTATTAACGACCAATTTTTCAGAATTGAGGAGCTGCTCACAGAGAGCGGAATCCGCGTTACGCATTGGCACGGTGACGTTGCGGCAACGCAGAAGAAAAAGCTTCTTGAGCACCCCGAGGGGATACTCCAGATAACGCCCGAGTCGTTGGAGGCTATGCTCATAAACCGCTCAAACGATATTCCGCGTATTTTTAAGGGGCTAAAATATATAGTGATTGACGAGGTTCACACCCTTATGGGAACAGACCGCGGAAATCAGATAATATGTCAGATATCGAGAATACAGCGTCTTATCGGGTGCGTGCCGAGGAGAGTGGGACTCTCTGCAACCATTGGAAATCCCGAGCTTGCCGCAGAGTGGCTGGGGGCGGGAAGCGGAGTTGAGACGAGCGTTTCTCCCAAGGGCAACGAGCGTGTAAAATGGCGTCTTGGCATGGAGCATTTTTATATTCAGAACCCTAATTTCAATCAAACGTCAAATACCGATGCTACGACCGAAAAAGCCAAGCTTGATGCGGGATACGAGTATGCTTACGACTGCGTAAGCGGCGCAAAATCCCTTGTGTTCTCGAACTCGCGCGAGGAAACGGAATACGTGTGCGCGACCTTGCGACAGATAGCCAAAAAGCGCGGAGAGCGAGATGTTTTTCTCATACATCACGGAAATCTTTCGGCGGCGCTCCGCGAGGAAGCGGAAATGAAGATGCGCGACGCGGGGCAAATGGCGGTTACGTGCGCGACCGTTACTATGGAGCTTGGAATAGATATTGGCAGACTTGAGAGAGTGCTTCAAATGGACGCGCCAAACTCTGTTTCTGCGTTTTTGCAAAGACTCGGACGCTCTGGCAGGCGTGGACAGCCACCCGAGATGATGATGGTGTTCAGAGAAGAAGAGCCGCTCCCGAACGCGCCCCTGCCACAGCTTATTCCGTGGGGACTTATACGCGCGATAGCCATAGTGCAGCTATATATCGAGGAGCGGTTTATCGAGCCGCCGTCAAGCAAAATGCAGCCGTTCAGCCTACTGTTCCACCAGACACTCAGCACGCTTGCGGCAAGGGGAGAAACGACTGCTAAGGAGCTTGCGGAGCTTGTTTTGTCAATGCCCGCATTCCGCCACGTTTCAAAGGAAAATTACAAGGCGCTTCTCGTGTCAATGCTCAACTGCGGACTTATAGAAATGACCGACGAAAAGGGACTTATAGCGGGAATTGAAAGCGAAAGACTTTTGAATAGCTTTAAGTTTTACGCTGTGTTTAAGGATAGCGAGGACTTTACCGTAAGATGCGAGTCCGAGGAGATAGGAACTATAACCACGCCTCCGCCCGTTGGCGACAGATTTGCGCTTGCAGGGCGCGTTTGGGAGGTTACGGAGCTTGACAGCACAAGGCGACTTGTGTACGTAAAGGGAGTCGAGGGCAAAATGGAAATATCCTGGCCCGGCGACTTCGGAGAGATACACACGCGCATACTCGAACGTATGAGACGAGTGCTTGCAGAGGATACGGTATATCCGTATCTTAAAGAAAATGCGGCAAAAAGACTTGAGATCGCAAGGCGAGTGGCAAAGAATACGGGACTTACGGAAAAGTATGTAGTGCATCTTGGCGGGTATACCTACTGCATGTTCCCGTGGCTCGGAACGCGCTCGTTCAGAACCCTGCGAAAGATGCTCTCGGCGATTGCTTCGCCGTTGGGCATTTCAGGCATAGATTTTGAGGGCTGCTATTACATCACGTTCCGCATGGAAAAGTCGGACGAAGATGGCTTGATCACCGCCCTTAACGCATATTTCGGAAGCGGAGAGTACAGTCCGTTAAATCTCGTATCTCCAAAGGAGCTTCCCACTTTTGAAAAATATGACGAATATATTCCCGCGGATCTGTTGCGTTATGCATACTCCGTGGATAGGCTTAACGTAAAGGAAGCTTCGCTTCGCATAAGGAATATGCGAGAGGGATTTTTGCCGTAAAACACAAATTTTTGTAAAAATAATACTTTTTTTAAAAATTCTCTTGACAAGTGACAAAGCTTGGAGTATTATATTAGCAATGGCTGTGATAAGGACAGGCGAGGATTTTGAAATTACAGAGAGCCGTTGGTTGGTGTGAAACGGTGTTTCGTTCCTTTTGCTAAATCACCTTTGAGCTCGCTGCCGAAAGCCCCACGGCAAGTAGAACAGCGCGTATTCCTGCGTTAGAGGAGAGTGTATGATAAGTACACGGTGAGTGGTCGTTTGACAAAAAGAGTGGTACCGCGGAAGCTTTACGCCTTCGCCTCTTAAGATAGGGGCGAAGGCTTTTTATATTCCTAAAAAACAGAACGGAGAAGAAAAAATGTTAACACTTGATAAGGTTTACCATGCCGCATTTACGCTTAAGGACGTGATCAGAGAAACCGCGATCATACCGTCCCCAAAGCTCAGCAAGACTAATAACGTGTTCCTTAAAACAGAGAATTTGCAGCTTACAGGCTCGTTTAAGGTAAGAGGCGCGGGATATATGATATCTCAGCTCAGCGACGAGGAAAAGGCGAGAGGCGTTATTGCCTGCTCGGCAGGAAACCACGCACAGGGTGTTGCCTTGGCTTCCGCAAAATACGGAATAAAGTCTATAATCTGCTTGCCTGACGGAGCGCCCATATCAAAGGTTGAGGCAACCAAGGGATACGGTGCTGAGGTAGTTATGGTAAAGGGCGTTTATGACGACGCTTATAAGCATGCTCTTGAGCTTCGCGACAAAATGGGATATACATTCGTACACCCCTTTGATGATGAAGATGTTATCGCTGGACAGGGAACTATCGGACTTGAAATACTTAACGAGATAAAGGATCTTGACGCTGTTGTAGTGCCGATAGGCGGCGGCGGACTTATATCTGGAATCGCCTACGTTATAAAGCATCTTGCGCCTCACGTAAAGGTGTACGGCGTTCAGGCTGCGGGCGCTCCCAGCATGTATAATTCCGTAAAGGACGGCAAGATAGAAAGGCTGAATTCCGTTTCCACCATTGCCGACGGTATAGCAGTTAAGGAGCCGGGAGAGAATACCTTTAAGCTCGTTTCGGAGTACGTTGACGAGATAGTTACGGTTACGGAGGGTGAGATATCCTCTGCGATACTTGCGCTCATCGAGCAGCACAAAATGATAGCTGAGGGCGCTGGCGCTGTCTCCGTTGCGGCTGTTATGTTTGATAAGCTTCCCATAAAGAACAAAAACGTGGTTTGCGTTGTTTCGGGCGGTAATATTGACGTTACTATACTTTCGAGAGTTATCGAAAGAGGTCTTCTTACGTCGGGAAGAACATGCAACCTTTGCATCGAGCTTATGGATAAGCCCGGACAGCTTCAGCAGGTTTCCTCAATAATCGCAAGTTTTGGCGGAAACGTAATTTCCGTACACCACGAGCGCGCAAGCGAGAAGATGGATATTAACGGATGTTACCTCAGAATCGTTCTCGAAACGAGAAACTACGAGCATATTGACAGCATAACAGATGCGCTTACGGCGGCAGGATTTAGACTCGTTCAGTAACTTACACATTCATAAAAGGAGAAAAAATCATGGAAAAGGTATATACTAAAAACGCACCCGATGCAATCGGACCCTATTCTCAGGCAGTAAAGGTCGGAGGACTTGTTTTTACGTCGGGACAGATAGCAATTAACCCCGCGAGCGGAGAGGTCGAGGCTAAGACCATCGAGGAGCAAACGGAGCAGGTCTGCAAAAATCTTTGCGCTGTTCTTGAGGCGGCAGGAACGTCCATTGACAAGGCAGTTAAGACTGTTTGCTTCCTTGCAGACATGAACGATTTTGCGGCATTTAACGGGATCTACGGAAAATATTTCGTTTCAAAGCCCGCAAGAAGCTGCGTTGCGGCAAAGCAGCTCCCCAAAAACGTGCTCGTTGAGGTCGAGGTTATTGCCGAAATATAACAAATATTTTGTTATCGTGCTTTAAAGTTTTTTGTGTTCTTGATTTAAAATTGTACAAAATATATCAAAATACAAAAGATTTCGCAATTCTCTTGACAAAATGCGGTTTTTGTGGTAAAATATCCGCAACAAGTTTTTATTATAATGTAGGGCTTTGAAGGGAAGCAGTAGTTTGCGATGCATTTTCAGAAAGTCGGCGGGTGATGCGAGCCGATAATGCGAGCTTATGAATCTCATCCCCGAGCTTCCGCTTGAAGGCAAGGTCTTGTTGCTGCGTAGGTGCGGACGGTGTGTTCCCGTTATCATGAACAACCTCACTAATTGGCGAGGGAAAGTGGCATTTATTGCAATAAGAGTGGTACCGCAGAGAGTTTATTAGACCTTTGTCTCTTGAAATTTGAGAGATAAAGGTCTTTTTTGATAATTTTTTGACAACTAAACTGAAAAGGAGTTAAGATGATTTTAAACGGTTCTGAAATTCTTGTAAACGTTTTGCTTGAACAGGGCGTGGATACCGTGTTCGGTTATCCGGGCGGCTCTGTTTTGAATATTTACGACGCGCTTTATAAGAATAGCGACAAAATTTGTCACGTGCTGACTGCTCACGAGCAGGGCGCGGCACATGCGGCTGACGGATACGCAAGATCAACGGGCAAGACGGGCGTCGTTATCGCTACGAGCGGCCCCGGCGCTACCAATCTGGTAACGGGTATCGCTACGGCTTATATGGACAGTGTTCCCATGGTTGCCATAACGGGTAACGTGCCCACGCCTCTTATAGGCTGTGACAGCTTCCAGGAGGTCTACATAGCGGGAATTACGATGCCCATTACCAAGCACAACTTCGTGGTAAGACGAGTTGAGGATCTGGCGGACACCTTGCGCGCGGCTTTCAAGATAGCGGCAAGCGGCAGACCCGGACCTGTGCTCGTGGATATTCCCAAGGACGTTACGGCTAACAAGACGACCTACACGCCTCAGGTGCCCGAGAAAATAACGGCAGACACGGCAATTGACGGAAACATAGCGGAGATCGCTGACCTGATAAATAAGGCAGAGCGTCCGTTTATCTACTTTGGCGGCGGAGTCCGCATTTCGGGTGCATCAGACGAATTGCGCGAGCTGATAATGAAGGCAGACATTCCTGCGGCGTATTCGCTTATGGCGGCTGGCGTGCTCGGACACGGAGAGAAGAACAACCTCGGTCTTATAGGAATGCACGGCTTCTATTCCGCAAACTGCGCGGCTAACCGAGCTGACCTCATGATCGCGATAGGAACTCGCTTTAGTGACAGAGTTGCTCTTAACACACAGAAGTTCGGACATAACGCAAAGATAGTCCATATCGATATCGACCCCGGTGAGATAGGCAAGAACGTTCCCGTAGATTACAGCATCATAGGTGATGTAAAGGTAGTTCTTACGGAGCTTCTTAAGCAGGTCAAGACCACGACTCACCCCGAATGGTCGGAGCAGATAGGAAAATGGCGTCTTGACGATTACACCCCCGAGGATTCCGATACGGAGCTCAAGCCTCACCAGATAATAAGAGCGACATGCGAGATGGCGGGTGAGGAGGCTATCTACGTTACCGACGTAGGTCAGCACCAGATGTGGGCGGCTCAGTACACAAAGCACGTTCGCCCCATGAACTTCCTTACGAGCGGCGGACTTGGTACGATGGGCTACGGATACGGAGCGGCTATCGGAGCAAAGATGGCGCACCCCGAGCTTCCCGTTATTCACTATACGAGTGACGGCTCTCTGCACATGAACCTTAACGAGCTTTGCACGGCAGTAAGCTATAAGCTTCCCGTGGTGACCGTTATACTTAACAACGCAGTGCTCGGAATGGTAAGACAATGGCAGGCGTCCTTCTACGACCGCAGATTTTCTCAAAGCCAGCCCGAGCGCGTAACGGATTACGTAAAGGTTGCCGAGGCGTTTGGCGCGAAGGGATACCGTTGCTTCAATATTGCCGAGTATGAAGCCGCATTGGCAGAGGCTCTTAAGGCAGACGGCCCCGTTTGGATCGAGTGCGTTATCGACCGTGAGGAAAAGGTTCTTCCTATGATCCCGAGCGGCGGAACGGTAAACGATACGATTTCAAAGTAAGGAGGAAAGCAGATGAAAAAGCAATGCATGGTTATCCTCGTTGAAAACAATGCGGGTGTTCTCGCAAGAGTCAGCTCGTTGTTTATGCAGAGAGGATTTAATATTGATTCTCTTACGGTTTCCTCTACCGAAAATCCTAAAATATCAAGAATTACCGTTATGACCACGGGCGACCAGAAAAACTTCAGTCAGATAATGAAGCAGACCAAGAAGCTCGTTGAAACAAAAATGATATTTGCAGTCGAGCCTTCGTTCAGCCTTATTCAGGAGCTTCTGCTCGTTAAGGTATCTACCGACGGCGCAGACATCGAGGCTCTTAAGGCGACTGTCAAGAAGTTCGGTGCTTCCATGGTTGACATAACGTCGGGCTGCCTTATAGTCGAGCTTGCGGCATCCTCGCAGGTCATAGACGATTTCCTTGAAGCAATCAGCAGCTTCAGGATGCTCGAAATGTGCCGTTCGGGCGCAATAGCAATGGAACGCGGAGACGTTCTTTACGAATTGAATTAACCGTTTAAGCGGCTAAAATAAAAACAAATTTTTTACATAAGGGAGATTAAAAAATGATTACCAAGTATTATGATTCTGATTGCAACCTTTCCATTCTTGACGGCAAGACCGTTGCCGTTATCGGCTTCGGAAGCCAGGGACACGCTCACTCCATGAACCTCGCTGAGAGCGGAGTAAACGTAGTTGTAGGTCTTCGCAAGGGAAGCGGACACTGGCAGAAGGCTGCTGACTTCGCTGCAACTCATCCTAACTTCAAGGTTATGGAGGTTGAGGATGCTGCAAAGGCTGCTGACCTCGTTATGATGCTCGTTCCCGATGAGCTTGCTGCTGACATTTACAATAAGCAGGTTGCTCCTAACATGAAGGACGGGGACGTTCTTATGTTCGCTCACGGCTTCAACATTCACTTCAACTTCATTCAGCCCGCTGAGAACATAGACGTTATCATGGTTGCCCCCAAGGGTCCCGGACATACCGTAAGAAGTCAGTATCAGGAGGGGAAGGGAGTTCCCAGCCTTATAGCTATACATCAGGACTACACCGGCAAGGCTAAGGAGTATGCTCTTGCATACGCAAGCGGAATCGGAGCAGGCAGAGCAGGTATTCTTGAGACCTCGTTCAGAGAGGAGACCGAGACTGACCTCTTCGGTGAGCAGGCAGTTCTTTGCGGCGGTGTTACCGAGCTTATGAAGGCAGGCTTTGACACCCTCGTTGAGGCAGGCTACGAGCCTGAGATGGCTTACTTTGAGTGTATTCACGAGATGAAGCTCATCGTTGACCTTATCAACAACGGCGGATTTGCTATGATGAGATATTCTATCTCCAACACCGCAGAGTACGGTGATTACAGAACGGGTAAGAGACTTATCACCGAGGAAACCCGCAAGGAGATGAAGAAGGTTCTTGAGGAAATTCAGAACGGTACCTTCGCATCCGAATTTATGACCGAGTTCTCGTCGGGCAGAAAGGCTAAGTTCCTTGCAACTCGCCGTAAGGAGAGCGAGCACAAGCTTGAAAAGACGGGCGCAGAGCTTCGTCAGATGATGAGCTGGCTCAAGAAGTAATTTATAATACTTAATATTTTTAGGGAAGCTCCCACACGGGAGTTTCCCTAAAAGAGGATAGAGAAGCAAAACAATTTAGAGCTTGCACGGCTTTTTTGTTGATTTTAAGTACGTGCTGATACGGCTTGCATCTGATAGTGCAAGAAGTTAAACCACAAAAACACTTTGACTTTGAAAATAACGGATCTACCGATATTTATATATTTAATCTTTTAAGAAAAAACGACGGAGGGTGCGTATATGAAGAATTTTGAAAAAACCAAAAGACTTGTTTTAGCGGCAGTCATTGTTGCAATCATTATATTGATGGGCTTTACACCTATCGGATACATTAAGACCCCGACAATTGAAGTTACGTTTTTGATGATTCCTGTTGTTATTGGGGCTGCTATACTGGGTAAGGAATGGGGTGCGATTTTCGGTTTGGTATTTGGTCTTACCTCGTTCTTCCAATGCTTTGGTTATAGCCCGTTCGGTACGGCACTTTTTGCTATAAATCCTGTTGCAACCTTCATTATGTGTCTTGTACCCAGAATTTTGATGGGATTTTTAGCGGGAGTCATATATGAAGCAATTTATAAAATAGACAAGACCAAGATAATTTCGTTTATTGTTACTTCTATTTCGGGTGCTGCTTTAAATACTTTGTTTTTTACACTTGGATTTATTTTGTTTTTCCGTAACGCAGATTTGACTGCAAGCTTTGGTATGAATCTTGCAGACATGCGGATTATGGATGTTATTGGACTTCTAATTACATTCAACGCTGTTTTAGAGGTGGTTATTTGCGGTGTAGTAGGTACGGCACTTTCCAAAGTGATTTCACATCTTATCATCAAAAATAGAACTATATTCGGTAAAAAGAATTAAAAGGCAACACAATAAAGATTTATTTGTTAGGAGAATATTATGTCACTTCGTTCAGATAACGTAACAAAAGGCGCGGAAAGAGCGCCAAACAGAAGCTTGTTTTACGCGATGGGCTACACAAAGGAGGAGCTTGAGCGCCCTCTTATCGGTGTCGTAAGCGCACACAGCGAGATAGTTCCCGGACACGTTCACCTCGACAAGATAGCAGATGCCGTTAAGGCAGGCGTAAGAATGGCAGGCGGTACGCCCGTGCTTATTCCGTCCATCGGTGTTTGCGACGGTATCGCTATGGGACACACGGGTATGAAATATTCTCTTGCCAGCCGCGAGCTTATTTGCGACAGCGTTGAGACCATGACTATGGCGCATCAGCTTGACGGACTTGTGCTTATTCCTAACTGTGATAAGATAGTTCCCGGTATGGTAATGGCGGCGGTAAGAATGAACGTTCCCGCCATAGTTTGCAGCGGCGGACCTATGCTCGCAGGTAAATACGACGGCGAGGAAGTAAGTCTTTCCAAGCTCTTTGAGGCGGTTGGCGCTTATAAGGCTGGAATGATCGACGACTGTAAGCTTGAGGAATGTGAAACGGGTGCTTGCCCCGGCTGCGGAAGCTGTGCGGGAATGTATACCGCAAACAGCATGAACTGCCTTTGCGAGGCGGTTGGAATTGCGCTCCCCGGCAACGGCACTATCCCCGCGGTAAGCAACAAGAGAACTATACTTGCAAAGCATGCGGGTATGGCTATCATGGAGCTTGTAAGAAACAACATCTGCGCTCGTGATATTATCAACGAGAAATCAATACAGAACGCGCTTGCTTGCGATATGGCGCTCGGTTGCAGCTCAAACAGCGTGCTTCACCTTTTGGCGATCGCTAACGAGGCGGGTGTACACCTTGACCTCAATCTGTTCAACCAGATGAGCGCAAAGGTTCCGAACCTCTGCCACCTTGCTCCCGCAGGTTCAACTCACATGCAGGACCTTGACGCCGCAGGCGGAATTCCCGCAGTTCAGGCGGAGCTTGTAAAGAAGGGCTTGCTTGATACCTCGGCTCTTACCGTTACGGGCAAGACCTTGGGTGAGAACATAGAGGGCGCCTACATAAAGGATCACAACGCTATTCGCTCTATTGATAATCCGTATAGCGAAACGGGCGGAATACAGATACTCTGGGGTAATATCGCTCAAAAGGGCTGTGTAGTTAAGAGAAGCGCGGTCGCTCCCGAAATGCTCAAGCATAGCGGCAGAGCGCGCGTATTCAACTCCGAGGACGAGGCAATTGCCGCAATTTATTCAGGCAAGATAGTTGACGGTGACGTTGTCGTTATAAGATACGAAGGCCCTAAGGGCGGCCCCGGAATGAGAGAAATGCTCAATCCTACGAGCGCGCTCGCAGGAATGAAGCTCGATAAGACGGTTGCGCTTATTACCGACGGACGCTTCTCCGGCGCAAGCCGCGGCGCATCTATCGGCCACGTTTCTCCCGAGGCGGCTGACGGCGGAAATATCGCGTTGATCGAGGAGGGCGATATTATCGAGATAGACATTCCCAACGCATCGGTAAACGTTCTTGTAAGCGACGAGGAGCTTGACGCGAGACGCGAGAAGTACGTCTCTCCCGAGCCTAACGTAAAAACGGGCTGGCTCGCAAGATACGCAAAGCTCGTTAGCAGTGCTGACGTTGGCGCAATAATGAAGAATTTTTAAGTAAAGGTTATTACAGTATGAAAAATTGCAATAAGTATACAAGACAGTATTTTCCCGCTCCCGCGTCAAGCGGTAAGTGGGCAGAGAAGAACTACATAACCGAGCCGCCCGTATGGTGCTCAGTTGACCTGCGTGACGGAAATCAGGCGCTCATCATTCCCATGAGCCTTGAGGAAAAGCTCGAGTTCTTCAAGCTTCTCGTAAAGATCGGCTTTAAGGAGATCGAGGTAGGCTTCCCGGCGGCGTCCGAAACGGAATATAAGTTCCTCCGTACTCTTATTGAGGAGGACCTCATTCCCGACGACGTTACCGTTCAGGTGCTTACTCAGTCGAGAGAGCATATCATAAAGAAGACGTTTGAGAGCCTTAAGGGCGCAAAGAATGCGATAGTTCACCTTTATAATTCCACCTCCGTGGCACAACGCGAGCAGGTTTTCAAAAAGTCCAAAGAGGAAATTATTGATATTGCAGTAAGCGGAGCAAAGCTCTTTAAGAAATACAGCGAGGAAATGGGAGTTAATTACAGATACGAGTATTCTCCCGAGTCCTTTACGGGAACGGAGCCCGAATTTGCACTTGAGATCTGTAACGCGGTGCTTGACGTTTGGCAGCCTACTCCCGATAAAAAGGTTATAATCAACCTGCCCGTTACCGTTCAGGTTTCCATGCCTCACGTTTACGCAAATCAGGTTGAGTACATGAACGATAACCTTAAATACCGTGAGAACGTAATCATATCCTTGCATCCTCATAACGACAGAGGCTGTGCTGTTGCAGACGCTGAAATGGGACTTCTTGCGGGTGGTGATAGAATTGAGGGTACTCTTTTCGGAAACGGAGAGAGAACGGGTAACGCGGACATCGTTACTATCGCTCTTAATATGTTCGCGCAGGGTGTTGACCCGGGGCTTGATTTCTCGGATATGCCTACTGTTACCGAGCTTTACGAGAGAGTTACGAGAATGTCCGTTTACGACAGAACTCCTTATGCGGGTAAGCTTGTGTTTGCCGCATTCTCGGGCTCACACCAGGACGCTATCGCAAAGGGTATGAAGTGGCGCGAGGAGCGCGACTGCGACCATTGGACAGTTCCTTATCTTCCTATCGATCCCACGGACGTTGGAAGACAGTACGAAAGCGACGTAATAAGAATAAATTCTCAGTCTGGCAAGGGCGGCATAGGCTATCTGCTTGAGCACAACTTCGGATACGTTCTTCCCGCGAAGATGCGCGAGGACGTCGGATACACCGTCAAGGGATATTCCGACAGATCACACAAGGAGCTTTCTCCCACAGAGGTGCTTGATATATTCCAGAAGGAATACGTTGGTATCAATGCGCCCGTAGAGCTTGTTGACTATCACTTCGTGCGCCGCGGAGAAACGATCAAGGCTATTTTGACGATAAATCAGAACGGCGAGACCTTTGATATATCCGCTGAGGGTAACGGACGTCTTGACGCGGTAAGTAACGCAATCAAGAAGCACCTTTGCATTGATTACACCAACCTTACCTATACCGAGCATGCGCTTACCTCGGCTTCTACCTCTAAGGCAGTTACCTACGTAAGTATTACCTTTGGTGACGGAAAGACCGTTTGGGGTGCGGGCGTACACGACGATATTATTGCTTCGTCCATTTGCGCTTTGATGTGCGCTATAAACAGAAAAATCGGAAAATAATTTATAAAAGCGGAGGCTTATAATATGGGAATGACAATGACCCAGAAGATATTGGCGGCTCACGCGGGACTTGAGTCCGTAAGAGCGGGGCAGCTCATTATGGCAAAGCTTGATTTGGTGCTCGGAAACGACATCACCTCTCCCGTTGCTATCAACGAATTTAAGAAAAACGGCTTTGAGAGCGTGTTCGACAAGGACAAGATCGCTCTTGTAATGGACCACTTTGTACCTAACAAGGACATAAAGGCGGCTCAGCAGTGTAAGCAGTGTCGCACGTTCGCAAAGTGCTTTGATATCTCCAACTACTACGACGTTGGAGATATGGGAATTGAGCACGCGCTTCTTCCCGAAAAGGGATTGGTAGGCCCCGGAGAGCTTGTTATAGGTGCGGACTCTCATACGTGCACCTACGGCGCTCTCGGCGCTTTCTCGACGGGTGTCGGAAGCACCGATATGGCTGCGGGAATGGCAACCGGCGAGGCTTGGTTCAAGGTTCCGTCTGCTATAAAGTTCGAGCTTACGGGCAAGCTTCGTCCGTTCGTTTCGGGTAAGGACGTTATCCTTTACATAATAGGAAAGATCGGCGTTGACGGTGCGCTTTACCGCTCTATGGAGTTTACGGGCGAGGGACTTGCGTCTCTTTCTATCGACGACAGACTTTGCATGGCGAATATGGCAATTGAGGCTGGCGCTAAAAACGGCATATTTGACGTTGACGAGGTAACGCTTGAGTACGTAAAGGACAGGGTAAACAGAGAGTTTACCGTATATAAGGCTGACGAGGACGCAGAGTACGACGAAACGTACGTAATTGACCTCGGTGCAATTGAGCCTACGGTTGCATGTCCTCACCTTCCCGAAAACACCAAGGACGCTCGCGCTCTTGCCGATATCGTTCCCGATCAGGTCGTTATCGGCTCTTGCACCAACGGAAGAATTTCCGATATGCAGGCGGCGGCTGAAATATTTGAGGGTAAGCACGTTGCAAAGGGAGTAAGATGTATCATTATCCCCGCAACACAGTCTATTTACAAGGAATGCATCAAGCGCGGATATATCGATACGTTTATTGATGCGGGCTGTGTTGTTTCTACTCCTACCTGCGGTCCTTGCCTTGGCGGTTACATGGGAATCCTTGCCGAGGACGAGGTTGCGGTTGCTACTACGAACAGAAACTTTGTAGGAAGAATGGGACACATCACGTCCAAGATATACCTTGCAAGCCCTGCGGTTGCCGCAGCGAGCGCAGTTGCAGGAAAAATATGCGATCCGAGAGATCTTAAGTAAGGAGGTAAGCACTGATGAATGCAAGAGGAAGCGTACATAAGTACGGCAATAACATTGATACCGACGTTATAATCCCCGCTCGTTATCTCAACACCTCCGACCATAAGGAGCTCGCATCGCACTGCATGGAGGATATCGACAAGGACTTTACCAAAAAGGTAAAGGACGGCGATATAATGGTAGGCGGCGCTAACTTCGGTTGCGGCTCGTCCAGAGAGCATGCGCCTATCGCTATAAAGAAATCGGGAATTTCCTGCGTTATAGCAAAGACATTTGCGCGAATTTTCTTCAGAAACGCAATAAATATCGGTCTTGCGATCCTTGAATGCCCCGAGGCAAGCGAAAAGATACAGAGCGGTGATGACGTTGAGATCGATTTCGACACGGGCGTTATCACCAACCATACAAGAAATGAACAATACAAGGCAGAGCCGTTTCCCGATTTCGTAAAGGAAATCATCAAGGCAGACGGTCTTATGAACTCTATCGGAAAGAAGTGATTTAAATGGAAAAGAATATTACAGTTCTTAAGGGTGACGGAATAGGCCCCGAGATCGTCGATCAGGCGATAAAGGTTCTTGACGCGGTGTGCGAGAAGTATTCGCACAAATTTAACTACACCGAGGTAGACATCGGCGGCTGCAGTATAGATAAGTACGGCGTGCCGATAACCGAGGAGGGAATGGCAAAATGTAAGGCATCTGACAGCGTGCTTCTCGGCGCTGTGGGTGGACCTAAATGGGATAACGTTGATCCCTCCGTGCGCCCCGAAAAGGCTTTGCTTGCTGTAAGAAGCGAGCTTGGACTTTTTGCAAATCTCCGTCCTACAAAGCTTTTTCCACAGCTTGCGGATGCTTCTCCCCTCAAGCCCTCTATCGTTGGCAACGGAATTGATCTCATGATAGTCCGTGAGCTTACGGGCGGTATCTACTTTGGAAAGAGAAGAACCGAGGTCGTTGACGGTGAGAAGGTCGCTACCGACGAGATGACGTACAGCGAGCACGAGATCGAGCGTATCGGTCGCGTTGCGTTCGAGAGCGCAAGAAAGAGAAGCGGTCGCGTCGCTTCCGTTGATAAGGCGAACGTGCTTGACTCCTCAAGACTCTGGAGAGCGGTAATGCACAAGCTCGCAGAGGAATATACGGACGTTGAGTATTCCGATATTCTCGTTGATAATACGGCTATGCAGCTCGTTAAGAATCCTGCACAGTTTGACGTTGTTGTAACCGAAAACATGTTCGGAGATATTCTCTCCGACGAGGCGAGCATGCTCACGGGCTCTATCGGTATGATGCCCTCCGCAAGCCTTTCCTCGGGAACGCTTGGTATGTACGAGCCTATTCACGGCTCTGCTCCCGATATCGCGGGAATGGATATCGCGAATCCGATAGGTACTATTATGTCCGCGGCTATGATGCTCCGCTACTCCTTTGATATGGCAGAGGAGGCTGATGCTATCGAGAACGCAGTAAACAAGGCACTTGACGACGGATACAGAACGTCCGATATATATAAGGACGGATTTACAAAGGTAGGTTGCTCCGAAATGGGAACAATTATTGCCTCCAATATATGATTTTTACGTATTTTGAAAGGGGTAACTCAAATGCTTAACATTAAGTATGAGCTTGTTGAAAACAGAAAATCAAAACCCGATTGGAACAATCTCGGCTTTGGAAAATACTTTACCGACCATATGTTTATTATGGACTACGATAAGGGAATGGGCTGGCACGACGCGAGAATAATTCCTTATCAGAATCTCTCTCTTGACCCTGCCTGCATGGTGTTCCACTACGCGCAGGAGATGTTTGAGGGACTTAAAGCATACAGAACTCCCGACGGAGAAATTCAGCTTTTCCGTCCTGACAAGAACATTGAGAGAATGAACAATACAAACAGAAGACTTTGTATTCCTCAGCTCGATAACTCTGACGTTCTTGACGCAATAAAGGCGATAGTATCCGTAGAGAAGGATTGGGTTCCTACGGCTGACGGCACGTCTCTTTATATCCGTCCGTTTATTATTGCTACCGACGTGCATATAGGTGTGCACCCCTCGCACAGCTACAAATTTATAATCATTCTCAGCCCCGTAGGCTCTTACTATCCCGAGGGAATAAAGCCCGTAAAGATATTCGTTGAAAGAGAATACGTAAGAGCAGTTAAGGGCGGAACGGGATATGCCAAGGTCGGCGGTAACTACGCATGCTCTCTTATCGGTCAGGAAAAGGCAGAGCAGCTCGGATATTCGCAGGTTTTGTGGCTTGACGGTATCGAGCATAAGTACATTGACGAGGTTGGCGCTATGAACGTCTTCTTCGTTATCGACGGAACGGTCGTTACTCCTACACTTGAGGGTGGAAACATTCTTCCCGGTGTTACCCGCGCTTCCTGCATTCAGCTCTTGGAGAAGCTCGGCTACAAGGTTGAGGAGAGAAAGCTCTCTCTTGACGAGGTAATAGAGGCATATGACAACGGCAAGCTCGACGAGGCATTCGGAACGGGTACTGCTGCCGTAATTTCTCCTATCGGACTTCTCGATACGGGGGATAAGAAAATGACCGTAAATAACGGTGAGATCGGCGCTGTTGCACAGAAGCTTTACGATACTCTTACGGGTATTCAGTGGGGCAAGCTTACCGATAGCTTCGGTTGGACTGTAAAAGTTGATTAAGCTAAAAAATACCGCAGGTGTAATTCATTACACCTGCGGTAAAGTTGGTTATAGACCTGTGAATTTTTAATGCATAATATTCATGCGCGTTTATGCATAATTCGCATAATACAATAAAAACGCCGTAAAATCAATGCATAAAGCATGAATAATATGCATAGTTGTGCATAATGACAATTTGAGAGCAAAAAAGTTGTGAAAATATCGTTGTTCGGTAGTATTGACATATTCTTCCGAATGGTGTATAATATACAACAGCATATAAAGTATTCATATTATTACTTTATAAATATATTTTGATTGTATTAAATTATGCTTTATGCATGGAGGTACGTTATGGAAAAGAAGGATATCAAAAAGGTCGTTTTGGCGTATTCCGGTGGACTCGATACGTCTATCATTATTCCGTGGCTTAAGGAGAACTACAATAACTGTGAGGTTATCGCCGTAAGCGGAAACGTAGGTCAGAGCGACGAGCTCGACGGACTTGAGGAAAAGGCTATCAAGACCGGCGCATCGAAAATATACATTGAGGATCTTACTAACGAATTCGTTGACGAATACGTTATTCCTACCGTTATGGCAGGAGCTAAGTATGAGGAATATATGCTCGGTACGTCATTCGCACGTCCCGTTATCGCAAAGCGTATAGTTGAGATCGCTAAGGCAGAGGGCGCTGACGCTATTTGCCACGGTTGTACAGGTAAGGGAAACGACCAGGTTCGTTTCGAGCTTACCATTAAGGCTTTTGCTCCCGATATGCCTATCATCGCTCCTTGGCGTGAGTGGGATATCAAATCCCGTGAGGAAGAAATCGAGTACGCAGAGGCACACAACGTACCGCTTAAGATAAACCGTGAGACCAACTATTCCAAGGATAAGAACCTCTGGCATCTCAGCCACGAGGGACTTGATCTTGAGGACGCAGGCAACGAGCCTCTTTACGAGAAAGAGGGCTTCCTTGAAATGGGTGTTTCTCCCATTCCCGCTCCCGACGCTCCTACCTATATCACTCTTGATTTCGAGCAGGGCCGTCCCGTTGCATTCAACGGTGAGAAGATGAGCGCAAAGGATATTATCCTCAACCTCAACAAGGTTGGCGGCGAGAACGGTATCGGACTTCTTGACATCGTTGAGAACCGTCTTGTCGGCATGAAGTGCCGCGGTGTTTACGAGACTCCCGGCGGAGCTATTCTCTATGCCGCACACGACTATCTTGAAACTCTTTGCCTTGACAAGTACACCGCTCACAAGAAGCAGGAGCTTGCTGTAACCTTTGCAGATCTCGTATATAACGGCCAGTGGTTCACACCTCTTCGTGAGGCTCTTTCCGCATTCGTTGATAAGACTCAGGAGAAGGTTACCGGTAAGGTAAAGCTCAAGCTCTACAAGGGTAATATTATCAAGGCGGGCGCATGGAGTGACTATTCTCTCTACTCCGAGGAGATCGCAACCTTTGGTGAGGATCACGTTTACGACCAGACCGACGCTACCGGATTTATCAACCTCTTTGGACTTCCGATAAAGGTTCAGGCTCAGGTAAACGAAAAGAACAATAATAAGTAATCAAGGAGCATTTTGCCTGGCGTCAATTTTTGGCGGCGGGCAAAACGTGTATAAAAAGACATGGAAAAAATGTGGGCAGGAAGGTTTTCAAAGGCGCTTGACAGCAAGGCTGACGATTTCAATTCCTCGATAAGATTTGACTGCAAAATGTATAAGCAGGACATAACGGGCTCTCTGGCGCATGCAAAAATGCTTGCAAAGCAGGGGATAATTTCCGCGGACGACTGCGAGAAAATAACCGACGGACTTTTGTCTATACTTGAGGACCTCGAGAGCGGTGCACTTGAGTTCGACATGGCGTGTGAGGACATTCACATGTTCGTTGAGGCGGAGCTGACGAAGCGTATAGGCGACGCGGGAAAAAGACTTCATACCGCGAGAAGCCGCAACGATCAGGTAGCGCTTGATATTCGTATGTATCTGCGTGAGGAGTCGGAAAAGGTGATAAGCCTGCTTTCCGAGCTTGTCGAGGTCATAACCGATAAGGCGGAGGAGAATAAGGCGGTTATCGTTCCGGGATATACGCATCTGCAAAGAGCGCAGCCGATCACATTCGGTCATCACCTTATGGCGTACTCGATGATGTTCCTGCGGGATATTTCAAGAGTTCGCGATGCGATCGCGAGAATGAATTATTCGCCTATCGGAAGCTGTGCGCTTGCAGGTACGACCTACAACACGGACAGACGCTTCGAGGCAGAGGCACTCGGATTTGACGGAATAACGATGAATAGCATAGACGGTGTGTCCGACAGAGATTTTTGCGTAGAGCTTATGAGCGCGTACTCGCTTATCATGATGCACCTTTCAAGATTTTCCGAGGAAATTATACTTTGGTCGAGCTGGGAATTCAGATACGTTGAGCTTGACGACTCCTATACCACGGGCTCGTCTATAATGCCCCAAAAGAAAAATTCTGACATGGCAGAGCTTGTAAGAGGAAAAACGGGCAGAGTTTACGGAAATCTTCTGGCTCTGTTGACGACTCTTAAAGGACTTCCGCTCGCTTATAACAAGGACATGCAGGAGGACAAGGAAGCGATTTTCGATTCCCTTGAAACCGTGCAGATGTGCCTTGAAATATTCGCACCTATGGTAAAGACCATGAGAGTTAAGGCTGACAATATGTACCGTGCTGCCGAGGAAGGCTTTATAAATGCGACTGACCTTGCGGATTATCTGACGAAGAAGGGAATGCCTTTTAGATCTGCATACAAGATTGTCGGTCAGATAGTCGCTGAATGCATTGATAAGAAATGCGTTCTCGATGATCTTTCCTTGGAAGCATACCGTGCTCACAGCGATATGTTCGAGGCAGATCTCTACGGGGAAATTTCACTTGAAGCTTGCGTAAGTAAGAGAATTTCAGAGGGCGGAACGTCCGTTTCGTCAGTGGAGACGCAGATAGCATACGCAAGAGAGGAACTGAAAAAATGAAAAAGGTTTTTATTGACGGCAAGGCGGGAACTACGGGACTTCGTATCTATGAAAGACTTGCCGACCGAGACGACGTTTGCTTGATCTTGCTCTCCGACGAGGAAAGAAAGAACGCCGATGCGAGAAAAAAAGCACTTAACGAGTGCGATATAGCGTTTCTTTGTTTGCCCGACGATGCGGCACGCGAGGCTGTTTCGATGGTTGAAAACCCCGACGTCGTTATTATCGACGCATCGACTGCACACAGAACGGCTGACGGTTGGAGCTACGGTTTCCCCGAGCTTTCGGCAGAGGCGAGAGAGAATATAAAAAATTCAAAGCGTATTGCAAACCCCGGTTGTCACGCAAGCGGATTTGTCGCTCTTGTTTATCCCCTCGTAGAGGCGAGTATCCTTAAGCCCGACGTTCTCTTGTCCTGCCACTCGATCACGGGTTACAGCGGCGGCGGAAAAAAGATGATTGCCGACTACGACTCCGAGGAGCGCGACGTGCTTCTCGACTATCCGAGACAGTACGGTATCTCTCAAAAGCATAAGCACCTGCCCGAGATGAAGCACGTTACGGGGATTGTGAACGAACCGGTATTTTCACCTATCGTATCCGACTTTTACAGCGGAATGGAGGTTACCGTGCCGCTCTTTAAAAAGCAGCTCGCAGACGGATTTACCGTCGAGGACATCAAGCGAGTTTATAGAGAGAAGTATAATACCTCTATCGTAAAATACGTTGAGAGCGCTGACAGAGAAGGCTTTTTGTCAGCAGGTGAGCTTGCGGGCAAGGACACTATGAGCGTATCCGTTTACGGAAACGACGACAGAATTATTTTGGTTGCGCTTTACGACAATCTCGGCAAGGGTGCGTCGGGTGCGGCAGTTGAATGTATGAATATAGTCCTTGGAGAAGCTCCGGAAAAAGGACTTGTAATTTGAGGAAACAGAAATGAAGCAGATTAACGGCGGCGTTTGTGCCGCAAAGGGATTTACCGCAAACGGCATAAGATGCGGTATAAGAAAGAACAGAACTAAGAGAGATATTGCGCTTATTTCCAGTGAGGTGCCCGGTGCTGCTGCGGCAGTTTACACCAAGAACCTCGTAAAGGGCGCACCTCTTACCGTAACCAAGGAAAATATTTCCGACGGAATAGCGCAAGCAATGATTTGTAACAGCGGAAACGCTAACACCTGCAACGCAAACGGAATTGAGATCGCTACAAAGACTTGTGAGCTTCTCGCAAAGGAAATGAATATCCGCGCAAACGACGTAATAGTTGCATCTACGGGTGTTATCGGACAGCCTCTTGATATTGCTCCCATCGCGGGCGGTATGAAGGAGCTTGTAGCAGGACTTGGCGACCATTGCGATTTGGCTTGCGAGGGCATTATGACGACGGACGTAAAGAAGAAGGAGATCGCGATGTCCTTCGAGATCGGCGGAGTTGAGTGCAGAATGGGCGGTATTGCAAAGGGAAGCGGAATGATCCACCCCAACATGGCTACCATGCTCGTGTTCGTTACTACGGACTGCGCTATCAGCGCGGACATGCTCAAGCTTGCGCTCTCCCGCGACGTAGTTGATTCCTTTAACATGATAAGCGTTGACGGAGATACCTCCACTAACGATATGGTTTCGGTTATCGCAAACGGAATGGCGGGAAATACCCTCATTTCCGAGGAAAACGCTGATTTTGAGAAATTCTGCGAGGCACTCCACGCAGTTACCTCACATCTTTGCCGTGCTATCGCGGCTGACGGAGAGGGGGCTACCAAGCTTCTTGAATGTGTTGTCGAGGGCGCTAAGGACAAGGACAACGCGAGAGTTGTTGCGAAATCCGTTATATGCTCATCGCTCTTTAAGGCGGCTATGTTCGGTGCTGATGCTAACTGGGGACGCGTGCTTTGCGCTATCGGATACAGCGGAGCTGACGTTGACGTAAACAAGGTGAGCGTGACGTTCAAGTCCGTAGGCGGTGAGATCACCGTGTGCCAAAACGGCGCAGGTGTTGAATTCTCCGAGGAGCTTGCTAAAAAGATACTCGTTGAGAGTGAGATACAGATACTTATAGGTCTTGGCGACGGTGACGGACAGGCAGTAGCCTGGGGCTGTGACCTCACCTACGACTACGTAAAGATCAACGGAGATTACAGAACTTAATTTGGAGATTGAAAATGGAAATTAACAACATGCAAAGAGTGGAGGTCATTACCGAGGCGCTCCCGTACATAAAAAAATATTACAACAAAATAATTGTGGTAAAGTACGGCGGAAACGCTATGATAAACGAGGAGCTTAAAGAGGCAGTTATGGGAGATCTCGTACTGCTCGCGCTTATCGGTATCAAGGTCGTGCTCGTTCACGGCGGAGGACCTGAAATTACCGAAATGCTTGCAAAGGTAGGTAAAAAGACGGAGTTTCTCAATGGCTTGCGCGTTACCGATAAGGAAACGGTTGAGATCGTTCAGATGGTGCTTGCGGGCAAGATCAATAAGAATCTTGTAAATACTATCCAGAACAAGGGCGGCAAGGCGATAGGTCTTTGCGGTGTTGACGGACACATGATAAAGGCTACCCGAATCAACGAACAGCTTGGCTACGTCGGAGAGGTTACCGACGTCAACGTTGAGCCTATACTTGACGTTCTCGATAAGGGCTATATTCCCGTAATATCCACCATAGGGTGTGATAACGAGGGGAATACCTACAACATAAATGCCGATACTGCGGCGGCGCGCATTGCGGGCGAGCTTAAAGCGGAGTGCCTTATATCCATGACGGATATCGAGGGTATTCTCAGAGATAAGAACGATCCCTCAACGCTTATTTCGAAGATATGCGTGAGTGATGCGCCTCAGCTTATGAAGGAGGGCATTATCAGCGGTGGTATGATACCTAAGGTCAACTGCTGCATCGAGTCAATAAGACGAGGAGTTAATAAGGTATTTATAATCGACGGACGTGTTCCGCACTCCATTCTTATTGAAACACTTACTGACAAAGGTATGGGAACGATGTTCGTTTCCGGTAAAAAATATCCTAAATAATTTTGCGGTGTAATTTATGAATATAAAAGAACTTGACAACAATTACGTTGCGTCAACGTATGCGAGGTTTCCCATTTGTATAACGAGCGGCAAGGGCTCGATCGTGTACGACGATGAGGGAAAGGAATATATCGACCTCGGTACGGGAATTGCCGTAAATACATTCGGAGTTGCTGACGACGAGTGGGTATCGGCAGTTACGGCGCAGCTTTCTGCCGTACAGCATACCTCTAATCTCTATTACAGCGAGCCCTGTGCGCGCCTTGCGGCAGAGCTTTGCGAAAGAACGGGAATGAAAAGAGTGTTCTTTTCAAACTCGGGCGCTGAAGCAAACGAGTGCGCCATAAAGGCGGCAAGAAAATACGGAGAGCTAAACAAGGGCGAGGGATATACTACCATCGTAACCCTAAAGGACAGTTTCCACGGACGTACACTAACTACGCTTGCGGCAACGGGACAGGACGTCTTTCATAAGGACTTTTTGCCTCTTACCGAGGGCTTTGTGCACGCGGCGGCAAACTCCAAGGAGGACGTTGTCAGACTGACGAGCGAAAACAAGTGCTGTGCGGTCATGTTTGAGGTCGTTCAGGGAGAGGGCGGAGTGCTCCCCCTTAAAGCAGAATTTCTAACGTGGCTTGAGGGCTTTGCAAAGGAAAACGGACTGCTTCTTATTGCCGACGAGGTTCAGACGGGTAACGGACGAACGGGTGAGCTTTACGGATATATGAATTTCGGTATCAAGCCCGACATCGTTTCTACCGCGAAGGGACTTGGCGGAGGCTTGCCGATAGGTGCTACAATGCTCGGAGAGAAGGTAGAGGGCGTTCTCGGTGCGGGAATGCACGGATCTACGTTCGGCGGAAACCCCGTATGCTCGGCAGGCGCTTTGAATATACTTTCAAGACTTGACGGAGAGCTTCTCCAAGGAGTAAAGCGCAAGAGCGAGTACATTTTCAGAGAGCTTGAGGGCGCAAAGGGAGTAAAGAGCGTTACGGGACTCGGTCTTATGATCGGTATTGAATGTGAACGCCCTGCTTCGGAAATAATAGAAGAATGTAGGGAAAAGGGAGTTCTTGTTATCAAGGCAAAGCATAAGATACGACTTTTGCCCGCACTTAATATAGACGATGAAATTTTAACAAAAGCAATAAATATTTTGAAGGAGGCGTGTGCTAAATGAAACACCTGTTAAAGCTTATGGATCTTACCGAGAGGGAGATAATAGAAATTCTCAATACGGCAGATCAGCTCAAATACGAAAAGAAAAACGGAATCAAGCATCATATCCTTGCGGGAAAGACGCTCGGAATGATCTTTGAGAAATCCTCTACGAGAACGAGAGTATCGTTCGAGGTCGGAATGTACGACCTTGGAGGTACGGCACTCTTCTTGAGCTCACGCGACCTTCAGATCGGACGCGGCGAGCCCGTTCAGGATACCGCGCGCGTTCTTTCGAGATACCTCGACGGAATTATGATCCGTACCTTCGATCAGGAGGAGGTCGAGTCTCTTGCTCGCTGCGGTACTATTCCGATAATCAACGGTCTTACGGACTATTGCCACCCCTGCCAGGTGCTTGCCGATCTTATGACGATCAGAGAGCATAAGGGCTGTATAAAGGGTAATAAGCTCTGCTATATCGGTGACGGAAATAACATGACAAACTCCCTCATAGTCGGCGGAATCAAGATGGGAATGAGCGTATCGGTCGCTTGCCCCAAGGGATACGAGCCTGATGCGGAGATCATGAGATGGGCGTCCGTTAACGGAGAATTCACCTGCACAGACAACGTTTTTGAGGCGGCTAAGGATGCCGACGTGCTCTACACCGACGTTTGGGCTTCCATGGGCCAGGAGGGTGAGGCGGCAGAAAGAAAGAAGATCTTTGCCGGCTACCAGATAAACAGCGACGTTATGGCTGTGGCTCATAGCGATGCAATGGTCCTTCACTGCCTGCCTGCTCACCGCGGCGAGGAGATCACGGATGAAATTATTGAGGCACATGCCGCTGAAATATTTGACGAAGCAGAGAACCGCCTGCACGCGCAGAAGGCAGTTCTTGTAAAATGTCTTGCGTAAGAGGTGCATATGAAGAAAGTATATTTGGTTACAGAGGACGGACACAGCTTTGAGGGCTATGCCTTCGGAGCGCAAGCAGAGGTTACGGGCGAGCTTGTGTTCAACACGGGAATGGTTGGTTATATCGAGACTCTCACCGATGCGGCTTATTACGGACAGATAGTAGTCGAGACGTTTCCTCTTGTAGGAAACTACGGCATTATCCCCTCGGACTTTGAGGGCAAGTGCGCCGTAAAGGGACTTATCGTTCGCGAGTGGTGCGATGCTCCCTCGAACTTCAGATGCGAATACGACCTTGACAAATACCTCAAGGACAACGGTATCCCCGGAATTTACGGAATTGATACCAGAGCTATCACCAAGCACATCAGAGAAAACGGCGTAATGAACGCGAAGATCTGCTATGAGCTTCCTTACGATCTTGACGAGATCAAGGCTTATAAGATAACAGACGCAGTAGCGGCTGTAAGCACAGAGGAGAAGAAGTCCTTTGACGCTGAGAACGCAAAATATAACGTGACCGTCGTTGATTACGGCATCAACAAGAGCTTTGTTGACGAGCTTATTAAGCGCGGCTGTAACGTAACCGTAGTTCCTGCTAATACATCTGCCGAGGAGATCCTTGCAGGCAAGCCCGACGGAATTCTTCTTTCGGGCGGACCCGGAAACCCCGCAGATTGTGAGTCGTATGTTGCTGAGGTTAAAAAGCTTATGGGTAAAGCTCCCATGTTCGGTATCGGACTTGGTCACCAGCTCATGGCTCTTGCAATGGGCGCTACCACCTACAAGCTCAAATACGGTCACCGCGGAGGCAATCAGCCCTCGCACAAGGTGAACAGCAACCGTACTTATATAACCTCGCAGAACTGCGGTTATGCGGTTGATTCTGACAGCGTAAAGGTTGGATGCGTATCGTTTGTAAACGCAAACGATAACACCTGCGAAGGAATTGAATATGCAGACATGAAGGCGTTCTCGGTACAGTTTTATCCCGAGTCTATCGCAGGACTTCATAGCACCTCATTTCTTTATGACAACTTTATCGATATGATGGGAGGTAATTGATATGCCGCTTAATAAGGACATAAAAAAGGTTTTGGTTATTGGTTCCGGTCCTATCGTTATCGGACAGGCAGCGGAGTTCGACTATGCGGGCGCGCAGGCATGCCGCGTTCTTAAGGACGCAGGCGTAAACGTCGTTCTCGTAAACTCCAACCCCGCAACTATAATGACGGACAACGCGCTTGCGGACGAGATCTATCTTGAGCCTCTTACTGCGGAGACTGTAAAGAGAATTATCGAAAAGGAAAAGCCCGACAGCCTTCTTGCAGGACTTGGCGGACAGACCGGACTTACTATTGCGATGCAGCTGTCGCACGACGGATTTTTACAGTCGCACGGCGTAAGACTTCTCGGAACTGACGCAAAGGCAATTGATAAGGCAGAGGACAGACAGCTCTTCAAGGAGACCATGGAGTCTATCGGCGAGCCTTGTATCCCCTCTGATATTGCTAACGACGTAGAGACTGCGGTTGCAATTGCCGACATAATAGGATATCCCATCATTATCCGTCCCGCGTTTACGCTCGGCGGTGCGGGTGGCGGTGTTGCAAACAACCGCGAGGAGCTCCTCGTCGTTGCACAGACAGGACTTGACGCATCTCCCATTAATCAGGTGCTTGTTGAAAGATATATTTTCGGCTGGAAGGAGATCGAGTTTGAAACCATGCGTGACGCGGCAGGTAACGCGATCGCCGTTTGTAGCATGGAAAACTTTGACCCCGTTGGAATCCATACGGGTGACTCCATAGTTGTGGCGCCCGCACTGACTCTTTCCAATAAAGAGTATCAGATGCTCCGTACCGCGTCGCTCAATATCGTAAACGCGCTCGGCATCGTCGGCGGCTGTAACTGTCAGTTTGCTCTCAATCCCAATAGCTTTGAGTATGCGGTAATCGAGGTAAACCCCAGAGTTTCCCGTTCCTCCGCACTTGCAAGTAAGGCGAGCGGATATCCTATCGCAAAGATAACCACAAAGGTTGCTCTCGGATATACGCTTGACGAGATTCAGAACGATATTACGGGAAAGACCTGCGCATGCTTCGAGCCTACGCTCGACTACGTGGTAGTAAAATTCCCCAAGTGGCCATTCGATAAATTCAACGGCTCGAGCAGAAAGCTCGGAACGCAGATGAAGGCAACGGGCGAGGTAATGTCTATCGGTCCTTCGTTTGAAATGGCTATCATGAAGGCAGTCCGCGGAGCGGAGATCTCTCTTGACACGCTCAACGCGCGTCCTCTTAACGATGCGCCCATAGAGGAGCGTCTTGCCGCTATGGACGACCGCAGAATATTTACCGTATTTGAGGCGCTTAAGGAAGGCGTTACTATTGAGAAGATCAATGAGATAACGAGAATCGACCCGTGGTTCCTCTCAAAGCTCAAAAAGCTTGTTGAATTTGAAAAGGCAATCGAGAACGGCTTGACGGCTGATACCTACAAGCTCGGTAAGATGCTCGGCTATACGGACAAGTCCTTGGCAAAGCTCAGCGGAGAGGCAAACGTGCCCTCAATGGACGCATCTTATAAGATGGTTGATACCTGTGCGGCAGAATTTGACGCTCGTACACCCTATTTCTATTCCACCTACGGCGGAGAGTGCGAGGCTCGCGGCTTTAAGAAGAGCGGAAAGCCCACCATTCTCGTTCTCGGCTCAGGTCCTATAAGAATAGGACAGGGAATTGAGTTCGACTATTCCTCCGTTCACTGCGTATGGGCGCTCAAGGAGCTTGGATATGACGTTGTTATCGTAAACAACAACCCCGAAACCGTTTCTACGGACTACGATACCGCTGACAGACTGTACTTTGAGCCTCTTACTCCCGAGGACGTTATGAACATTATCAAGGTTGAAAAGCCTATCGGTGTCGTTGTTGCATTCGGCGGACAGACGGCGATCAAGCTCACTCAGTTCCTGGACGATAACGGAATCGAGATACTCGGAACGTCTGCCGAGGGAATCGATATGGCAGAGGACAGAGAAAAGTTCGATGCGCTCCTTGAAAGATTTAATATCCGCAGACCTGTCGGAACGAGCATTATGACTACCGAGGAGGCGCTTAAGGCAGCAGAGCAGATAGGATACCCCGTTCTGCTTCGTCCCTCTTACGTTATCGGCGGACAGAATATGTCTATCGTTTATAACGCAAGAGAGGTTGAGACCTATATGACCCGTATTCTTTCTACGGGCATTGAGAACCCCGTTCTGGTCGATAAATATATGATGGGAACAGAGCTTGAGGTCGACGTAATTTCCGACGGTAAGGACGTTCTTATCCCCGGTATTATGCAGCACGTTGAGCGTGCGGGAGTTCACAGCGGTGACTCTATCGCGGTTTACCCGCCTTTCAGCGTAAACGATAAGCTTCTTAATACTCTCGTTGAATCTTCCGAAAAGCTCGCGCTTTCTCTTGGAACTAAGGGACTTGTAAATATTCAGTACCTCATCTACCGTAACGAGCTTTACGTTATCGAGGTTAACCCCCGCGCTTCGAGAACCATACCTTATATAAGTAAGGTAACGGGCGTGCCTATGGTTGACCTTGCTACCAAGGTAATGCTCGGCGCACCTCTTGCTTCTCTCGGCTACGGCACGGGACTTTACAAGACACCTCCTTACTATGCAGTAAAGGTGCCCGTATTCTCCTTCCAAAAGCTGACGGACGCTAACTCCTACCTCGGACCGGAAATGAAGTCTACGGGTGAGGTTCTCGGACTTGGAAAGAACCTTAACGAGGCTATATTCAAGGGACTTACCTCGGCAGGATTTTCGCTTAAGGCGCCCAGTGCAGGCTCTGACGTCGGCGTGTTTATAAGCGTTGGCGAGCATGACCTTCGCGAGATCGTAACGCTCGCAAAGAAGCTTAGCGACCTTGGAATGAAGATATATGCAACCAAGCAGACCGCAGAGGCTATCGAGGGACTCGGAATTTCCGTTGTTTCCATCGGTGCCGTTGGCGAGACCAACGATGCATACGAGCTGATCGAGAGCGGAAAGATAAGCTATATCGTTTATACGGGAACTCTCTTTGACACCTCGCTTAACGAGTTTATAGCGCTTCACAGAAAGGCGCTTCAGCACTCCGTTGCGTGCCTTACCTCGCTTGATACCGCGAATGCTCTTGCAGATATTATCGCAAGCCGCTATAATCAGCAGAACACCGAGCTTGTTGACATCAACAATATGCGTACACAGCCTATGCTTATTAAGTTCTCCAAGATGCAGGGAACGGGCGACGACTATATCTTCATAAACAATATGGACGAAAGCATAACCTGTCCCGAATCCTTGAGCCTTACCATGTGTGATAGACACTACGGAGTAGGCGCTGACGGACTTGTTCTTATAGAGAAATCCGACGTTGCCGATGCGCGCATGAGGATCTTCAACCGCGACGGTAGTGAGGGTGTAATGGCGGGTAACTCCATTCGTTGCGTAGGAAAGTATCTGTACGATAACAAGATCGTCAACAAGGATAGAATAAACATCGAAACGAGAAGCGGTATAAGAGATCTTCGCCTTTACACAAGAAACGGCAAGGTTACTACCGTAAGCGTTGGAATGGGCAAGGCAAGCGTTCTTCTTAAGGACATTCCCACCACCATTGACGCAGAGCGCGCTGTAAATTATCCCTTGACGGTTGGTGGCAAGGAATATAACGTAACGCTCGTGTCCATGGGTAACCCCCACTGCGTAGTATTTACCGACTACGTTGTCGGTGTTGACGTTAAGGGCATAGGACGGCTCTTCGAGAATGCTCCCGAATTCCCCGAAAGAATTAATACCGAATTTATTCGCGTAGTAAACCCGAACACCATAAAGATGCGAGTTTACGAGCGCGGAAACGGAGAAACTCCTGCCTGCGGAACAGGTGCGTGCGCGGCTGTTGTTGCGGCTGTCGAAAACGGCTTCTGCAAGAAGGGCGAGGACGTTACCGTTAAGCTTCGCGGCGGTGACCTTATCGTAAATTACACTGACGAAAAGGTAATTCTTATCGGAAACGCAGAACTTGTATATCAGGGATATATGGAAGACTGATTTTTCATAATATTGTTGACTACGAATAAATAAACTTACTATACAAGTGAATAAATTTATGCAAAATGCCGTATTTCTTGGAATACGGCATTTTTGTATTGACAAAAAAATCGTTTTGGAGTATAATTTTCTCGTAAACCTATGATTAAGAATAGTAGTTAAAGTTATTGATTTTCAGAGAGCCAACGGTGGTGTGAGTTTTGGTATTCAATCTTTAGTGAATGGACTTATGAGGGCGGCCGAAAGAGATTTTTTGAGTAGTAACCGACGGAACCGGATCCGTTACAGTTCGGAGTTGCTGAGTGGCAACGCACAGAGTGGGCGCACGTCGCCAATCACGGGTGGTACCGCAGGTTTTCCTGTCCCTGAACGTAGGGGCAGATTTTTTGTTTTTCGGAGGTAATTATGTTTCTTTTGACAAAACGATGGCAAGCGCTGCATACCTTTTTGAGAAAATAATTTGCTTTAATATATAAAAAATTAGGAGAAAAAACGATGAATAAATACAGAGATTTTGATAACTATTTTAAGGAATTTCCGAATGAAAAGGGTTATTTTGGCGAGTACGGAGGTTCGTTTTTGCCGCCTGAGCTTATCCCCGCATTCGAGGAAGCAAAGAACTCATACGAGGCAATTTGTCAGTCCGCACAGTTTATAAACGAGCTTAGACGCATTCGTAAGGATTTTCAGGGCAGACCTACCCCTGTATATCACTGCGAAAGACTGTCAAAGCTTTTCGGAAATTGCCAGATATATTTGAAGCGCGAGGACCTCAACCACACGGGTGCACACAAGCTTAACCACTGCATGGGTGAGGGCTTGCTTGCAAAGTACATGGGCAAGAAGAAGCTCATTGCCGAAACGGGCGCAGGACAGCACGGAGTTGCTCTTGCGACGGCTGCCGCATACTTTGGTATGGAATGTGATATTTACATGGGTGAGGTTGATATTGAAAAGCAGAAGCCCAACGTAATTCGTATGAAGATGCTTGGTGCTAACGTAATTCCCGTTACCCACGGACTCAAGACGCTTAAAGAAGCGGTTGACGCGGCATTTGAGGCATATATGAATGAGTACGACGATGCTATCTACTGTATCGGTTCAGCGCTTGGACCACATCCGTTCCCCATGATGGTAAGAGATTTTCAGGCGGTTATCGGACACGAGGCAAGAGATCAGTTCCTTGAAATGACGGGACATTTTCCCGATGCTATCACGGCGTGCGTCGGCGGTGGCTCTAACTCGCTCGGTATGTTCACACCTTTCCTTGCAGATCCCGTTGAGATCTACGGTATAGAGCCTCTCGGAAGAGGATCTAACGTAGGTGACCACGCGGCTACCATGCAGTTTGGTACAAAGGGAAGACTCCACGGCTTTGAGAGCTATCTGCTTCAGGACGAAAACGGCGAGCCGTTGCCCGTTTACTCTATCGCGAGCGGACTTGACTATCCCGGTGTAGGACCTGAGCACGCGCATCTGCGTGACCTCGGCAGAGTACACTATGAAACCGCAAGCGACGAGGAAGCGATGGAAGCATTCTTCCTGCTTTGCCGCTACGAGGGAATTATCCCCGCTATTGAAAGCTCGCATGCGCTCGCATACGCTATAAGATACGCTAAGGAGCATAAATCCGGCTCTATCCTTTGCTGTCTGTCCGGCAGAGGCGATAAGGATATCGACTACGTATACGAAAACTACGGCTGCGGCGAGAAGTTTTTCAATAAGTAATTTGTAGAAGAAAGTCGGCCCTTGGGTTGACTTTCTTTTGCTTTTATGCTATAATGTGAGCGTATGTCAGGGGTGTACGCAGTACTTAATAAGGAATTCGGTGAAAATCCGAAACGAGCGTGTCGCCGTATGCAAAAACAGGTGCGAAAGCAAGCTCGCCGCAGAGCTTGTTATCCATTGGACTTTTGTCTGAGAAGGTTTTTTGCGACCTTGCGCGAAAGCGCATTTTGCTAAGTCGGAAGACTTGCCCCGTAAGCTTTTTACCGCACGGACCGGATCGATAAAAACGATGAAAGCTTGGTATGCGAGAAAAATAAAATTTTAGGAGAATTAAAATGAACAGAATTTTCAAAAAGCATTCAATTCTGTCACTTGTTCTCGTGATCGTGCTTATTGCGGCTATGGCACTGTCCGTTGTATCTTGTGACAAAAAAGACGTGGAGGGTGATGATACAGCCCCCACTACGCAGGCGGAGTCAGCTACCTCAATAGGAGAAGGGGAGAGGTCTTTTCCCTTTACAGTTGTCTTTGCCGATGGTTCGAGCAAGGCTTATACTGTGTACACCAATGAAACAATCGTGGGTAACGCACTTGTCGGAGCAGGTCTTATTTCGGGAGAGGAAGGACAGTTTGGCCTTTACGTAAAGACGGTTGACGGCGTTACGCTTGATTACGACACGGACGGCAAATATTGGGCGTTTTACGTAGACGGCTCTTATGCTATGGCAGGAGTGGATTCTACCGAAATAGAGGCAGGCAAGGTTTACACCTTTAAGGCAGAGTAAAATTGGAAAAGAGAAGACGCCCTAAATGGGCAGAAATAATAAGAAAACTCGTGCTTTTTTCCATGCTTGGCGCGCTGATGTTTACGTCAAAGGTGGTTATGGAGGCTTTGCCAAACGTACATCTTGTGGGCGCTTTGGTTATGATATATACCATCGTTTATCGCTTTGAAGCACTTGCGCCTATAGCTATGTTCATTTTGTTAAGTGGAGTATACATGGGATTTAGCCCTTGGTGGGTACCTTACTGCTACGTTTGGACGGTGCTTTGGGGAGTGACTATGCTTTTGCCGAGAAGAATGCCGAAATGGCTCAAAGCTCCCGTATATATAACGGTCTGCGCCTTGCACGGGCTTGCATTCGGAACGCTGTATGCACCCTTTCAAGCGCTTGTCTTTGGCTTGGACTGGAGGGGAATGCTCGCGTGGATCGCAAGCGGATTTCCGTTCGACGTTGTTCATGCAATAGGCAATTTAGTAGCGGGAACGCTTATCGTGCCGATATCTACCGTTTTACTAAAGCTGGAGAGCAAATTTTCACGGTAAAGGTATGTTGAATAATTACAAACAAAAGCCGTGTTTTGCCCCAAAAATTTATTGTCGAATAAAGATAATTTTATTGACTTTACGGTTACTATGTGGTATAATATATTCGTTAAGGGCTGTGTGCCTTTTTATGGCTTTTTGTGACCGACGGATAAGTAGAAAAAACTACATGGGAGCAGGAAGTAATATAGCCGACCGTCTGGGCAGTCCTTTACCTTTGGGTAGGACTGCCCATATTTATTTTTTTGGAGGAAATCAAATGAAAAAAGTTGGAATTATCATGGGAAGTGACAGTGATCTTCCCGTAGTAGAGAAGGCGATCAATACGCTTAAGGAATACGGCGTGCCTTTTGAGGTGCACGTTTATTCTGCACACAGAACGCCTGTGGAAGCAAAGGAGTTTTCCGCAAGTGCAAGAGAGAAGGGCTTTGGCGCTTTGATCGCGGCAGCAGGAATGGCGGCTCACCTTGCGGGAGCAGTTGCGGCAAACACCACGCTGCCTGTGATCGGTATACCCGTAAAATCCAAGAACTTTGACGGTATGGACGCGCTTTTGTCCACCGTTCAGATGCCCACGGGAATTCCCGTGGCGACGGTTGCGGTAGACGGCGCGGCAAATGCGGCTCTGCTCGCAATCCAGATACTTGCAGTAAGTGACGAAGCGCTTGCAGAGAAGCTTGACGCGGCAAGAGCTGCGGGAGCTAAAAAGGTTCTTGCAAAGAACGCAGAGATAGAAGCAAAATTCAACGTATAAATTAACAAAGTAAACATTCAGAGGAGGGCCTATGGGAGGTTTTTTTGGAGTCGTAAGTAAGCGCGATGCTATATCTGATGTTTTCTTTGGCACGGATTATCATTCGCACCTCGGCACTAAACGAGGCGGAATGGCAGCGTATGACGAGGAGATCGGGCTTCAGCGTGATATTCATAATATTGAAAATTCACCTTTTAGAACAAAATTCGCAAATGTTTTCAACGAAATGAAAGGAAAGGCGGCAATCGGCTGTATAAGTGATACGCATCCGCAACCGCTGCTTATCCGCTCACGTATAGGAACTTACGCTATCTGCATTATCGGTCATATAAATAACTCGGAACAGCTTATCGAGGAATACGAATTGACGAGCGGCGGACACTTCGGTGTTATGACGGGTGGAAACGTAAACTCTGTTGAGCTTGTGGCGTCCTTGATAAACAAAAAGGACAGCTTCTGCGAGGGAATAAAATTCGCGCAGGACGTTATCGACGGAACGGCGGGAATAATGCTCCTCGTTAACGACGGAAGCATCATAGGTGCAAGAGATAAGCTTGGCAGACTCCCCGTGATTATCGGCAAGAACGATGACGGACACAGTATCTCGTTTGAGTCATTCGCGTTTGAGAAGCTTGATTACGAAAAGACTATGGAGCTTGGCCCCGGTGAGGTCGTTAGGGTCACGGCAGAGAACGTAGAGCAGCTTGCAAAGCCACGCGATAAAATGAAGGTTTGCGCGTTTCTGTGGACGTATTACGGTTATTCGACCTCGGATTATGAGGGAGTAAACGTCGAGCTGATGCGCTACAAGAACGGAAAAATTCTCGCGCAGAACGACAAAGCAAACGGTGTTGCGCAGGATATAGATTACGTTTGCGGAATGCCCGACTCGGGAACTCCTCATGCGATCGGATATGCAAATGAAAGCAATGCTGATTTTGCCAGAGCATTTATAAAATACACACCTACGTGGATGCGTAGCTTTACACCTACTATTCAGACGGAGCGTAACCGAATCGCGAAGATGAAGCAGATACCTGTCAAGGAGCTTATCAAGGACAAAAAGCTTCTTATAGTTGATGACTCGATAGTAAGAGGAACTCAGCTCAAGGGAACTGTTGACTTTTTGCTTGAAAACGGAGCTAAAGAGGTTCACATGCGCTCGGCGTGTCCGCCCATAATGTATAGCTGCAAATATCTTAACTTCTCTCGCGCGACAAGTCCCTTGGAGCTTATCGCAAGACGTACGATACTTGAGCTTGAGGGCGAGGAGGGATTTGAGTATATCGAAGAATACAGCTCTCCCGAAACCAAGAGAGGCAAGAAGCTTCGCAAAGCAATTGCAGATAAATTCCACTTTGATTCGCTCGAATTCCAATCTCTTGATGGAATAATTGAGGCGATCGGTATTGAACCGTGCAAGCTCTGCACGTATTGCTGGACAGGTAAAGAATAATTTGAATATAAATATTTGTTGACGAAAGGAATTTTAAAAATGGAAAAGAGTTACAGCGAAAGCTACAAGGCGGCAGGCGTAGATATAACCGCAGGTTATAAGGCGGTTGAGCTTATGAAGTCCCACATTGCAAGAACAAAGAACGAGGGTTGTCTTGATGACGTTGGAGGATTTGGCGGTTGCTTTGGACTTCCTATGGGTATTGAAAATCCTGTTCTCGTATCCGGAACAGACGGTTGCGGAACAAAGGTAAAGCTTGCAATCCTCATGGATAAGCACGACACGATAGGCGTAGATGCAGTCGCAATGTGTGTTAACGACATTATCTGTTGCGGTGCAAAGCCTCTCTTCTTCCTTGACTATATCGCTTGCGGAAAGAACGTTCCCGAGAAGATCGCGGCTATCGTTAGCGGTGTTGCCGAGGGCTGTGTTCAGTCGGGGGCTGCGCTGATAGGCGGCGAGACTGCCGAGCAACCCGGTATGATGCCTGAGGAGGAATATGACCTTGCGGGATTTGCAGTAGGTATCGTTGATAAGAAAAAGATACTTGATAACACAAAGACCGAGGAGGGAGACGTTGTTATAGCTCTTGCATCCAGCGGTATCCACTCCAACGGATTTTCGCTTTGCAGAAAGGTCTTTGATATAGACAATAATCCCGACGATCTTTACGTTCCTTGCGAGGAGCTGGGCGGAAAGACCGTTGCCGAAACGCTTCTTACTCCCACGAGAATTTACGTAAAGAGCGTTCTCGCTCTTCTCGAAAAAGTAAACGTTAAGGGAATAAGCCACATCACGGGCGGGGGATTTTACGAGAACATTCCGAGAGCGCTTCCCAAGGGCTATACGGCAAAGATCACAAGAAGCGCAGTTAAGGTGCTTCCCATATTCGATCTTATCGCAAAGCGTGGAAATATTCCCGAAAGAGATATGTTCAACACGTACAATATGGGTGTTGGTATGAGCATAACCGTTCCCGCGGACGAGGTTGCTACGGCTCTTGAGATACTCAGAGCAAACGGCGAGGACGCATACGTTATCGGAGAGATCGTCAAGGGTGACGAGGGCGTTATTTTCTGCTGATAGCTCAGCACACTAAAATCTAAAAATAAAGGAGCGCTTATGGGATCCGTTCAAAAGGCAAAAATTGCCGTGCTTGTTTCCGGTGGCGGAACTAATCTTCAGGCATTGATCGACGCGCAGAAAAGCAATATTATAAAAAGCGGAGAAATCGTTTTGGTCGTATCCAATAATCCGAACGCCTACGCGATCACCCGTGCAGAGTTTGCAGGAATTCCTTCGGTCATAGTTTCAAAAAAGGAACTTGGCTCGCAGGAAGCCTTTGAGGAAAAGCTAATCGGTGTTTTGGAAGAAAACGGCATCGAGCTTATTATCCTTGCAGGATTTATGAGTATACTCAGCGAAAGCTTTACGTCGAGATACCCCAAGCGCATAATCAACGTGCACCCCTCGCTCATTCCGTCGTTTTGCGGAAAGGGCTTTTACGGCTTGCGCGTTCACGAGGAGGCACTCAAAAAGGGCGTAAAGGTTACGGGAGCTACCGTTCATTACGTTAATGAAATTCCAGACGGCGGGGAAATCATTTTACAAAGAAGTGTGTCCGTAAAGAGAAACGAAACGCCCGAGAGCCTTCAGCAAAAGGTTATGCGACAGGCAGAATGGAAGATACTCCCCAAGGCGGCGGAGCTGGTTTCAAATGAAATTATTAAAGCAAGAAAGGTAACGAAAAAATGAGTGTAAGCGGAATAAATAAAATTGCGGATTTGCTCAGCGCAAATTCCTATCCCGGCAGAGGAATTATGGTCGGTCAGTCGGCTGACGGAAAGAACGCCATGATCGCGTACTTTATAATGGGACGCAGCGAGAACAGCCGTAACCGTATATTTGAGAGATACGAGGGCGGAATGCGTACTAAAGCTTTTGACGAGTCAAAGCTCGTTGACCCCAGCCTCATTATCTATAACCCCTATCTTCAGACTAAGGGCGGAAATATTGATATAGTTACCAACGGTGACCAGACAGATACCGTTTATAATGCAATTAATGACGGTAAGACATTTGAGGATGGACTCAGAACTCGTGAGTTTGAGCCCGATTGCCCCAACTATACCCCCAGAATTTCCGCTATCAACTATTACTGCTTCCCGAGAAACACTTTTACTTACAAGATGTCTATTCTTAAGAGCAGTAACGGCAATCCCGAGGTTTGCAACAGATATTTCTACGAGTATGCGCCTATGAGAGGACTTGGACACTTCATTCACACCTATGAGTGCGACGGAAATCCCATTCCCTCGTTCTACGGTGAGCCCGAGATGGTAGAGCTTCCCAATACGGCAAAGGAGCTTGCCGACGTTGTTTGGAATAATCTTAACGCTGACAACAAGGTTTCCTTGTTCGTTCGCGTAGTTCCGCTTGACGGCAGCGCACCCGAAGAAATCATAATCAATAAAAACGTATAAGGAGTATAGGCATGAAAGAATTTGAACTTAAATACGGCTGTAACCCCAACCAAAAGCCCTCGAAGATCTATATGGAGAACGGCAAGGAGCTGCCCATAGAAATTCTTTGCGGCAGACCCGGATATATAAATTTCCTCGACGCATTCAACAGCTGGCAGCTCGTAAAGGAGCTTAAGGAAGCAACCGGAATGCCCTGTGCCACCTCCTTTAAGCACGTAAGCCCCACCTCTGCGGCAGTTGGACTTCCTCTTAGCGATGCGCTCAAGAAGGCTTGCTTCGTTGACGACATCGAGGGACTTGACGACTCTCCCTTGGCTTGCGCTTACGCAAGAGCAAGAGGAACTGACAGAATGTCGTCGTTCGGTGACTGGATCGCTCTCAGCGATGTTTGCGACGTTACTACCGCGAACATCATCAAGAGAGAGGTTTCCGACGGAATAATCGCTCCCGGATATACCGATGAGGCGCTTGAAATCCTCAAAACAAAGAAAAAGGGCAACTACAACATAGTTAAGATCGATCCCGACTTCGTTCCCGATGAGATCGAGAAGAAGCAGGTTTACGGTATTACGTTCCAGCAGGGAAGAAACAACTTCAAGATAAACAAGGAGCTTCTTTCTAACGTAGTTACCGCTAATAAGGATATGCCAGAAAGCGCAGTAAGAGATCTTATAATTTCTCTTATCACTCTTAAATATACGCAGTCCAACTCCGTATGCTTTGCGTACGACGGACAGGCTATCGGCGTTGGAGCAGGTCAGCAGTCGAGAATTCACTGCACAAAACTTGCAGGTAACAAGGCAGACATTTGGCATCTCCGTCAGCATCCGGAGGTACTGAATCTTCCTTTCCTTGATACCCTCGGCAGACCCGACAGAGATAACACCATTGACGTATACATCTCCGAGCAGAGCGAGGACGTTCTTGCGGACGGCAATTGGCAGAACTACTTTACCGAGCAGCCCGCACCTCTTACGGCAGAGGAAAAGAAAGCGTACCTTGATACCATTACCGGTGTTTCGGTTGGTAGTGACGCATTCTTCCCGTTCGGTGACAATATCGAAAGAGCACGCAGAAGCGGTGTTTCCTACGTTGCAGAGCCCGGCGGATCTATCAGAGACGAGAACGTAATAGAAACCTGCAATAAGTATGGAATGGTCATGGCGTTTACAGGCATGCGTCTGTTCCACCACTAATATCCGTAAGGAGATATTAAAGAATGAAAATAATGGTTGTAGGTGGCGGCGGCAGAGAGCACGCCATCATAAAGAAAATAAAAGAAAGTCCTCTTGCAGAGGTAATATATGCGCTTCCCGGTAACGGCGGTATCGCAAAGGACGCAGTTTGCGTTGATATCGCTGCTAAGGACATTGACGGTATAGTTAAGTTCGCGACGGAGAATAAGATCGACTATGCGATCGTAGCTCCTGACGATCCGTTGGTTCTCGGTTGCGTTGATGCACTGGGCGAAGCAGGAATTCCATGCTTCGGACCTAAGGCAAATGCCGCAATAATCGAGGGAAGTAAGATATTCTCTAAAAACTTGATGAAGAAATACGGTATTCCGACTGCGGCTTACGAGGTGTTTACGGAGCTTGACGCGGCTCTCGAATATCTTAAAGACGCTCCTATTCCTACCGTTATCAAGGCTGACGGACTTGCGCTCGGTAAGGGAGTTGTAATCGCTATGACTCGCGACGAGGCAGTTGACGCGGTTCGTTCTATGATGGAGGACAAAGTCTTCGGAGCAAGCGGAAGCAAGATAGTTATCGAGGAATTTTTGACGGGCCCCGAGGTCTCCGTTCTTTCCTTTACGGACGGAAACGTCGTAGTTCCCATGGTTTCCTCGATGGACCACAAGCGTGCGCTTGATAACGATTGCGGTCTTAATACTGGCGGAATGGGAACGATTGCTCCTAATCCCTACTATACTGACGATATTGCAAGCGTTTGCATGGAAAAGATATTCCTGCCGACAGTTAACGCAATGAACGCCGAGGGAAGAACCTTTAAGGGCTGCCTTTATTTCGGACTTATGATCACTCCCGACGGACCTAAGGTTATAGAATATAACTGCCGCTTCGGTGACCCCGAAACGCAGGTCGTTCTGCCGCTTCTCGACGGAGATCTTCTCACGATAATGATGGCTTGTACAAATGGAACGTTGGCGGATACTCCCGTTAAGTTCTTAGATAAGTCTGCTTGCTGCGTTATTATGGCGTCGGAGGGCTATCCTACGAAGTATGAAAAGGGCTTCCCGATAACCGTTGACGCGGATATTGAAGCCGAGGTTTACGTAGCAGGTGCGAAGAAGGTTGGCGACGATATGCTAAGTGACGGCGGAAGAGTTCTCGGAGTTACCGCGATAGGCGATACTCTTGCTGATGCTATCGACAAGGCATACGAAAACGTACCGAAGGTCAAGTTTGACAATGCTTTCTACCGCCACGACATCGGTGCGAGAGCGCTTAAAGCTATAAAATAAGGAGAAAACATGGTTTACAGAGTATATGTAGAAAAGAAAAAGGAGCTTGCTAACGAGGCGAAAGCACTTTTGAGTGAGCTTCGCAACCTCGTTGGTATCAAGGAGCTTACCGACGTTCGTCTTTATAACCGCTATGACGTTGAAAAGATCGAAAAATCTCTCTTCGATTACGCGGTAACGACCGTCTTTTCCGAGCCTCAGCTTGACTTGGTAACGTATGAGCAGCCTACCGAATATGATACGGTTTTTGCCGTTGAGTATCTTCCCGGACAGTTCGATCAGAGAGCTGACTCCGCGGCACAGTGTATTCAGATAATTTCCCGCGGTGAGCGCCCCGTCGTTCGCACGGCACGAGTATACTGCCTCTTTGGTAACCTTTCCGAGGAGCAGATCGCTACCATAAAGAAATACGTTATCAACCCCGTCGAGAGCCGTGAGGCTTCTCTTGATACGTACGATACGCTTGACGTAACGTACGATATTCCCACTGAGGTAAAGGTTATTGACGGCTTTATCGACTACGAGGAGGCAGAGCTTGCAAAATTCGTCCTGGACTACGGTCTTGCAATGGATATTGACGATATAAGATTTTGCCGTGACTATTTCCGTACCGAGAACAGAAACCCCACAATTACGGAAATAAAGATGATCGATACTTATTGGTCCGATCACTGCCGTCACACCACGTTCTTGACGACTATTGACAGCGTTCGCTTTGACGATGCGCTTCTCCAGAACGCATATAACGAGTACATCGCAGTAAGACGCGAGCTTGGCAGAACCAAGCCCGTAAACCTTATGGATATTGCGACTATCGCAACGAGATACCTTAAGGCAAACGGAAAGCTTCCGAAGCTTGACGAATCCGAGGAGATCAACGCTTGTACCGTAAAGATCAAGGTAAACGTTGAGGGCGAGGAGCAGGATTGGCTGTTGCTCTTTAAGAACGAAACGCACAACCACCCCACGGAAATCGAGCCCTTTGGTGGCGCTGCAACCTGTATCGGCGGTGCTATCCGTGACCCGCTTTCGGGTAGATCCTACGTTTACGCGGCAATGCGCGTAACGGGTGCGGCTGACCCCAGAAAATCTGTTTCCGAAACACTTGCAGGAAAGCTTCCTCAAAGAAAGATAGTTACGACTGCCGCTGCTGGATATTCCTCGTACGGTAACCAGATAGGACTTGCAACCGGACAGGTTGACGAGCTTTATCACGACGGCTACGTTGCAAAGAGAATGGAGATCGGCGCGGTTATCGCGGCAGCTCCTGCTGAAAACGTTCGCAGAGAGGTTCCTACCGACGGTGATATTATCATTCTTTTGGGTGGTAGAACGGGTAGAGACGGCTGCGGCGGTGCGACAGGATCGTCTAAATCTCATACGCTTGAATCCCTTGAATCCTGCGGTGCAGGGGTTCAGAAGGGTAACGCACCCGAGGAAACAAAGCTTCAGCGTCTTTTCCGCAACCCCGAGGCGTCTAAGCTCATAAAGAGATGTAATGCCTTCGGCGCGGGCGGTGTTTCCGTTGCTATCGGCGAGCTTGCTGACGGCGTTAACATCAACCTCAACGCAGTTCCCAAGAAATACGAGGGACTTGACGGTACGGAGCTTGCAATAAGCGAATCGCAGGAAAGAATGGCTGTTGTTGTTGACAAGAACGACGAGGCGAAGTTTATTGAGCTTGCAGGCAAGGAAAACCTTGAGGCAACTGTTGTTGCAACCGTTACCGAGCTCCCAAGACTCGTAATGCATTGGAACGGAAAGGTTATCGTTGACCTTTCACGTGAGTTCCTTAACTCTAACGGTGCAGAGAAGCACATAGATGTCGTTGCTAAAGCTCCCGAAAGCTTTGATAAGGTAACGAGCGGAAGCTTTGGCGAGCGCATGAGCGCCCTTGCAACCGATCTTAACGTATGCTCCAAGAGAGGTCTTTCCGAAAGATTTGACTCCACTATCGGCGCGGGCACGGTTATGATGCCTTTCGGCGGTAAAAATCAGAGTACTCCCTCGCAGGTAATGGTAAATAAGATCTCCGTTGAGTCTAAGGACACCGACACCTGCTCTTATATGGCTTGGGGCTATAACCCCTTCATATCCGAAAAGAGCCCCTACCACGGAGCATATCTCGCGGTAGTCGAGTCTGTTTCCAAGATGATTGCAGGCGGCGCTTCGTTTGAGGACGTATACCTGACCTTCCAGGAATATTTTGAAAAGCCCAAGAAGGACAGCGCAAGATGGGGCAAGCCCATGGCAGCTCTTCTCGGCGCATTTATGGCTCAGAAGGACCTTGGAATCGCATCTATTGGCGGTAAGGACTCCATGAGCGGAAGCTTTGAGAATATCGACGTTCCTCCCACCCTCGTTTCCTTTGCGGTAACAACCGGAAAGACGGGTGAGGTAGTAACCCCCGAATTCAAGAAAGCAGATAGCAAGGTTTACTGGTTGCGTCCCGATTATGATGAAAACGGACTTCCTGTTGCAGAGTCTCTCATGGCTCTTTACAATAAAGTAAGAGCACTTGTTGAGGACGGTAAGGTCCTTGCGGCTTACACACCCACCTACGGCGGTGTTGCAGAGGCAATAATGAAGATGTCGTTCGGTAACGACGTTGGATTTAAGTATGCTGACGGTACTGATATGGACGAGATCTTTAAGTACAGCTACGGCTCGTTTATACTTGAGGTCGCTGACGGATCATGTGCTTGCGGACAGCTTCTCGGTGCTACTACCGAGGATAACGCTATCACGTTTGGTGCGGAAACGGTTGACATGACGGCTCTTTACGCAGACTACGAGAACGTGCTTGAAAAGGTATTTCCCGTAAATGCGACCGAGGCAGAGGGAGAGATCCCCACGTTCAGCTACGAATGCGAGAATCGCGCTCCCGCGCTTATCAAGTGCGACCGTCCCAAGGTGCTTATCCCCGTATTCCCCGGAACTAACTGTGAGTACGATTCCGCAAAGGCATTCTTGCGTGCGGGAGCACAGCCTGAGATATTCGTAATAAATAACCTTTCCTCAAAGGGAATTTCCGACTCCGTTGAGGAGTTCGCAAGACTTGCAGCTCAGTCGCAGATCATCTTCGTTCCCGGTGGATTCTCCGGTGGTGACGAGCCCGATGGATCGGGTAAGTTCATTACTGCGTTCTTCCGTAACGGCGTTATCAAGGAAGAGGTTAATAAGCTTCTTAAGGTAAGAGGCGGACTTATGTGCGGTATCTGTAACGGATTCCAGGCTATAATCAAGCTCGGTCTTGTACCTTACGGAGAGATAATAGATACCGATGCTTCTTGCCCCACCTTGACGTTTAACTCTATTGGACGTCACCAGTCGAGAATAGTTCGCACGAGAATTGCGTCCAACAAATCTCCTTGGCTTGCAAAGGCAAAGGTTGGCGACGTTTACAACGTGCCGATCTCTCACGGTGAGGGAAGATTCCTCGCTTCCGACGAGCTTATCGCGCGTCTTGCGGAGAACGGACAGATCGCAACTCAGTATGTTGACCTTAGCGGTAAGCCCACCTCCAACATTCTCTTTAACCCCAACAACTCCTGCGCGGCAATCGAGGGAATAACCTCTCCCGACGGTCACGTATTCGGAAAGATGGGACACTCCGAGAGATTTTCGGACGGACTTTACAAGAACGTCGAGGGTAACTACGACATGATGATGTTCGAGTCCGCAGTTGAATACTTCAAATAAGATCTATTGATCTAAAAAAAGACGGTGAATTTTAATTCACCTTCTTTTGTTTTTTTATATTAGTAAAGATAGGAAATCTACAGATTTTCATATTTATTTATCATGATAAAATATTATCGTTATTTCATTCTGCTTTCCATAGTGATGCAAGATGCGGTTAACATTCTTTTTATTCTTCCGCAAAGATTACGATGTGTCTTAAATGTTTGCTCATCTATTGCCCCCGATGCAAAAATCAGCTTAAGCCAACTCTCGGTTTCTGCGCACTCCTTGCGGGCGATTTCAAACTTAGAGTGCATGTCGGCAAGGCTTTGTGGGTATTGTGCCTCCGTTATGTTGGCAAAGACACTTGAAGAGGATTTTTTTATTTGAAAAGTGATGTTTGAATCAATTTTGTGCTCAGCGCAGAGTTTAATGATTGTCACAGCCAATTCTTCGCTGTACTCTAAAAGTAAATTTTTCTTTGCCATATCAATTATACCTTTGCCTGTAATTAATCACGCGTCAGCGTGTATGTAATCCGCAACTTGTTGCGGTATGGACTCGACACAAAGTGTCGTATGGAATCAAGACCGAAGAAAAAATATTCGCGGATGAGCCGCAATTCCATGCAATTCGCAGAGCGAATTGATTCCATACTCAAGCCCTGCGGTCTTGAATAAAAACAACCTAAATCGCTCTGCGATTTAGGTTGTTTTTGGTGACCCACCGGAGACTCGAACTCCGGACCCCTTGATTAAAAGTCAAGTGCTCTACCGTCTGAGCTAGTGGGTCAAGCGTATTTGCGCTACCTATATATGATACCATATTTTGAGTTGTTTGTCAAGTTTTTTTAATTTGGCGAGTTGAACAAAAACGGACTCGTATAGTAGCGCAAATATGTACTTTTTAGAGAAGCTCGCGTATTCTATCTGCCAATCTGTAAATGTTTTCGGGTATGATCTCGGGCAGGGGAGATTTGTCGGGATCGGGGGCTTCGAAGTCGTCATTTAACATGTCGGCGCGAAGTGTTTTTACTATCCACTTGTCGATCCCTTTAAGCTTTTGAGGCTTTAACTCACCTCCGAAAAAATGAGTGCCGAGGGAGGGAATAAGCTGCTTAGGAATCTGCATTGAAGCATAGTCCTCAAAGCTATCGGTAAATCCACAGCAAATAAATAGCGCCGTATTCATGTCGGAAAGCTTTTGAGCATGCGTCTTCATGTAAGCTTTAAGCTTTTTGTTTAGCTTTCCAAAACGTATTGAACCGCCTATTACCGCAACGTCAAAGCCATCGGGGGATGGCGGTGCGTCGTTTATATCGTATACAGATACCTCAAAGCTGCCGGCTAATTTACCGTAAAGCATATTGACGCACTCCTTACTTACTCCGCCTTTGGTCGAATAAATTATAAGAATTTTCATGTTGTTTCCTCTATACGGAAGTTAAAACAAAAATATTAATACGGATGCGATTCCGCCCACAAGCATAAGTCCTGCAAGCGCCCAGCACATGATTCTTACAAATAAAGTAGTTTTATTCATTGTATTTTTCCTTTCCGGATCAGCCGTCTATTTTGAGCTGTTCGATCTTTGCCTCACCCGTGCCAAGCTGTTGACCGGAAGCGGGGATCTTCAGCTTGCGGCAGCCCTTTGTATCGGGATATCTTGCCTCAATGTTGCTTGTGCAGTCAACGATCTTCTGTCCCTTTTTCAAGGTCATAAGCGTAACACCGCCCGAGGTACGGGTAGTCTTCTGAGGAACGAGAGCGGTTTTGATAATTATTGCCTTGTCCGCGTTGTTGACCATAATAAAGTCGAACGGATCTTTTTCTTTCTCATAGAAAACACCTACCAAGGGAGAAGCGCCGGAACAGATATTAACCAGCTTACGTCTTGGAGCTTTGGTTTCGTAAACAGTTGCGGGAATGCGAACACCCTTACCGTTTTCAAAGATGAATACGAAGTTTTCACCCTCTGACCAGCCCATGTGTATCTTCATAAATATCGGCTTTTCACCGTCATCCATGCCAAGCTTTGCAGGGAGATATTCACCCATGGCAGATGCCTTACAGCATTCAAAGTCGGCGGTCTTTACGCGATACAGCTGACACTTGTCGGTAACGAAAACAAGCTCGGAGAGGTTGTCCGTATCAAAGGACGAGAGTATCTCGTCGTTCTCTTTGAGCTTGTGCTCGTCGTTTCCACGCAAGGACTGCAAGGTTATCTTCTTGAAATATCCCTCGCGAGTCAGATAAACGCGGGCGTTGAAGTTCTCAATTTCCTCGGTTTCGTTATACGTTTCGATGTCATCGGTGTGAATGAGCTGTGAGCGGCGGGGCTGACCGTACTTTTTCTTGATCTCGGTAAGCTGTGAGGAAATAAGCGCCTTGAGCTTGAGCTCGTCCTTCAAGATGTCCTCAATATGCGCGATCTCATTCTGCAAGCCCTCGATCTCGTTGATCCTGTTAATGATGTACTGCTTGTTGAGGTTGCGCAGCTTGATCTCAGCGATATACTCTGCCTGAATTTCATCAATGTTAAAGCCCGACATAAGGTTGGGGATAACGTCCTCCTCCTTTTCCGTGTGACGGATGATCTTTATAGCCTTGTTGATGTCAAGCAGTATTTTTCCAAGTCCAAGTAAGAGATGAAGCTTGTCCTTCTTCTTTTTAAGGTCAAACTGAAGCTCGCGGGAGAGGCAGGATATTCTGAATTTTATCCATTCGGAGAGTATTTCCACAATACCCATTTGCTTTGGAGTTGAATTTATCAGAATATTGAAATTGCACTTGAAGCTGTCCTCAAGAGGAGTAAGCTTAAAGAGCTTTGTCATAAGCTTGTCGGGGTCCACTCCGCGGCGCAAGTCAAGCGTGAGCTTAAAGCCCGAAAGGTCGATCTCGTCGCGGAAATCGACTATCTCCTTAAGCTTTCCTTCCTTTACAAGGTCGGAAATTCTGTTAAGAATAAGCTCGATCGAGGTGGAGTAGGGAATCTGTATAATATCAATACAGTTCTGCACCTTGTCGTAGTTATAGCGCGAACGGATCTTGACAGAGCCCGAGCCCGTTTCAAAAATCTGTCGCATGTCCTCGCGATTGTATATTATAGCGCCGCCACCGGGGAAGTCGGGAGCCTTGATTATATCGAGCATTTTCTCCGTAGTCAAGCGGGGATTTTTCAAGAGCGTGATAGTTCCGTCGCAGACCTCCGAGAGGTTAAACGAGCAGATAGACGAAGCCATACCGACCGCAATACCCGTGTTGGGTGTTACAAGCACGTTAGGAAAGGTGGTAGGAAGCAGGACGGGCTCCTTCATGGTGCCGTCGTAGTTGTCCACCATGTCAACCGCATCCTTGTCTATGCCGCGGAACAGCTCACCACAGAATGAGTCGAGCTTTGCCTCGGTGTAACGCGACGCAGCAAACTTCATATTTGCAGAGTATTGCTTACCAAAGCTTCCCTTGGAGTCGATAAAGGGGTGGAGCAGCGATTCGTTACCCTTTGTAAGGCGCACCATTGTTTCGTATATAGCCATATCACCGTGAGGGTTGAGCTTCATTGTCTGACCTACGATATTAGCACTCTTGGTGCGAGGACCTGTAAGAAGTCCCATTTTATACATGGTGTAAAGAAGCTTTCTGTGAGAAGGCTTGAGTCCGTCTATTTCGGGGATCGCACGAGAAACTATAACGCTCATAACGTAAGGCATATAGTTTTTCTCAATAGTCTCGGTTATTATCTGATTTTGAACGGGGGCATATACTATTTCTTCAACAGTTTTTGTGTTCTTTGCTTTTTTAGCCATTTACTTACCGTCCTTGATATATGTATTAGTGGTGTTTTATGTTGTTTGGTGTTACGTGAAGCACGGTGTGTGCTGCCGCGCGAATAAGGCGATTGTAGAGTGCAAGACCTATTCCGTCCTTGGTGGGAAGGTGAGCGTATACAACGTCGCAGTCAAGCTCGTCCACCTTGCGGAGCGCCGCAAAAAGTCTTTGTGCCTGCGCTTGAAGGTCATTCTCACTGCCTATGTCTATTATCCGCTCCGATCTTAATTTGTAAAGCTCCTCATGGTAGCAGAGTATAGCGCACTTTTCTGCATTCTGCGCATTGTGCAAAAACTTCATAACGGTTTCGTTCTCACCCTCAAGCAGAACGAGCGGAACTGTGGGTGCATAATGCCTGTATTTCATTCCCGGGGAGAGCGGCTTTTCGTTTTCCGCAAGCGCCTCTGTAACCGCAGAGGATATCTCAACGTTCTCGCAAACGCACCTGAGCGCGTCCGCCGTAATTGCGCCGGGACGAAGAAGAATAAGCTTGTTATCCTCAATTTTGACTATCGTGGATTCAAGTCCTATTTCACATTCTCCGCCGTCCATAATAGCGTCGATCACGCCGTCAAGGTCGGAGATCACATGCGAGCCACAGGTCGGGGAGGGGCTTCCCGTGAGATTTGCGGACGGAGCGGCAATAGCAACTCCCGCAGCCCCTATCAGAGAAAGCGCGATAGGGTGAGACGGACAGCGTACAGCGACCGTATCAAGCCCACCGGTGACTCCAAAGGGAACAACGTCCTTCTTTTTTAAAATCACCGTCAAAGGCCCCGGCATAAACGCTCTTGCAAGCTTTTCGTAAAGCTCGTTCGTATAGGCGTAGATTGAGGCATCGTCGGGCGAGGAAACGTGAATTATCAAAGGGTTGTCCGACGGTCTGCCTTTAGCGGCATATATCTTTTTTGCGGCATTCTCATCGGTCGCCGATGCGCCAAGACCGTAGACGGTTTCCGTCGGAAAAGCGACAAGTCCTCCGTCCTTTATGATAGACGCACATTCCTTTATCGCCGAAAGGTCAGGGGTATCCATGGTGAATTTGAAAATTTTTGTCTGCATGACGTACTTCCTATGCGTTTTATTCCGATGCTTTGAGCTTTTCTGCGGTATCAGCGGTGATGAGAGCGTCTATCATATCGCCTATATTTCCGTTCAAAAAGCTTTCAAGCGAAAAGAGAGTAAGACCGATTCTGTGGTCGGTTATGCGGCCCTGCGGATAGTTATACGTGCGTATACGCTCGCTTCGGTCGCCTGTGCCAACCTGACTTTTTCTGTCAGAGGCGATCTTATCGTTCTGCTCCTGCATCTTCATGTCGTAAAGCTTGGTTTTGAGCATCTTCAATGCCTTGTCCTTGTTTTTGAACTGACTGCGCTCCTCCTGACATTCGATAACAATACCCGTGGGCTTGTGAGTAAGTCTTACTGCGGATTCAGTCTTGTTGATGTGCTGACCTCCCGCGCCACTTGACTTGCAGGATTCAATGGTGATGTCAGCAGGATTTATCTCAATAGCCACGTCCTCTGCCTCGGGAAGCACCGCAACCGTTGCCGTAGAGGTCTGAATACGTCCTTGTGATTCGGTTTCGGGAACACGCTGAACGCGGTGAACACCGCTTTCAAACTTGAAGCGGGAGTATGCGCCGTCACCCTCGATCATAAAAGTTATTTCTTTAAATCCGCCGAGCTCTGTTTCGTTTGCACTCATAAGCGAGGTCTTGAAGCCTGCGGCTTGTGCGTACATCGAATACATGCGGTAGAGAACACCCGCAAAGAGTGCCGCTTCCTCACCGCCCGCGCCGCTTCGTATTTCGACCATGACGTTTTTGCCGTCATTAGGGTCGCGCGGCAAAAGCAATATTTTGAGCTCGTCAAGAAGCACATCCATTTTTTCGCGTGTTTCTTTTATTTCCTCAAATATCATTTCTTTGAGGTCAGCATCGGTTTCCGTATCAAGCATCTCGCGTGCCGCCTCGTTGTCGGAAGCGGTACGGCTGTACTCGCGGAATTTTTCAATTATCGGGGTAAGAGCCTTGTAGTCCTTCATCAGAGTAGTGAATTTTTCTTGATTTGAGAAAACGTCGGGATCTTCAAGCTGTTTTTCTATTCCGATATATCGGGCTTCTGCCTCTTTAAGTCTGTCTAACATAGAACTCCTAAAAGCTTAAAATCAGTATTTAAAGAATGCGTTTATAGCGCGGTGAGTTTCGTAAAGGTCAACCTTTGCTATAACCTCGCAGGGAGCGTGCATCGAAATCACGGGTACACCGAGGTCGATAGTTTCTATATTGTGCTTGGAGATATACTTTGCAACGGTTCCACCGCCGCCTCTGTCAACCTTTCCAAGCTCGCCCGTCTGCCATACCACGCCGTCCTTTTCAAGAATTGAGCGAAGCCAGCCGAGATATTCGGCAGAAGCATCGTTGGTCGAGGACTTTCCGCCCGAGCCCGTATATTTTATAAATACCGCGCCGCACGCGAGCATGGGGGTGTTTTGCTTTTCAAATGCATCAGAAAAGTTCGGGTCGTATGCGCAGGAAACGTCTGCCGAGAGACACTTTGAATTGTGTCTTACGACTCTTTCATTTCCACCGAGATTTAGGGATAGCTCTGCTATAATATCAAGCATAAGGTCGCTTTGCATACCGAAAAGGCTGTCGCTTCCAGTTTCTTCCTTGTCTGCGAGTATGCACATAAGAGTGTGCTCGCTGTCGGTGTTTTCAAGGAGAGCCGTGAGGGCAGGGTATGCGCATACCTTGTCGTCGTGACCGTAAGCGCCGATAAGAGAGCGGTCAAAACCAATATCTCTTGCCTTCATCGCGGGCACCACGCAAAGCTCTGCCGAAAGGAAATCGTCCTCGCAAATACCGTATTTTTCATTGAGTATACGAAGAACATTCTGCTTTACGGAATTGTCCTCGCCGTAGGGCATGCTACCGAGGAGAATGTTGAGCTGCTCTCCCGAAATAAGCTCGCTGACCTTCTTTTGAGCGTCGCGGTCGAGGTGGGGAAGCAGGTCGTTTATATAAAACTGCGGATCGTCCTCGTCCTCTCCGACGCATACGTCAACCGCAGTGCCGTCGCTGAGTGCAACTACTCCGTGAAGCGCTAAGGGGAGTGCCAGCCACTGATACTTGCGTATACCGCCGTAGTAGTGCGTCTTGAAAAATGCCATACCGCCGTCCTCGTAAAGAGGGCAGGGCTTAAGATCTATTCTGGGGGAATCAACGTGCGCCGCCACAATGCGGATACCGTTGTTTATCGGTTCAGCGCCGACGGAGATAGCGAAAAGATTTTTACCGCGGTTGTTGTAGTAAAGCTTGTCACCTGCCGATATTTTATCTCCGAGCTTGTACTCGCGATAGCCCTTTGCCTCAATGAGGGCAATAGATGTCTTTACCGCCTCGCGCTCGGTCTTGCTGTTGTCAAGATATTTTTTATATTCCTCTGCGTACTCAAATGCGGCTTTGGTAACGCACGCATCAGCCTTTTGGTAGACAGTCTGCTTTTTATATTCAAGACTTTTGTTATTGCTCATACTCTTTGATCTCCTCAATACTCGTGTAATATAGATTTCTGTATGTTTCTGTGTACTTATTTACCTTTTGCAGATAATTTCGGGTTTCCTTGAACGGTATGTAGGTGAGATTGCCGTTGCCGTCGGAATATTCGGGATCGGAGAGCCACTTCGTTACGTTCCCCGGACCTGCGTTGTAGGCACAAAGCGCGTTATCCCAATTGTTGTCGAACATCTTATGCATAAGACTGAGATAATACGTGCCGTATCTTATGCTTACCTCGGGAATAAAAAGGTCTTCCTCTGAAAGGTTTTCTCCGAGATGCTCGTCTGAGGTAAGCTCAAGAAAGGTAGAGGGCATCATCTGCATAAGTCCAAGCGCGCCGGCGCTCGACTCTGCTCGCGGGTCGAAATTGCTCTCGGTTTTGATAACCGCTAAAATCAAAGGTTCGGGGACGTTATATTCGTATGCGTACTGCTGAACGTAATTTAAGTAGTTATCGGGATATATGTAGCGCTGGAAAGCGCTCCAAAGGAGATTTATCACAACGCCAAATAAAATTGAGGCTGCAATTATAATTGCTATTATCGCGATTCTCGTAAAACGTCGCATAAAAATCTCCTTTTAAATCAATTTTTTAAGTATTTTTTTGCAGTTTCCTTTATCTTAAAAATAAAGTCGGACTCTGTGGAGTCGTTGTATATGACCTCGTGAGAGTTTTCTATATAAAAGCTGTCTTCCTTTTGAGCGCGGACTCGTTCCGTGGCTCTATCAAATGGTATGTTATCGCGCAAAGAAATGCGCTTAATGCGCTCGTCTTTGGGCGCAATAATGGAAATTACTGTGTCGCATTCGCGGTGAAAGCCCGATTCGATAAGCGTGGGCGCGTCAATTATCAAAAAGTCATTTCCGCTTTCCTCAAGTATAGCGATCTGACGTCTGATTTCGTCAAGCACTATGCCGAGAACAGTGTCGTTGAGAAGATCAAGCTTTTCTTTATCATTGAAAACGATCCTGCCAAGCTTTTCGCGACTGAGCTCGCCGTCCTCTGAAAAGACCTCATCTCCGAATTTCTCACGTATAGCATCAAGGCAGGCAGACGGGGGAATGAGCATTGAATGATATAGCTCGTCTGCGTTTATCGTAGTTATGTTAAGACTCGCAAAATATTCGGTAAGTAATGTTTTTCCTGAACCCGTAGGGCCTGTAACACCGATTATCTTCATGCTTTCTCCTTTCTGCTTTTTGCTTTTTTATGTAAAAATATGCCTTCGTAAGCATACAACTATACATTATAATATTATACCTCATTTACTTGATTTTTTCAAGGGATTTAATAATTATTTTACTTACCCGTTGAAAAAAACTTGAAAACGTAGTATAATGTAATATATAAGGGTAATTGGAGGTGCGTATGCGCTACGATTTTTTGCTTTTTGATGCCGACGGAACGCTGCTTGATTTTCTTAAAAGTGAGCGAGAGGCTCTTTGGGAAACACTTGATAATAACGGAATACAGCCGACCGACGAAAAGATAAAATTATATAGCGGTATAAACGACTCCCTTTGGAAGCTTCACGAAAAGGGAGAGATGACTAAAAGCGTTCTTTTGATTCGCCGCTTTGAGATGCTTCTCGAGGCGCTTGGTGAGAATGCTGACGCCGCAAAGCTTTCCTCTGACTACATAAACAGAATTTCTGAAAAGGGCTACGTTCTTGAGGGGGCAGAGGAGATGTGCCGTACGCTTTTCGGTAAGGCGAGAATGGTCATAGTCACCAACGGACTTGAGGTCGTTCAGCGCGGCAGATACGCGCGGTGCGGAATTGACAGATATTTTGAAAACGTATTTATTTCGGATAAGATCGGATTTCAAAAGCCGTCTGTTCATTTTTTTGAAAAGGTCGCAGAGTGCATCGACGGCTTTGATAAGAGCCGCGCACTCATAATCGGAGATTCATTGACCTCGGATATTAAGGGCGGCATAAATTTCGGTATCGATACCTGTTGGTATAATCCCGACGGCAAGGCGTGTCCTGCCGATATGAATATCACTCATATTTCAAACAGCTTTTGTGACATAGTGAATTTTATTCTTGGTGAGGAAGCTTTATGATTTTGGGTTCGCTTTTATCAGAGCTTGAAAAGCACAAAATTGAATATAAAGAAAATTTCAGCTTAAAGGAAAGAAGCACCTTTCGTATAGGCGGAACTTGCGCTCTTGCGCTCTTTCCAAAGAGTGCCGAGGAGATAGCCGTTTGCGCGTCCGTTTTAGATAGAGTAGAGCAAAGGATTTGCATTATCGGTAACGCTTCAAATACGCTTTTTTCGGATAAGTATCTTGAGCTTTGCGCTGTTTTTACCTCGGGTGCGAAAAATAGCCGAATTGACGGGAGCAGAATTATCGCAGATGCGGGAGCAAGCCTGCCGCAGCTTTCAAGCGCCGCGTGCGAAGCAGGATTTTCGGGGCTTGAATTCGCTTGCGGTATTCCCGCAAGTGTAGGCGGCGCCGTATTTATGAACGCGGGAGCATACGGGGACGCTATGGAGAACGTGGTAAAGAAAAGCCGCCCATACGACAGAAAAAGCGGCTCCGTAGTTACTTTGGAAAATCATGAATTCGGATATAGAGACAGTATTTATAAAAAGGATAAATCGCTGATTTGCCTTGAAGCGCTTATGGAGCTTGATGTGGGAGATAGCGAGGCGATACGCGAGAAAATGCGCGAGCTTATCGAAAACCGTAAGCAAAAGCAACCTCTGCAATATCCAAGCGCGGGAAGCTATTTTAAGCGCCCCGAGGGAGATTTTGCAGGACGGCTTATAGAGGCTTGCGGATTAAAGGGCGCGCGTGTGGGAGGCGCTATGGTGTCGGAAAAGCACGCAGGCTTTATAATAAATGCGGATAACGCCACATTCCAAGACGTTATGCGACTTGAGGAGCTTGTGGTCGAGACTGTTATGAAGCATACCGGAGTTGAACTTAAACGAGAGGTAGAGGTGATAGAGTGAAGACTGAAACGAGATCCTTGACAGAGGAAGTTGCCGCGGAGCTTTATGAGCTTCCGTTAAATAAAAGCTGTTGTCATAAGGCGTATCTTTGCGGATTGCTTTACGGTGCCAAGGCTACGGGTAAGGGCAGAGAAATGAAAGCGTCCTTTTACAGACATGCGGATGCAGAGCGCGCAGGAAAAATAATTGATACGCATTTTTCGTCAGGTGCGCCGTGCGCGATCGAACAAAGGTCACGCGGAGGGCATAAGGCGTATGAATTAATGTTTGATGCACGTTCGGTAAGCACCATTTTTAATGCTATCGACAAAACGGATAACCCTGACTTGGCTTCATTGATAGGCTTTCGGTGTCCCGAATGTAAGCAGCAATTTTTCAGAGGTGTGTTTATTTCCTCCGCCGCGTTCAGCAGACCTAAAACGGGATATCATCTCGAGATTTCCGTGATAAACGAAAAAAGAGCAGAAGCGCTTGCCACTTTGCTTAAAAAAAACGTTTCAGCGCCCGGGTGCGTAAAGCGCCCGTCCAAAATAGGGCTTTACTATAAGAGCAACTCAAAAATTGCTGATCTTTTGTATTTCTTTGGCGCAACGCGGGCAAGCTTTGATTTGCAGAATTTCAGTATTGAGCGCGAAATACGTAATAACGAAAACAGAGCGACAAACTGCGTAACTCGCAACATATCAAGATCGGTTGATGCTACAAGACGGCAGATCGAGGCAATAGAAGCCTTGATGTCGAACGATAAGCTACATCTTCTCGGTGCGGACGTTGAATATACCGCGCGATTGCGGCTTGAAAACGATTCGGCATCAATGGCGGAGCTTGCGCTTCTTCACGAGCCGCCGATCTCAAAATCGGGACTTAACGTAAGACTCTCGAAGATACTCGCGGCGGCAGATGAACTCAAAAATAATTCTAACTGAAATAAAAACAAAAAGCCTTGCAGGAAAAACCTGCAAGGCTTTTATCATAGTAATTTTTAAATTACTTGTTGGAAATTGCAGCCTGCGCAGCAGCCAAACGTGCAATCGGAACACGGAAGGGCGAGCAGGAAACGTAGTCAAGTCCGATCTTGTGGCAGAACTCAACAGACGTGGGGTCACCACCGTGCTCACCGCAGATACCTACGTGGAGCTTGGGGTTAACAGGTCTACCAAGAGTTACAGCCATGTTCATGAGCTTACCAACACCGGTCTGGTCGAGCTTAGCGAAAGGATCGTTCTCGAAGATCTTAGCATCGTAGTAAGCGTTGAGGAACTTACCTGCGTCGTCACGGGAGAAGCCGTAAGTCATCTGCGTAAGGTCGTTAGTACCGAAGCAGAAGAAGTCAGCGTTAGCAGCAATGTCGTCAGCGGTGAGGCATGCTCTGGGAATTTCTATCATAGTACCAACCTCGTACTTGAGAGAGACGCCTGCAGCAGCGATCTCAGCGTCAGCGGTTGCAACAACTACGCTCTTAACGTACTTAAGCTCCTTAACGTCACCAACGAGAGGAATCATGATCTCGGGAACTACGTTCCAGTCAGCATGCTTCTTCTGAACGTTGATAGCAGCGCGGATAACAGCGCTTGTCTGCATCTTTGCGATCTCGGGGTAGGTTACAGCGAGACGGCATCCACGGTGACCCATCATGGGGTTGAACTCGTGGAGAGAAGAAATGATAGCCTTGATATCCTCAACGGACTTGTTCTGTGCCTTTGCAAGGAGAGCGATGTCTTCCTCGGTGGTAGGAACGAACTCGTGGAGAGGCGGGTCAAGGAATCTGATACATACGGGGGTTCCTTCAAGAGCCTCGTAGAGAGCCTCGAAGTCGGACTGCTGGTAGGGAAGGATCTTTGCAAGAGCAATTTCTCTTTCCTCAGCAGTGTCAGAGCAGATCATCTCTCTGAATGCTGCAATTCTGTCAGCCTCAAAGAACATGTGCTCGGTACGGCAAAGACCGATACCCTCAGCGCCGAGCTCACGTGCCTTCTTAGCGTCAGCAGGAGTATCAGCGTTGGTTCTAACCTTAAGGGTTCTGAACTTGTCAGCCCAGCCCATGATGGTTCCGAAGTTACCGGAGATCTCAGCGTCAACGGTAGGAATGATACCGTCGTAGATGTTACCGGTAGAACCGTCGATAGAAATGAAGTCGCCCTCAGCGAAGGTCTTGCCTGCGAGAGTGAACTTCTTGTTCTCCTCGTCCATGTTGATATCGCCACAACCGGAAACGCAGCACTTACCCATACCACGAGCAACAACTGCTGCGTGAGAGGTCATACCGCCGCGAACGGTGAGGATACCCTGAGCTGCCTTCATACCCGTGATGTCCTCGGGAGAGGTCTCAAGTCTAACGAGAATTACCTTCTTACCTGCGTTGTTCCAAGCCTCAGCATCCTCAGCAGAGAATACAACCTGTCCGCAAGCCGCACCGGGAGATGCGCCAAGTCCTCTACCCATGGGAGTAGCAGCCTTAAGAGCCTTTGCATCGAACTGGGGGTGGAGGAGAGTGTCAAGGTTTCTGGGGTCTATCATAAGAACAGCTTGCTCTTCGGTCTTGTGTCCCTCAGCAACGAGGTCAACTGCGATCTGGAGAGCAGCCTGAGCGGTTCTCTTACCGTTACGGGTCTGGAGCATGTAGAGCTTCTTGTTCTCAACGGTGAACTCCATATCCTGCATATCGTGATAGTGGTTCTCGAGGATCTGGCAAACGTTCTGGAACTGAGCAAATGCCTCGGGGAACTTTTCAGCCATCTGAGCGATAGGCATAGGCGTACGAACACCTGCAACAACGTCCTCGCCCTGTGCGTTTACAAGGAACTCACCCATGAGCTTCTTCTCGCCGGTAGCGGGGTCACGGGTAAATGCAACACCGGTTCCGCAATCGTCACCCATGTTACCGAAAGCCATTGCCTGTACGTTTACAGCGGTACCCCAGCTGTAGGGGATATCGTTGTCACGGCGGTAAACGTTAGCGCGGGGGTTATCCCAACTACGGAATACTGCCTTAACTGCTCCGAGGAGCTGTTCCTTAGGATCGGTGGGGAAGTCCTGACCGATCTTGGACTTGTACTCAGCCTTGAACTGGTTAGCAAGCTCCTTAAGGTCGTCAGCGGTAAGATCAACGTCGAACGTAACGCCCTTTTCTTCCTTCATCTTGTCGATGAGCTGCTCAAAATACTTCTTGCCGACTTCCATAACTACGTCAGAGTACATCTGAATGAATCTTCTGTAGCAGTCGTAAGCCCAACGAGCATTTCCGGACTTCTTAGCCATTACTTCAACAACCTCTTCGTTAAGACCGAGGTTAAGAATGGTATCCATCATACCGGGCATGGATGCGCGTGCGCCGGAACGAACGGAAACGAGAAGGGGATTCTCGAGGTCGCCGAACTTCTTGCCGGTTACGCCTTCCATCTTTACGATGTACTCCATGATTTCAGCCATGATCTCATCATTGATCTGACGGCCGTCCTCATAGTACTGTGTGCAGGCTTCGGTAGAAATAGTGAAGCCCTGGGGAACAGGAAGACCAATATTGGTCATCTCTGCGAGGTTTGCGCCCTTACCGCCAAGGATCTCACGCATGTTAGCGTTACCCTCGGAGAAGAGATAGCAATACTTCTTTGCCATTGGTAAATACCTCCGTTTGATAAAAAATTTTGACATCTTTATGCGTTGAAGACATACCTATGCCTTCAACCATAATATTATAACATACTTTGTCTGCTAATGCTACTATCTTTTGGAAATTCAAGGCTGAAAATAATGTAAACTTTTCGTGAACAGACGCGGTTTTGATTGATTTTTTGACAGCCTTGTAATATAATTATAAATTGGAATAGAAGTATAAATGGCAGGGTGACTAAAAATGGCAAACATATTCGATTTGTTTAAGCAAATATCCTCGACGGACAGCGCACGGACCGCGCCCGTAAAATATATCGTGGCAGGACTTGGAAACCCCGGAAAGGATTACGAAAATACAAGACATAACGCAGGCTTTCTTGCAATTGATCACGTTGCGGCAAGCAAGGGTACGAAGATAGACCGCGCAAAGTTCCAGGCGCTTACAGCCGTCGTGGAGATCGGTGGCGTCGGCGTGCTTCTTATGAAGCCGCAGACCTATATGAATAATTCGGGAAGCGCTGTCGGTGAGGCTGCAAGATTTTACAAGGTCTCCGCAGAGAACATAATCGTCATATCCGACGACGTCAATCTCGACGTCGGAAGACTCCGCGTTCGTAAAAGCGGAAGTGCTGGCGGACAAAAGGGACTTGGCGATATAATCGAGGTTATGGGGACGGAGGCTATACCGCGCATACGCGTTGGCGTTGGTAAAAAGCCGCATCCCGACTACGATATTAAGGACTGGGTGCTGTCAAATTTCTCTGTTGCCGAAATGAAAGCACTTTCTGAAAATTTCGGTCGAGTTATCACGGGAATTGAAAGAATCGTTTCGGGGGATATTGACGGCGCTATGCAGATATGCAACGGCAAATAAACCAACTGATTTTGTGTTTTTTAAAGGAAACAAAGCATGAATATAGTAACCGATTCTATAAGGTCGGATAGCCAATATAAGCAGCTTTTGGCGGCTCTTGGCGATGCTAAGGCGGCTAACCGTCCGTTGCCGCTTGCGGTGACGGGGCTGTGTGAGGGTGCGACGGATGCGTGCTATGCGGCGCTTCTTAAGGATATTAAGTCGCGCGACAAGCGGACCGCACTTCTCGTATGCTCCGAGGAAAAGGAGTGCACGAGAATTCGTGCGTTTTTGTCACAGCATGGACTCAACGTTGCCTTTTATATGGGCAGAGACCTGACGTTTTATAATATCACCGCCTCCCATGAGTATGAGCATGAGAGGCTACGCGTGTTGTCGGGACTTCTTGACGGCAGCTTTGACGCCGTCGTGACCACGCCCGATGCGGCACTCGGATATACTATACCGTCCGACAAGCTGATAAATTCAATGACGGCGGTCGATTTTGATAAGACCTCAATAGAGACTGACAGCTTCGTAAGACGGCTTCAGTCTGTCGGTTACGTTCGTGCAGAGCTTGTAGATGCCCCCGGTCAGTTTGCGGTAAGAGGCGGAATTATAGACGTGTATCCCGCATCTGCGCGTTACCATGACATGGACGGAAACGTGATCACCGATTCAAAGCCTTTCCGTATAGAGCTTTTCGGCGACGAGATAGACCGAATGGAGCTTTTTGATGCTGAAACGCAGAGAATGACGGTAGCTCTTGATAGAGTTGAGTTTTCTCCCGCACGTGAGCTTCTGTTGGACTTCGAGAAAAAACAAGAAATACACAAAGCGATTTCTTCAAGAATAGACAAGAGCCGTGACGAGCGCGCAATTTCGGAAATGCGCTCGGAGCTTTTGGCGCTTGAGAACGACACAGAGCTTAATTTTATTGATAAGTACATTACGCTGATATATCCCGAAAAGACCTGCTTGCTTGATTATTTTTCAAGACAAAGTACAGTTTTAGTCAAGGGTATCTCTGCCATAAACGATAGGATAAAGGCGTCGGAGTGGCATATAAATCAGACGGTTGAAGAACTGCTTGAGGGCGGAACTATTGCACCGAAATACGTTGATTATTCACATAAGGCGACGTATTTTGAGAGCTTTCTCGACACCTCAACTGCCGTTTTCTTTGAGTCGCTCGGGCAGGGACTTTCGGGAAAGCGACTTGGCGGAATGTTCAATTTCCGCACAAAGCATATGGTTTCCTCCTGCGAAAATCTCGACCTCTTGTGTGAGGATATAGAAGCCTACGGAAAGACGGGATATAAGGTAGTCGTTACGGCGGAAAACGAGGCATCGGCGAAGAATTTGTGCTCCATGCTCGGTGAGCGCGGAATACGCGCCATTGCCGAGGTCAAAAACGGAGAATATACCTTGTCGACTCTCCCCAAGGGTACGGTGCTTGTTTGCTGGACTGAGTACGTAAGAGGATTTGAGCTTACCGTACCGAAGCTTGCACTTCTCAGTATTTGCGCCGAGGGTAGAGAGGGCGCGCTAGCCGCAGGCGGCATTATAAAGCGCAAGAGAAAAAAGAGAAGCGGCACGGAAGCAATACTCTCCTATAACGACCTTGAGGTCGGTGACTACGTTGTTCACGAGATCCACGGTATAGGACAGTATATGGGTATTGAAAATCTCACAGTTGACGGAGTCAGCCGCGACTATATAAATATTCATTACGCAGGAAGCGACAGACTTTTCTTGCCCGTTGATAAGCTCGATATGGTATCTAAATATATCGGCGCTCACGGCGACGTCGGACTTGTTAAGCTCTCAAAATTCGGCGGTACTGAATGGGGCAGAGCAAAGGCACGTGCCAAGGCGGCGGCAAAGGATATTGCCAAGGAGCTTATTCAACTTTATGCAGAGAGAAGCCGTAAGCCGGGCTACGCGTTCCCACCCGACGATATAATGCAGACGGACTTTGAGGCTGCGTTTGAGTTTGAGGAAACGGATGGACAGCTCGACGCGATCGCGGATATTAAAAAGGATATGATGACCGCTGTTCCTATGGACAGACTTCTGTGCGGTGACGTTGGCTTCGGTAAGACCGAGGTGGCGATGCGCGCGGCATATAAGGCGGTGCTTGGCGGAAAGCAGGTCGCGGTGCTCGTTCCCACGACAATTCTCGCGCTTCAGCATTATCAAACGTTCAGCGCGCGTATGAGAGGCTTGCCCGTAAATATAGATATGGTGTCGCGCTTCAGGACTACCAAGCAGCAGACGCAGTCTATAAGAAAATTGAAGAACGGAAACACGGATATTATCATAGGTACGCATAGACTTGTATCCAAGGACGTTGAGTTTAAGGACCTCGGTTTGCTAGTCATTGACGAGGAGCAGCGCTTTGGCGTAACGCACAAGGAGCGCTTAAAGCAGATCTCGGGAAATATCGACGTGCTGACGCTGACGGCAACCCCCATACCGAGAACGCTTAATATGGCGCTTGGCGGTATTCGGGATATATCTGTGCTTGACGAAGCGCCTACGGACAGACTTCCCGTACAGACCTACGTCCTTGAGCATGACGAGCTTATTGTGACGGATGCGATAAGACGAGAGCTAAGGCGCGGAGGACAGATATTCTACCTCTACAATAACGTCGAAAATATAGACGGCTGTGCCGCAAGACTCTCCCGCGCGATACCCGAGGCAAGGATAACTGTTGCCCACGGCAAGATGGATAAGGACAGACTTGAGGACATCTGGGAAGAAATGCTTCGCGGAGAGATCGATATACTCGTATGCACGACTATTATCGAAACAGGTGTTGACATTCCCAATGCGAATACGCTTATAGTTGAAAACTCACACCGTCTTGGACTTTCCCAGCTTCACCAGATAAGAGGACGAGTCGGACGCTCGGCAAGACGTGCTTATGCGTATTTTACCTATCCGCGCGATAGGATGATCAACGAGGTCGCAACCAAGCGCCTTGAAACGATACGCGACTACGCGGAGTTTGGTGCGGGCTTTAAGATCGCTATACGCGACCTTGAAATAAGAGGCGCGGGAAATCTTCTCGGTGCTGAGCAGCACGGACATCTTGACGCTGTCGGATACGAGCTTTATATCAAGCTTTTGAACGAGGCTGTTCTGGAAGAAAAGGGAGAAAAGGTCGAGGAGAAGCTTGAATGCACCGTTACCTTGAAGTGTGACGCTTATATCCCCGAAAGATACGTAAAGTATGCCGCACAGCGAATGGGACTTTATAAGAAGATAGCCTCAATTGAGTGCGAGGAGGACAGAGAGGACGTTCTCGACGAGCTTATCGACCGCTACGGCGAAGCGCCTAAATGCGTAACGAATCTTCTTACCGTCGCGCTGGTAAAAGCGTCTGCGCAAAAATGCGGAATTACCTCGGTAATAGAGGAGCAGGGCATAGTCAAGCTAAAATGTAATTACGTTGATTATCTTGTTTGGCATGAGCTCTCAAACGAGTTTCGCGGCAGATTGCGCCTTGGCGGCGGAGAAAATCCGAGTATAAACGTCAAAAAGCAATCGGGAGATAAGGTACCCGAGCTCCTTCTTGAGCTTTTCAAAAGGTACGTCGATATAGCAAAGGAAAATCAGGAAAACTGAAAGGAAATAGAAAATGAAGTCTATTATTAAAAGAATACTCGTGCTGACGCTCGCGTGCATTCTTATCGCGGTAAGCCTCTCGGCTTGCTCGTCAAAGGGAAAGACGCTTATGTCAGTTGACGATACAAAAATGAGCATTAACACCTATATGCTTCTTTTGTCAAGAATGAAAGGAAACCTTGCCTCCTCTTATGCCTTTGGAAATCAGGCGAAGCTCGACTCATTCTGGAATACCGTTATTGACGCTTCAAGCGGCGGAACGTATAATAAGTACTATACGTCAATTGTACTTGATAACGCAAAGACCTATCTTGCAGCCCTTGCGCTGTTTGACGAGATGGGCTTGAAGCTTCCCGACACTACGATAGAGGAAATAGATGCGGAAATCGAAACTCTAATTATGAGTGACGGAAACGGCTCAAAGGCAAATCTCAACGCAAAGCTTGCAGAGTACGGTGCTAACGTTGACGTACTGCGTGAGGCATATATTATGGAAGCCAAGATCGCGCTCCTTAACGATACGCTGTTCGGTGTGGGCGGAGCTTTGATCGACGCTTCAAATTATGAAAGATATTATAAGGAAAATTACGTCAGATTCAGACACGTATTCTTTTATTTTACCGAGGTCGTCTATGAGACCGATGTGAACGGTGACGATATATATTATTCAAATCTCAGTGATAAGATAATAGCTTACGACACGAGTGCTACTCAGCAGATTGATAAGGACGGCAACGTCGTAAAAGACAGAAACGGAGATATTGTATACGTAAGAGTTGACTCCGAGGGAAAGGAAAGAATAGCGTACGATAAAAAGGGAACGGAGTTAAGTCCCACAAAAAGGAGCCCGAAGCTTGACGCATCCGGAAACATCGTTACTCGCAAAATGAATTCCGACGAGCTGATAGCGCTTTCCGATAAGGTTCAGACTATTATGGAAAACGAGGCAAGACCGGGAGAGTATGCGCTCTTTGACAGCCTTGTTGAAAAGTACGGCGAGGACGAGGGAATGGCTAATTATCCGAACGGATACTATCTTACCGAAAACAGCGATTACGATGCTCCCGAGGTCATTGAGGCTCTGTTTGAGATGCAGGACGGAGAGATACGAAAAGTAGAGTCCGATTACGGAATACACATCGTTATGAAATATAAGCTCGACGACGGCGGATACGCTAAGGAGGAAAACAAGGACTTTTTCGTGACCGAAGCGGGAACGTACAGCTTTCTTAACCTTCTTAAGAGCCAGCTCCTTGAAGAAAAAATCGCTTCCTATAAGGAGAGAATAGTCGTAGACGAAGCGCTTTTGACTACGGTTGATATGAAGAGCGTTGGCGCTAATTTTAATTATTGATCAATTTGCTATTGACAAGCGCATAAATACGTGCTATAATAGCCTTGCAAAATCGCATAGAAATCAGGGGTGCCCATCATGGCTGAGACGGCGAAAGCCGAACCCTTTAATCTGATACGGATAATGCCGGCGTAGGGAGATTGGTTTTCTATTGTCGTTGACACTTAGGAAAAATTCAACCGCACGGAGATTTCCGTGCGGTTTTAGTATTTTTTCGGAGGTGTCTTATGACATTCAAAACTCAAAGGCTGACGGTATCTGCCGTCATGCTCGCGCTTGCTACGGTGCTCGCCGTGGTGTGCGAATTCATTCCTTTTTTGAGTCTGCCGATGGGCGGCGGATTCACTCTGGCAAGCATGCTGCCGATAGTGATAATATCCTATATGTACGGGCTGAAATGGGGATTTTTCTCCTCGTTCGTTTATTCCTGCATACAGATACTTATCTCGCTTATCATGGGCAAGACGGTGCTTGCGCTGTTTACTCCCTCGTCGAGTGACTACATGGGTGTGTGGGTTGCCATCGCGGTAATTATTATTGATTACCTGATAGCTTACACGGCTCTCGGTATCGGCGGCATTTTTCGCGGATGCATCAAAAACAAGATCGTAGCGCTTGTGCTTGGCGTTATCGTGGCGCTCTCTCTGCGGTATCTATGCCACATCGTGTCGGGATATATTTTCTACGGTGAGTGGGCAGAGTGGTTCTTCGGCGAAGCAAAGGCAACGTATAAGATCGGAGAATTTATACTCAACAATTTCAGCGGAAAGGGATTGTCCCTTGTTTATTCGATATTCTATAACGGACTCTATATGATCCCCGAGATCATAATAACGGCAATTGCAGCCGCGGGCATCGGAAACATTCCGCAGATAAAGAAATGCGATAAACAAATTTCATAATAAAATAAAGGGGCTGAAAAGCCCCTTTTCTTTGTTTATCATTGTCTATTTGTTTGAGTCAAGTATTCTTTCTGCAAACTCAACGAGCTTCTCACGAAGCCAGTCGGGCGACTCAATACGTATTTTCGCACCCGTTGACATAATAATTCCCAAAAACAGCTCAATGCTCGGGAATTCGCAACGGTAGCGGTGACCTCTCTCCTCCTGCACGATAAAGCTTCGCAGATTCATAACGGTGATCTTGTCGTGGATTATAAGCACCGCAGAGTAGGGAAGCTGCATCTGTACGACGGAGACCTGTGCGGAGGTATCAACGAAATCGCGAAGTCCCGCAAGCACGGTGTTGTAATCCGACTCGTTTTCCGTGCTTACCATGGAGGGTAAAATAAATTCGGTTCTATAATAGTAGCCCTTGCGAGAAGCGTCGTAAGCCAAGGGTGCGCCGAGCGCTGACCTCATGTGCTCAAGGTCTCTTTGCGCCTGCCTTGATGAGATCGAAAATTTCTCTGATATGTCGTGTGAGTTCGGATAGCATCCGTCGGAAACCATCTTGTGAAACCACTGTATTCTGTCGTTGGCGTTCATAATAAGCTCCGTTAATTTTCTTCTTGATTTTCGGTAGCCGTAATTTCAGGCTCGCTTTCGTCGAAAATGATAGCATTAGCACCAAAGCACAGCTGAACAAGTCTTGCTACGGCAAATATTGCAAGTGAAAAAAACGCGATATCGTAATAAAGATTGGAGTAATTCAAGGGCATCTTGCCTGCAAAAAATCCAATTATTGAGGGCAGAGACGAGGCTGTAAGTAAAATCGAAGCGGCGGTAGCGCCCAAAAGGTGAAGTCCATTTTTCTGCTCGCCAAGTCCTCGACGCATTTCGTTTACAACAAGCAGCATACCGCCGAGTGCACCGAAGATAAATATTATCTTATTGGGGGCATTCATCTGTACGAAATTGTCAAAATAAGATGAAGCGAGAGCAAGTACCAGCCAAATTACCGTCATGCAGCCTGTCAGAACGAAAGCGATGCTCGCGCGCGGCGCAGTAAAAGCGATAAGAATGAAGAATACAAGTGCTCCGAACGAGGAGATAAGCGTGAGAGCTATCTGCCACGTAAGGCCATATACAGAGAGATAGCTTATAAGTCCTCTTACGTATACTGCGGTATATGCCGCAACGCCAACGGCGGCGAGGATAGCTGCATATTTTACGTAAGAAGCATCACTTGCGCTGTTAGATAAAACACTTATGGGCTTTACGAGCGCAAAGACGACAGCTGCGATCACGGATACGACCGTAAGCACCTCAAATATTATCGGCAGAGCGGCGCCCGCCTGAAAATAACCAGTGTCCTTGTCGTAAAAAAACAGTATAGAAAGGGTCCTCAGGACAGCGCACAAAAATGCAGCTGACAGAGCGGCGATGCCGTAAATTTTGCGCGCACGTGAGCTTTTGAAAATTTCTGACATATAAACTCCCAAAAATTTAAAATATTATAACAATACAATTATATACCGAAATTTTGAACCCCGTGTAAACAAATTAAAAATCTATAAGAAAACTTAAAAAGAAAATCAAATAAACCTCGCTCATAATACATTAGACGTACTGTGAGCGAGATTTTATTTTGATATATTTTAAAGGGAGTCAACAATTTTTAACCACTCTGCGGATAAAGCGTCGCTCGGCATTGCAAGCGCGCCTCGGGGGGAAACTCCGACTGTTCCGACCTTCGGTCCGTCGGGCAGGCACGAGCGCTTGAACTGCTGCGCAAAGAATCGGCGAACGAGATTTTTGAGCCATTTGAGGAGCGTTTCGTCGTCGTACTTATCACCGAGTGCGAGCTTTGCCATGCGGTAAAGCTTGTCGGGAGCGAATCCGTAACGGAGCATGTAGAAAATATAAAAATCGTGAATTACGTAAGGACCAACGAGGTCTTCCGTCCTTTGCGCGATGTTTCCGTCCGCATCAGCGGGAAGAAGCTCGGGACTTACGGGAGTACTCAGAATATCGCGAAGAACGCTTGCAAGTGCCGCGTTGCCGTCAACCTCTGCAACGTCCGCAGAGTACGCAACTATGTGGCGAATAAGAGTCTTCGGAACGTCTGCGTTTACGCCGTACATCGACATATGGTCGCCGTTATAGGTCGCCCAGCCGAGAACAAGCCCGGAGAGGTCGCCCGTTCCGACAACGAGACCGTTTTCCATGTTGGCAATATCCATTATCACCTGCGTGCGCTCACGCGCCTGTGCGTTCTCGTATACCACGTTGCGATTCGACTCGTCGTGACCGATATCGGAGAAGTGCTGCTTGACAGACACTCCGATGTTAACGCACTTAAGTGTAACTCCAAGTGCTGTGCAGAGAAGCTCAGCGTTTGATTTCGTGCGCGCGGTAGTGCCGAAGCAGGGCATTGTAACACCGATTATATTCTTGCGGTCCATGCCGAGCATGTCCATAGCCTTCGCGGCAACGAGGATCGCAAGGCAGGAATCAAGACCGCCCGAAATACCGATGACAAGCGTTTTTGAAAATGCGCGAGTCATGCGCGTTGCAAGACCTGATGCCTGTATCGTGAGTATTTTCTCACATCTTGTCTTGAGCTCGTCCGCGCTTTCGGGTATAAAGGGTGACGGAGCGATCTTTCTTGTGAGAAGCGTATCCGACATCTCCATGTTAAAGAAAATGTTTTGGAGTGTTTCGGGAGATTTTGTCTTAAAAGCGGTATTTCTGCGTCTGTCAGCGCAAATAATGCCGAGGTCAAGCTCACTTATCAGTAATTCGTCCGCACAGACGTCGGGAGTCTTGGCAATAATTTTTCCGTTTTCAAAAATAATGCTGCGAGTGCTGTAAACACCGTCGGTCGTTGACTCGCCAACGGCACTTCCCGTGTGAATGTATCCGCACACGTTGCGTGCAGAGAGAGAGGAGAGCATTACCGTCTCGTATTCCTCGAAGCCTATTTCCTCGGTGTGTGAGAAGGGATTGACGATAACGGTAGCGCCGTTCTCACAAAGCGTAGAGGCGGGAGAGATGCGCGCGAAGCACTCGTCGCCTATCTCAATACCGACCTTAAGCGCGGGAATGTCGTCGCAGGCAAACACAAGACCGTTACCAAATGCAACGTAATCATATCCAAGCTTTATGCTGATAGGCATGCCGCTGTACGAAGAAAAGCACTTTGCTTGTTCATATGACAAGACTGACTTCGGAGTTATACCTAAAATTTGTCCATTTTGACAAAATGCGGCGCAATTATATAAATTATCATTGACAACAAGGGGAAAACCGATTATAATAATCATATCGGAGTCTTCCGTTGCGGCGGCAATTCTCAACGCCTCATTCTTTGCGGCAGAGAGGAGCACGTCCGAAAAAAAGAGATCGGCGCACGAAGCGGACGTTATTGAAAGCTCGGGAAAAACCAGAAGCTTTACGTCTCTCTCCTTTGCTTTTTCGATCATCTCGATAATGGCGTCCGCGTTCTTCTCGCAGGCGGCAACGGATATTCTCGGAGTTGCTGCGGCAACCTTGATAAAACCGTGTTTCATTTCAGTCAATCCTTTCGATCCTAAATGTCTTACGGGAATATTATACATTTATTTTAAGAAAATTACAATACTTATTTGAAAATTTCTTTATTATCTGCTTTTGGAGGATAAAAAATGAAGGATATTAAAAGAAATCTTACGATGCTTTGTGATTATTACGAGCTGACGATGGCAAACGGTTATCACGCTTGCGGTATTAAGGATAAAATAGTCTACTTTGACGTTTTTTATCGCGATAATCCAGATAACGGCGGGTATGCCATAGCGGCAGGACTTGAGCAGGTAGTTGAATATATCAACGATCTGCACTTTGACGATGACGATATAGCGTATCTTCGTTCAAAGAAATGCTTCTCGGAGGAGTTCCTTGAATATTTGAAAAATTTCAAATTTACGGGAGATATCTGGGCTATTCCGGAGGGAACGGTAGTTTTCCCCGGCGAGCCGCTCATGATAGTTCGCGCACCCGTAATTGAAGCGCAGTTTATAGAAACATACGTATTGATGATGATAAATCACCAATCGCTTATAGCCACCAAGGCTGCGAGAATAACACGTGCGGCAAAGGGAAGAGCAGTAAGCGAGTTCGGCTCAAGACGCGCACAGGGTGCGGATGCGGCAATGCTCGGCGCGCGCGCGGCGTATATCGGCGGATGCGGATTTACAGCATGTACGATATCCGACGAGGTCTACGGCGTGCCCGCTACGGGAACGATGGCTCATTCCTGGGTACAGATGTTCGACAGCGAGTACGAGGCATTCAAGACCTACTGCACCATATATCCCAACAATGCAACGCTTCTCATAGATACCTATAACGTGCTTGAAAGCGGTGTGCCTAACGCGATCCGCGTTTTCAAGGAGCTTGGCATAACCAAATGCGGAGTGAGACTTGACTCGGGTGACGTTACTTATCTCACAAAGAAAATAAGAAAGATGCTCAACGACGCAGGACTCACGGAGTGCAGAATAGTAGTATCCAACTCCATGGACGAGTACATTATCCGCGAGCTTATAAGACAGGGCGCGGAGATAGATGCCTTCGGTGTCGGCGAGCGCTTGATCACAGCAAAGAGCGATCCCGTTTTCGGCGGAGTTTATAAGGTTTGCGCAATTGAAAACGAGGACGGAACCATTACTCCTAAGATCAAGATAAGCGAGAACGTAGGAAAGATAACCACACCTCACTTTAAAAAGATATACAGACTGCGCGGCAGAGATACGGGCAAGGCGGAGGCAGACCTCATATGCGTTTATGACGAAATCATTGACGATACGCAGCCCATAGAGATCTTTGACCCTGAGCATACGTGGAAGCGCAAGGTGCTTGAAAACTTTACGGCGACCGAGCTTCTCGTTCCCGTTTTCAAAAACGGCGAGCAGGTCTATAAGCTTCCGACGCTTCTTGAAATCAGAGAGCACTGCAAGGAAGAAATTGAAGGTATGTGGGACGGGGTGCGTCGATTCACAAACCCCCATAACTACTACGTAGACCTTTCCGAAAAGCTCTGGCAGATAAAGCACGATATGATATCGAAGTTCAGAAACAGTAAGAGTAAAAAATAAGTAAATAAAAAACGGAGAATTGAAAAATTCTCCGTTTTTTCTGTAAGACGCTCAAAGTGTATCTCAATATATATCCTTAGGTAGTGACGCTGTTATGCTTTTTCAAAGCCCATAAGTATACCGCCTTTTTCAGCATAAAAGCTACATAGACCTCTGAACTTATGTATCTCGATCTTCGCATTTTTGTATTTTGCTTGAATCATGTCCTTGAGTTGTTCGGCACCGGCTTCGTTTTGACAGTGACCTATGCTGATTTTTCCTGAATTAAAGCCTTCACGTCCAAGCTCATCTACTAAGGTTTGGAGTGAAAGACGTTCTCCGCGACACTTGTGTATTGGTTCAAGCGTTCCCTTGTTACTTGCTTTTCCGACTATACATATTCCGGCAATGCCGACAAGCTTTGCAACGATAGGTGAAACTCTACCGTTGTTCGCAAAGTTCTTTAGCGACTTCAACATAAATAAAAGCCCGGTTTTTTCCATATATGCTGTAACGTTATCACGAATTTCCTCAAAGGACATGCCCATGTTGATACATTCCTCTATTTTTTCGACTATCAACGTAAGCTCAGGGCCGGCTGAAAGCGTATTGAATACGTGTACGCGCTTTCCTTCGTTTTCGGTTTCGTAAATTTGTTTTGCGGCGCATGCGGAGTTATAGCTGCCGGAAAGACTGCTCGTAATGGTCACGCAAAATACCTCATCGGCATCACCAAACGCATCCAGCCAATCTGCCGTATTTGGACAAGAGGATTTTGATTTTCCTTTGTATTGATACAAATAGTTTACCATACTCTCAATATCAAGTAGAGGATCGTCAACAAATTCTTGTTCTTTTGTAATAATTTTCATAGGAGCACAGGTAAGCTCGGTTTGTTTTAACTCAAACAGGTCGCAAGACGAGTCTGCTGCAATTTTTATTTTTCTCATAAAATCCTCCAAATTTCATTTTTCAGCTCTGTCGACTATGTTTTCAAGACGGCTCGAAATTATACTTAAGCTTTGGTAAAACGTATTTCTTTCTTTCTCTGTAAGCTCCATGCTGATATCATTAAGTATGTCGTTGATTTTTTCGGTAATCTTTTTGCCAACCTCGTTTCCTTTTGGGGTAAGAACGAGAGCACTTCTATATCTTTTCGCACATTTGGAGTTGCATACAAGATATCCGTTTTTTTCAAGATAACGAAGAGAACGGGAAATTGTAGCTTTATCTTCCTCGCATCTTTCACAAAGCTCGGTTGCTGTCAGTCCACCTGAGGAATACAGATAATATAAACACGATATATGCGGACTTCGCAAATCGTATTCTGACATTTCGCTGTTCTTTATTTTTCTTATATTGCGGCTGATTTTAGCAATTAAAACAGTAAAGGTTTCATAACGTTCTTCCATTCATTACTCCTTATTACTCCTTTTGACTTGTTGAAATTTCAACAAGCGCCACATTAGCATACCACAAACTTGTTGACATGTCAACAAGTTTGTGGTTTTCGCTAAGCTTTTTTTATTAAAGCACTCTGTAAACCGATATAAGAGCATTGCCGAGTGAGCTTGCTATTTTAGAAGCCTCGGCTTCGGTCAGCGTGTCCGCTGTTACGCAAGCGCACGCTCCGTCAATAGCTTTTACCTCACCGTTGATGCCTGCAAGGGCGCTTTCGTTTCCACGAACGATAAACATTCTGCGGCACTTGTAGTCAGCGAAATCCGCAAGGTCGCAAGGCTCTGCCTGCTTCCATTCAATAGACTTAGGCGTTGTGTCCATAGCGGCGATAATATCGATAATGTCCGCAACGACAGCGCTCGCGGTCGGAAGCTTGCCGGCACCGGGACCGTAGAACATGACCTCACCGACCATATTAGCATCAACAAGCACGCCGTTGAAAACGTCGTCGATCCTGCAAAGGGGATTAGAGGAGGGGACCATGCGGGGAGAAACGAATGCGATAAGCCCGTCAGCGGTCAACTCCGTATAACCGATAAGCTTTATCGTATAGCCGAACTGCTCAGCGAATTTCGTGTCCTGCAACGTGATCTTCGTAATACCCTCAATGTGGATCGTCTTGGGATCTATAAGCTTGCCCGAAGCAAGAGCGGCAAGAATGACCGTCTTTCTTGCGGCATCAATGCCGTCAACGTCAGCCGAGGGATTAGCTTCTGCATATCCGAGAGCCTGTGCCTTTTTGAGCGCATCTTCAAAGGACTCTCCCTTATCTCTCATAGAGGTAAGGATATAGTTGGTCGTTCCGTTGAGAATACCGCTTATCTTGTTTATCTTGTTTGAGGAAAGGTCGTTTATAAGAGGACGGATTATCGGAATACCGCCGCCGACGCTTGCCTCAAAAAGATAGCGCACGCCGTTCTGCTTTGCGAGCTCACAAAGCTCAACACCAAAGGTCGAAACGACCTCCTTGTTAGAGGTGACGACGTTTTTGCCTGCCATAAGGCAAGCCTTTGTAAAGTCGTATGCGGGGTGCGAGCCGCCCATCATTTCCGCAACGATGGAGACCTCGGGATCGTTAAGTATGGTATTAAAATCGTGAACGACACGGTCACCAAAGGGACTATCGGGAAACTCACGCAGATCAAGAATATATTTGAGGTTATATTCACGACCGAGGCGCTCCTCGATAATTTTTTTGTTTTCAGTAAGTACCTCGGCAGTGCCGCTTCCGACGACGCCGAAGCCGAGTAAAGCAATGTTTACCATGTTTTTTCAGCCTTTCAAATGTGTAATACATATATGATACCACATTTTTTCGGAAATTGCAAATAAATATTGAAAAAAAATAAAAAATATGGTAAAATAATTATCAAGAGGTAAAAATTGACCTCAAAAGCGCGTTTTACCGAGGAGGCAACCATGAGTTCTGCTATAGGAAGCATTAATAACGTAAAAATATTTGTCCTGTATCTTTTGCAAAATATAAATTATCCAGTTGATTTCGTTACAATAAACGATATAGTAATGCAAACGGACTACGTAATGTATCTCGATTTTGCGGTCGCATTTAATTCGCTGCTTGATTCGGGACTTATCGAAAAGGTAGAAGAGGACGGAGAAGAGAAATACAGAGTGACTCCCAACGGAGCTATTGTCGCAAACGAGCTTAAAAGCGATATACTCTCAAGTATTCTCGACAAATCTCTTGCCGCGGCTCTCCGCTATATTGATTTTAAAAAGCGCGGAGTGGTTGTAAAATTCGATATTACCGAAACCGACGATAAGAAGTACCGCATTGAAACGAGCTTTACCGAGGGCGGAGAGTGCATGTTCTCGCAAACGATAATAGTCGACTCGTTGGATAGGGCAAAGCGCATGAAGGAGAACTTCTACGAGCGCCCCGAAGCGCTTTACAGAGGGGTGTTGGCGCTTCTTTCTGGTAATGTGAATTATATATTTAACTAATTTCACCAAAAATGATTTCCTAAATGTGTGTTTATAATGGACAAAAAAGCGCGAGCGTTTATGTAAATTTTTACTAACGCTCGCGTTTTTAGTCATATTTTTACAAAAGATTTTTTAAAAATACCCTTGACATTATGTAAAATAATGATATAATAGTACATGTGGATAATTTTACATATCCCAGATCCTACGGAGGAAGCATGAGCGATATTGCCAAGAATAAAGAAATACAAGAGCTTATTTTCCGTGTGAGAAAAGGCGATGACGTGGCGTTTTCGGAGCTTCTTTCAAGGTACACTCCGCTTATTGAAGGCTCCTTACTTAGGTCGCGTGGCGATGAGTTCTACGGGCTTTATTCGGAGGACTTGCGTCAAGAGGCAACGATGGTTTTTTATAATTCCATTTTGACCTACGACGTAGAGCAGCATGAGGTCGAGTTTGGATTGTATGCTAAAATATGCATAACCAATGCGCTTATTTCTCAAAAAAGACTGCTTATGCGGCGCAGAGGTGAAAGCCTCTCGGAAAATGATCTGGGTGAGCTTTTCGGCGACTCGGAGCAGGATCCGTCGGCTATCGTTATGGAGCAGGAAAGCTTGAGAGCCCTCGATTCGCTTATAAGGGGAAGCCTTTCAGACCTTGAATACCGTATATGGTGTCTTTATATGTCCGGTAAAACTGCAAGCGAAATAAGCCTTTCCGTTGGGAAAAGCAGCAAGTCTGTAAATAACGCCATATACAGAATAAGAAGGAAGCTGAGAGCTTCGCTTCAATAATCTTCTAATAATCTTCTAATAATCTTTGAATGATACGGGAAACCGAATCAGATATAGCTCTCCGCAGAATCGTCCATAACTGACGGAAAAGGGCAAAACATTTCATAACTACAAAGCGAGGTAAAACCATGAACGAAGAAGTAAAAGTCGGTATGGAGACTGAAGAGGAGTTTGTTGACGAAACTCTTGTTTGCAAGGAGTGCGGAAACGAATTCGTATTCACCGCAGGTGAGCAGAAGTTCTACAAGGAAAAGGGCTTTATGAACAAGCCTAAGAGCTGCAAGGCTTGCCGCGATGCAAAGAAAAACGCGGGAAGAGCTCCCCGTGAGTACTTCACCACTGTTTGCGCAAAGTGCGGTGGAGAAGCAAAGGTTATCTTCCAGCCTTCTAACGACAGACCCGTATATTGCAGCGCGTGCTTCGAAGAAATGAAGAACGCCAACAACTGATCATATTAAATTGTGATTATTAGGGACAGGCGGTGTGCTCACCGCCTGCCCTGTAAATGATATAAAGAGATCGCAGGCATGTGGACGGCTTGCGATCTTTTTGTTTTTTGTCGTAATATGTGCAAAATAGACAAAAAAACAAAAATGATTTCTACACCTGCCATTGAAAAAATACAAGAAAAGCACTTGAAAAAAATCCCAAAATACTGTATAATCATAGTGGTATCCCTTTTTTGATACTCGTAAATATAATTTTTTATTCCGCAAGAGCGGAAAAGGAGGAAAAGCCAATGGCAGCAGTAGAAACCAAAAAAATCAGAAATATCGCGTTGCTCGGACACGGGGGAAGCGGAAAGACTTCTCTTGCCGAGGCAATGATATATATAACGGGAGCATCTGACCGACTCGGAAAGATAAGCGATGGTAATACCGTATCTGACTACGATTCCGAAGAGATCAAGCGTGGATTTTCTCTTTCGGCGTCTCTCATGAATATAACGTGGAAGGATTGTAAGATCAATCTTATCGATACCCCCGGTTACCTTGACTTTGTGGGCGAGGCATCTCAGGCGCTTCGCGTTGCAGACAGTGCAATAATTCTCGTTGACGGTAAGGCGGGAATAGAGATCGGTACGGAGCTTGCTTGGGATTATGCCAATACCGCAGGACTTCCCAGAGCTTTCTTTATAAATAAGTTTGACGATAACGATGCGCGCTTTGCCCGCGTGCTTGACGATCTCCATATGACCTTTGGAAAGCACATCTGTCCTCTTACCATTCCTATGGTCAAGGACGGCGTTGTTAAGGGCTGTATCGACCTTATAGACGAAACAGCACACGTATTCGACGATAACGGTCGCCATAGCGTTGAAATAATTCCCGAGGAAACCAAAGAAGCGGTTGCAAAGTACCGCGATATGCTTATGGAAGCGGTTGCAAGCTCTGACGAGGAGCTTATGATGAAGTATTTCGAGGGTGAAGAGATAACCCACATGGAAGCTATCAACGCAGTTCACGAGGGTATAATTCACGGTGAAATAGTTCCCGTATTCTGTGGCGCTGCAACCAAGCTTTGGGGTGTTTGGACGATGCTTGATAAGATCAACGAGTCCTTCCCGCGTCATACCGCAAAGAAGAGCGAGAAGCTCTTCGACGGCTCCGAGCTTGAGATAGTTCCCGAGGGCGAGCCTGCAATTTTCGTATTCAAGACTGTTGCTGACCCGTTCGTAGGAAAGATGTCCTATTTTAAGGTAATGAACGGTAACGTTAAGCGCGACCTCGTTATGAAGAATAATACTACGGGTAACAACGAAAAGCTTGCTCATATCTACGTAATGAACGGCAAGAAGCAGACCGAGGTAGACGAGCTTGCATGCGGTGACATCGGAATGGTAGCAAAGCTTTCGGGTACAAACACCAACGATACCTTGACATGGAATAAGGAGATCAAGTATTCTCCCATTACATATCCCACCTCTTACTATACGAAGGCTATGATCCCCGTATCCGCAAAGGACGAGGGCAAGATTTCTCAGAGTATCGTTAAGATGATAGAAGAGGATTTGACTATTAAGTATGAGAACAATGCTGAAACTAAGCAGATGCTCGTATCTGGACTTGGTGAGATGCACCTCGCAGTGCTTTGCGCAAAGCTTAAGAACAGATTTGGTGTAAGCGTTGATTTCAGCGATCCCAAGATCGCTTATCGCGAGAAGATAACCAAGAGAGTTGACGTTGAAGGAAAGCACAAGAAGCAGAACGGAGGCTCCGGTCAGTACGGACACGTTAAGATCCGCTTTGCTCCCGCAGAGGAGGACGGCTTGACGTTTACGGTATCCGTTGTCGGCGGAACCGTACCGAAGAACTTCTATCCCGCAGTTGAAAAGGGACTTCTCGATTCCATGACCAAGGGAGTCGCAGGCTTCCCGCTCGTAGGACTTGCAGCTGACCTTTACGACGGCTCTTACCACGATGTTGACTCGGATGAAATCTCCTTTAAGACTGCTGCAAATATTGCATATAAGAAGTGCCTTGAGCAGGCAGCTCCCGTGCTTCTTGAGCCGGTAGGTGACTTGGATATAACCGTACCCGATTCTATCGTGGGCGACGTTATGGGAGATCTCAACAAGCGCCGCGGAGCAGTAATGGGAATGGATCCCGCTGAAAACAAGAAGGGATATACGGTAGTTCACGCTATTGCACCCAAGTCCGAGCTTGTTGACTATCCTATCGCGCTTCGCGCTATGACGCAGGGCAGAGGAAGCTTTGAGTATGCGGTAAACGGCTACGATACAGTTCCTAACAATATCGCGTCCAAGATAGTTGAGAATTATAAGAATTCAAATTCTTAATGTAAAATAATAAACGATAAAACCGCTTTGCCATTGGCAAAGCGGTTTTATCGTTTGGTTAGATAGTGCCTGTTATAACGTATTCTACAAGTCCGGGTATTACCGTAACTTCGCCCGTTTCGGGGTTGCGCACGAAGGTTGCCGCGGGAACCGTATCACCCTCTGTTGCCGCAACGGGAACTGTAAGAGTGCCATTCACATAAGTGTAGTCATCTGCATCGAGGAGAACACCGTTTCTCGAAACGGTAATGTTGGTGGGCGCTGGGTTAAACGTGTCTGTGAGAACTACGTTCTCTGCGTCAAGATTGCCGTAATTGTATATTCTTATCGTGTAGGTTACTGTATCTCCGCATACGACGGGATTAGGTGACATGGACTTAACGACCTCAATGTCGGCAGCCGCGTTTACAGTAACTGTTGCGCTTGCCTCGCCGCTTGCACAGTCGGAATTGCTTTCAAGCGTAGCGGTATTGGTTATGGTTGCGTTTTCGTCCAAGGGCGCAAAGCTGTTGGGAACGGCATTGTAAACGATGTTTGCGGTCTCACCCGGAGCGAGCGAGGGGAATGTGAATACAAGAGTACCGGGAGTTGACGTGTCCGGAGTCAAGGTGGCAGAAGCGTCCTGACCGTTTATGAGAAGCAGAGCAGGCGCGGAAAAGGTAAGGGGAGTAAACTCTGTCCCGTTTTCGGTAAACGTTCCGAGGTTATCCGTAAGCGTTATTCCGGATACGGTGGCAGTAGAGTTGTTGGTTATGGAAAGAACGTAGGTTATAGGTGTACCTGCGGTATAAGTTGTACCGAGAGTCATTTTGGAAAATTCGATTGAAGACTCCAATTCTATCTCGGCAAGGTTTGAGTTTTTTGTTGCCGCAACGCCGCCCGACGTGTAGCTGACTGTTGCGAAATTTTCTATTGTAGGCATATTATGCTCCTTTACAGTTTTTTGAGGAATTAACCTCTCTGTAAAAGTATATTCAATAGTATTTGGGAATGTCAAAGAATGTCGGGCGGAATTATAAGTGAGCAAGGCTCAACGTCAAATAGCTTTGCCGCGTGTGTTGAGTAAATAGCAACTCGCTTCGGAGGCTTGCCGAACATATTTTCTACCGCTTTTGCGTAGTAGGACAGCTGCATGGCATGTCGCTCGCAAAGCTTCTTTGCGGCAAGCATTTCGTCGGAAAGCTCTTCCTTTGAAAGACGGTCAGTCTTGTAGTCGTAAAGAGATACGTCGCCGTTCTCGTCGATAACTATTATATCGATAACACCTTGCACGGCTATTGTTTCATTCTTTACGTTTTCTCTGAAATCAGGCTCGCGTGTAAACGCGGCGGTAGGCAAAAGCGCACTGAAGCGTTGCTCACGAATTATGCGCTTGGCGTTGAGCAGTTCCTTTAAAAAGTCACTCTGCCTAAGTGCCTCAATGTCCTCTAAAAAGACGGAGTCTGCAACATTCTTTGGAATAAAGCGCTTTTCTGTTAGCATCGAGATGCTCTCTGGGACTCCCTTGCTATAGAGAAGGTTAAAGTCGCAGAACTGCAAAAACAGGTGAGTTGCCGTTCCTCGCTCGGCGGCGCTTGCCTTTCTTTTGGTTGATAGGAAGAAGTCGGGAACTGTCGGCTCTACGGCTCTGTCAAAGAGAGAGAGCGAAGTGTCACTCAAATCGAGCACGTCGGGAGAAAGCTTTGATACAGAAAGCTTTGCAGGAATTTTTTGCAGGTCGGGGTAGGGGTATTCAAATGCAAATTGCTTTTGCAATTTTTGATAAAGCTCAACGTTGATAGCATCTTTATTGACGTCGAGAACATTAATATCCGAGGATACTTCAAATGACGGAAGACTGTCGGTAGTATATCTTCCGAACTCGGCAAAGGAGTCGCATTCTGAAAGTCTTGGAAGAATCCAATCCATATACGACTGTGCGGAAAGAATGCTGTGCGGGCAGTTGAAGATTTCAAGGAATTTCTTACGTTCAATTATTCCAGTCATCACCGATCTTGAATAGCTTCCCGTGATATAAAGACGTTCCTTAGCGCGCGTCAGCGCAACGTAAAGAACTCGCATTTCTTCCTCAATACCCCTGATTTTTGCGTTCAGATCAAGAGCCTTTTTGAGCGGAGAGGAGTAGTACGCAAATCCTGTATTATCGGAAAGAGTCATGGCAACGCCTATACCGTATTCAAACGTAAGATGAGGATTGCTGCTACCCGTATTAAATGCCGAGGCACAGTTGCAAACGAAGCAAACAGGGAATTCAAGACCTTTTGATTTATGTATCGTGGTTAGGGTTACGGAGTCCTCGTCACCGCCCTCGTCCGATACGTTCATCATTTCTCCGTTTTCGATAATCGAGTTTATAAACTCGATAAAGTTGTAAAGTCCCTTGAATGAGCCTGCCTCAAACGTGCGTGCGTAGTCGTAAAGTCTTTGCAGATTTCCGCCCTCTCTGGACGCACCCTTTTCACACATAAGACCCGATGAGACAAATCGCTCGGAGGCAAAAATGTGAGTCAGTAATCTGTCTATGGGCATTGATACCGAGATGGTTCTCCATTTTTCGAGAGTAGAATTAAAATCTCTGCACTTTTGACCGAGGGGCGAGTCCTGCTCGCAGTAGATGCACAGCTTATCGTAAAGCGAGTCCGTGGCGCTTCCTGTTTTGCTTATAAGCAAAAGGTCTTCCATTGAGAAATTGAATATAGGAGACTTTAACGCGCCCGCAAGCTCTATATCTCGTTGCGGATTGTCAACCGCATTCAGTATGCACAGCATCATTACCACGTCGGGGTTTTGAAAATACTTTGATGCGTCGGTGTTGTTGGATTTTATGCCAAGCTCTGTTAAAGCATCGGCGATTCGGCTTGCCGTGCTTTTGTTTCTGAAAAGCACCGCAACGTCACACGGGCGAATCCGCTCGCCATTTTCCTTTTTGCCGTTGCGTAAAAGGTCATAGATGCTCTTGGCAACAAATCTTGCTTCTGCCTCCGCAGGGGAGAGAAGTGCGCTTACGTCAACGTCGTCCGAAATAAGCTTTTTTGAGGTCTTCGCAAAAATTGACACACTTATAGGCAGACTCTTTTCGGCATCCTCCGCTGTGCCCTTGGAATATACGAGGTCGTCGTCCGCAGTGTAGCCGATACTGTCCTTGCAGGCGGTGAATATCGGAGCGCAAACGGCATTCGTAAAGTCGATGACGGGCTTTGAACAGCGGAAATTTTCTGACATAAATATGCTTTCGTACGTTGTGTCGTTAGCCTCATTCGAGCCGTGTAACGGGAAAAGTGCGCGGTAATCCGCAAAAAGCTGGGGCTTCGCACCGCGGAAGCTATAAATACTCTGCTTTATATCGCCGACCATAATACGGTTGTCAGGCTTTGAAATACAGCGGAATATAAGGTCCTGTACGGGATCAACGTCCTGATACTCGTCGATATATATGTCCGTGAACTGCTCTGCCGTTTTACGCGCAAGCTCGGTCGGAGTGCCGTCCGCGCTTACGAAAAGCTTGAATGCTAAGCGCTTAACGTCGGTAAGCTCAAGTATGTTACGGCGAGCCTTTTCCTCATTGTAGCGGATTTCAAAATTCGAGAGCACATGCCAAAGCAAATCAAGTTTTTCTGAGGTTAGAGCGAAAAATCGAGATAAGTCGTTCTTTGAATAACTGTAATATTCCTCTCGCAAGGTGTTAAGATCGGCTTTGAAGGAGTCACGCAATGCCCTTGAAAAGACACTAAGTGGTGATGCGAATTTTGAAGAAAACGGCTTCATGGCGGGAAACTCATAGTAATTTATTGCATCTGCCACCGCCGTATATTCGTGAGTCTCTTTCTCCTTACTTAGAAGATCGAGAAGATCGATCAAGAGGACTCTGTCGCTGTTCATGGCGTCGTAGTACGAGGCAAAAAGTTTTTCATCGAGCGACATTTTCTCCAGAACATAGTCGTAGCTCTCGAGATATCCCTCTACGACCGAGACAGTATGATCGCGAATGATCGTTCCGTAAGAGGAATCAAGAAAGTCCGTGATTATGCCGGCAAACGCCTCGTCGGACACCCGCATTAGGTAATCAACGCCCTCGGGTGTTCTCATACAGGAAAGGTAAAGATCTAAAAGCACGTCCTCCATAACGCCCTCGGTGTCGCGCACAGTTTCAAAGCATTCGCACAGCGAAGAAAAATCTAAGTTTGCGTTGTGGAAGTCTTCGATAACATCCTTGATTATGGATCTTGCAAGAAGATTGGTTTCCGAGCTGTCCGCTATGCGAAAGGACGATGAAATATCAAGCACGGAAAAGTTTTGTCTTACCGCATTAAGATAAAAGGAGTCGATAGTCGATATTTGCGCGCTGACAAGCTTTATAAGCTGCTTTGAAAGATGCTTGTTTTTGGGATCTTTCGCAAGCTCCTTGGATACCGCGTTGAATATCTTTGCTTTAAGATCGGCGGCAGATGCGCGCGTAAAGGTTACGATAAGCATTTTTGAAATGTCAGCGGGCGAGTCGGGGTCTGTTATTGCGCTGATAATTCGTTGGGTAAGCGTAGTGGTTTTTCCCGAGCCTGCCGCCGCACTCAAAAGGAGGGTTTTATTTTTCGTATTTATAGCCGCGCTTTGCGCCGCTGTCCATGTCGTAGCCATTAAAACCTCCTTGTTTCAAAAATATTTTTTCTGCAAATTTGCTTTGCAGTGCAGTAGTGGCAGGGGTCTTGTCCGAGCTCGTTCATAGGTGAGCAGTCCGCAATACCCGAATATATGTTGTTTCCTATGTTGACAAGCGTTTGCTTAAGGTCGTCGAAAATACCGCCGAGCTGGCCTATATCGACGAGAGCCTTGCCTGAAAATACTCCGTTCTTTTCGGTAACGCCCAAAAGAATATCTTTGGAGTGGGAATGGCTTATAGCGTGTATCAGTCTTTCGTCATTAAGAATAAGTCCGCTTCGGTTGATCTTGCTCTCTGCAACCTCAAGTATTTCTTCGTCCGATACGTCAAAGCCCGAAAGCTGAGATTTAGACATAGCCGAGGATAAATATACTATTCCCGCAGGAATCGGATGGCTGTCGCTGTCAAGCCCTGAGACCTCACGGAAATGAGCACCTGGATTTGCGCAAATACTCATTAAATAAAGAAGCATCTGTATGTTTATTCCATAACTCAGCTCAGAAAGATTAAACTGCTTGCTACCCGTTTTGTAGTCAAGGATACGTACGAATACGTCCTCGCCGTCTCTCCAGATATCCACGCGGTCGATATAACCGCGAAGAACGAGGCGAGCGTTGTTTTCGAGCGTAAGCTGTAAGGGCTCGGGACGACCGTCCTTGCCGTCTATCTTAAGCTCAAAGAACGCAGGGCGAAAATCGGAGTCTGAAAACTCCTTTGCGATAGTTTCTATTATGAGCAGCGAAAGCCTGTAAAGCTTTTTGTAGAGATGCTCCATACGCTTGCTTTTGAGTACGCCGTCGGGATCGAGGATACGTATGTACTCGTCCACGGTCTCTTGCATTTTTTGCAGTATCTCATCGTGCGTCGGCAGTGGTGCACTTACGTCCGTAGGAAGCATAAACTTGACGAGATGCTCCATAACGAAGTGAACGAAATCCCCAACGTGATTTGCGGCAAAGCGACCGAGCTTCGGCTCGCGAAGCGCGAGCACGTAGCTTGCGTAGTAGCTGAACGGACAGCTTACGTACCTCTCAAGGCTTGACGGCGAAACGTATATTTTATCGCCAATAAGCTCTTTAACGGTGTCTTTGTCTATTCTGCACTCGTCTGTGCTTACAGATGAGCACGAAAGAGCCGCGACAAGAGGCAAATGCTCGGAAACAGCCAAGGTGGCCGCGCCTCTGTCCGCCTCGTTAATTATATTTCGAAGATGCGCTGCCGCGCTTGTGGGAGTTCCGGCAAGATAAGAAAGATCGCTTCCGTCGAACTTGTGCTTAGGTACGTCGGAAAACATTGCAAAAATTCGGTTGAAGGGGAGCGACGGTGTTTTCTTGCTTCCTTGAAGATCTGATGTGTGATAAAGAACGTAAAGTCGCTCCGAGGGAGCGGCAAAGGCATTCTTTACAAACAAAAGCTCGTTTGACGAACGAATGTCCGCGCTGTCTCCAAGCTCGATACCAAGCTCCTCAAGCGTTGTTAAGTCGGATGCGCCAAAAAGTCCCCTTGTGTCAACGACTTTTGGAAATTCGCCCTCGCAAAGCCCAATTACGAAAACGTACTTGGGATAGGACGAGCGAAGCATTGAGGCAGAGCCTACTGTAACCTCGTCGATCGACGTGGGAATAGTTCCGATCTCCGTCTGTTCAAAAGCAATTTTAAGTATTGAATAAAAGTCGTCTACCGACGCTGCAACGTCGGAGAGCGCCTCTCCGATGTCGGCAAGAGTTTTGAGAATTACGTCATATACACCGAGCAGCTCCGATGCCGCCTTTTTGTTTCCAAAGGAAAGCTCGCGCTCTGCTAACGCGTTGCACTTTTCACGCAATGAGGCTTTTTCTGTGTATCTGTATATAGCTCGGCAAATATCCGCCATGCTTTTTGCCATATCAAGCTCGGAAAAAAAGTTTTGTAAAGGCTCGCAAAGACGCTCCCTTACATCATTTGCCGTCGTAAGTATTGCCTTGCCTCGCTCTGAGATTCGCGCGGAAAAACCATCGGGATTCATCGTCCACTCGCCCTGCGTGTAGCGTGATCCTGAGATATTCCAAGTGTTTACATATTCCTCGAAAATGTCCGATTCGCGTAGCGTAAAGCTACACATTCCCGTTTTTATGTGTGAAATAACGTCGTTCTTTCTAAAGCCGTACTGCTTTATCCTGATCGCGGTCATAATAAATTTTACGGGTGCGAGAGCGCACAGATCGGTCTTTTGAGAAAAGAAGAAATTAATACCTGCATTCATCAGCGCAGGCTCAAGTATACCTCGGTATTTTTCGGCATCGCGTGCAATAATAACGATGTCGCGGTAACGTGCGCCGCTTTGTGTAAGCTCTAAAATATGCGATGCGACCGCCTCGGCCTCGGCATAGGGCGGGGCACAGATCTCCGCTACGATATGACCGTCAGCCGCGGGGGCTGGGGAATTCTCGCTTGCGGTGTCGATCCTCCAAAGATTGTTTGAAAGATAAAACAATGCCTCGTGAGTGCTTCTCGTATTGCACGAAAGAATCACGTCTGAGTGACCGCCCCATTTGTTTGCGTTCTTTTTGAGGACTTTCAGGGATTTTTCAATGCTTTCGGTGCTTATATCACTATACTGCGGGGAGGGCAGACATATAGTTACGGTAGTGTTTTTTGCACTCGCGAAGATCTTTTCTATCACGCGGTGCTCGATTGCGGTAAACGAAGAAAAAGAATCTATGTATACGTTTTTGTCCTTGAAGAAATCATGCTCGTCAAGTATTTCGCAAAGTCTTGAAAGGTCGTCTGCTGAGTCGCTGTATACCTCGTTGACAAAAAGATCGTACGTACCCCATATTCGCGAAATATCCATAAGTCTTGCCGAAAGCTCGGAGTCCGATCCCGAGCACTCGTTTGCTGCATTTTCAAGCTCCTCTACCGAAATGCCGCTTGATTTGAGCTGCAATACCGCCGAGAGCATAGTTCCAACGAATGCGGAGTCGTTTTCAGCGTTGCTTGAGTATTTTGTCAGAAGCGGTGCCGTCTCGCGCAGAGCCTTCCACATGGTGATATGCTTCATCGGGGTCGTTATATAGGAATAGCAAAGTCCGCCGTACTCGCGGCAAACTCTGTTATAAAGTCTTGAAAAGTTAAGGACCTCCAAGGAGAGCTGTGCATTTGATGGCAGCGCTTCCAGCGTGAGTCTTTCAGCCTGAACGGCTTCCTGCTCGGGCACTATCAAAAGAGAGGTTCTGCCCGCAAGCGCGTCCTCTTTTAGCATGTCCAATATTTTAGAGGTCTTACCACTTCCGTGGTTTCCGAAAATAAAATTTATCATACGTTTAGCCTTTCAGTAAGATCAGTATATTTCAGTTGCCGATGCACACACATTGTCAACGACGTGCTTCTTCAAAAGGAAATAAAAGCTTCTTCTGACTATAAGTACGTTTTCCTCGTCATATCTGCAAATTCCAAAGCGCTTTTTCGTACCGCTCGGACCTATTCCGTTGAATATAAACGGTGAGACTATAATTACAGCTTCGTTTTTTTTGGAGGCGCATTCATTTACGTACCCCTTGAAAAAGTTAGATCTTTCAAATGCCGACTTGGGAGGGAAAAATACCGTTACGTTTTTGCCAGTGAGGAATGCTTTACAGTGTCTCAGATGCTCGTGCCTTATAAATACGGTGAACAGTCCCACGATCTGTGAGGAGATGAGCGTCAACGCGATAAGCACGAAAAGTGCAGACGAGGAAATGACGAAAAGTGCAGCAGTCTCAAACGTCAGAAATATAACTGATGCGATTTTAAGCGTTGTGGTTATGAGAGAATATCTGCGGACAAAGCGTACTATCCGTCGGTAAATATTAAAAAACGAGGTGTGGCTCAGGTGGGCATAGAGATAGGATATATAGCTTTTCTTTGAAAAGGTATACTCAACGTGGGAGCGTGCGTCTAAGGACTGCTTGTATTTATCCGAGTGCCTTTTGTGCTTCGATTTGCCGTAAAGGCCGTCAAGCTCCTTTTTTAAATCTTCATTTTCCCGCCTTAGTCGCGAGTTCTCGGCAGATAGCTTCTTTATGCGCATTTCATTTGCTTGAAGCGTCTCTTTGTCATAAGATCTGTTTTGCATAAAACACCTCACTGATAGGAAAAACTGTCCTACATAAATATTTTACCACATTCTTGTCTGTAAAACAAGTTTTTTATGCGTTTTTATTTATTTAAGAAGATAATTTTACTTTAATTCAATAAGTATTACAAATTTCTTCAAAAAACCGTCACATTATCAATTTATAATGTTAGTAGTATATCCTTACATTCTGAAAAGGAGAAAAATTATGAATAATAACGACTTTGAAAATAATAACTTCATCGCAAACGAAAACGGCAAGGACACAAGCGAGACGGGTGCATACTCATCGGGACAAAGCAGATATTCCGCTAACTATACGCCCCCAAGCTACGTGCCTAATTTTACTGTTATACAATCTGGTGCGGATAGACAAAACGCAGGCGCATCAAGCGCTCCCAAAAAGGAGAAGAAGACCTTTGGCATTATGGCTATCGTCATCTCCTGCTTGATCTCCATTTTAATATCCGTAACTCTCGGCGCCTTTGCGGGCGCACTCGCCGGCGGCGGAACTGTATTCGGTCTTTCCGTAATTGGAGGAGAGCAAGAGGAAGCGGCTATCAACATTATCCGAAGCGACAGAGATATAACCGTTAGCGAGCTTCCCGGTAACACGGGATATTCGGATCTTACTGTGGCTCAGGTTGCCGCTCTTGTCGGCGAGAGCGTCGTAGAGATCACCACCTCTCAGCTCCAAACCAACCTCTTTTACGGGCAGTACGTAACGAGCGGAGCGGGAAGCGGAGTTATTTTTGATCAGAACGGAAGCTACGGCTATATCGTGACGAACTATCACGTTATTTCAGGTGCTAACAAAATAACTGTTCGCGTAAAGAACGGTGATAGCTACAAGGAATATAATGCCGAATATATGGCGGGTGATTCTGCGGGTGACATCGCAGTTATCCGTATTGAGGCGAGAGACCACCAGCTTAAAAAGGCAGTGTTTGTAAGTGACAGCGATAAGCTTATCGTGGGCGAGGAGGTAGTTGCTATCGGTAATCCCCTCGGCGAGCTTGGCGGAACTGTTACAAACGGAATTATAAGCGCGCTTGACCGTGAGATAGTCATTGAGGACAATGCCATGGTTCTTCTTCAGACCAATGCCGCAATAAATCCCGGAAACTCGGGCGGCGGTCTTTTCAACATGGCAGGCGAGCTTGTCGGTATAGTCAACGCAAAGCAATCAAGCACGGGAATAGAGGGTCTTGGCTTCGCTATACCCGCAAATAACGTTGCGGAAACGGTAAAAAGCATTCTTGACAACGGATACGTTTCGGGCAGACCTACTCTCGGTATTGCCGTTGAGTACGGTACTTGGGAATATAGTCGCCTGCCTATTTTCGGAGGAGGTAGTGTCACGGGAGTTATAGTTACTGATCCCGGCAACACACAGTTCGAGAAGGGGGACTGTATCCGAAAAATAGGCAACAAAGATATCACCTCTATTAGCGACTATAATAATGCTATACGCTCTCTTACGATCGACTCAAACGTTGTAGTTCGTGTAGAGAGAGCAAACGGAAAAATGGTAGATATAACAGTAAAAACTACGGAAAATACTTCAAAGCACTAAAGGGGAATGCCTTATGTATCATATACTCGTTGTTGACGATGAGGTGAGAATTCGCTCGATAATAAAAAAATACGCGGAATTTGAGGGGCATACCGTAACCGAGGCGGCTGACGGTATGGAAGCAGTTCGGCTATGTAGAAATGCGAACTTCGACATTGTAATTATGGATATTATGATGCCCGAGCTTGACGGCTTTTCTGCCTGTCGCGAGATAAGAAAGGTGACGAATATTCCGATAATCATGCTTTCGGCGCGCGGTGAGGAATACGACAAAATTAACGGATTTGAGCTTGGTATTGACGATTACGTAGTAAAGCCGTTCTCCCCGAAGGAGCTTATGCTTCGCGTCGAGGCTATTATGAAGCGAGTCACCAACAAGGGAAAAGAGCAGGCAAAGAAGGAAAACGTCGTGGTTTCTCTTGACGGCGGCGGATTGCGCGCAGACGTAACCGCGAGAATAGTTTATATTGACGATGCTCGGATAGAGATGTCACCTAAGGAATACGATCTGTTCTTTTATATGCTTGAAAACAGAAATATTGCGCTGTCAAGAGAAAAGCTTATAAGCGACGTGTGGGGATACGATTTCTTCGGCGACGTAAGAACGCTTGATACCCATATAAAGCTTCTTCGAAAGAGTCTTGGACGCTACGCGCGAATGATAGTAACGCTTCGCGGAGTGGGATACCGCTTCGAGGGATAAAATTTGTGAGGAAAAAACGTGAAAAACACCTGTAAAAAGTACAAAATAGGAATAAAGTGGAAGCTTTTTGCAATCGTTGCTATATTTATAGTTTGCGCGTTGCACTGTATAGGCTTTTTTCAGGTCGCCATGCTCAACATTTTTTATCAGAGCACTATGTTTGCCGATCTTGACCAATCAGCTGAAAGCATAATAGAAAAGCTTGACAGCGAGGAAGCGGCAAAGAGGCAAATAATTGATAATTCGGGAAAGTACTTTTTCAACATTTGGCTGCTTCGTGTGGGGGGAGATAAGGGTGAGATACTTATAGAGACCGACAGCGCGGGTGGATCTGAGCTTTCTTTTGTAAAGCAAAAGATGGAGATCATGTATTCTCAGGCGAAGGCAAACGGCGGAACGTATATTGCGACCATACCTGTCGAGGAGGATGACTCTCCGTTTGAGATCAAGGTGCTTGAGGACAATTTTGGAGATAAGGATTCTTTTCCCAAGATCACAAGCCATAATGGAACTATCGGAACGATATACGCAAAGACTGTAATCGTTGATGGACGGGAGTACATGATACTTCAGTATTCCGTACTTACTCCGCTTAATACGACGGTTGCTATGATGAAGCGGCAGTTTGTCGTCATAGGAACGGTCATGATGATAATGGCGATAGGGTTGGTAGTTATTATGTCCAGAATGATAACTAAGCCCATAGTAAACATGAATAAGGCGGCAAAAAAGCTCGCTCGCGGAAGCTACGATGCAGATTTCTCGGGTAAAGGATACAGTGAGATCGAGGAGCTTGCCGAAAGCCTTAATTACGCTTCGCGTGAGCTTGCAAGGACGGATAATTTGCAAAAGGAGCTTATATCGAACGTTTCTCACGATCTGCGCACTCCGCTTACCATGATAAAAGGATACAGTGAGATAATGCGCGATATTCCCGGGGAGAATACTCCCGAAAACGCGCAGGCTATCATAGACGAGAGCGAAAGACTTTCCAATCTTGTAAATGACATGCTTGATCTTTCCAAGATACAGGCAGGCGCGCGAACACTTCAGCTTGAGGAATTCAGCATTACACAGACGGTAAGTGAAACGCTTGAAAGATATGAAAAGCTTATAATGCAGGGTGGCTATAAGATAGAGTTTACAGCGAACGAGGATGCGCTTGTAAATGCCGATCGCGGAATGATCTTGCAGGTGATCTACAACCTTATCAATAATGCGATAAATTATACGGGCGAGGACAAATACGTGCGCGTAACGCAGGAGCTTTTCGGGGGTAAGGTGCGCATAAGCGTTGCCGATACCGGAGAGGGAATTTCCGCCGAGGAAATAACACAGATCTGGGAAAGATATTACCGCGTGGACAAGGTCCATAAGCGCGCTGCGGTAGGAACGGGGCTTGGTCTTTCGATAGTCAAGGGAATACTTGAGGCGCACGGCGCGTCCTTTGGTGTTGAGAGCGCTCAGGGTATTGGAACGACGTTTTGGTTTGAGCTTGAGCTTTCCTCTTACCCCTTGGTTTTAGATGCAGAATACGACAACGCGGAAGAATGATGACAATGAACGGTTTAGATGATAAAAAAATCATAAGCGCTTTGCGCTGTCCGCTTTGCGGTGAGAAAATGCGCGTACATAGAGACGTGGGCACGAGCATCGTATGCGAGGGAAAAAGGACACACTGCTATGATGTTTCCGCAAGCGGATACGTTAATCTGTGTGCTCCGACTCAAAGCGGCGGCGGTGACTCAAAAAGCGCGGTGCGATCACGAACGGCGTTTCTTGACTGCGGCTACTACGAGCCTGTGGCAAGTGCGCTGAAAAGCATTTGTGAAAAATATTCAAGTAAAGAAAATATACTTATCGACGCAGGGTGCGGAGATGGATATTATTCGTCCTTTTTTGCCGAGGCGGGCTTTTCCACCTTTGGTATAGATCTTTCCAAATTTGCCGCCGATGCGGCAGCAAAAAGAGCTAAAAGATGTGCGAATAAAAACGCTTTCTATGCAACTGCAAGCGTTTTCGAGATCCCCGTTTTTGACGGTACGGCAGACGTAGTTACTAATATTTTTGCACCTTGTGCGGAGAATGAATTTAAGCGAGTTCTTGTAGATAACGGTGTGCTTGTGGTCGCGTATGCGGGGGAGGAGCATTTGCTCGGACTCAAAGAGGCGATCTATGAAAACGCAAGAGTGAACGACGGCAGAGCGGATCTTCCGACGGATATGACTCTTGTTGAAAATATACGTGTAAAATATTCGGTTACTCTTGATTCAAATGAAAAGATCTTAAATCTTTTCGCCATGACGCCGTACTATTGGAAAACCTCGGTGTCAGATGCCGAAAAGCTGAAAGAAATCGACCGACTTACTACCGGCGTAGATATAATTATTGCAGTTTACAGAAAGTGACAAATGAGGAACGGTAAATGAAGGTCAGCGTTATTATTCCGATGTACAATGAAAATAAAATAATAGCGGATACCGCAAAAACGCTGTCCGCCTTTATGGATAAAAGCTTTTCCGATTACGAGATCGTGTTTGTTGACGACGGCTCGCGAGACGGTACTGCGGATACTGTAAGAGCGCTCTCCCTCGAAAACGTAAATGTGATAGGGTATGGCGAGAACCGCGGCAAGGGCTGTGCCGTTCGTCACGGAATGCTGGAGAGCGACGGTGACGTCAGAATATTTACCGATGCAGATCTTGCGTACGGAACGGACGTTATTTGCCGTGCCGTTGATGCATTTGAAAAGGGAGCGTCGGATATTATCATCGGGTCGAGAAATTTAGATAAGGACGGCTACGACGGATATACTCTTAAGCGAAAGCTCATGTCAAAGGCGTACATAAAGCTATTGTGCCTTGCGGGCGGCTTTAAGCTTTCCGACTCCCAATGCGGCTTTAAGGTGTTCTCACGTAAAGCGGCAGAGACGGTGTTTTCGGAGTGCGCGGTAGACGGCTTTGCCTTTGATTTTGAGGCAATAATAAGGGCGCAGAGGCATGGATTTAAAATTGCGGAAATACCCGTAAGAATAGTTAATCACAGAGAGTCGTCTGTCCGCCCCGTGCGCGATGCAATCAAAATGCTTGGGGACATACGGCGGATAAAAAAGACAGTAGGAGCAAATAAAAGTTACAATTGAGGAAATCTATGAAAACAGTTATTCTTGATACTTGTACCGTTACAAAGGGCGACCTTGATATGAGCCCTCTTGAGGCATTTGGCGAGATAGAATATTATGACTGCTTGCCCCCCGAGGGTATAATAGAGGTGCTGTCGGATGCCGATGCGGTGGTTTGCAATAAATCCGTTATCGACAAGAGCATAATAGATGCAACAAAGCTGAAGTTTATAGGCGTTTTTGCAACGGGATACAACAATATTGATATAGATCACGCGAGAGAAAAGGGAATTGTCGTATGTAACGTGCCCGGATATTCTACCGACTCCGTTACGCAAGTTACGTGGTCGTTTATTCTCGATCTTGCAAGCAGTACGTCAAAGTATGCGGCATCAGTCGCAAACGGCGACTGGAAAAGATCAAAGCACTTTTCGTACTTTGGCTTTCCAATAACTGAGCTTGCGGGCAAAACACTTGGAATATACGGACTCGGAACTATCGGTATTTCTGTCGCTCGCGTTGGACTTGCGCTCGGAATGGAGATAATTGCTTATACACGCACACCAAAGCATGTTGATGGAGTCCGGCTTGTAAGCGAGGATGAGCTGTTTAAAAGAAGTGATTTTCTTACCTTCCACTGCCCACTTAATGCCGAAACGGCGAAGGTGGTTAATGCAAGAACTCTGTCACTTATGAAGAAAACTGCTTTTCTGATAAACACCGCACGCGGTGGTGTCATAGACGAACCTGCACTTGCTGATGCACTTAAAAATGGTGTTATCGCGGGTGCGGCACTCGACGTTCTTACCTACGAGCCGATGGCGACTGACTGTCCTCTTTGGGAAATTGATAACTGCATGATAACTCCTCACGTTGCGTGGGCGTCGCTCGAAGCGCGTACTCGCCTTATCGGTAAGGTGGCGGACAATCTAAAAGCATTCTGCGAGGGAATGCCCATTAACGTCGTAAACAAGTCATGACCACCAGCCGTGCTGGTGGCTTGCGATAGCCCCCTTGGGGCATTCCACACGCTGAGCCTATAGGCTCGTCGAATGATCCGCCACTTGCGGTAGTCGCCCTACCGCCACAAACGTGGTAACTGCGCAACCCAAG
>JAZOWN010000007.1:0-6577 GCA_045659245.1 Eubacteriales bacterium
GGCTACGAGATTTTATTTATTCATAGTTTAGAGTTATAAGCGCTTTCGCGCGTTATGATTTTGCTTCGCAAAAGTTATGATATGATTGCCCTCTATCTTCAAGCTGCGCCATCGGCGCATCATAACGATGCGAAGCATCTCATAACTCATAGTTTGCCCGTAGGCCAATCATAACTGTGTAACGCCTTAGCGTTACACCATACGGCGCATCACAGCTCTGCCACAAGGCGCGTCACGCACTCCACTATGTCGGCAAGCACGGGCATAGCAAGAGCGAGAATAGCAAGCTTTCCCGCGCTTTCCACCCCCGAGGCGACCGTGGGCTCGCCGCAATCGCGGCACACGTCGGCACATATTCGGCAAAGCACGCCGATGGCAAGTCCGCGCATCATAAGCGCCGTATATTCAAGCGAGGGCTCGTCAAGCCCCATGTCCGAAAGATAGCTCACCACCTCTCCGAGCGATCCGAGAATTCCGCCGAAGATAAGCGCAAGTCCGCCGAGTCGCACCGCGAGCGACATGCCGCCGAGCGTATGCCCGAGAGCGCCGCCGATAAAGGCGCACAGCAAGGCAATGCCGCAAATTTTAAGAAGCTCCGCGTCCATCAGAAGCCAAACACCGACTGAACGCTTTCAAAGAGCATTCCGATCTCCTCGACAAGCATCAGCATCACCACCAATATCCCCGCAACCGTTATGAGCATCGCCTGCTCATCTCGCCCCGATTTATTGAGAATGGCGACCACCACCGAAACGAGCACTCCAACGCCCGCTATCTTCAGAATAAGACTTACGTCCATAAGCTTTTCCTTTCCCGTGCCGCTTCCAGAAGCGCCAAATAAAAAATTCAAAAAAGCAGAATGACCGCCGAAAGCGATACGCCAAGGCACACGGCGACGTTCACCCTTGTACGTGAGGGCAAGGCTCTCGAGAGTGCTTGCCGCCGCTCCTCAAGCGCATCAAGCGTTCTTGAAAGAAGCTCGAGCTGCTCGTCTCGGTAGCCCTTTCCGACCTCAGCGGCAAATTCCGAGAGGCGCTCTGCCGTAAAGCCGCCCGCCACGGTAAGGCTCCCCAAAAGCTCACCGACCGTGCTCGGCGGCACCTCTCGTGAGTATCCGCACGACTCGTATATATTTTTCGGACACCGAAAAAGTATCTCGGAGAGAGGCATTGAATATGCTTCGATATTCGTCCTTACGAAGCGTAAAAACGCAAGTATTCCCTCGATCTGTGCGAGAGTGCGCCGCTCACCGACGTTTAGTGAGCGCGCCAGCAAAGCTCCGCTACACGCGACAAGCGCCGCCCCTAATATCTTCAAAAAATTCATCAGCTTCCTCCCGATAGGTGACCGAATACTCATAGTCGCGTCTGCCGCGCACGCGCCTGATACCAACGTAAGCGCCAAATACGCCCGCTCTGTGAAGCTCAAAAATAGCGCTTCTCCGCAAAAGCCCCACCACGTCGGAGGCGTGAGCGGTGGCAAGCAGCGGCACACCGCAGTTTTGCGCGGCAATTATCGCCCGAGCCTCATCCATCTCTCCTATCTCGTCGCATACCACAAGCTGCGCGTTCATGCTTCTCGCGGCAATTTCTATCCCGAGTGGGCGCGGATATCCCGTCAGCACGTCAACGCAAAGCGCCTCCGAGCCAAGAAAAGCGCAAAGCTCCTCGCGCGTGTCGATAACAACCACTCGCAAGGGCGACTCACCGCCCGCCATCTTGGCGATAACCGAGCGCAAAAGGGTAGTCTTTCCATGCCCGGGCGGGGAGAAAACAAGCACTCCCCCCGTTCCCTCCTGCTCCCTTAGCAGCTCGCATACGGGCTCTCCCACCCTCGCTATCCGACGGGGCAAGCGAAAGGAAAGAGCGCTTATATCGTAAACGCCGACGACGCGCCCGCCGTCCGTCGCGGCTCTGCCCACGACACCTACGCGGACACCGCCCTCAATCGTGACGTACCCCTTTCGTATCGTGTCGGCATGCGCATACACCGAGCCGCCGCAGACGCTCTCAAATATCATTTCCATTTCCCCCGAGGGCACACACCTCCCAAAGGGTATGTTTTCTCCTCCCGAGGTAATAGTTGAAAGCTGTCCTCGGCGCAGTCTTATCTCCTCTATCTCCGCACCGCCGCTTACAAAGGCGAGAAGCGCGGAATATATGTCGGACGGCAAAATTTTAAAAAGCACGTCGGGCAGTGTCGCCGTCGCGCTGCTTCGCCCGTATATTCTTGTAGCCATACCTCTCCCCCATTTCTCAGTTTTTCCGCAATTACAGGTTCTGTTGAATAATATGCCCGTCCGAGAGGGTTTATGACAAGCCTACGGGAGTATAGTTTAAACTGATAATGAATAGTGAATAATGAAGCCGCTTCGCTGATGAATAATGAAAAATTATTGAAGCCGCTTCGCTGATGAATAATGAAAAATTATTGAAGCCGCTTCGCTGATGAATAATGAAAAATTATTGAAGCCGCTTCGCTGATAAATAATGAAAAATCAATGAAGATTTTCGCCGTGGCGAAAATCCACCAAAATTATTCATTTTTCATTATTCATTTTTCATTTTTCATTTTCAATTCTCCCCAAACCCTAAATACTGTGGTGTTTTTGCGTTTTTGGCGCATTTTGTCACAAGATGTAGATGCACTTAATAGTAAGTTCACAATTTTTTAAAAAAATATTCTTTAATTAATTATATATATATGGTATAATATCTTATCATGGTATAAAATAAGATATCAATGCATATCTATGGAGGTCAAATATGTTTTTAAAGAACAACATGCGTCCCGCTTTCGCTGCTGAAGGCGCAGGACAGGCAAGGTTCGCAAAGCCGAAGAACACCGCATTCACCTATGATGCAGGCGCGTCCGAGACCGATGATTTCGGTTCGTTCTCGCAGGGTGCAACGGGTGGCGCTCCCCGCCGCACGAGACCCGCATCAAACGGCAAAAAGGGTGGCTTTAAGCTCAACCCCAAGGCAATAATCATTGCCGCTGCCGCTCTCGTTGTGCTTCTCACCCTTATCGTTGTTATAGTCGTTGCGGCTGTGGCAAACTCGGGCGGAGACGTTACCTACACCAACAACGCGTACGTTGCATACAGTGATGAGGACGATACCTATCACGTAGTCGCAAACGGCAAGGTAGTCGGTTCTTACGAAAACGAGGTCAAGGTCATTCCTGCGGCTGACCGTTCATTTGCTTACATAATTGAGAATATAGACGGCGAGGGATACAGCGTTTCCTACGTTAAGGGCGCTAAGAATCCCGTAGAGATCACAACCAGCCCCGTTACCGAGGTTTTGGCAACCGCTGATCTTGAGCCTGCGGTAGTTTACTACGAGGAAGCTAACGGCATTTACCTCTACACCGAAAGACACGGTGAGGAGAGAATGCTCAAGGCCAACAACATTCTTGAATACGCTGCTATCAAGAATTCCTTCCACCTTTCCGCTGACGGAACCACGGTAGTTTACAACAAGATCGAGGCTAATGAAGCAAACGAGCTTCGCTCCTTCCTTTGCGTATGGGAAAGCGGTGACGACGAGGTTAAATTCCAGAAGAATATGACTCCCGAGGCAGTTTCCAACAACGGTAAGGTCATTTACGCCTCCGCTTCGAGAGATGGGATCACCAAGTCTCTCTACGTTGTTCCCTTCAACGACAACAACGATAAGTACCTTATCGCTGATAATTTCAACTCCATCGTTGACATAAACATTGACGGTGACGAGGTCGTTTACACCGCGAACGCTGGCGACGGTAAGGTCTACACCTACCTTGCAGCCTTCAACCTCAAGAAGATGGGCGACGAGATAACTCCCTCCAAGTTCACCATCGAGGGTATTTACAAGCCCTTCACCATTGAGGGCAACGTTGCAATGTTCGAGACCTTCAAGAACACCTACTTCAAGTATTCCTTCGCAAGCCTTGGAAATGAGCTTGCAGGCGCGTGCCCCATCTTCGCGGTAGCAAAGGATTACTCCATTGACAAGATCTCTAACTTTGACGGTGAGTTCTCTCCCAACGGTAACTTCTTCTACTACATAAACGACAAGGGCAACCTCATGCAGAAGAACCTCAAGAGCTCCGGCAGTGCCGAGAAGATCGACGAGGGTGTTGAGGATTTCGCAGTAACCGCAAAGGGCAACCTTTACTGGATAAGCGACGTTTCCAGCCTTGTTTACTACAACGTAGCTAAGGACGACAGCCAGAGAATAGCAGACGACGTTGAGTACCTCTCTATGCACAGATACTCCAACACCCTGTACTTCTCCTTTACCGACAGCATGACCATCTACACCACCTCCGAGGGCTCTGACAAGAAGGTAGCTAAGTTCGGCACGAATGATGTAATGTCTATCCCCGCGTTCTCCGACGACAACGCGAAGGCAGCATACGCGGCGTTCTACGACGAGGACAACAGCGAATGGCAGCTTTTCTACACCTCCAACGGAAAGACGTTCAAGACTCGCGTTGCTTCCTGCGCAGATATCAAGGGCTTTGAGACCTCCGATAAGTATCAGGAGATCGTTGATAACATAATCAATAAGGTCGGCGACGTTGTCGACGGCATTATCGACGGCATTACGGGCGGTAACGAGAGCGAAGCTCCCGAGACGACCGAATAATTAAAAAACCACTTTCGCAGGTCAGTTTTTACTGACCTGCGTTTTTTATTTATATAGAATAATACTGTAAACACACTTGACTTTAACGGCATTTTATGGTATCATTATTGTGTATAAAAATTTGGAGGATGTTATGCGCCAAAATCAAGGATCTACCCGCCGCTCTGTAATAAGGCTTCAGTCTCTATCCTGCCTTACGCTCATTTTTCTGATGTTCTTTACGAGCTTTGGAAGCCTTTACAGCGTTGACGTGAAAGTAAGTCACGATGCGCAAAGAGCAATTGACGACGTAGTCGATATTCTCAATGAGGTCGCAGTCGAGAAAAGCGAGACGGCTCTGCCGTCAGACGATACGGACACCGAGCCGCAAAAAAGTGCGGACGAAATAGAGGTCGTTCTTCCCGAAAAGGTAGACGTAAGCCTTTTTAATTTTATAAAGCTGTTATTTAAGATCGACGACGTTTCAAGGATACTCGGCGGCGTGGTCGATCTTTACTCCTCAGCTACCGACTCGCAAGATTATAACCGAATGCTCAATTCTCTGTATTCAACCATGTCGGCGACTCGCTCGCTCGTAACGAGCGATGAGTTTATCGACACGCTTGCGCTCGTCGTTACAGTCATGCATGCTTTTTCGCAAAGCTCTGTCGAAGGCGGCGGAATGGTAGTTATGATACTTATGACAGTCTTACTGCCCCTCGCTCTCTGGACTCTTATTTCAATAACGCTGCTTGGCACGGTGTTTACCGTATGGAACGCAGAGCGCTGGTATTTCTGGATGAACAAGTGCTTCAAGGCTTCCATAATTATATATGCCGTTGTACTTGGTGTCATGCTGACGAGCCGCGCCATAGGACTCTCGTGGGGGCTCCTGCTGTCCTTGCTGGCTTGCGTATTGGGCTTTGCCGTTGCAGCTCTCCTGACACGCTTTAAATCGCGCACACCTGAGGGCATACGTTACATAAACGTGTTGCAAATTTGCTCCGCCGCCAAGCTCGTTGGCTTCGGCATATTTTTCCTCTGCTTCGCAAAATCCAACCTTATTTCAAGATACTTCACAGTTGCCTTCAGAGACCTTATCGGTAATATCCTATCACAGGATCACGGCGATGCTTTCCTTAAGCAGTTCTTGTTCACAATCATGTCGCTTGCGGCGATCATCGCACTTTTTGCCGCATTCTCAACGGCTATGAGCGCACTCATGCGCATCGGTAGTATGCAAAAGCGAAACAAGGAGACCAGCTTCTTCTCCACCACCATGTGCGGCGTGCTCCTGCTCGCGCCCCTTGTCTCAGCCTCGTTCTATCCAGGTTTGACCATCAACGCGAACGTAAAATTCGTAGTCGGCGCGTTTATAGGACTCTCAATTATGATATTCAGCGAGGTCGCTATTCCCGTCGGCAGAAACCTGTTCTGTAAGGGACTTCGCGAGAGCGAAAAAGACGCTATCCTTCGTGGACTCGAAACCGTCGAAACCGAAGACTTCAACGACGAGGAAGCTTGAGGGACGCGTCCACCTTTTTCGGAGAAATACCTACGCTTCGCTTCGGTCCATGAACTGCGTTCATGATCGGTGGAGCCAAAAAGCTTCATACAAAAAATATTTTTGTGGCGAACATAGCAAAAGACGGAAATTCAATTTTTAAAATTTAGAACAGATCCTTTGTACAGTTTTCTTTTGCTACCTTTTCTTTTTTAAAAGAAAAGCAGGAGAAAGACGGCGGACCCTGCGTACCGCCGTCTTTCTTTTTTTGTTTTAAAACGGGTCGCCGAAGGCTCGGTTTATAGAAAGCCTTCCCCCGAGGGAAGGCTCAGTATGAGCGCAAATAAAATTTTGTAATCCAAGGCTTGATTTACAAACAGGCTCCTTTGTGTAAAGGGAGCTGTCACCGAAGGTGACTGAGGGATTGTTTTTAAGTAAATCTAATCTTTTACAATCCCTC
>JAZOWN010000008.1:0-29690 GCA_045659245.1 Eubacteriales bacterium
ATGATAAGTCCGATGTCGTTCTTTGTTCTTTCGTTGAATTCCTTAGTAAATACGGGAATTGCAACACCGTACTGACCGAGTGCAGGTCCTACGGGGGGCTGAGGAGTTGCCTTACCAGCGGGCAACTGCAGCTTGATGTAACCCATAACTTTCTTTGCCATAATTAAAATACCTCCAAATGTGGTGATTTACGGGAGAATTAAAGTGAAATTTTCTCCCTCCCACTTTTTTGACCTTGCGGTCCTTTATGCGAGCTTTACGCTTGTTGCGTCAAGCTCAACGGACATATCACGTGTTCCTCTCTTAATAAGAACCGTAACGTTTTTAAGATCTTCGGATACTGCCTGAACAGTTCCCTTGTAGCCCTCGAACAAACCATCGGTAACGGTAACGCTGTCTCCAACCTTAACCATAAGCTCTACTCTCGTCGTTTCGATGTTGAGCTGCTCCACCTCGGCATCCGTAAGGGGCGTGGGGCTTGATCCCGGGCCAACAAAGCCCGTAAATCCTGTAATAGACTTTACTGCATGCCAGCTTTCATCCGTCATTACCATCTTGATAAAAACGTAGCTGGGAAATACCTTAAGCTCGACTTCCTTTTCCTTGTCACCGTGCTTTTCTATAACGGTCTCAACGGGAACACGAATGTCGAATATAAGATTTTCAAGTCCGCGGTTTTCTACGATCTTTTCAAGGCTTGCCTTAACCTTGTTTTCATATCCCGAATAGGTGTGCGCCACATACCATCTGGGACCTACGTTCATTTCATTGAAATTACTCATATTTCAATCATTAGTTGGGGCTGAACAGCCCAACAAGAGCGTTAAATCCGCCTGCAAAAGCATAGTCAAGCAGGCCGATCACAACCGCACAAACAACAAGTATAACCAAAACAACAAGTGTGTTTTTAAGAACCTGCTTTCCGGACGGCCATACGATCTTCTTTACCTCGCTCTTAAATCCTTTCCAAGCCTCTTTTACCCTTCCCTTTTTCTTTTCCTTCTTGGGTTTGGCGGACTTGATTTCGGTCTTTACGACCTTCTTTTCATTCTCTGCCATGTCTTCCCTCCGAATTACTTAGATTCTTTGTGAAGAGTGTGCTTGCGGCAGAACCTGCAATACTTCTTCAATTCAAGTCTGTCAGGATCGTTCTTTTTGTTCTTCTTCGTGTCATAGTTTCTCTGCTTGCACTCAGTGCACACCAGAGTAATCTTGACTCTTGCATCATTAGCCATTTTTCGGCACCTCCCATTTAATTTTATTTGACACATCCCGCGTGCGGAACGCGTCCGTGTACCTCCCTCACGGAGCAGTTTCGTGGCGTTTGGCGCTTTTTGCGCACGAAAAAAAGCCTACTCGCAGAGGTAATTCACATTATACCATAGCGAACAAGCTTTGTCAAGTGTTTTTTTATATTTTTTTCAAAACGGGGTTGCCGTGCGGCAACCCCGTTTTATTCTTTAATTATTCCTCGTCAAGAGCCTCGAGGTCTTCTTCCTCGACGATGCACTCGAACTTTTCTCCGCATGCGGGGCATGCAAGCTCCTCGGGATCGATAGTGCCGTCAAAGCAGATGGTCTCTCCGCAAGAGGGGCACTCTACCTCGAAATAATCGTCCTCGTCGTCACAGCAATCGCAATCACAATCACAGTCGCAATCGCAGTCACAGTCGCAGTCCTCGTCGCAAAGAACCTCCTCAACGTCGCCAAGATCCTCGTCGATCTCCTCGATATACTCGCGAAGCTCAACGACCTCATCCTCAAGCTCCTCGATGGTGATAGCCATATCGGAAATAAGCTCGGTCAAAGCGGCAATAACCTTGCCCTCCTTGGAAGCGGTATCAAGCTCCATTCCGTCGCAAAGTCCCTTTATATAAGCAGCTCTTTCGTTAAGTGTCATTTCCATAACAGTTCTCCTCCTATCAAAATTAAGCACGGGAGAGATACTCACCGGTTCTGGTGTCGATCTTCAGAACGTCGCCCTCGTTGATAAAGAGCGGAACCTTGATAACGGCACCGGTCTCAAGCGTTGCGGGCTTAAGGGTGTTGGTCGCGGTATTTCCTGCAAAGCCGGGATCGGTCTGAGTAACCTCGAGCTCAACGAACGTAGGAGGCTCAACTCCAAATACGTTACCCTTGTAAGAAATTATCTTACACATCATTTCTTCCTTAACGAACTTGAAGTTGTCGGGAAGCTTGTCGCTGTTAAGAGGCATCATATCGAAGCTCTCCATATCCATGAAGTAATACAGATCGCCGTCGTTGTAGGAATACTGCATTTCCTTTCTCTCGATATAAGCGTTCTCGAACTTATCCGTGGGGCTGAAGGTTCTTTCAATAACCGAACCCGTGATAACGTTCTTGATCTTCGTGCGGACAAATGCCGCTCCCTTACCGGGCTTTACGTGCTGAAATTCGATTACCTGATATACGTTGCCGTCCATATCAAAAGTAATACCGTTCTTAAAATCGCCTGCTACTACCATTTTGCAGTCCTCCATGTTTTTAAATTATCCTTGGCGGCTGTGCCGCACATTAAATCCATTTTATTATACACCATCAGCGCGAAAATTTCAAGTAGTTTTTTACATTTTTTGAAAAAACATGCTAATAAAAGTAAAAAATTCTCCCCCTCTCCTCTATTTTGTGCTATTCGACTTTAAAAACACCCATAAAATGTAGCTATATCTTAAAATAATTGTATGTAATTGCTCAAAATTCAAAAAGTCCGTTGACAAGAGGCAAAAAATGCCTTATAATATATATTGATATATTATGTTTTATTTATTAAGGAGAATTCCTCATGATAAAAAGCATGACCTCCTTCGGAAGAGCAAGAAGCACGGTGGGCGGCAAGGATATTACCGTCGAGCTCAAAAGCGTCAACAACAGATTTTTTGACTGCTCCGTAAAGCTTCCCCGCGCATTTTCTTTTCTTGAGGAAAAAATCAAGCCGCATCTTCAATCAAAATCCATCTCCCGCGGTAAGGTCGACGTTTACGTAACGATAAACGTGATCGACACGCCCGACGTGAGCTTTGATATTGACGAGGGCTATGCCTCCGCTTACATCTCGGCACTTCAAAAGCTTGGGGATAAGTTCGGGCTTACCAACGACGTGAGCATTATGAACGTAGCAAAGAATCCCGATATTTTCGTAATTAAGAAAAGCGAAGATGATGCTGAACGCGATTGGGCAGATCTTGCGGTCGTTCTCGACGAGGCAATTGAAAAGTTTTTAGCGGCAAGAGTCCGCGAGGGTGAGAATATAAGACGCGATCTTTGCAAAAAGGTCGAGGCTATAAAAGCCCGTGTTGACGAAATAGAAAAAATTTCACTCTCGGATACATCAAGCTACCGTGAGAAGCTGGAAGCAAGGCTTCGCGAAATGCTCTCCGACAACAGAATAGTGTTTGACGAAAACCGTATACTCACAGAATGTGCGATTTTTGCCGATAAAATAGCGATCGACGAGGAGCTTGTCAGACTCCGCTCCCACTTCGACGGCTTTGCGACAATTCTCGAGTCCGACGAGCCTGCGGGAAGAAAGCTTGACTTCCTCGTTCAGGAGATCAACCGTGAAACCAACACAATAGGCTCAAAATGTCAAAATGCCACTATCGCACATCTGGTTGTCGATATAAAGTGCGATATAGAAAAGATACGCGAGCAGATACAGAACATAGAGTAACGGAGGCAAAAAATGAAATTCATAAACATTGGCTTTGGCAACATGGTTGCAGCTGAAAGAATAGTCACGATAGTAAGCCCCGACCCCGCTCCCGTCAAAAGACTCGTACAGGATGCAAAGGACGGCGGCAGAGTTATAGACGTTTCCTGCGGACGCAGAACGCGCGCCGTCATAATAACGGACAGCGAGCACGTCATTCTCTCTGCTATCCAGGCAGAAACTATTGCAAACAGAGTTGACGACAACGACACCGAGGACGATATTGAGGAATGACCGAGAATATGAATAAAGGACTTTTAATAGTAGTATCAGGACCCGCGGGCAGCGGTAAGGGTACTGTAAACGCACACCTGCTAAGTTCGGGAGATTTCGTATATTCCGTTTCGGCAACGACAAGAGCTCCCCGCCCCGGCGAGGTTGACGGAATAAATTATCATTTCATTTCACGGGAAGAGTTTTTGGCGCGCATTGAGCGCGGTGATATGCTCGAATACACAGAATACTGCGGTAACTTTTACGGAACGCCTAAAAAAGAAGCCGAGGCTGTATTGGCTTCGGGAAAAAACCTCATACTTGAAATAGAGGTCGAGGGCGCACAGAACGTCAAAAGGAAATACCCCGATGCCGTTCTTGTGCTTCTGTTGCCCCCCTCGTTCTCCGTGCAGGAAGCAAGGCTTCGCGGCAGAGGAACCGAAACAGAGGAAAAGGTCCGCTTACGCCTTGAAAGAGCCAAGGAAGAAATTACCTTTGCCGAGGCATACGACTACGTTGTATACAACCACGACGGACTCGACCTTGATGCGGCAAATCAGATCCGCGCTATCGTAACGGCGGAAAAATGCTCCGTCTCAAGAAACCACAAAATTGCAGAAAATTATTTTAAAAACTAACATAAAACAAACATTTGAAGGAGAAAAACATACTTTACCCTACTATTGATCAGCTTACAAACGACGAATTCAACAGATACGAGCTTGCCCTCGCAACCGCTAAGTGCGCGCGTATTCTCACAGACGAATACGTAACCCAGAAAGATGCTGCAGAAAAGGCTGCTACCGGCAACAAGGAAGCTGACCGCAACGTTATAAATCAGCTCAACAAGGAATACCGTGAGGAGAAGGCTGTAAAGAACGCCATCACAAAGATCCACAACGGTACTTTCAAGATAGTAAGAAGCGAGGCTGTGGAGGCTGAGGTCGAGACCGAAGCTGAGGCTGTAACCGAGAATACCGAAAACTAATCATTCGGAGGAATTATGTCAGCATACGCCGGTATACATCTGCTCGATACTCCATATAGTATCGACAATGTTTTCGACTACTATATCCCCCCCGAGCTCCGTGACGGAATATCCGTCGGAGATTTTGTTACCGTGCCCTTCGGAGTATCAAACCGAAAAAGAATAGGTTTGGTGGTATCTCTCAAGGAAACACCGGAGGATACGAAAATCGACTACAAATCCGTGCTTGGCGTATGTGACAAAGCAATGTCACTCTCAGAGGAGGCTTTGGGACTTTGCCTTTTTCTAAAGGAACATACGTTATGTACGGTGGGCGATGCCGCTAAAGCGGTAGTGCCCACCTCTGCTTTTTCAAGAATGGAAGAAATAGTGGTGGTAACGGGCGAGGGCGACACATCAAAGCTTGAAGAATCCACTCTGCTCATTCTTAAATATATTACAAAGCATCAGTCAGTACCGATATCAACTCTTAAAAGTAAATACGGCCCCTCTGCCGATCCTGCGATCAAAAAGCTCGTTGCGTGTGGCGCTATCGTAAAGGATATTACGGTAAAAAGCACGGGCGAGAAATACTCCGTTTCCTATTCCTTGATAGTATCAAGGGAGCGCGCAGAGTCTATTGCCTCGGGCGAGGACTCGGGAATCAAGCTCCGCTCATACAAGCACGGTGAAATACTTCGTTTTCTTGCCAAGGAGGGTGAGAGTGTAGAGGAAAGTGCGCTGATAAATGCTACGGGTGCTTCAAAGGCTCAGATAAAAGCTCTTTGCGATAAGGGGCTTATTTTGCGCGAGCACACGGCAATAGACCGCGGACTCGAGGCTATAAGCTTCAAGCAAGAGATCTCGGAGCTTGTTCTCAACGACGAGCAAACGAGCGCCTACGACCGTCTTTGCGAGCTTGCCGATTCGGGCAAACCGCAGGGCGCACTGCTTCACGGAATCACGGGAAGCGGCAAAACGAGCGTAATGCTCAAAACTATCGACCACATTCTCGAGAGAGGCAGAGGCGTGATCGTGCTTTTGCCCGAGATTGCTCTGACTCCGCAGTCGCTTCGCATATTCTGCTCCCGCTACGGTGAGCGCGTAGCGATCGTTCACTCCGCCCTCTCCCTCGGAGAGCGCGTTGACACGTTCCGCCGCATTAAAAACGGCGGAGCCGACGTGGTTATCGGCACGCGCTCGGCAATTTTTGCTCCTCTTTCCGACGTAGGACTCATAATAATCGACGAGGAGCAGGAGCACACCTACAAATCCGATATGAACCCAAAATACCATGCGCGCGACGTTGCAAGATACCGCGCGGCATACCACAACAGTCTTATGCTCCTTGCGTCTGCAACGCCCTCCTTTGAAAGCTACAAAAAGGCGCTTGACGGTAAATATGAGCTTATAGAGCTAAAAAGCAGGTATGGAGGCGCAAAGCTCCCCAAGGCAATTATTGAGGACATGCGCCCCGAGCTTCAAGCGGGAAATACCTCACCGCTCGGTGCTTCTCTCTGCTCGCGCCTTTTGGAAAACAAGCGCGAGAATAACCAGTCGATACTGTTCCTCAATCGCAGAGGGTACAATAACTTTTTGAGCTGCCGCACCTGCGGCGGTGCTATTAAATGCCCCGAGTGCAGTGTTTCCATGACGTATCATACCACGACCTCAAGCTACGACACGGGATACCTTGCCTGCCATTGGTGCGGCAAGCGCCTTCCCGTGCCCACTGTCTGCCCGTCCTGCGGAGGAACTCATCTTGCAAGAATGGGCTATGGCACACAAAGAGTCGAGCAAGAGCTTGGAAGTCTTTTGCCAGATGCAACCGTTCTTCGTATGGACACAGATACCACGACCGAGAAAAGCTCTTACGAAAAGCTTCTCGGCAAATTCAGACGTCGCGAGGCTGACGTGCTGCTCGGCACACAGATGGTAACCAAGGGACACGATTTTCCCGACGTTACGCTTGTAGGCGTGCTTCTCGCCGATGCATCTCTGTATCTTGACGATTACCGTGCGGCGGAGCGAACGTTCGCTATGCTCACGCAGGTCATCGGCAGAGCGGGACGCTCCGAGAAAAACGGAGTTGCCGTTATACAAACAAATAACCCCGATAATGAATGTATAAAATTTGCCTGCGCGCAGGATTACCGAGGCTTTTATGAAAGTGAGATAAAGCTACGAAAGCTTTTGGTGTTCCCGCCGTTTTGCGACATAGCGCTCTTAACGCTCACCTGTTCAAATGAATCGGAGCTGTTCCGCGCATCAAAGCTACTCGGAGATAAGGTAGCCGAATATCTTGGCACGGAGTATTCAGACGTTCCCGCCGTAGTCTACGGACCCTTTGAAGCACCTGTTTATAAGGTTGAGGGAAAATTCCGCATGAGAATGGTGCTCAAGATCCGCTCGAACAAGCGCTCTCGCGCTATGCTTTCGGACATTCTCAAATACTTTTCGGCATCGGGCGCTCACGGACTTTCTCTGTCCGTAGATATAAATCCCACAAATTTATAAATTAATTTAGAAATCAGGAGATAATTCATGGCAAAGTTGAAAATACTTAAAGTAGGTGACACTGCACTCAGAAAGGTGTGCCGTCCCGTTGATGAAATAACGCCCAGAATAACGCGCCTGCTCGACGATATGATAGACACCATGCGCGCCGCTGACGGCGTAGGTCTTGCCGCTCCGCAGGTCGGAGTGTTGCGCCGCGTAGTAGTTATCGAAACGCCGGACGATGGACTTATCGAGCTTATAAACCCAAAAATAATAGCGTTCACTGGTGAGCAGGAGAGCGAGGAGGGCTGCCTTTCCGTTCCGGGAAGATGGGGCATAACAAAGCGCCCCATGCACGTAACCGTACGTGCGCTCAACCGCAAGGGTGAGACTTTTGACATCACGGGCTCAGGGCTTCTCGCCAAGGCTTTCTGCCATGAAATAGATCACCTTGACGGAAAGCTTTATATTGACATCGCTACGATGATAGACAATTGAGGTGGCTATGAAAATACTTTTTATGGGCACTCCCGACTTTGCCCTATTCTCACTTAAAGCACTTGCAAGCACCGAGCACGATATAGTCGGAGTAATAACACAGCCCGACAAGCCTCGCGGACGCGGATACACTCTTACTCCGCCACCCGTAAAGGTTTTCGCGCTTGAAGCGGGATTTCCCATTTATCAGCCTGAAACGCTACGCTCGGAGGAGTTTGCATCACTTTTGTTAGAGCTCTCCCCCGACGTTATCGTCGTTGTCGCATACGGCAAGATCCTGCCCAAAAACGTGCTTGATTTCCCGAAATACGGCTGTATAAACGTACACGGCTCAATTCTTCCCGAATACAGAGGTGCGGCTCCCATGCAAAGAGCTATTATCGACGGAAAGTCACAGACGGGCATTACCACCATGTATATGGCAGATGGCATTGATACGGGAGATATGCTATTGAAGGACTACGTGGATATAACCGACACGGACAATTTTGAGACCATACACGATAAGCTCGGCGAGTGCGGAGCTGCTCTCATAGTAAAAACACTTGAGGGAGTCGAGGCAGGCACTATCGAGCGCAAGCCGCAGGATAGCTCCCTTGCAACCTATGCCGCAAAGATCAACAAAGAGGATTGTGTGCTTGACTTTTCAAAGGACGCGCGCACGCTCCATAACCTCATTCGCGGCGTTTCTCCGTTCCCCCTCGCTTTTACTCATACACCCGACGGCAAGCTTTTGAAGATCACCTCTGCCGAGGTCTTTAAAGAGAACGGTAATTACGGCAAGGCGGGTGAGGTCATCGGACTTGACGCCGGAATTTTAGTTGCGTGCAAAAACGGCGCGCTGAATATTACGGGAGTTCTTCCCGAGGGAAAGCCGCGAATGAAGGCAAGTGACTTCGTGCGCGGAAGAAAAATAAACGTTGGAGATATACTTGCGTAAATTCTCCACGAAAGGAGAATTTATGTTCGGATATTTTTATTTCGACTGGACGGTATTGCTTATACTCCCCGCGCTCATTATTTCCGTTTGGGCGCAGTTCAAGGTGTCCTCGACCTACAATAAATATTCAAAGGTAATGACCTCAAGGGGCGTTTGCGGTGCGGATGCCGCAAGAGCGATACTTGACGCAAACGGTCTACACTACGTAAAGATCGAGCGCGTACGCGGACATCTTACCGACCACTTTGATCCAAAAGCAAACGTAATAAGACTTTCAGACAGCGTTTACGACTCGTACAGCACCGCCGCCGTAGGCGTTGCCGCGCACGAGGCGGGACACGCAGTTCAGTATGCGCAGGATTATTCTCCGATAAAGCTGCGCGCCGCAATAATCCCTGCGACGCGCTACGGCTCTATGCTTGCAATGCCCCTATTCTTTATCGGCATGATAATGGCAGCTCCCTCTCTTATGTATTTCGGAATTATTCTTTACAGCGCAGTGGCTATCTTTCAGCTTGTGACTCTGCCCGTTGAGTTTAATGCCTCCGCTCGCGCCTTAGCGGCGCTCAGCGGCACACACACACTTTCGGAAGAAGAGCTGAGGGGTGCAAAAAAGGTGCTTTCAGCGGCGGCTATGACCTACGTTGCGGCACTCCTGACCTCACTTTTAACTCTACTGCGACTCCTACTTTTGGCAGGCGGACGCAATAACAGACGGTAATTATGAACAGCAATCAAAATGCAAGAGCGCTTGCGCTCGACCTATTAATAAAAGCAGAAAAATCAAAGCAGTATTCAAACATCGCCCTTGACAAGGCTCTTGAAAAATGCGATCTTTTACCTGCCGACCGCAGACTTGTCTCCGCGCTCTTTTACGGAGTCATTGAGCGTCGCCTAACGCTCGACTACCGACTTGCAGCTCTTTCCTCAAGACCGCTGTCGGACATAGACGAGCACACCTTGGCGGTGTTACGGCTTGGACTTTATCAGCTTATTTTTATGGACAAAATACCTCCTCATGCGGCAATAAATGAGTCCGTTTCCCTTTGTCCCCGCCGCACCTCGGGCTTTGTCAATGCAATACTCAGAGCCCATTTGCGCACACACGAAACGCCCTTGCCAAATAAGGACTCCCAAGGTATCGAACACCTTTCTATCAAGTTTTCCGTTTGTGAGCCACTTGTGAAAAAACACGTAGAGGTATACGGCTTTGATACGGCGCGCAAAATGCTGAGCGCCTTTTGCGACACTCCGCCCACAACGCTTCGCGTAAACACCCTCAAGATCTCTCGCGAGGAGCTTGCCACACTTATTGACGGCGCTGAGCCCACAGCAATATCTCCGCACGGACTCCGCGTAAAGGGTGCTGTGCGCGAGCTTTACGGCTTTTGTGACGGACTTTTCACCGTTCAAGACGAGGCATCACAGATTTGCGTCGAGGCGCTTGATGCAAGAGCTGGAATGAAAGTAATGGACATATGCGCCTGCCCCGGTTCAAAGAGCTTTGGTGCTGCAATAAACATGAATAACGAGGGAGAGATACTTTCCTTTGATCTACACCAAAGAAAGCTTTCTCTTATTCTTTCTGGTGCGGAGCGCTTGGGAATTGACATAATAAAGGTAGCAGAGCAAGACGGAAGAAAGCCGCTTACGGAGCATTTTGCGACGGCTGACCGAGTCATCTGTGACGTTCCCTGCTCAGGCTTTGGAGTTCTTGCAAAAAAGCCCGAGCTTCGCTACAAGGATCCGGCAGAATCCGCGTCCTTGCCCGACATTCAGCTTGATATTCTTAAAAACGCCTGCCAATACGTAAAGGACGGCGGTGTTCTTATATACTCGACGTGTACGGTTTTCCCCGAGGAAAACCTCCAAAACGTTGAAAGATTTCTAAAATTACATTCCGAATTTGAGTTTACTCCGTTCTCCGTGGGAGACCTAAACGTAAAAGACGGCTATATAACTCTTTTGCCGAACGAGCATCACACGGACGGATTTTTCATAGCAAAGCTGACGAAAAGGATTAAAAATGCAGACTGAAATTAACGGTACACAAAAAACAGACCTTCTTTCGCTCTTACCCGACGAGCTTGAAGCCTTGGTGGTATCTCTCGGAGAGCCGAAATACAGAGCCCGACAGCTTTTCGCTCCCATGCATGCGGGAGTAGCGCCCTCGGACATAACGAATATTGGAAAATCGCTCAAAGCAAAGCTTGATGACGTTTCATACTATTGTCTGCCGACCGTAAGGCGCAAGCTTGTCTCGTCTCTTGACGGAACGGTCAAATATCTTTTCGCGCTTGACGACGGCAACGCGGTCGAGAGCGTAGTAATGAAATACAAGCACGGTAATACTATCTGCATTTCCTCGCAGGTGGGTTGCCGTATGGGTTGTGCGTTCTGCGCCTCCACAATAGGAGGCAAGGTGCGCGATCTTCGTCCGTCCGAAATGCTCGGTCAGATAATTGCCGCGCAAAAGGACACGGGCGAGCGCATCTCCAACGTAGTTATGATGGGAATAGGCGAGCCGCTTGATAACTACCAAAACGTAATAAAATTCTTAAAGCTTGTGGGCTGCGAGGACGGACTCAATATAGGTTACAGACATATATCCCTGTCCACCTGCGGACTTGCCGAGCGCATAGACGATCTTTCGCGCGAAAACTTCCCCATAACACTTTCAATATCGCTTCACGCATCCGACGATGCTACACGAAGCAGTATAATGCCCGTCAACAAAAAATATAACATAGACAGGTTACTTACGGCATGTAAGAATTACTATGCCGCAACGGGTAGACGTATTTCCTTTGAGTATACGCTTATCGCAGGCAAAAACGATTCGAGAGCGGCTGCCGTCGCCCTCGCCGACCTGCTCAACTCCCGTCTCAGAAGCCGCACGGACACAATGCCAATTCACGTCAATCTCATTCCCGTAAACCCCGTCACGGAAACAGGGTTCTCAAGCTCGGATAAAAAGGCGATCTCCGAGTTCGCGGCAACACTTGAAAAGAAAGGTGTACGCGCTACCGTGCGTCGCACTCTTGGCGCGGATATAAACGCATCCTGCGGTCAGCTTCGCCGCGAGGACGAGAAAAAATAACATTTCCGTATTAAAATCGGTACATATTCTATTTTGGGGGACAGGAATGAAGTACCGTATAAAAGAAATTTATTTCAAAAAAGCCGTTCGTAATATGACGCCTTTAAAGGCAAAACGGCGGCATGCTCTTTATCTTACAGTGCTTCCCCCTACAACTCACGAGTCAAGCGAGCGAATTAACGTAAATTCTCTGTTTTCGGTCGGTGAGCTTCCAGAAGCAAAAAAGCAATCACGCATACAGCGCATACTCATAGGCTTTAGTACCATTCTCCGCCGTATATTGCATACATTAGTTAGAATAGGCGGAAAGATACGCGCAAAACTCGGAGAAATCGTTCACCGTCCCGCCCATATCCAATTTTATTTCGGTGCGCTTTGCGCCGCAGGGACTGTAACGTTTTTGTCCGCACTCATAGTCTTACTCGGACTTTTTTCAAGCTTCATGCGCCCTTATGACAGACTCGTCATTCCCGAGCTTGCAGGACAATCCTTTTCTGATGTCGAAGAAAGCCTCGACGGAAAAATAAATTTTCTTGTGTCCTATGAAAACAGCGAGGTAACCCCTGCGGGTGAGATAATATCCCAAACACCGACAGCAGGCGTCACCCGCAGAGTATATTCAAGTGGCAAACTACCTACCGTAAAAGTCTTGGTAAGTATTGGCAGAAGCTTTTATTCAGTCGATAATTTTGCGGGAGTTGACTCACGCACAGCGCGTCTTGCTTTGAGAGACGCTCACGTCTGTGTAAACGAAATATTCGAGTACTCCGATACAGTACCAGAGGGACACGTAATTTCAACCTCTCCCCAGTCGGGTGAGCGTCTGTTTGAGGGAGAAACACTAACTCTTACCGTAAGTCTTGGGAAATATATTCCAAAAGCTCGTGTACCCGACCTTTACGGGCTCTCCGAGTCGCAAGCAAGAGCCTTGCTTACCTCACGCGGACTTAATGTCGGAAACGTAATATACACCACTTCAAACGCACCCATAGGAACAGTAATTTCACAAACCGTTCCGCCATATACAGATGCACAAGAGGGTGAGTCAATAAGCTTTACAGTAAGCCTTGGCAACGCCGCCTCGCAAAAATACGTGCCCGACTTATACGGACTTTCAATAGAAGAGGCAACCAAGAAGCTACGCGAGGTAGGACTCGTGCTCGGCGGTATATTTACGGTATCCAGCGCCGCACCCCGAGGAACAGTCGTAACGCAAGGCTATGCGCCCGGAACGCCAATAACATCGTCAATAACATCAATAGATATATATATCAGCTCATAAAGGAAACAGCAAATGGAAACTGCATTAAAAGCAAAAATATTAAAGGGAGTCGGTGGACTTTACAGTGTTCGCGTCATTGAGCCGAACACGCCCCTCACGGGCGAGATACTCCGTTGCAGAGCGCGCGGAGCATTCCGGCACAATAATCTATCTCCGCTCCCCGGCGACTTCGTTACGGTAAGCGCTGACGGCGAGGGTGAGGAAGCAAGCTACGTCATAAGTGAAATAGTGCAGAGACGCAACTCACTCATTCGTCCGCCTATGGCAAATCTCGATTATCTTTTCGTCACCATGGCGGCGGCATCTCCCTCTCCCATTCTTTCAACTATTGATAAGCTTATAGCGATTGCCGAGCACAATAAAATTGAGCCCGTTGTAGTTATAACAAAATGTGAGCTTGACTCCGCTCGCGCAGAGGAGATTTACGAGATATATTCAAAATGCGGCTTTTACTGCTTTATGCTCTCGGCAAAGGAAAACATCGGAGTCTCGGATATAGACGAGTTTATACGTGAAAAGCTACCCACCAAAACCGCCGCATTCGCGGGCGCATCGGGCATAGGCAAGTCCACGCTCTTAAACCGTCTTTTCCCCTCGCTTGATCTTTCCACCGCTGAAATAAGCAAAAAAATAGAGCGCGGCAGGCACACCACGCGCGAGGTAAATCTGTTCCCCCTCTCGGAAGAAATTGATTGCGGATATATCGCGGACAGCCCCGGATTTTCCATGCTCGACTTCAGGCGCTTCGACTTTTTCGAGAAGGATGAGCTCATTGATACGATGCGCGAGTTTGCGCCGTATATTGGCAAATGCCGTTACACAAAATGCTCCCACACCAAGGAGCAGGGCTGTGCCGTGATCGAAGCTATAAGATCGGGAGATATTTCAAAGAGCCGACACGACAGCTACGTTGAAATATACGATATTCTCAAGACCCGAAAAAAGTGGGACTAACGAAAGGATACATAAATGAGAGCTTTTATTTATACGGGCGGTACGATAGACAAGCAGTCTATCACCGAGCACCCCAAGTCTGACGATCTTCGTATTGCCGCCGACGCGGGATATAAAAACGCCAAGGAGCTTGGCGAGCGAGTTGATATTCTCCTTGGAGATTTCGACTCCTATAAGGATACACTTCCCGACGGTATAGAAATTCTTAAAGCCCCCGCGGAAAAGGATTTTACCGATACGCAAATGGCTGTAAAAGAGGCGCTCTCACGCGGCGCTGACGAAATAATCTTCATAGGCGGGCTTTCGGGCAGACTTGACCATACTCTCTCAAACATATCAATTCTTGCCGAGCTTTGGAAAGCACGCGTACACGCCGTTATGACGGACGGACACAACAGAGTACGCTATCTCAACTCCTCAAGCACGCTGATAGCAAAAAGCCAATTCAAATACGTATCTATCATAGCCATTTCCGAAAAGCTCAAGGGAGTGAGCATCGAGGGCTGTAAATATCCGCTTAAAAATGCGACTATAACACGCGCTAATCAGTACGCCGTATCAAACGAGCTTGACGGCAACTGCGCACTGATCTCACTCAAAAAGGGTGAATGTCTTATTATTGAGAGTAAGGATAGCTAATAAAAAAATCACCGTTTTTAAAACGGTGATTTTTTTGCTTAAATCTTATTTATTTTCCGAGCAGAACTGCTCCACGATCTCAGTCTCACTGAACTTCTGACGCTTTCCGCAAACTATCTGGTATGTCTCGTGTCCCTTTCCCGCGAGAAGGATTATGTCTCCCTTGCACGAGTTCTCAAGCGCGTAAAGGATCGCCTCCCGTCTGTCGGGAATAGCGATATACGGACAGCTGTCCGCCGAAAAGTACGACGCTATCTCTCCGATTATCGCGCTTGGCGACTCGTTATCGGGGTTATCCGAGGTGAGGATACAGAAGTCCGCATCTCTCGAAGCCACAAGTCCAAGCTCTGCGCGGCGCATCTTTGTACGTCCGCCGATCGAGCCGAACAGGCAAACGAGTCTTGTGGGGTTATATACTCTCAGAGCAGAGAGCGCCGCCTTAAGGCTTACACCGTTGTGCGCGTAATCTATTACTACGGTTGCTCCCGACGGAAGCTCATGAGTTTCAAATCTTCCCTTAACTCGGATATGGCGCATGGTCTTGGTTATCTTGCCCTCAGAAAGCCCAAGATACTTACATACCGCAATAGCAGTAAGCGCGTTATAAACGCTGAACTCACCGGGGAATGAGAGCGCGACGGGAAACGTCTTGCCGTCATTCGTACACTCAAAGCTTACTCCTATATTTCCGGGCGAGCGGAAATAGGTTATTGAGTCTGCTCTGTAATCTGCATCGTTGCCGACAGAAATACCCGACTTCTTGCAGCCCGTGCCGCCTACGACCGACAAAGCGTACTCGTCGTCAGCGTTATAAACAACGTAATCCGCGCCGTAACTCGTAAAGAGAGTTCTCTTGCAGTTTTTGTAATCCGAGAAATCGGGGTGCTCAAACTCACCGATGTGATCGGGAGAAAGATTTGTAAACACCGCCACCTTGAATTTAATTCCGTGAACTCTCGCCATCTTAAGCGCCTGCGAGGAAACCTCCATAACAAGCGTTTTAACACCGCAATCAAGCATCTTGCGCATATGCTCGTGAAGATCGTAGCTCTCGGGTGTCGTATTCAGCGTGCTGAACTGATAATCAAGATAGCTTACTCCGTTAGAGCCGATATATCCGGTAGGTATACCGCTTTCGTTGAGAATGTTGTATATGAGCAACGACGTGGTGGTTTTACCCTTAGTTCCCGTTATTCCGATCACGGTCATCTCATCAGCAGGATTTCCAAAGAAATATGCCGAGAGCTTGGCAAGCGCAATTCGGGTATCGGATGTGATAACGACAAACGAGTCGTCGGGCACGCGAAGCTTTCTTTCAGACACGAAAATACGGCAACCGCATGTGTATGCCGCCTTTGCAAAATCATGTCCGTCAGAATGTGCTCCCGATATACATACAAACATTGAGCCTACGCTCGCCTTTCTTGAGTCACAGCAAAGCGTATCGACCGACATTTTTTCAACGTCAATACCCGATCTGTTTATTATTTCCTTATAATCAATAACTCTTAAAAGCTCTGATAAAAGCATTTTTTACTTCCTTTCTCGCCTGTATTTATATCCTGAAGCTCATCAATTCCGCATCAAAGCCTACGGGAGTTTTTCCGCATGCTCTTATCGAGGAATAAGCAAGCACCTCGAGGGAGTCCACGTAGGTCCGACCGTCAAGAGCGCCGTTTCGTTTGAGAAGCGACAGCTCCGTGCATCCAAGCACCAGCCTTTCGCAGCCGCGTGCCATAAGCGACTCCGATACCTGTCTGAAGCCTTCCATGTCGGGAGCAATTCCCTTTTTTATCTGACCGTATATTATATCCGATATTATTTTTTGCTCGTCCTTATCAGGCACGACACAGTCTATCCCCGCCATGCCGAAAATTTCGCTGTATGAGCCTGAAGCAACTGTACCCTCGGTTGCAAGTATTCCTACGCGACGTATTCCCATGCGCTTGCAAAAAATCGCCGTCTGCCTAACGATATTTATTATCGGGACAGGAGAGTCCGCGCTTATACCCTCGTAAAAGTAATGCGCCGTATTGCAAGGTATTGCGATCACGTCAGCGCCTGCGCCCACAAGCTTCGCGATCTCGCTTTTCATAATCGGCAGAGGGTTGTCCGACGATTTACCGAGAATAAAATCGGTTCTGTCGGGCGTGTCCGCTCGTGAGGAAATCAGTATATTAAGATGCTCTTGGTCTGTAAGAGCCTCCGTATGAGAGGTAAGCATTTCGTAAAAATACACACTCGACATAGGACCGAGTCCGCCAAGTATACCAAGTGTTTTTCCGCTGTTCAGCATACTATCCCCCTCAAAAATTTAAACAAAATTACCCAAGTATATACTTGCACTCAAGTGCTGTTTTGTATGTGTCAACTGCTCTTTCGTAGCGTGACTTGCGTGCAAACAGAAAATGCATAGAGTCCTCACACATATCTGCAATGTCGCAAAGCTGCTCACAAACGAGCCTTTCGTTTTCTGCATCAACAAGCTTCCAAAAAGACACCCAAGAAAAAATATATCCGAAAATACTTTTTTGAGTATCACAAATAACACAAGACTGACCGTCAAGAAGAATTATTTTAAGCGCTAACATTCTTGCCGAAAAGCAATCTCCGACAATCACAGAAACCGCACCCGAAGAAAGTGCCTGCCTCGCCCTTTCGCACTTCATACGATCCTCCATATAAATAAAGATACACATAATAATTATATCACAGAACACAGGATTTGTCAAAGGTAAAACAAAAAAAGTACTCATTGTTTTTGAGAAAATTTTCCTTTTCTATTGAAATATTGTACGTTTTTGATTATAATATTTTATATAGCACGATTTTTCAGAGGTGTTTATGAAACGCGAAAAAATATATAAGCTTTTTTCCAGAATGCCCACACTTATGACCGAACGACTTTGTCTGCGTCCAATGAATACGGCAGATGCTTTTGATATGTACGAATATTCCTGCCGCGAGGATCTGACCGAATATCTTTTGTGGTCGCCTCACCCATCCGTTTCTTACACGCGCGACTATCTTGCCTACGTTGAAAGCCGCTATGCCACCTGCGATTTTTACGACTTCGCAGTCACACTTCGCGAAAACGGTAAAATGATCGGCACAGTTGGCTTTACAAAAATAGACGCGCCCCACAATTCAGCAGAAATAGGCTACGTGATAAACCCCGAGTATCACCACCTCGGCATTGGATTTGAGGCGGCAGAGCGCATCGTAAGGTTCGGCTTTGAAAGAATGGAGCTTCACCGAATTGAAGCAAAATTTATGAAGGGCAACGATGCCTCACTTCACGTTATGGAAAAGCTCGGCATGACCTTTGAGGGCTACCACCGCGACAGCATGCTCGTCAAGGGCTCGTACCGTACCATTGGATACTGCTCTATACTCAAAGAAGAATACGAAAGCCTCGCAAAATAAGCATACAAAAATACCGTCGGTAACAATACCGACGGTATTTTTTATATCTTTTCAAAGCTTGCATCGCGCAAAGCGCGCCAAAGCGCGGATATGTCCGCCTCCGTATTGAACATACCGACACTCGCGCGCACTGCCCCGCCCTCGGGTGTCCCGAGCGTGCCGTGAGCCAAAGCCGCGCAGTGATAGCCACCTCGCGTGCAGATTCCCCTTGTACTAAGATATGCGGCACAGCTCTCCGAAGAAACACCGTCAATATTAAAAAGAACCGTGCCTCCCTCGTACTGCGGCGCATAAACGCTGACTCCTCGTATACTGCCAAGCATATCGGTAAGCCGCCTGCCGAGTCTTTTTTCCTCCGCGCCTATTCTTTCAATGCCGTAGCCGTCAATCCACTTCAGCGCCGCGTAAAATCCCGCTATTGCAGGTACTGCCACAGTGCCCGCCTCATATCTTTCGGGGGATTGAGCAGACATCTCCCCACTTAAAGAATCAATTCCGTTTCCGCCCTCCACTAAGGTGTCAAGCACGATTTCCTTTCCCAAAATCACAGCTCCGCTTCCCTGCGGACCGTAAAGCCCCTTATGCCCAGGCAGACAAAGTGCATCAATATTCATTTTTCCTATATCTATCGGCACGTGCCCTGCCGACTGCGCACCGTCAACTGCGAAAAATATTCCAAGTCTTTTACAAAGCTTGCCAATCTGGGCAATAGGCAAAACCTCCGAGCAAATATTAGAGCCGTGTACGCAGAACACCATTTTTGTGTTTGGCCTAACAAGCTTTAGTATCTCCTGACATATACTGTCGGGGTTTTGTCTGTATTGGCAGGTACACGTATCAAATACGTCGTACTCTATTTCTCTCGCTTCTGCAAGCTTATATATAGGACGGAACACAGCGTTATGCTCCATATCCGATATTATAACGTGATCTCCGCGCTTCAATATACCCTTTATGACCGAATTTATACCGTAGGTGGTATTCGGTGTAAAAAACACTCTGTCAACGTCTTCTGCACCGAACATCCTTGCGAGCAGCTCACGGCACTCGTATACACGTTCCGCCGCCATAAGTGAAAGCGCATGCGCACCGCGTCCCGGATTGCCTGCATAAGTAAGCATACACCGCCTTACCTCCTCGATAACGGGAATTGGCTTTGGAAAGGTAGTAGCGGCGTTGTCAAGATATATCATTCATTCGTCCTCCATGATCTGACGTTTATTCCTGAAGACGAAAGTACTGATTTAACGTTTTCTGTCTGGTTGCAGGAAAAGCTCACGCCCCATACGCAACCACGTGTTCCCGATGACGAGTCGATTTTGATTACACTCGTTGGAATTGCCGCATTAGCAAGCGCTCTTGCAACCTTTTGTGCGCCCGTCAACGTACCCGTTACGGCAGAGCAGCTTCTGTATTCATATCTTTTATTATCCGTCATAATTAAACACCTCCTTCACGACTATTATATGCCATTGTCGAAAAAAGGTGTACAAAAAGCGAAGCCGCCCTCGTATTTCGAGGGCGGCTTCGCCTATAAGACAGGAATTAGTTAGCGGACTCTAATGCAGGAGCCTCAACCTTCTTTTCCTTCTTCTCTTTCTTATCCTTCTTGTTTGCAGAAGGCTTTACGTAGTCGATAAGCTTTACAATAGCCATCTCTGCTCCGTCACCTCTACGGGGACCAAGCTTATAGATCTGCGTATATCCACCATTGCGCTCTGCGTACAAAGGAGCGAGCTCAACGAATACCTTCGTTACAACCTCTTCCTTAGTGATGTATGCGAGTGCTGCACGGCGGCTTGCAAGAGTATTCTTCTTGCCAAGAGTGATCATTTTTTCAGCTATCGAACGAACCTCTTTAGCTCTGGTAAGAGTAGTTTCAACCTGTCCGTTCTCCAGCAATAAGGTAACCATACCGCGCATCATTGCTTTTCTGTGAGCGGTGGGTCTGCCAAGTTTTCTTGTTCCGGGCATTGCAATTGCCTCCTTTTGCCGTATTTAATCTAATTGTTTTCGCTATAAATCCGTAGCGCGGATCATTCCTCTTCCTTGCGAAGGTCGAGTCCAAGCGAATGAAGCTTTTGAATAACTTCTTCAAGCGACTTCTTTCCGAGGTTGCGGACCTTTATCATGTCCTCCTCGGTGCGGTTAGTCAAGTCCTCTACCGTATCAATGCCTGCGCGCTTCAAGCAGTTGAAGCTACGAACAGACATGTCAAGATCCTCAATGGTCATCTCAAGAACCTTTTCCTTCTTGGTTTCTTCTCTTTCGACCATAATCTCTACATTCTTCGCCTCGTCTGACAAATCAACAAACAAGTTGAGATGCTCGTTGAGAATCTTGGCTCCGAATGAAATCGCTTCCTTTGCGGTAATCGTTCCGTTTGTAAGAATTTCAAGCGTGAGCTTGTCGTAATCGGTTACGTTACCCACACGGGTATTCTCAACCGTGTAATTTACATTGTAAACGGGAGTGTAGATAGAATCGGTAAAGATAGTTCCGATAGGAGCCGAAACGTTTGCAGCCCTCATCTGAGCATCAAGCTCCTTGTTGCGTTCCTGAGAAACGTATCCGCGACCGTGCTCGAAGGTAAGCTCCATGTAGAATCTTTCACCCTCACCTACCGTTGCAATGTGATGATTGGGGTTGAGTATTTCGATATCCGAGTCAAGCTTAATGTCAGCAGCCGTTATTTCCTGAGCACCGATCACGTCGATGATAACAGTCTTAGGTGCATGACCGTGTATTTTAGCTATTATTCCCTTTACGTTAAGAACGATTTCAGTAACATCCTCTTTTACTCCGGGAATCGTTGAGAACTCATGAAGAACGCCGTCGATCTTTATGCTCGTAACAGCGTATCCGGGAAGCGAGCTGAGCATTATTCTGCGAAGCGAGTTGCCAAGCGTAATGCCAAATCCTCTCTCCAGGGGCTCTACGATAAACTTACCGCGTGTTCCGTCCTCACTGAGATTTACCGTTGTAATATTAGGCTTCTCTATCTCGATCATTCCAAATAAACCCTCCTAATAAATATTTTAAGTGTGAGCAAATACCTCACGGCATCTGCGGGATCGCTTGTGCCGCCGTACAGCTCCTCCAAAGGAGATGCCATATGCCATACAGCACAAACAAAGGCATCTTACTTGGAGTAGAGCTCGACGATAAGCTGTTCGTTGAAATCAAAGTCGATATCTTCTCTTGCGGGAAGAGCTACGACCTTAGCGGAAAGACCTGCCTTATCAACGCTCAACCACTTGGGAGCGATCTTGCTGTCGAGTCCCTCAGCGAGTGCCTTGCACTTTGCGGAAGAACGGAAGTTCTCTCTTACCTTGATCTCATCGCCTGCCTTAACGATGATGGAAGGAATGTTTACCTTCTTACCGTTAAGCTCGAAATGCTCGTGAAGAACGAGCTGACGAGCCTCCTTGCGGCTCTCTGCCATACCCATTCTGTATACTACGTTATCAAGGCGGCGCTCGATGAGCTTAAGAAGGTTCTCACCGGTCATACCCTCCTTGCGGTCAGCCTCTACGAAGTAGTTCTTGAACTGCTTCTCAAGGACACCGTAGTATCTCTTGGTCTTCTGCTTCTCGCGAAGCTGCATTCCGTACTCTCTCTGCTTTTTGTTAGCTGCACCGTGCTGACCGGGCGCAGAAGCTCTGCGGTCAAGTGCGCACTTACCCGATGTACATCTTTCACCCTTCAAAAAGAGCTTAGTGCCCTCTCTGCGGCAAAGCTTACATGCAGGACCTGTATATCTTGCCATTGTTCTTTTTCCTCCTGTTTTTTATTAAACACGTCTACGCTTGGGGGGTCTGCATCCGTTGTGAGGAACGGGAGTTACGTCCTTGATCATGGTGATCTGGAGTCCAACCGTCTCAAGTGCACGGATCGCGGACTCACGTCCCGAACCGGGTCCCTTTACGTATACTTCAACAGTCTTCAGACCGTGCTCCATAGCAGCCTTTGCTGCGGTCTCGGAAGCCATCTGAGCTGCGAAGGGAGTAGACTTTCTGGAGCCCTTAAATCCGAGCTCACCTGCGGATGCCCAAGAAATAGCATTGCCCGCTACGTCAGTTACCGTGATGATAGTGTTATTGAAGGTAGCGCTGATATGCACTGCGCCTTTTTCAATATTCTTTTTCTCGCGGCGTCTTTTGATAACTTTCTTTGCAACTTTAGCCATCTTAATGCATCCTCCTTACTTCTTCTTATTTGCGATTGTCTTTGCAGGACCCTTGCGAGTTCTTGCATTGGTCTTAGTTCTCTGTCCTCTTACGGGCAGACCCTTTCTGTGTCTGATACCTCTGTAGCAGTTGATCTCAACCATTCTCTTAATGTTGAGAGCAACGTCACGGCGGAGGTCACCTTCCACAGTGTAGGAATTTTCGATCTCGTCACGAAGCTTTGCAACTTCTTCTTCGGTAAGATCCTTTGCGCGCTTGTCGGGGTCAATGCCCGTCTTTGCAAGAATATCGTTAGAACTCTTGCGTCCGATACCGTAAATATAGGTCAGAGCGATTTCAACGCGCTTATTGTTAGGAATATCAACACCAGCTATACGAGCCATTCTGTTTATTCACCTCTCTGTTAGATTTTTCGGCTTAGCCCTGCTTCTGCTTGTGCTTGGGGTTCTCGCAGATAACCATAACTTTGCCTTTTCTCTTGATGATTTTGCACTTTTCGCAAATCTTCTTTACGGATGGTTTAACCTTCATTTTATTATACCAACCCTTTCTTTCTTTTACTTTGCACGCCAAGTGATTCGTCCCTTGTTGAGGTCGTATACAGAAACCTCAATGGTTACGCGGTCACCGGGCAGAATTCTGATATAATTCATTCTTAACTTTCCCGATATATGAGCAGTTACTATATGCTCGTTGGGAAGCTTTACCTTGAAGGTCGCGTTGGGAAGTGCTTCCACTACCACGCCTTCAAATTCTATGACATCATCCTTGGGCATAACTTTTACTCCTTAAAGTATTTAGATATTTTCTGTGACTTTTCAACATTACCATTCGCGATCGACAAGGGTAGTTATTATTACCCCCTCTGACGTAAGCGCTATGGTGTTTTCATAGTGAGCCGACAGCGAGCCGTCTCTTGTTTTTACCGTCCAGCCGTCCGGGAGCTCATAAACATCCGCCGAGCCTACGTTTACCATAGGTTCGATCGCAAGCGTCATGCCTGCACACAGGCGTGTGCCGCGTCCTGCAGTTCCGAAATTCGGAACGTCGGGGGATTCGTGAAGCTCGTGACCTACTCCGTGTCCGATATATCTCTTGACAACGGAAAATCCTGCATTTTCTACGCATCCTTGGATCGCACTTCCGACGTCGCCTATACGATTACCCGTTTTTACAGCCGCAACTCCGCAAAAGAAGCTTTCTCTCGTGACCGTGATGAGCCTCGAGGCCTCCTCGCTTACGTTTCCAACGGCTATCGTTCTCGCGCTGTCGCCATGAAATCCCTTGTAGAATGCTCCGACGTCGATCTTAACGATGTCGCCCTCTTGAAGAATTCTCTTTTTTGAAGGAATACCGTGTATTACCTCGTCGTTAATGCTTATGCATGCGGAAGCGGGAAATCCCGAATATCCGAGGAATGACGGCTTTGCACCGCATTTCTCGATATAATTTCGAATGAGAGTGTCAAGCTCCATTGTGCTGACTCCCTCGCGGACATGCTCACGGGCGACGAGCAAAGCCTCGCCCGTGATGCGTCCTGCTTCCATCATTGCGGAAATTTGAGCTGAATTTTTCAGTTGAATCATGCTTAAGCCTCAAACTTAGCCAGAGCACTCATAACTGCAGCCGTGGTATCCTCTACCTTCTCTCTGCCTTCAACACAAATCAACAGATTCTTTGCCGCGTAATAATCCTTAAGCGGCTCGGTCGTTTTGTGGAAGGTTTCAAGACGGTTGAGAACCGTTTCGGCAGCGTCGTCGTCTCTGGTATAAAGAGAAGCCGAGCATGCATCACAGACGTTCTGTACCTTGGGAGGATTGTACTTTACGTGATAAGACGCGCCACAGCCCGAGCAGATTCTGCGTCCGCTCATGCGCTCCACGATCTTTTCATCAGCGACCTCAATGCTGAGAGCCGCATCGATCCTCACGCCCATAGCGTCCAGAGCTTCTGCCTGGGGAATTGAGCGAGGGAATCCGTCAAGTATAAATCCGTTAGTGCACTTGTCTGAAGATAGATAATCTTTAATGATCCCAATCACTATCTCGTCAGGAACGAGCTTGCCCTCGTCCATACAGGACTTAGCAGCTACTCCAAGAGGAGTTCCCTCTCTTACGGCAGCACGGAGCATATCGCCCGTAGATACCGCAGGTATATTCCACTTTTCCGAGATCTTTGCCGACTGTGTGCCTTTTCCCGCACCGGGGGCACCCATGAGTATCAAATTCATAATTTTCCTCCAAACGGATTATGGGGATCAATCAAGGAAGCCCTTATAATTTCTCAAGGACATCTGAGCCTCGAGCTCGCGAGTCGTTTCAAGAGCAACACCGACAACGATCATGAACGAAGAACCTGCGAACGCAAACGAGGTAAACAAGCCTGCGGTTGCAGCAAAATAGTTCGTAACAATGTTTATGACCATGGGGAATACCGCGATAAGCGCAACCAGAAGCGCTCCTACGAGGGTGATTCTGTTAAGAATTTTCTTAATGTAATCTACCGTAGGCTTTCCGGAACGGATACCGGGTACTGCACCGCCGTTGTTCTTGATATTGTTTGCAACCTCAACGGGATTGAAGGAAATTGCCACGTAGAAGAATGCAAACGCTATAAGAAGCACGAGGAATATTACAAGGTAGATCCAACCGTTGTAGTTGAATCCGATCAAGCTCTGAACGAAATTTCTAAGCGATTCGTTCTCGATATTTTTAAGCCATCCCCAGTCACCGGTGATAATCTTTACAAACGGGTTATCCTGATTTGTAATAAAGCTTGCGATGGTCGAGGGAATTGCTACAATGGAGTTAGCAAAAATTATCGGCATAACTCCTGACATGTTAACCTTAAGGGGAAGATTTGTGTTCTGTCCGCCATACATCTTTCTGCCCACAACGCGCTTTGCGTACTGAATCGGTATTCTTCTCTCTGCATCGGACATCCATACGATAAGTACGATCATTCCGAGTATGAGAAGAACCTGAACTACTGCAAGAAGAATGCCTACTGCAATGTGGAGCTTGTCGCTGGTTGCCAGATCCCATACGTTCTGAGCCATGGAACGGAAGCCTGCGATAATGTTTGCAAAGAGGATGATCGAGATACCGTTTCCGATACCGTGGTCGTTGATCTTCTCTGCAAGCCACATTACGAGAGCGGCGCCTGCACAGTAGCAAGCTACGATTACTGCGTACTGGAAGAAGTTAGGCTTGTCAACCACGAGCATATCGTAGTTAGCCAAGAACAGTGCGTAACCGATACTGGTAACGAGCGCGAGCGCAACCGTTACGATACGGGTAATAGCAGTGATCTTCTTTCTTCCTTCTTCGCCGTCCTTAGAGAGTCTCTCAAGGGCGGGAATTGCGATTGTGAGAAGCTGCATAACGATGGATGCCGTAATATACGGCGATACACCGAGTGCAAGCAGCGTTGCCTTTCCGAGTGCTTCACCCGAAAGGATGTTAAGATACTGCAAGATTCCCTGGCCAAACTGAGCCGCCGCCGAACCAAAGGTGGTATCGGGGTTTACGTAAGGAACGGGAATGCTTGCTCCAAGGCGGTACAGGACGACGATAAGCAATGTGAAGAGGAGCTTTTTCTTAAGCTCAGGTATTCTCCAAGCGTTTTTCAGCGTCTTGAACATCCTTATACCTCCTCGGTCTTTCCACCTGCTGCTTCTATCTTTTCCTTAGCGGTTGCTGAAAAGACTGTTGCTTTTACGGTAAGTTTCTTGGTGATCTCTCCGTTTCCAAGTACCTTGAGTCCATCAAGGGGCTTGCGGACGATCTTTGCTGCTACGAGTGCATCCATATCCACTACCGCACCGTCCTCAAACTTGTTGAGTGCCGCAACGTTTACGATTGCATAGTTAACTGCAAATCTGTTGTTAAAGCCTCTCTTAGGAAGCTTTCTGTAAAGAGGAAGCTGACCTCCCTCAAATCCGGGACGTACGCCACCGCCGGAGCGAGCGTTCTGACCCTTGTGGCCCTTACCTGCGGTCTTTCCGTTACCGGAACCGGGGCCTCTACCCTTGCGCCAAGCTGCCTTTGCGGAGCCCTGTGCGGGAGAAAGTTCATTAAGTTTCATTTTTCTCTACCTCCTTATGCGTTCTCGGTCTTTACGAGGTGGGAAATTACCTTGATCTTACCTGCGAGAACTGCGTTGTCCTCGTGGGTAATGCTGTCACCGATCTTGCAGAGTCCGAGGGACTTTGCAGTTGCCTTCTGGTTGGGCTTTGCGCCGATAAGGCTCTTTACGAGAGTTACTTTTTTCATTTCCTAACCCTCCTTAACCCTTAACCTGATCAACGGTGATATCGCGGATCTTTGCAACTTCCTCTGCGGAACGAAGAGCCTCAAGTCCTGCGATGGTTGCCTTAACAACGTTCGTAGGATTGTTGGAGCGCAAGCACTTTGCACGAATATTGGATATTCCTACAAGCTCAAGCACTGCTCTTACCTTACCGCCGGCGATAATACCGGTACCGGGTGCGGCGGGCTTAAGAAGCACCTTACCTGCACCGTAAACACCTACAACCTCATGAGGGATAGTAGTTCCCTTCAATGAAACTGTAATCATATTCTTCTTTGCGTCTTCAATTCCCTTGCGGATCGCCTCGGGAACCTCGGCTGCCTTTCCAAGTCCTACTCCAACGTGTCCGTTGCCGTCGCCTACTACCATAAGTGCTGCGAAACGGGAAATACGACCACCCTTAACGGTCTTGGAAACACGGTTCAATGCGACGAGCTGCTCGCGAAGATCCAGCTCCTCGGGATTAATCTTTGTTGCCATGTTTTTTCTCCTTAAATTTGTTCAATACAATTTGTGTGTTTTGAACAGTGTACAAACCGGACTAATTACCTATGCGGTAATTAGAACTTCAGTCCGCTCTCGCGAGCGCCTTCAGCCAATTCCGATACACGTCCGTGATAAAGATAGCCGCCTCTGTCGAATACGACTTCGGTGATACCCTTTGCTGCAGCGCGCTCGCCTATGGTCTTTCCAACCCATCTTGCGGCTGCCTTGTTTCCGCCGTTACCCTCAAAATCCTTTTCATGGGTAGAAGCGGCAACCAATGTTACGCCTGCAACGTCGTCAATGATCTGCGCTCTGATATTCGCATTAGAGCGATATACGCACAAACGGGGACGAGCAGCAGTGCCCGAAATCTTTGCTCTGACTCTCTTATGTCTCTTAAGACGAGCCTTATTAGCGTCTTTTCTTGATACCATTTGTCTCCACTCCTTTCATTATTTACCGGTTTTTCCGGCCTTACGGCGAATTCTTTCATCAGCGTACTTAACGCCCTTGCCGTGGTAGGGTTCAGGCGGTCTCTTGCTTCTGATAACAGCTGCCATCTGACCTACTGCCTGCTTGTCGATACCCTTTACTACAATGGTTATCGGTACTGCCTTCTCGTTTACCTCAAGGGTAACTCCGTCAGCCTCGGCAATGATGAACTTATCCTGAGGCTTACCGTTGGAGCAGAGTGAGTGACCAAGGTAAAGCTCTACGTTCTTGCCGACCTTTGCAGCCTTATAACCAACACCGATTATCTCGAGTGTCTTAGAAAAGCCCTGACTTACGCCGACTACCATGTTGTTGAGAAGCGCTCTGGTAAGACCGTGTACGCTTCTGTCTTCCTTCTCGTCAGTAGGACGAGTTACGGTAAGCTCGTTGTTCTCAGCCTTAATGAGCATACGCTCGTTGAACTTCTCGGTAAGAGTGCCGAGGGGGCCCTTTACCGTTACTACGTTTCCGTCCGCAATGGTTACGGTAACACCTGCGGGAATTACTATAGGCATTCTTCCTATTCTTGACATATCATCTACCTCCCGCTTCTATTACCAGACAAATGCAAGGACTTCGCCACCGATCTTGGTAGCTCTTGCCTTCTTGTCCGTCATGATTCCCTTGGACGTGGAAACGATTGCGATTCCGAGTCCGTTCATAACCTTGGGCATATCCTCGTAGCCTGCGTAAATACGGAGACCGGGCTTGGATACGCGGCGAATTCCGCGGATTACCTTTGCCTTACCCTGACCGTACTTAAGGGTTACGCGAATAACTCCCTGCTTACCGTCCTCGATAATGGTGTAGGACTTAACGTAGCCCTCCTCAACCAAGATCTCAGCGATAGCCTTCTTCATTTTGGATGCCGGAATGTCAACAGTTGCGTGCTTTGCGTCATTCGCATTTCTGATTCTTGTGAGCATATCGGCGATTACATCTGACATTTGCATATTATTTTTCCTCCTGTATGCAAGTTATTTTTTTCTTGCTGCCACTTTCGTGGCGGCATATCAGCGGTTAAGCCCATCTCTTGGATTAGCTTCCTTCCGATAGTTTAGGGGGCTTCCTACCGACACGTTTCGTGTCGGCGGAAACAGTTTTTAAAATTACCAGCTTGCTTTCTTTACTCCGGGAATCTCACCCTTGTAAGCCAGCTCGCGGAAGCAGATACGGCAGATGCCGTACTTGCGGAGATAAGCGTGGGGACGACCGCAGATCTTGCATCTGTTGTACTCTCTGGTGGAGAACTTCTGTGCCTTCTGCTGCTTGAGAACCATAGCCTTCTTTGCCATCTTTACTTACCTCCTGATTAGTTGTTTGCGAAGGGAGCGCCCATAAGCTTAAGGAGCTCTCTTGCTTCTTCGTCGGTATTTGCCGTTGTTACGAAGCAGATATCCATACCGCGGATCTTGTCAACCTTGTCGTACTCGATCTCGGGGAATATGAGCTGCTCCTTAAGACCGAGCGCATAGTTTCCTCTACCGTCGAATGCGTTGGGGTTGATACCCTTGAAGTCACGAACTCTGGGGAGAGCGAAGTTGAAGAGTCTGTCTACAAACTCATACATCTTGTCGCCGCGAAGAGTTACCTTCGCACCTATCTTCATGCCCTCACGGAGCTTGAAGTTAGCAACGGACTTCTTTGCGTAGGTGGGAACTGCCTTTTGACCTGCGATAATACTCAAGTCATTGATAACAGAGTCAAGTGCCTTGGAGTTATCCTTTGCATCGCCAACACCGCAGTTGATTACGATCTTGTCGAGCTTGGGGATCTGCATTACGCTCTTGTACTCGAATTTCTTCATAAGGGCGGGTGCAACCTCGGCCTTGTACATATCTTTAATTCTTGCCATAAAGTCTTACCTCCCATCAAAGCTCCTGTCCGCACTTTGCGCAGACACGAACCTTCTTACCGTCAACCATCTTGTAGTTGACTCTTACGCCCTTACCGCACTTAGAGCA
>JAZOWN010000009.1:0-22280 GCA_045659245.1 Eubacteriales bacterium
CTTGACAACTATATCAGGCTTTTCCTTGCCGATGACATATACGTTATCGCATTGAAAAACACTTTCATTTTTGCCGTGATCGTAGGACCTGCGTCTTACATCATGTCGTGTATGGTTGCGTGGTTCATTAACGAACTTTCGCCCAAGATAAGAGCTATCGTAACTCTTATCTTCTACGCTCCCTCTATTTCCGGTCAGGTTTATCTTGTCTGGGGTACACTCTTCTCGTCCGACTCTTACGGTTGGGCAAACGCAGTGCTTCTCGAGCTCGGTATTATTAATGAAGAAATTAAATTCTTCCAGGATGCCGACTGGGTAATGCCTCTGTGTATCGTGGTAGCTATCTGGACCTCTCTCGGTACCTCCTTCCTGTCCTTTATCGCAGGTCTTCAGGGCATAGATAAGGCACAGTTCGAGGCAGGAGCGGTTGACGGAATCAAAAACAGATGGCAGGAGCTTTGGTACATAACCCTTCCCAACATGAAGCCTCAGCTTATGTTCGGTGCGGTCATGTCCATCACCGGCGCGTTCGGATTTGGTGCGGTCGTTACTGCACTTTGCGGATTCCCGTCTGTTGACTACGCAGCACATACCATAGTTCACCACCTTGAGGACTACGGTTCCTCGCGTTTCGAGATCGGTTATTCTTCGACCATAGCAGTTATACTGTTCGTCGTAATGATCGGCGCGAACACAGTCGTTAAGAAGATAATTTCAAAGGTAGGAGGATCGTGATATGGCAAAGCTGAGAACAAGAAAACACAAAGTCGTGCTTGCACGATCCAGAGGAGGCGACTTTGGAATAACATGTCTTTTGGTTCTTCTCGGACTTTTCATGTTCATTCCTATGTATTACGTCGTTATCCAGGCCTTAAAGCCCCTTGACGAGCTTTGGATGTTCCCCCCGAGATTTTACGTATCCAACCCCACCTTTAAGAACTTCCAGGATCTGTTGACTCTTATGAGCGGAACTCTCGTTCCTTTCTCAAGATACATATTCAACACGGTATTCACGTCGGTAGCGGGAACGCTCGGAAACCTGTTCTTCTCGTCCCTTGCGGCATACGCAATGGCGAAGATCGCATTCCCCGGCGGAAAGACGATGTTTAAGCTCGTAAGAACGTCCCTCATGTTCCATAAGACGGTTACGGCAGTTACCTGCTTTATCCTCATGAGTTCGCTTCATATTATTAATACGTACTGGGCAATAATCATTCCCGCATGGGGAACGACGCTTGGTCTTTACCTTATGAAGCAGTTTATGGAGACTAACGTAACAGACGCGGTTCTTGAAAGCTCAAGACTTGACGGTGCGAGCGAGCTTCGTACTTTCTGGATAATCGCGATGCCGATGGTTAAGCCCGCGTGGCTGACGCTTATCATCTACTCGTTCCAGGATCTCTGGAACCAGGGCGCTTCCATCTACATCCATTCCGAGGAGCTCAAGTCTATCAACTATGCAATTCAGCAGATCACCGCAGGAGGAATCAAGCGTGCGGGCGCGAGCGCAGCTGCGACCGTCGTAATGATGCTCGTTCCTATCTCGGTGTTCGTTGTAACCCAGTCGAACATCATTGAAACCATGGGTTCGAGCGGAATGAAAGACTAATCACAGGAGGAGAGTATGAAAAGAATAACAGCGATTGTTTGCGCTATATTTGCGCTCATCATGGTATTGGCTCTCCCCGTAGGAGCAAGCGCACCTTATCAGACGTACACCTATTCCATAGACGGAAAGGCTTTGTACTCACCTGACGCGTACGTTCCCGCAAAGTCTATCGACGCTGCTTATATGGGACTTAACGATCCTGAGCTGATGGCAAAGTATCACCCAGACGTAACCGATACCGATAAGAAGAACGCGCTTCTTTCCTTGTCCAACCCCTCTGATATTGAGACGGACGAGGCGATGAACGTGTATATCGCGGACACCGATAACAACAGAATCGTAGTTCTCGACAGATATTATCGCTTGAAGTTTATAATTTCCAACTTTATAAACGACCAGGGTGTTGCGGACAGCCTTACGGCACCTAAGGGTGTGTTTATCACCGAGGATAAGATCGTCGGTACCGACCACGTAAAGGGAAGAATCTTCGTTTGCGACACTGACGCAAGCCGAATCCTTACCTTTGACCACGACGGAAACTTCCTTTCCGTAATTCCTCAGCCTGAGTCAGAGCTTTTTGACGACGGCGCAGTATATAAGCCCGTTGCGGTTGCGGTCGACCAGTACGACAGACTTTACGTCGTATCCTCGACTACCTACCAGGGTATCATCGTTATGACTGATACGGGTGACTTTACAGGATTTATCGGAGCGCAGAAGGTCGTTATGTCCACATGGGATCAGATCTGGCGCCGTTTCCAGACGGAGGAGCAGAGAAAGAACTCTGAGAGCTACGTTTCCACCGAGTTTAATAACATCACTCTGTTCGGAGACTTTATCTACGTAACCACTAACTCCATTGAAGAAAACGACATTATTTCGGCAATCAACTCAAAGTCCACCTCGGGTGACTACGCGCCCGTTAAGATGCTTAACGCGGCAGGATCTGAGATCATGCGCAGAAACGGCTTCTATCCTCCCTCGGGTGAGGTAGACGTAAAGCAGGCAAAGCCCTCCGATACCATATTCGGCGCGTCGACGGTCGTTGACGTTGCGGTAGGACCTGAGAAGACGTGGTCTATCATCGACCAGAAGAGAAGTAAGGTATTTACCTACGATTTTGACGGTAACCTCCTCTTTGCGTTCGGTGATACGGGACGTCAGCTCGGTAACATATCAAGCCAAGAACTTGCAGGTATAGTTTATCAGGGAGATAACATGATCTTGCTCGATAAGACCGCAAAGACCTTTACGGTGTACGAGAGGACCGAGTACGGTAATATTATTGTAAACGCGCTCAAGAATCAGAATGAGCGCCGCTACGACCAGGCGATCGACGACTGGATAGAGATACTTAAGAGAAACTCCAACTTTGACGCGGCGTATATCGGAATAGGTAATGCGCTTTATCGAAGCAACCACCTTGAGGAAGCGCTTGAATACTACAAGTCCGCATACGATACGGAGAACTACTCGGTAGCATATAAGGATCTGAGAAAGAATTGGATGTCTAAGTACATCATACTCATTCCGATCATCGCTATCGCAGTCTGCGTTGCTTGCATGTTCTTCATGAAGTACGCGACCAAGGTAAACAAGAGAGTTGCAACGTCGGGCGAGAAGAAGAATTTCTGGCATCACTTCTTGTACGTGTTCCACGTAATTCTGCATCCGTTTGACGGATTCTGGGATCTTAAGCACGAGAAGCGCGGCTCGCTTCCCGCGGCTATTACGATCCTCGTAATGACTATTCTGACCTTCTACTATCAGGCAATAGGTCAGGGATATCTGCTCAATCCTCAGCAGAATTACTCAACCATATTCAGTGTATTCCTCGGAGTCGCAATACCCTTTGCACTCTGGACCATCGCAAACTGGTGTCTTACGACGCTCTTTGACGGTGAAGGAAGCTACAAGGATATCTTTATAGCAACCTGTTATGCGCTTATGCCTTTGGTGCTTATAATGATACCCACCACCATCATCTCTAACTTCCTCGTTACCGCAGAGCTTGATATCCTCTCCGTTGTAAACGCATTCGCGTTTATCTGGGCAGGCTTGCTCATCTTCTGCGGAATGATGGTAACCCACGACTATTCCATCGGTAAGAACGTTCTTACTACCATCGGAACGATAGTGGGAATGATAATTATAATGTTTATAGCAATTTTGTTCACGACGCTTGTTGGAAAGCTCGTAAGCTTCGTGACCAATATCGTAACGGAAATTCAGTTCAGAATATAGGATAGGAGGGAGAAACGTTATGAAATTTAATAGAATAATGGCAGCTCTTTTATCCGTCATCATGCTGGTAAGTGCATTCTCCGTCCTTGCATCGGCAGAGGAAGCATCGGCAGAGACTGAAATAGAGTACGAATACAACACATCAAACAGCGAGGCGACAATTGACTACTTCACAGGTAATGATCTTAAAACCGGTAAAAAAGTGATCTATACCAAAGAGGATAAGCTCAGTTACATGGACCTGCGCTTTGAGCAGCCCGAGGCAGACGGCTACCAGCTTTACGTTGACGCATATAGCGGAGAAGTGGCAGTTCGCAATAAGGCAACGGGAGAGGTGCTTTTCACCAACCCCTATACCATAGGTCATTCAACGGCTACCGATTCCATCAAGAAAGAGATAATGTCTCAGCTTTCGGTTACCTTCGTTGATATTGTAAGCAATAACAAGCTGACCTATTACAGCTACGAGTGGTCTGCCACAAGAGGACAGATCGTAGTAAGAAACATCAAGAACGGTCTTCGCGTTGAGTACACGATAGGACGTGAGGAAGCGAGAATGCTCGTTCCCCACATGATCGAGAAGAGCTCCTTTGAGAAAAATATTCTTGAGCCTATCAAGAAAGCGATCGGTGAAACGGACGACATAAACAAGAAGTTCGAGTATGAGCAGTTCATAGCTAGCTACAAGCTTCAGGATCCTTCTGCGGCGAATGATTCGCTTAGAGATGCTATGTATAAGTCCTACCCGATCACGAGAAAGATGCCCGTATACGTGCTTGACGCATCGACCTTTGGCGTACAGCTCTCGAGGCTTGAATCAACTATCAAGACCTACGCGCCCGACTATACGTACGAGATGCTCGACGAGGACCATTTGCTCGTAGAGTATGAGAGTGACGATAAGAATCCTCCTCTCTTTAAGATGGCTCTTGAGTATACCGTTGACGCTCAGGGACTTTCCGTAAGACTTCCCGCAAACGGTATCCGCTTTAACGAAGCTCTCTACCAGCTTTACAGCATAGAGATACTTCCTTACATGGGAGCCGGAGCAAGCTCGAACAAGGATGGTAACTTCGCAAAGAACAATTCGGGATATACCTTCTTCCCGGACGGCTCGGGAACACTCTTTGACTTTAACAAGATAACCGACCTCGGCTCGTCTACCACCGTTACAGGTAAGGTTTACGGTCAGGACTATGCATACCATACCATTTCGGGAACGCATCAGGAGATAATCCGCTACCCCGTATTCGGTCTGGTTGAGACTGAGGACGTCAAAGCTCTTGAGAAGCCCGCCGAGGAGCCCACCGCGGGCGCGACTCCCGCACCCGCATCTGAGACTGCCGAGATCACGGCAGACGGTCGCGGATTCGTCGCTATCGTTGAGGAGGGAGACGCTCTTATGGAGCTTTCGTCCTACCATGCGGTAAGAACGAGCGAATATAACACGGTCAAAATGATAGTTTACCCCAGACCTCAGGATACTTACAACGTTGCAGACTCCCTCTCCGTCGGTGCTAACGATACGTGGACGGTAGTTTCCTCGAGAAAGTATACGGGTAACTATAAGGTAAGATACATCATGCTTACCGATACCGAGGTTTCTAAGGACACCTCTGCTAAGACATACTACGATTGCTCTTACGTAGGAATGGCAAAGGCTTACCGCGAATACCTCGAAAACAAGGGAATTCTCACAAGACTTAGCTCAACTGACGTAAAAGAGGACATTCCGCTTTACATCGAGTCCTTCGGTGCTCTTGAGACTACCGAGAGATTCCTCTCCATTCCGATCAACGTAATGACTCCCCTTACTACCTTTGAGGACGTTACTCAAATGTATAAGGATCTGTCAGAGGTTGGAATAAACAACGTAAACTTTGTTCTTACGGGCTTTACCAAGGGCGGCATCACCGATCCTCAGGTTCCGTACTACCTCAAGTGGGAGGGTGCGGTAAACGATGAGATCAGCTACGAGGAGCTGCTCGAGGGTGCAGAGGGTAAGTACGGCGTATATCCCGACTTTGACTTTGCTTACGTAAAGGGAGACGGAATGTTCGACGGACTCTCGCTCAAGAAGCATGCAGTAAAGACCATCGATAACCGTTATTCAAGTAAGCGTGAGTACAGTGCGACCAAGCATACCTACATCAGCTACTATGACCTTGCACTCTCTCCCGCATATTTCAGCCGCTTCTACGAGAAGCTGACTAAGACTTATACCGACAAATACGGAAACGGCGGAATAGCAGTTTCTACGCTCGGTAACACGCTCAACTCCGACTTTGACGAGGATGAGCCTTACAACCGCGAGGACTCCAAGAAGTTTACGGTCGAGGCGCTCGCGCACATGAGCGACAGCTTTGATTCCGTGCTTACTTCCGGCGGAAACGCTTATACCTGGCAGTACGTAGATCACATCACCGACGTGGCTCTTGACTCCAGCCGTTATTCGCAGTCCTCGGCATCCGTACCGTTCCTCGGAATGGTTCTCCACGGATACGTTGATTTTGCGGGAACACCTCTGAACATGGAGGGTAACATTGAGTACGCGCTTCTCAAGGCAATTGAGAACGGTGCGTCTCTCCAGTTTATCCTTTCGTATAGAAACACCAACAACCTTAAGAACTACGAGGAGCTCAGTAAGTATTACTCGGTAAGATACGATATCTGGTTTGACGATGTGGTTGCTTACTACACCGAGCTCAATGCAGCGCTCTCGGGCGTACAGACCTCTCTTATCGAGGAGCATAAGTTCATAAGCGGCATTCGTGTTCCTGACGGTGACGAGCTTATCAAGAACGCTGAGGAGCTTATCGCGGCTAACAATAAGGCAGAGCGTGAGTATCTGAAGGCTATCGACGATATGACCACCGATAACTACAGAATCGCAAGACTTGAGATCCGCAGAATAGTAGAGGATATCATTGCTTCTGCCGATGCGAGCGGCGGCTACAAAAAGGCAAAAGCCGATTACGAGAAGTCTTTGGAAGACTTTAATAATGGCAAAATTAAGTTCTCAGTGCTTAAGACTGATGCGATCGAATATCTCGACGCCTACACCGCGCTTTGCGCTGAATACAAGCTTGCTATGGGCGAGTATCTTGAATGTGTAAATAACGATCCCACTCTCGATGCTTCCTATAAGGCAAACGTTGCGGCAGCTCTTGAAAGCATTGACCCATCTATCATTGCAGAACTTGCAAATATGGACGATGTCGTTGCCGGCGTAAACGCTGATCTTACCGCTGCGGTTGCGGTTTCTAACGCTGCAAGCGAAGACGATACCGATGAGGTATATGAAAATTACGTGCCCGAGTACAAGAGTGCTCTCGGCGACGTGAATTCCATCGTTAAGGAAACCTACGAGCTTCCTACGTACGAGACTGATACCAACAAGATAGTTTACGAGAGATATAGCGACGGAACGGTATTCGTTCTTAACTTCAACAACTATAAGGTAATAGTTGATGTGGACGGTCACTCTTATGCTATCGACGCTTACGGATACGTAGTTCTTCCGAAGCAGCAAAATCAATGAAAGGGGGAGTAAACAATGACTAAAGACGTTAAGGTTAAAGCGCTCGGCAAACGCCGTAAGGGCGCGTCGCTCGAAAAGCGTAAGTCTCGTTCGGGCTGGATATTCGTGCTCCCCTTCGTAATAGGATTCATACTTATCTATCTTCCGATAGTGTACGATTCCATTCGTTACAGCTTTTATACCATTAAGGTTCTCCAGAACGGCGGCTATCAGTTGATTCCCGCCGGCTGGTCGAACTACAGCAACGCTCTGTTCGAAAATCCCGATTACGCGGAAACGCTTATAAAGGGACTTCAGAACATGATCTTCGATATTCCCATGATCCTTATATTCTCCTTGTTTATGGCAGTAATGCTTAACCAGAAGATGGCAGGACGCGCAGTTTTCAGAGCAATATTCTTTATCCCCGTTATCCTATCGACAGGTCTTATGGAGGGCATTGAGTCCCAGAACCTTGTCGGTGAGGGAATGGAAGAGGGAATGGACGACGGCTCGGGAGAGAGCGCAGCATCGGGAATCGTATCCTCCATGGACGTAGAGCAGATGCTCTCGGGCATGGTAGTAGGACAAGAGCTCGTTACGTACGTTACAACGGCAATTAACAATATCTACGATATAGTAAACCGTTCGGGCGTACAGATGCTCATATTCCTCACGGGACTTCAGTCCATATCCCCCGCAATATACGAGTCAGTACAGATAGACGGAGCAACCGCATGGGAAACCTTCTGGAAGATCACCTTCCCGATGATAAGCCCGATGATCCTTGTAAACGCGGTCTATACGGTTATAGACTCCTTTACGACGGATTCGAATGTGGTGATGAAGTTTATCTCGAATACCTACCGAGAGACGAACGGAAACGTTCTCAGCTCGGCAATGGCATGGATGTACTTCCTTATCGTAATTCTGATAATTGCGGTGGTAGCGGGAATATTCTCGGCATTCGTGTTCTATCAGAGAAAAGACTAAGAAAGGAGGAGACGTAAATGAATGCACCTAACAAATTAAAGGTCCGCAGGGAAACGAAGAACAAGATCCGCGTTGATTTTGACCGTTCGCCCTTGAAGGACAGAATAAAAGCAAAGTTTCTCTCCACTTTCTTCCTTAAGAAGATAGCATGGTATCTTGTAAGACTCGTGCTTCTTATAGGTATATCCTACATCGTGCTTTATCCCTTCTTTACTAAGATCGCGGGATCGTTCATGTCCCCCGACGACTTCGTTGACGTTACCGTAAGACTTATCCCTAAGGAATTCTCGCTTGATATGTATAAGGCGATCTGGGCTGAAAACGCTTACCTTGAAGCGTTTACCAATACGCTCTTCCTCTCGGGAAGCACCGCTTTGATACAGACATTTATATGCTGCTTCGTAGCATACGGTCTTGCAAAGTTTAAGTTCAAGGGTAACAACATCGTGTTCCTTGCGGTTATCTTCTCCCTCGTAGTTCCTCACCAGACGCTTCAGCTCTCGCTCTTTATGAACTTCCGTTATTTCGATATTCTCGGAATTTTCGGCTGGCTCAACGGCGGCGGCTTGCCCGTGATAGATATCTTCGGTATCGACTCGCTCATAAATGGCGGTGTATGGGAGCCCATGAAGGAGCTCAAGCTCCTCAACGGAGTTATCGACATTATCCCCGATTCTTGGGATAAGTTCTCGGCTGACGGTATTAACCTCACGAACACCTATTGGCCTCTGATCATCATGTCTATCTGCGGACTTGCCTTTAAGAACGGCTTGTATATCTTCATTCTTCGCCAGTTCTTCAAGGGAGTTCCCGATGAGCTTGAGGAGTCGGCTTACATTGACGGTTCGGGTACTATCCATACCTTTATCAACGTCATTTTGCCCCTCTCCGTGCCCATGATGATAACGGTATTCCTGTTCGCATTCTCGTGGCAGTGGACCGACGACTTCTACACCGGCCTGTTCTTCACGACAACGAGGACGATGCTGATGCCGAACGTTATCGACGTTCCTTCCTCGCTTGCAACGGATTACGCCGGACAGCAGCTGTACGAATCTGCAATAAGAAATACCTGCGGAATTATGATCATAGCTCCGCTGATAGTAATGTATCTCTTCTGTCAGAAGTACCTCGTACAGGGTATCGAGCGTTCCGGTCTTACCGCAGACTAATTCTTTAGCGTGATACTCCCAACGGGAGTATCACGCAGTCAAATCCGTCTTCGACGGATGAAATCCACCTTTGGTGGATGAAATCGCTTTCGCGATGAAATCCTGCTTCGCAGGGTTGTAATTAGACGGATTTGATTTCATCCAAGGCTTGACCTTGGATTTCATCTGAGCAAAGCGAAGATTTCATCGTGGTGTAACCATGATTTAATTAAACAGACAAAAAAGAGAGAACATTTCGACTGCAAAATCGATTTGTTCTCTCTTTCTGTTGGTTTGTGCTCAAAATTAAATAAAAAAGAAAGTCGTCGGTACGTAGGGTCCGCTTACTTTTCTTTTACGAAAAAGAAAAGGTAAGCAAAAGAAAACGAAACTTTGGTTTCGTTCTATCTTTTAAATAAATAAAAAAATGAAAGACGGCGGTACGCAAAAATATAGAGCCGAAGATCATTGTAACAATTAGCCTTCCCCAGCGGGGGAAGGTGGCATTGACGAGCCGATGGTGCGAGTCAATGACGGATGAGGTGTTAAAGAATGAATTGAATATATGACACCTCATCCGTCACTCGCAAAGCTCGTGACACCTTCCCCCACTGGGGAAGGCTCACGCTGACGGAGCCTCAACAAGAAAACTGTACTTTGGTTTGTTCTATCTTTTCAATAAAAATGAAAGTCGTCGGTACGTAGGGTCCGACGACTTTCTTCCTTAGAAAACGCCAAAATTTATTTTTAAATCTAAATTTCCGTCTTTTGCTATGCCAACAAAAACTTTAATTTTTAAAGTTTTTTGGCTCCACCTTTTGTACACAAAAGGTGGAAAAAACGCATCCCCGCATCCCTCGCGTCCTAACCACCGATCACGTCGGACATGTTGTACATGCCTGCGGGCTTGCCGACGAGGAAAGCTGCGGCGCGGACGGCGCCTGCGGCGAAGATCTCGCGCGACATAGCGGAGTGGGAAATGGTGATGACCTCGTTGTTACCTGCGAAAATGACCTCATGCTCGCCGACGATCGTACCGCCGCGAACGGAATGGATACCGATCTCGTCGGAGGAGCGCTGACGGCGAACGGAGTGTCTGTCATACACGTACTCGGTCGACTCGCGCGTGCTCTTAACGGCATCTGCGGGCATGAGCGCCGTACCGCTCGGAGCGTCCAGCTTTTTGTTGTGGTGCTTTTCAACGATCTCAACGTCGAACGACGTGCCGAGCGCGGCAGAGGCGCGGCGGCAAAGCTCCATCAAGAGATTTATTCCAATAGACATGTTGCCCGAGAAGAAAACGGCAACCTTTTCTGAGGCTTTACGCATAGCGGCAAGCTCGTCGTCGGTGTGTCCCGTGGTGCAAACCACCAAGGGCGTACCTGTTTTTACAGCGTAATCGAGCAGGGCGGGGAGCGCCGTGTGGTGAGAAAAATCCACGATAACGTCCGCCTTGCCGGAAAATTCCGTTATAGACTGATATACGGGGAAGCCCGAGACGGAGGCGGGATTTACGTCAATTCCCGCGATAACGGTGGCGTCGCTTCGCTCGGAAATGAGCTTGCGTACAGCCTCACCCATTCTTCCGCCACAGCCCGAAAGAAGAATATTAGTCATATTTACACTACCTTTTCGTTATAAGTCGTTATAAGTACTTTTGAATTAAAGCAGCCCGTGCTCCTTCATAGCGGCGATAAGGCGAGCCTTGTTGGCGTCCTCCATCTCGCAAAGGGGCAGACGCATCTCAACGTCGCAAAATCCCATTTCTGCCATAGCGGTCTTTACGGGAACGGGGTTGACCTCACAGAAGAGCGCGTTGATAAGCTTTAGATACTTGAGCTGGAGCTCGCGCGCGTCCTTGAAATTGTCCTCAAGGCAGTACTTTGTCATGAGGTGAGTCTCATAGGGAAGCACGTTGGAAAGCACGGAGATAACGCCCTTTCCGCCGAGAGACATGATAGGAACTATCTGGTCGTCGTTGCCCGAATAAATGTCGTATGCATCTCCGCACTCCGCGATAAGCTCTGCGATCGTGCTGAGATTTCCCGAAGCCTCCTTAACGGCAACTATTCTCTCGTGCTTTGCAAGCTCGCGGTAGACGGGAAGTGATATGTTGCAGCCCGTACGCGAGGGCACGTTGTAGAGGATAATGGGCTTGTCGGTAGCCTCAGCCGTATCAAGGAAGCTCTTGATAAGTCCCTTGGGAGTAGCCTTGTTGTAGTAGGGAGTTACGAGCAGGAGCGCGTCAGCACCAACCTCGCACGCATACTTTGAAAGCTCGATGCCGTAAGCCGTGTCGTTAGAGCCCGTGCCCGCGATAACGGGAACTCTGCCCTCGACCTTTTCTACGACAAACTTAATGGATTCGCAGTGCTCCTCGTGCGTAAGCGTTGCTGCCTCGCCCGTAGTGCCCGCAACGACGATAGCGTCGATGCCGCCTGCGATCTGCTGCTCAATGATCTTGCCGAAGGAGTCGTAGTCAACGACGCCGTTCTTAAAGGGAGTGATAATGGCGGTAGCAGCGCCCGTAAAGATAGAAGACTTAAGCTTGCTCATAAAAATTGTCCTTTCGACCGCGTAAGATTACACGGATTTCAAAAAATGTAGAATTTTTCGCATAAAATCTTATAAAAAAGAAAAAACCGGTTGAAAACCAGCTGAAATTGTAATATAATATAAGCATGAAAACTCATAATACAATAACAGATAGCTCTCCATCAAATTCCATTTAATTTTACTTAATTGGACGATGACAGTCCGCCGACTATGAATCGGACGGACCAGCATGCACCTCTGCCGCGAAGCACACCTTCGGCATCGCACCCTCGTCTGACTGACTTAAACGGTCTGCGGCGACCACGATCAGGCGGCGGTTGTGCAACGCACCTCTACCAAATTATATGCGTTTATGACATAATGATAGCATATCTTTTGTAATATGTCAAGTGTTTTTACAATTTTTATTTAAACCGAAAGGTAATTTAAGATGATTATAAACGAACGAAGCCACACAGAGCTTAAAAGGTCGGATTTTTACTACGATCTGCCCGAGGAGCAGATAGCTCAGCACCCCGTAGCCGAGCGCGACACGTCGCGCCTTATGGTGCTTGACAGAGCGTCGGGAACGGTGGGGCATAGGGTTTTTCGGGATATTACGGAGTATCTGCGCCCCGACGACGTGCTTGTAATAAACGACTCAAAGGTGATCCCCGCAAGGCTTTTCGGACATGCCGAGGGCAGAGAGGAAGCAACGCTTGAATTGCTGCTCTTACGTCAGCGCGAGCTTGACACGTGGGAAACGCTCGTAAAGCCAGGAAAGAGGGCGAGAATAGGCTCTCGCGCGGTCTTTGGCGGCGGAATACTCACGGGCGAGGTGGTTGATATCGTGGAGGAGGGAAACCGCGTAATACGCTTTGATTACGACCGAGAGAAGTACGCGAGCATATACGAGATACTCCACGTTATAGGTCTTATGCCTCTGCCGCCCTACATAACGGAGCAGCTTAAGGAAAACGACCGCTACCAGACGGTCTATGCCCGCGAGGAGGGATCTGCGGCAGCCCCCACTGCGGGACTACACTTCACGCCCGAGCTTCTCCAAAGAATCAGGGATATGGGCGTTGCGATAGCGCCCGTAATGCTCCACGTCGGACTCGGTACGTTCCGCCCCGTCAAGGCGGACAGAATTGAGGAGCACGTTATGCACACCGAGTTCTTTTCCGTATCCGAGGAGAGCGCTAAAATTATCAACGAGCGCAAGGCGAGAGGCGGACGGCTGATATGCGTCGGAACGACGTCCTGCCGTACGATTGAGAGTGTGGCGCGCGAGGACGGCACGATACCTGCGATGTCGGGAGATACGGGCATATTTATATACCCCGGCTACCGATTTAAGGCGGTCGACGCGCTGATAACCAACTTCCACCTGCCCGAAAGCACGCTTCTTATGCTTGTTTCCGCGCTTTACGACAAGGAAAGCATTATGAAGGCGTATGAGGTGGCAGTACGTGAAAAGTATAGATTTTTCTCATTTGGCGATGCAATGTTCATACAATAAAAGAAAAATTTTACCGTAGGGGCGACCAGTGGTCGCCCGCGGGCGTTCAATGAACGCCCCTACGGAAGAAAATCCACAATGTTTTTGCAACATAACCAATCGGTAAAATCTTATATAGCATAATAATATGAGTAACGAAGATTTTCATTGACCACTAATATTTAGTTTCAAGGAGTTATAAAATGACTCAAAAACCGAGAATTTACGCCGTTGTCGGGCCGACTGCGAGCGGCAAAAGCGCGCTCGCTTTGGAAATAGCCAATAGATACGGCGGCGAGATAGTTTCCTGTGATTCAATGCAGCTTTACCGCCGCATGAACGTGGGAACGGCGAAGCCGACCGCCGATGAGTTGGCGGCTGTTCCGCACCACCTTATCGACGTGGCAGAGCCGACCGAGAGCTTTTCGGCGGCTGACTACGTCACACTCGCGGACAAGGCAATAAGAGAAATAATCGCGCGTGGGAAATTGCCCATAATATGCGGCGGAACGGGGCTTTATCTTGACGCGCTCTTGCGCGGAGGCGACTTCGGAGAGGGGCCCACAGACGATGCTTTACGCGCGGAGTTGCTTGAATTTGCCCGTCAAAACGGCGCACAGGCACTACATAATCAGCTTCGAGAGCTCGACGAGGAGAGCGCTGCGGCGATACACCCAAATAACGTAAAAAGAGTGGCGAGAGCCATTGAGATATGTCGCCTCAGCGGTCAGAAAAAGAGTGGGCTTGACCGCCGCTCGAAAGAGCCTGAGGATAGGTTTGACATAAGATGCGTAGGACTTTTTTACCCCGACCGCGCCCGCCTTTACGAGCGCATCGACGCGCGTGTTGACACCATGCTCGCGGACGGGCTCGTTGAGGAAACGAGAGCACTTATGGACGAGGGAGTTTTCCTTAAAAACTCCACCGCCGCGCAGGCGATAGGCTACAAGGAGCTGATGGGCTATATCCGAGGTGAGGAGAGCCTCGGCGAGGCTTCGGAGCGCCTCAAAATGGCAACGAGAAGATACGCAAAGCGGCAGATAACGTGGTTCTGTGCAAGAAAATACGTCACTCGACTCGACGTGGGCGAAAAAACATTTGAAGAGATTGTAAATAATGCGTCGGAGCTCTTTTTTTCTTGAGTAATTTGTGGTACAATATATATTAAGTATATTAATATAATAATATATATGAGCCGTCAGAATACGACGGATATTGCGGGAGGGAAAGATGCTGAAAAAACTGTTCGGCAGCGTTAACGTTCAACGTGTCGGCGCGCTTATCATAGGCGTTGCCGTGCTTTCGTATTCCGTATATCACGTAATAAGGCTGTTCGGCGAGGATATTTCTACGATAGCTACGAGCGTGAGCACTGAGGCAAAGGTCATTGACGGCAAGGGCTACGTTTTCAGAGACGAAACGGTGCTTTATTCGTCCGCAACGGGAGTTGCGAACTACCACAAGGGCGACGGAGATAAGGTATCAAGATCGGAGTCGCTTGCCACCATCGGCAAGGAGGGCGGTAAGGCCTCGCAGGCGCTTGTAAAATATTACGACGAAAAGATAGAGATACTTGAAAGAAGCGTCGGTTCGGGAAAAACGCTTTCCGACCTTCCCGAAATAAACGACGGTATAGCGGATACTTACTATTCCGTTGCGAAAATGCTCGCGGCGGGCGACACGGGAGCGATCTCCGCTGAGATGGACAAGCTCCTTGAAAAAATGAACACAAAGAGCCTGCTTACAGACGAAAGCTCTCCCGTAAGCGTCGTTCTTGACGATATGAAAGAGAGACGCGCCGCGATAATAGAGGGCGGCGAGAGTGTTACGGAGACGGCGGCAGATAGCGGCTATTTTTACTCCTATGCCGACGGATACGAAAATTATTTTACGCTCGATGCGGCGGACGGACTTACCGCCGAGACCTTTTACGAGCTTACGTCAAGTGCGCCCGAAAAGCTTGGAGACACAGTCTACGGCAAGCTTGCAAAGAGCAACGAGTGGAGATTCGTAATAAGACTCCCATCTCTTAATTCCCAGTATTTCAGCGAGGGAGAGGAATATTCGGTCGAGTTCGTGGAAAACGGGCATACGGTGATACCCATGACCTTGACAAAGGTCGTTTCTGACGGCGAGCGCGACGGCAAGATACTCGTCTTTCGCGCAAATAGGCTTCCCGAGGGATTTGCTTTCAGCCGTGCGCAGAGCGTGAGCATTGAGGTCAGCTCTACGACGGGCATCTACGTTCCGAGAGGCGCTATGCACCGCATGGGCGGTGAGGACTGCGTTTACGTGCTCAAGGGCAGCGTCGTAAAGATGCGAAAAATCGAAATAATTTACGAGGCAAAGGATTACTGCCTTGTGGCGATGGACATGGAGAGCGACAACACGGTTCCGTACCTCAGCCAGAACGAGCAGCTTATAGTGTCAGGTGAAAATCTTTTTGACGGAAGGATACTTGATTGACATGTGTTACGAATATCTTGACAGAAACGTCAGAGAGATAAAAAACAGAATACAGGCGGCGGCGGACGCATCGGGCTACGGCAAGAGCGTGACGCTCGTGGCGGCTGTAAAATACGCAGAGGTTGGAGAGATAAAATACCTTTGCCAGAGCCTTGGAGTTAAGGATCTCGGAGAGAACCGAGTTCAGCAACTCTTAGAGCACTACGAGGCGATCGGCGGCGAGAACGTCAACTGGCATTTTATCGGAACGCTTCAGACCAACAAGGTAAAATACATCGTTGACAAGGTGTGCATGATACACTCTGTTGACTCCTTGAAGCTTGCGCGCGAGATAGACAGGCAGGCGGCAAAGCACGGAAAAGTCATGGACGTGCTCGTCGAGATAAACAGCGGCGAGGAGGAGAGCAAGAGCGGAGTTTTGCCCTCGGAGGCGGCGGCGCTTTGCGACGAAATTTGTAAGCTCCCGAACGTAAGAGTGCGCGGATTTATGACAATGGCGCCGAAATGTGAAGAAAAATCGGATTATTTGAAATTTTTTCAACAAACTTACGCCCAAGTGCTTGACATTTGGACCAAAAACATGCATAATATAGGTGAGCCCATTTTATCGATGGGAATGAGCGAGAGCTTCGAGCAGGCGATCGCATGCGGAGCCGACGTAGTAAGAGTCGGACGAAGCCTTTTTGTAAAGTAAAAAATTAAAATATATAAAATTTTTGGAGGGAAATAAAATGGGATTATTTGACAAGATCAAGAAGCAGAACGACGATTACGGCGATTTCTCCGGCGACAACGAATACTACGGTGAGGGTGGATACGACGAGGCTGATGCAGCAGCGGCTGACGAAGCTCCCGCGCCTACGCCCGTAGAGCCCGCGGCATTCGGAGCAACGGTAGCGCTCAAGATCGTAAACCCCAAGAGCTACAAGGACGCAGCAGACATCGCTGATTTCCTTATGAACGGCAACACCGTCCTTCTCAACATCGAGGGACTTGCATCCGATCAGGCGATACGTTTGCTTGACTACCTTGCAGGAGCTACTCACGCAGTTGGCGGTCTTATCACGAGAGTTGGCAGATCCACTATCGTTGTAGCGCCCAAGAACGTTGACGTAAGCAGCATTGAGGCAATGGTTAACAACTAAGTCAAAAAAGAGCTATGCCGCCTTTGGGCGGCATAGCGTGCTTTGACGGAAAAACAAGATTATTTTACGCTAATTAAATTCTGAAAGGAGAAGCACGGCTGTGGCAATATTTTTGCTCATTTTAAAAAACATAGTGATAGTATTTCTCACGGTAATTCAGCTTGCCATGCTCGTAAGGGCAATTCTGTCGTGGTTCCCGATGAACGGCAATAGGTTCACTGATTTCCTTTTCGCGATCACCGAACCCTTTATTTACCCTGTGAGAATGCTTTTTGACAAATTGAATTGGTTCTCGGGACTGCCCATCGACGTTTCGTTTTTGGCAACCTACCTTATCATTTCCATTTTGTTAATGATACTTCCGTAGCTATGAGCAACGAAAGAGAAAACACAGAGCTTTACGCGAGGCTTGACGACCTTTGCGATGCGGCGGCATTGGGAAATTTGGCGCTGAGCGATTTTTTAACACCGCGCGAAGCGCATACCTCTTGCGCGTATCTTGTGCGCAAGGGCGCGCATTTTCTTACCGTCGGCGGCTACGAGGGGGCGGAGCGCGTACGTATTGCGGTGCTCCCCGACTATATGGAGTCCGTGGAGAGTGCAGACGACCTATGTGAATACGGCTACGGAGACGCGGTCGCGGCGCTCAAGGTCAGCGCGAGCGGCTACCGCCGTCTTTCGCACCGCGACTATATGGGCTCGATATTAGGCCTTGGCGTAGAGAGAGCGGTCGTAGGCGACATACTCGTCCCTCGTGAGGACGGGGCGCTTGCCTACATTTTTTGCGATCCCGCTATGGCTCGCTTCTTTGAAGCGGAGCTTACAAAGGTCGCAAACGACAAGGTCAAGACGACGGCAATACCTCTCTCGGAGGTTAAAATACCCGAGCGGCGCTTTGCCGAGATAAACGACACCGTGGCATCGGCGCGCCTTGACTGTGTCGTCGCGGCGCTTTGCAATCTAGCAAGAGAGCGGGCAAAGGAAGCGGTGCTTGCGGGGCTTGTCGAGGTGGACTATGAGTGTGAGGAGCGCCCCGACAGAATACTGACTCCCCCTTGCCTTTTAACTGTGCGCGGACACGGAAAGTACCGCGTATTGTCCGTAGGTGACCTTACGAGAAAGGGCAGATACCGCCTTACGGCAGAGAAATTTTTATAAGACCGCGGTCTTGATAGGAGAAACATGATACCTTGGATAATAGTGATAGTCGCGCTGGTGCTTATCGACCAGGTAAGCAAGCTCATGGTGAGCAACCTCATGGACTATAAGGAATGCATACCGCTTATCGACGGCGTGCTCAATCTCAGATACGAATTAAATCCCGGCATAGCGATGGGAATGCTCTCGGATATTCCCCCGAGTCTGCGCTGGGTTATTATAGTAATACCGATCATAGCGATCGCCGCTATGCTCGTGTACCTTTGGAAGTTCCGCCCGAACAGCGTTTGGGCGTGCCTCGGCATCTCAATGATAGCCGCAGGCGGCATTGGAAATCTTATTGACCGTATTTTCTATGGCGAGGAGCTTTTCTTCGGTCAGGTCATAGATTTCATTGACTTCTGCGCTTTTCCTACCGTTTGGAAATACGTATTTAACTTTGCCGATGCGTGCGTATGCGTTGGCGGAGCGATAGTTATGCTGTGGCTCATCGTTTCCATAATCTCCGACGAGAAAAAGGAAAGAGCGAAGAAGAAGCTCGCGGCGGAGGCTGCGGCTGAAGCACCGGCTGAAGCACCCACGGAGGCTACCGAGGTGGTCGAGGAAAGCACCGACGAAGCGACGGAAGCGCCCAAAGAGGAAGCTGACGAAGAAAAAAGTGAAGATTGAAAAACTAAAATTATTCACCCGAAAATATTCATTTTACGCCGATATGTGAGGATATTATCCTAACGCAAAAAAGCATGTACAAATAACAATTTATAGCCGAAGGCTCTTGTAACGATAAGCCTTCCCCAGCGGGGGAAGGGGGACCGCGATAGCGGTGGATGAGGTGTCGTATATTCAATTCATTCTTTAACACCTCATCCGTCATTGACTCGCACCGTCGGCTCGTCAATGCCACCTTCCCCCACTGGGGAAGGCTACCGCTGACAGAGCTTTGCGCGAATAATAGAAGGTGATAGCCTAAGGCTTTATAAAAAAGCCTCGCCCTCCGGGAGAGGTGGCGGCGATAGCCGACGTAGAGGGTTCGAATGCCCCTCTCACCCGCTACGCGGGAGATCTCACCAAGGGCGAGCCTGAAAATTAACAACCGGGCAAAAGAAAACCGAAAAAGGGACACCATTTAATTTATCTATTTATTTATTTATTTTTATAAAGTTTTTTGGCTCCACCTACTTTTCTTTTAGGAAAAGAAAAGGTAGGCAAAAGAAAACCGAAACATAGGACAGCAGTTTATTTATTTTTTTGAAGTTTTTTGCCAAGCGATCATGAACGCAGTTCATGGACCGAAGCGTAGCGTAGGTATTTACCCAAAAAAGCGGGAAAAATAAAAAAACAAAATCGGAGGTGAAGGTATGCTTGAATATTCGGATATGACGGATAGGATCGAGGACCTCACCTCCGATTCTTTTGATACGGGAAAGAGAATAGATGCCTTTGTGGCGGAGAAAACGGAGCTTACGCGCTCGGCGGCGGCTCGCCTTATCGAGGAGGGAAGCATACTCGTCGGCGGCAAGGCTGTGGCGAAGAACTACAAGCTTCGCGGCGGCGAGGCTGTGAGCGTCACTCTGCCCGAGCCCGACCTCTCCGAGGCACTGCCCGAGGACATTCCGCTTGACGTAGTTTACGAGGACTCCGACATTATCGTGGTGAACAAGCCAAAGGGAATGGTGGTGCATCCCGCACCAGGCAACCCCGACGGCACGCTCGTCAACGCGCTTCTTTACCATTGCCGCGACAGCCTTTCGGGCATTGGCGGCGTTGTGCGACCGGGCATCGTCCACCGAATCGACAAGGACACGGGCGGACTTTTGGTCGTTGCCAAGAATGATGCGGCGCATCAGTTTTTAGCTGACGAGATAAAGGAGCATAAGGTTTCAAGAATATATTACGCGATAGCGCAGGGCAACTTCCGCGAGGACAGCGGAACGGTGGACGCGCCGATAGGCAGACACCCCGTGGACCGCAAGAAAATGGCGGTCATTCGCTCGGATACGGTAAGAAGCCGTCACGCGGTGACGCATTGGCAGGTCGTTGAGCGCTTTTTGGGCTTTACGCTCGTGCGCTGTGAGCTTGAAACGGGGCGCACGCACCAGATAAGAGTTCATATGTCAAGCATCGGGCATCCGCTTCTCGGTGATGCGGTCTACGGTGGCGGCTCGACTGCCTTTGAAAAGAAGCACAAGAGTCTTGTGTCGGGGCAGTGCCTTTTTGCAGGGGAGCTTCGCCTTACGCACCCGCGCACGGGCGGGCAGCTTGCGCTCAGCGCACCTCTGCCCGAGTATTTTGAACGTCTGCTCACCATACTCCGTAACGAAAGCAGATAACGAAGAAAAATGAAAAAGTTTGAGAAAATAATCATAGCGACCGACCTTGACGGCACGTTTCTTGACGACAGAGAGGGCTTGGTCAAAAGAAACCTTGATGCAATTGAATATTTCAAGGAAAACGGCGGACATTTTACCGTCGCGACGGGGCGCGCTCCGCTTCACGCGGCGGGCGCTGTGAGTGATATTGAGAAGCTTATAAACATGCCCGCAGTCACCTGCAACGGCGCGTGCATATACGATTTTTCGAGAGGCGAGGCGGTGACGACTCATGAGGTCGCCTACTGTGACGTGATAAGCGTGATCGACCTCATACGCCGCGAGTTTCCCACGGCAGGCATTCGCGCGTCCTCGCCCGAGTACTGCTTCGTGAGCACCCCCGACGATATTAAAAATCCTCTGATCGCGGACGATCTCAGAAGATACGCGGGGTACAGTAACCTTATCGCACCCGTGGACGAGTGGAGTAATTTGCAGATATACAAGGTGGTCGTGCGCATCGACGCTGACACCATAAAAAGGGCAGGCAAGCGAATTAAAGAGGTGTTCGGCGACAAGTTCTCCCCCTCGCAGTCGTGGCCTACCATTATCGACCTTCAGCCCGCAGGCGTGAATAAGGGCAAGAGCCTTGTGGAGTACGTCCACAGCTTTTTGGGCGAGGATTATACCGTCTACGCCTGCGGCGATTACCTTAATGACCTCGAGCTGCTCGGCGCGGCTGACGTCGCTGTCTGCCCCTCAAACGCGCACCCCGAAATTAAGAAGATCTCCGACCTCTGCCTTTGCTCCAACAACGACGGCCTTATCGCCGATTTGATTGAGAGAATTTAGAACTTGTTGGTGTTTTTCCACCTTTTGTGTATAAAAGGTGGAGCCAAAAAACTTTAAACAATTAAAGTTTTTATGGACACAGCAAAAGACGAAAATATTAATTGAACAATATATTTTGGCGTTTTCTAATGTAGAAAGACGGCGGACCCTACGTACCGCCGTCTTTCATTTTTTATTTAAAAGTTTATTTAAAAGATAGAAGAAACCAATGTACAGTTTTCTTTTTGAGGCTCTGTCAGCGTTAGCCTTCCCCAGTGGTGGGAGCTGGTCGCAAGCGACCGTCGAGTTTGCTACGCAAACATCGAGGGGACCGCGATAGCGGTGGATGAGGTGTCGTATATTCAATTCAATCTTTAACACCTCATCCGTCATTGACTCGCACCATCGGCTCGTCAATGCCACCTTCCCCCACTGGGGAAGGCTTATTGTTACAAGAGCCGTCGGCTCTATATCTTTACGTACCGCCGTCTTTCATTTTTATTTAAAATATAGAACAAACCAAGGTGTCGTTTTCTTTTGCTACCTTTTCTTTTTGATTGTAGGGGAGGATATTATCCGCCCGCCAAAAGGTTACGCAAAACAAAAAGCAAAGCACAAACCAAGGTGTCGTTTTCTTTTGCTTACCTTTTCTTTTTCGTAAAAGAAAAGTAAGAAAACAAAAACGGAACCGTGAAAACGGTTCCGTTTGCGTTACAAAATAATCTGAATTATTTGTACTTTCTCTTGCGAGCAGCTTCAGACTTCTTCTTGCGCTTTACGCTGGGCTTCTCATAGTGTTCTCTCTTGCGAAGCTCGGT
>JAZOWN010000010.1:0-10722 GCA_045659245.1 Eubacteriales bacterium
ATGTTTCCACTTTCATCTACAGTATTAAAGCAAATATTATGCTTTGAATCCATGGAAAGCTGACCGTATTGAAGCATATCAAAAATAGCACTCTCATCGATATAACACGCATCTTTGAGTACGCTGAAAAGAGAAGTTTTGGATGCAATATCACTCTCAAGGATATTATCGTCTTTCAAGTAGTTAAGGGGAGCATCTAAAGATGGCGGTATATCAATGTCAAAATTAGTATAATGCTTATGACAGTATTGCCTAATTGCTGACTTTTCCACTTTCTTTAAGAAGAAATTGCACAAATGATACGCTTGATTACGAGATAAGCCAACGTATTTTTGAAGTGCCACAAAAGGCGGTGCAAGATGATGGGTTTGTGTGTTATATACGCCCTCACGGAACACGTAACAATGAGGATGATCTCTTAATACGATAAAATCATCAACACCTTTTTGAATTAGTTCTTTATCCCAATAAATAAGAAGATGTCGCATATCACAATGATTAGCGGAATAAATGTCATAAGGCGTTAAATCGTTTTTAGGCTCAAACCGATTGTTGTTAATCGTATTCTGTATATAGCAATTATCGGGCAATACACCTATGTGGCGTTGACTCTCAAAGCTCTTATAAAGCTGAAGATCAACCTTTGTGCCATCAAAACAGATGATAACAATTTCATTTTGAGTATCGTGATCATATTTATAACGATGCTTCAGATACTCTTTTTCTTTAACGTAGAGTGTTGCACTCTCTTGTTCCTTACCAGACACCGAAGATATAATTTTGTTTTGCATTATAACAACCTCTTTTTTATAGTATTTTGACGGAGTAACTTTTTTAATAGATAGATTTGCCTCACTTACTCCACAAGAGCCAAAACCTCATTGTTTGTCTTAAAGGTGCCTGCTCTATATTGCGGCAAATCTAAACGCTGTGTGGGTTTGCCGTTGCATTTGAGTTTTTGCCCTCAAATGTACTATATTGTCAAATTAAGGCGAGTATTCTCAAAAAATGTTCGACTAACCGTAATCGATGGGTTTCATAGAAAATTCCTCCTTTGTGCGATTTGTAACTCTATTTTAGTAGCCAACAAATCGAACGGCAGAGAAAAATGTTCGAGCAATCAACGCCACACAAAAACAAAAAAAGCACGCATTTCTGCGTGCTACCAGTAAGGGAAATCGTGATTTTTATGTCCGTATGGGATTGTAAGGGATTTTTGAGCTATGAAAATGAAAAAAGTCCTTGAAAATCAAGGACTTTTTCTGGCGGAGAAGGAGAGATTTGAACTCTCGCGCCGGTATTACCGGCCTACACCCTTAGCAGGGGCGCCTCTTCGGCCTCTTGAGTACTTCTCCATTTTTTGGACGTCTGTCCAAGCCCGTATGTAATATTATACCCCAACTTGCGCTTTTTGTCAATACGTTTTTTATATCTTTTCAAAAAGTTTTTGGCAGGGTGGGGAACACGGTTTAATCATACGTATTATTCGTATATTGCCCTTGGGCCGCCTATGTATTTCGGACGTGTACGGGCGCAGATTATTCTTGCCTCGCCTATTTTTTCGGTGGAAATTCTTACGGGTACCGCAACTGCTCTCAAATGCATACCTATGAGTGTGCCGCCGATATCGATTCCTGCGTGAGCTCTTACCGATTCGACTGCGACTGGCGCGTCAAGCGTATCGTAAGTAACGGTCGCGAAGCTTCCGCCTGCCTTGGGCGCGGGGCGAACGCAGACTTCCTCAAGTCCGTATCTCTCAGCGCACTCCGCTTCAAGAATAACGGCTCTGTTAAGGTGCTCGCAGCACTGTGCGGCAAGATATATACCTTTTTCTTTGAGGACGGGATAAATTCCGTCAAAGATCGCCTTTGCTACCGGCTTTACAGATGCATGCCCGATAGTATTGCCCGTAACCTCAGAGGTAGAACAGCCCACCACGAAAATATCCCCCTTGCGAAGCCCTGCTACGTTTACGAGCTCCTCTGTTGCGCGTCTTGCCTCGTTCGTTATCTCTATAAGCTTTTCCTCAAGCTCAGCGGACATTTCTGCCGTTCCGTCGGCATTATATTTAACATTTTTCATATCTTACCTCAAAAAAAGGCTGCTGCGCACGTTTCGCCAAACGGCAACTCGGCGCAGGCAGCCAAAGTGTTTAAAAATTATTCAGCGTCAGCTACTGCTTCCTCAGCAACAGCTTCCTCGGGCATAGCCTCTGCTTCTGCCTGTGCCTCGTCGAGGAGTGCACGGATAGAAAGGCTTACCTTGTGGTTTTCCTCGTCGATAGCGGTGATCTTTGCATCAACTACCTGACCAAGCTCGAGAACGTCAGCGGGCTTGCCGATCTTCTCCTGTGCAATCTGGGAAATGTGGATAAGTCCGTCAACGCCGTCAACGATCTCAGCAAATGCGCCGAAGGGCATCATGTTTACGATCTTAACGGAAGCAACGTCGCCTACTGCGTACTTGGACGTGAAGATGTACCAAGGATTGTCGCAATCCTTCTTGTATCCGAGAGAAATGCGCTTCTTCTCAGCGTCAAAGCTCTTAACGAATACCTCGATAACCTGACCAACCTCAAGAACGCTTGCAGGGCTGGAGATAGGCTTCCAGGAAAGCTCAGTCTTATGTACCATTCCGTCAACGCCGCCGAGATCTACGAACGCGCCGTAAGCGGTCATGCTCTTAACAGCACCGGTAAATACCTTGCCCTCTTCCATAGCAGCCCAGAAAGCAGCCTCCTGAGCGCGTCTTTCCTCTCTCTGAACGAGGCGGATAGAGCCGATAGCCTTTTTACCCTTGATCTCGATGACCTTAAGGCTTACCTCAGTACCCTTAAGAGCATCAAGGCTCTCGTCCTTCGGTACGCCTGTCTGGGATGCGGGAACAAATACGCGGTTAGCGTCAACAACGACGGAAACGCCGCCCTTGACTACTTCAACTACCTTACCGGTAAGAACGTCGCCGTTCTCAGCCGCAGCGACGATCTTCTGCCAGTTACGGTCAGAATCAACGCGCTTCTTGGAAAGCTCTGCAAAGCCCTCGATATCGCTTACGCGGATAACGAACGCTTCGATCTGGTCGCCGGGCTTGTAAGCTTCGGTGAGCTTAACGCTTGCGTCGTCCGTGATCTGCTCAGCCTTGATAAGGCCGGTAACCTGTGCGCCGAGGTCGAGATAAAGCTCTGCATCGGTAACAGACGTTACGGTTCCGGTTACGGTGTCTCCTGTATTTAAAGTTTTGATTTCTGTCGCATCAAACAGTTCTGCAAAATTTTCATTCATTTCGCTCATGGTTTTATATACCTCCTGAATTACGCCTGACGGGGTTGATGCACCCGCGGCTATGCCCACTTTCGTGTGAGCTGACGTTATTAAATTGCAAACCGCGAGCTCCTCGGGACTTTCTATCCAGAAGGTGCGCGGACAATTTTCTTTACAAATGGAATAAAGCTTTGCCGTATTCGAGCTTTCTCTGCCGCCTATGACTATCATTACGTCACATTCTGCGGAGAGCTTCTCGGCTTCGGTCTGCCTTGATTCCGTAACACTACATATTGTATCAAAAATTAAGGCGTTTGTATATAGTTTTTTTGAAATTTCTTGAGTTTTTTTCCATTCCGCCAAATTTTGTGTCGTTTGAGCCGCTAAAATTGGTGTTTTTTTCAATAAACTTTCGCCTTTTTCTGTTTTGGAGAGCTTCTCCAATTCCTCGGCTGACGAAATCACGTCCTTGCCGTAGTCAAAATAGCTCATTATTCCCACGACCTCGGGGTGCGTCTCTGTTCCGAGCAAGAGAAAATGCTTGTCGGGCTCGGAATTGCTTTCTGCTATTTTGTGTATTTTTTTGACGAACGGGCAGGTGCAGTCACAGTAAGTGAAATATGGATTTTTTTCGGAACACACCCGAAGAATATCCTCGTCCTGTTTGGGTATACCGTGAGCGCGCACAAAGACCGTAACGGGCGCATTTTTTGTGGCTTCCTTTGCAAGCGTGGGTATTGACGAAATGTCCGTCACCCGCACTCCTGCCTCGTAAAGCCCGTGATTGTAGGTTTCGTTATGGATGAGCGTTCCGAGTGTGTATATCCTCTCGCCGGGTCTGCTTTCCCTAAGGCGCGCCTCAAGCTCGTCGGTCGCTCTTTTTACACCGAAGCAAAAGCCTGCGTTCTTGGCAATTACAATATTCATTTTGCCGACTTCCGATTTTTCTTGTATTCTTTGGGATCAAAGCCCTCTCCGAGCTCACAGACCTTATCGAATATCTTTTCGGTCATTCTCGAATATACGCCAGACTCGTCCTTGTTGTACTCAAATTCCTCAAACGGAATGGTATCTCCGATTATAACGTAGGTTCTGCCGAAAAGCTTCATTTTGTTGTTCTTACGCCAGATATAAACGGGAACTACGGGGGCGCTGACTCTTGCCGTAATAAGCGCCGCGCCGTTTTTTACCTTTGTGTCGCGCGGATCTACTCCCACGTATCTGTGTCCCTGCGGGAAGATACCGAGACACTTGCCGCTTGCCACGATGCTCACTGCGTGCTTTACAGCGCCGACGTCGTTACCGCCTCTGTCAACGGGGAACGCGCCAAGACCACGTATGAGCTGTGCGAGTATCGGGATCTTGAAAAGCTCCTTTTTCGCCATGAAATGCACCTGGTGCTGCTTAAACGCAAGGCAAATGACTATGGGGTCAACTGCCGAAACGTGGTTGGCGCAAACGACGTAGCCGCCGTGCGTCGGTTCCTTTTCGGGGTTGACGACCTTCATATTGAAAAACGCTCTGAACGCCCAGCCGATGGTGGCATACGCTACTCTGAAAAATTTACTTCCGCGGGGATTGTCGTTTTTAGTCGTTTTTTTATTATTCTTACTCAACGGTCTACGACCTCACTTTCGATTATACTTATATCTCGTTATATCTCGCAGCCTGATTTTTTTACGAGAGCTATGACTGCCTCGACGGTCTCGTCAAAGGTCATATTTGAGTTGTCCATAAATACAGCGTCGTCTGCCGCTGCGGTGGGGGCTACGTCGCGCGTGCTGTCGCGCTCGTCGCGCTGACGCATATCGTTAAGCACGTCCTCGTAGGTGACCGACTGCCCCTTGTCTAAAAGCTCCTTATAGCGTCTTTGCGCGCGGCACTCCTCGGAAGGTGAAAGGAAGATCTACACCTGTACATCGAGAAGAATTACCGTTCCGATATCTCTGCCGTCCATGATGACGCTGTTTTTCTTGGCAATATCTCTCTGCGTATCAAGCAAAAAGGCTCTTACCGCTGGGATTGCGGATACCTTGGAAGCATAGGTAGACATCTCGGGTGTACGTATGCGCTCGCCCGTGTCCTCGCCGTTGAGATATACGTGCTGTTTTCCGTCAACGTATTTTATTTCAAGCGAAATATCGGGAAGGCAGGAAACGACTCCCTCGGTGTCATCTGCGGATATGTCCTTTGATCTTACGTAAAGTCCTACGGTTCTGTAAAGAGCGCCCGTGTCAACGTAAACGATGCCGAGCTTTGCGGCAACCGCTCTTGCAACCGTGCTTTTTCCCGCGCCTCCGGGGCCGTCGATAGCGATTTGTATCATAATAAATCTCCTCGTGTTTTATTTTATTTTAATCTCCCCACGTGGCAGACTGTCCTGCCAGAACGCCGGTAGAAAATGCTATTTGCAAATTATATCCGCCGGTATATGCGTCAACGTCTATAACCTCGCCTGCAAAGTAAAGTCCCTCGCAGAGCTTTGACTCCATGGTTTTGGGATTTATCTCTTTGGTATCTATTCCGCCCTTGGTAACTATTGCCTCGGCAATAGGACGGAAGCCGTCTATTTTTATGCGCAGATCGCGAATGACGGCGCAAAGAGCCGCTCTTTCCTCGCGGGTTACGGAATTGACCTTTTTGCGTGCATCAATACCCGAAAGCGCTATGACAACGGGAATGAGCTTTGCGGGGAGCAGATCTCCGAGTGCGTTTGCAAAATCCTTGTTTGCATATTTAGAAAAGTCGGAAAGCACTCTCGCGTCAAGCGTTTTTTCGTCAAGCGCGGGCTTTAAATTTATATGCGCCTCGTATTTTCCTGCCGACAAGTCCGAAAGGTGCGCCGACGTGGAAAGTATCATGGGGCCTGTCATTCCGAAATGAGTGAACATCATTTCGCCGAAGTCATCATAAACCGTCTTGCCTGTTTGGGTATCGGTAACGGTTAAAGACACGTTTTTGAGTGACAGCCCTTGAAGTGATGGACAAATCTTGCTTTTTGAGGTAAGGGGCACAAGAGAGGGAATAAGCGGAGTAACGGTGTGTCCGACGGCAGCTGCCAGACGGTATCCGTCGCCGTCAGATCCCGTGCCGGGGTAGGAGCGGCCGCCCGTCGCAACTATTACCGCGTCGGACTCGATAAATTTGTCCGAAACCTTACAGCCCGAGATTTTGCCGTTTTGGGTGCAAAGCTCCGATACTCTGCCGCAAACGACTTTTACACCGAGCGCGCGAACTCTTTTGACAAGCCCGTTTACTATATCGTCCGCCTTGTCAGAAACGGGGAAAACACGTCTGCCGCGCTCTACCTTGAGAGGGACTCCCGCATTCTCGAAAAAGACTTGGGTGTCGTCGGTTGAAAAGCAACTCAAGGCGCTGTATAAAAAGCGGGGATTGGTGGGAACGTGGTTTAAAAACTCACGCGAGTCGCAGGCGTTTGTAACGTTACATCTGCCCTTGCCGGTAATGCGAAGCTTTTTGCCGCATCTGTCGTTTCTCTCAACGAGTGTTACGTCCGCGCCAAGCTCTGCGGCTCTTATCGCCGCCATCATGCCTGCCGCACCGCCGCCTACTACCGTTATGCGACGCGCGCCGCCCGATACGTCAACTGTCATACTCATCCCTGATTTTTGTCGTAAATATCATATTCGTCCCAAATCTCCTCAAGCTTGCGCAGACGCTCGGTAAGCCCGTCCTGCTTTGCGCGGGAAACTGCAACGATAATTGCGTTTATTATACTGAGCGGAGCAACGAGGGAGTCCACAAAGGACGCCATATCGCTTCGCGCCAAAAGCACCTGACTTGCGCCCTGCGCGATAGGTGACATTGCGCTGTCGGTTATTGCTATAACACTCGCTCCGCGGTGCTTTGCATAGTCAACCGCGTTTATTATTTTCTTTGAGTAACGTGGGAAGCTTATCGCTATTATAACGTCGTTCTCACCGATGTTGAGGATCTGCTCGAACATCTCACTGCCCGACGTAGGCTCAAGTATCTTGACCTCGTCGAAGATCTGACCGAGGCTGTGTCCGAGAAAGCTTGAAAGTGCCGACGAGGAGCGAACACCGACAACGTAGATGCGTCTTGCATTTACGATCTCCTCGACCGCCTTATCAAATGCAGCTCTGTCTATCTCCTCAAGCGTGTGGCGGATCTTGTCCGAATCGGCAAGCAGAACTTTAGTAAGCACGTCGCCGTCACCAATGATATTGTTGGTGACCTCGATTCGTTGGAACGAGGTGAGCTTTGTGCGAACGATCTCCTGCAAGGAATGCTGGAAATCGGGATAGCCGTCAAAGCCAAGCTCGATAGCAAATCGAACGACCGTTGATTCGGAAACGTTTACTATTGCTCCGAGCTTTGCGGCGGTCATGTATGCCGCCTTGTCGTAATTTTCGAGTATATAAACGGAAATAAGCTTTTGCCCCTTTGAAAAGGTTGGCATTCTGTCTTTGATTTCTTTTAGCAAATTGCGTTTCATAGATCTCTCCTAAAAAAGCTGTAAATGTGCGCGCCTTGCGGCTGATCGCAAATATACATCATATATTATACCTTTTTTAAGTAAAAAAGTCAATGCCTTTTCATTTTTTATTTTAGCAAAGCCCACAGGTGTGTAAAAAAACGGTCATTGTGTTCTTTTTTATGTGTTATATTCCTTTTGGTGTGGTTAAAGGACACGTATTTTCACACTTTTTACAAACTTTCGGAAATCCGTAATAATCACTTGACAATAGTTCGGAAATCATATACAATATACTCACACAAGGAAATTTTTGGAGGTGATAAAGCTTGGCTTGCAGTATTTGCGGAAGATATATCTGCGCTCCGTCTTGCCCGATGTATTCGGGGGAAAAAATAGGTAACGGAGAGACTTTGGGCGTTTGTGCGCTTTGTCGAAAGACGATTTGCGCGAATGAAAAATACGTACGGAAACCCGAAATGATTTTTTGTAAAAGCTGCTACGAACAAGCTTCAGTTTACAGCTTAAAGAGATTTTTAAAAAAGGAGGATTTATGACGTCAACCCTAACGGCGGAACAAAGAAAATTCGTACAAAGCTATCTCGGAGAGTACGGCGCGAGCCGCAAGCTTTTAAGGCTTGAGAACTACGAAAATCAGTTTTTCGGCGGCGCTCCGTATTCCGAGCCTGACATAGATATACGCAGCGAGACTCCGTTCGCGCGGGCGAAAATGTACGGAGTCAGACATTTCATTTTATCAATAAAGAACAGCGACGAAAAGCTGTTTTTATATTATCGGTACGTCAAGGGTGAGCCGATGGAGCGCTGCGCGGAGCTTCTTGGAATGTCACCGCGAAGCGTTTACCGACTGCAAACGAGAGCGCTCACAACTGCCTATAAGCTTCTTTCGGCAGAATAATTGGAGATGTAAAAAAGTGGCTCGTATTGTACGAGCCACTGCTTTGGTGCTTATAAATTTTTTGGATATTTAAAATCGTGTTCCTTGGATTTGAGCGCGTCAAGATACTTTCTTGCCTCGTCCTTTGCCTCGTCAAGGCTCAGCTCGCGATAGTTTCCGCACTCCTTCCTCGTAGCGCCGAACATCTCCCCGTCGTGCGAGATTATCTTCTCAAGCGTGTCTGTAACGGTCGCGAGCACCTCGTCGGGAGTTCTGTTCCTTACCAAAAGATAGAAGCCCGTGCGGCAGCCCATAGGACCGAAATATATAACGTCTGCGCCAATGTCTGAGTTCCTGACGTAGGTCGCAAACATATGTTCAAGGGAATGCATGGTGAGATTGTCCATGTAGTCGCCCGCGTTCGGCTTGCGCGTGCGAAGGTCGTACGTGGTTATATCTCCGTCAATCCTTGAGATGTATATGTCCTTTTCGATATAGTCGTGGTCAACTGTAAAGCTCTGTATTCTTTGCATGATAGCACCGCCTTTCATACGGTTATTATAATACCTATTTATTTGTTTGTCAACCGTTTTTGACGGAATTGAATACTCCCACCATTTTTTGTCAATAATGCTTTTACTCAAACTAAAAAAAGGAGTTAAAAAAATGAAGCTGTTTACAAAAGAAGGCAAGGGAATCGAGGCACTTAAAGGGACCGTTACCGAGCAAAACCTCAATACGGCGCTTTCGGGCGAGTCGCGCGCACATCTGAAATACAAGTGGTACGCGAAAAAGGCGAGAGACCAAGGGCTTGTTGAGGTTTCGGAGATTTTTGAGGAGACCTCTAAAAACGAGAGTGAGCACGCAGAGATATGGTTCAGGTATCTTGCGGGAGACTCGGACACGCAGGGCAACGTTGAAGACGCGATTAAGGGAGAGCACCATGAGTGGGAGAGCATGTACCGACAGTTCGCGGAGGACGCAAAGCGCGAGGGCTTTCTCTATCTGGCGGGGCTGTTTGAACGAGTAGCGTCAATTGAAAAGGCGCACGAGGAGCGTTATCAGAAATACCCCGACGCGCTTGAAAACAAAACCTTGCTTACGTCCGATTCCAAGGAAACTAAGTGGATATGTCTTAATTGCGGTTATATTCTTACTGCTAAAGAACCGCCCGCGGAGTGCCCCGTTTGCCAAGAGGAGCGCGGATATTTTAAGAAGATGTGATTTTGGCAAAACAACTCACCGGGTTGTTTTGCTCACTGCGTTCGAATCCCTCTCTCTCCGCCGTTCAAAAAAGAAAGTCCCACCCGATCGCGTGATACTCTTAACGGAGTATCACGCAGTCAAATCCGTCTTCGACGGGTGAAATCCACCTTTGGTGGATGAAATCGCTTTCGCGATGAAATCCTGCTTCGCAGGGCTGTATTTAGACGGATTTGATTTCATCCAAGGCAACGCCTTGGATTTCATCTGAACGAAGTGAAGATTTCATCGTTGCTGTACAACGATTTCATTAAACCAACAGAAAAGAGATAACATTTCGGTTACAAACCTATTTGTTATCTCTTTCTGTCGTTATAAGGTTTTGGGCTTAGCCCATTCTGCATTTGACCAGACAAATGCAATGCTCGCACTTATTGGAAATTTCAAATTCTCCGCTAAGGTCATCACCCGATTGGGTGGGAGAACGATAGGGATTCGTTCTTGATTTTTGCTCAACATTTCGGATTTTGTTTTTTGTAATGTTTCGCAAAAATCTTCGGTCACCGTTCGCAAAACAACTCGCAGGGTTGTTTTGCTCACTGCGTTCGAATCCCACTCTCTCCGCCGTTAAAAAAAAAGTCCCACCCGATTGGGTGGGACTTCTTTTTTGGCGGAGAGAGAGGGATTCGAACCCTCGGAACGGTATTAGCGTTCACACGATTTCCAATCGTGCGCCTTAGACCAGCTCAGCCATCTCTCCGAACAAATGGTATCATATCATAAATTTTGAATTTTGTCAAGTGTTTTTTTGAATTTTTTCTATTTTATTTTTTTGAATTTTAGCAATACCAATATAAATTGTCCAAATAATGATACTCAAAAATAATTTATTGAAAAACAAT
>JAZOWN010000011.1:0-16306 GCA_045659245.1 Eubacteriales bacterium
TTACAGAAAGGCTCCCTCCGAGAGGGAGCTGGATTTTGCAAAGCAAAAGACTGAAGGAGCCTGCGTTATTCACGGATAAGTGAGAATTTATTGTAACGCGCTCTCCCTCAGTCTCGCATACGCTCGACAGCTCCCTCCCGAAGGGAGCCTAAAATAGCTGCGGCTCGGTCACGCTCGCGTTCTGACAACACTCCGTGTTGTCATTCATTACGCTCGCGCCGCTCCGCTACCCACAGGGAGAGCCTCTTAATGAAAGTTAGTCGCGAATTAAATTTTGTAATCAAAGGCTAAAGGAGGGGTGAGCCTTAATATTAATGAGGGAAAAGCTAAAGGCATGGAGTGGTGCTCCCCATACAGTTTTTACGTAATATGCAAAGCGCCCAAAAAATGGCTGGCTTTTTTGTATTATATTATTCCTGCACACATTTTAAGTAACATTTTGGTGCAAAACGAGGGAAATTTGTTTGTTGAAATATATTGGAAATGGTGGTATAATGATACCATCAATATTATCGCTACATGTCTCTTGTGTGCCAAAAATCCGACAAAAACCACTCAAAAGTCAGTTTTTGGCGCAAAAGTGCACTGTGACGAATTAGTGCACAAATTTCATTTCGTTTTTAATTGCGACCAAAACGCTTTAAAAAATAAAATTTTTTCAGAAGGAGAAAAACATGAAAAAAGCGATGAAAAAACTTTTATGTGTGGTATTGGTATTAATGATGGCAATGCCACTCATAGTCTTGCCCGCAAGTGCGGAAGCTCCTACATATGATGATTTTGAAGAGAATGATCTTATGTATAAAGTGAATTTCAAGGGCGGCGACGGTGTGTTCAAAACACCTGGGGAGGCGTGGGCTGGCATGTCCACGAAGTCTGTTTCGGGTGATGGAAAATCCGTAACCTTGAAGCCTGAATCCACAGAGGGTCAAACCGGCGCTATTTGGGGTAACAAGCTGGAATATCCTAACTATCGTATGGTGGGAAGCTCTTATGCTGCAGTGTTTACCTTGACAGCTAGTGATGCTAACCAGGAGATAGGTTTTTATCCCGACTGGAACACCGGCTTTATTATAAAGCCCGGTTCAAACAGCTTTAGATACGGTGTAGGTAAAGATGGTACTACTATCGAAGGAACCACGGGTACCTACACAAGAGCTGACGGCGAAAAGCCTTTGACTCAGACGTATGCGATAGAGATCAAGGATGAAGGTAGTGATAATGGTTATGGTTTTGATGGCGAAAGTTACAAGAAGTTTACTTACAACATTACCGAATATAACCTTTACGTATTGGACGGTTATGATTGGCAGCTTCTTTTCCAGTTCAGCGCTCCTGAAAACGCTGACGCTGCTGAAGAAATCGAAAGCAATCTGAAATGGATAACTGAAGGCTACGACAACTACGAGTATGTAATTCGTTTCTACCGTAATAGAAAAGACGCTAATCAGGACGGAACTGTAAAGGTTAGTAACATGGATATCTACAAGGGCCTTGCTGTTACAAACGGTGCAGTAGAAATGGACCCCAGAGCTTACTATCAGGCAGCTGACGGCGAAAAACTCTTCGCAGTAGAGTTTGATGGTACCAATACTAAGTGGGAACAGACCTACGGTAAGCCTAGCGGTATTTCTTGGGCAGAAATGACTACCCGCAAGCTATCGAGTGACAAAAAAACTGTCACTTTGACACCCGGAACCAACACTAGCAAGGAGGCTGCTGTTTACGGCGGATGCCTTGATCCTGTGAATTATCCTGCACAGGGTAACTCCTATACCATTGCGTACACTGTTACTGCAAGCGACGCAAACCAGGAGGTTTCCTTGTATGCTGACTGGAGTACGGGATTCTCTGTAATTCCCGGTCAGAATAAGTTCGGATATAAATCTACTACGGCTGTAGACGGCAAACGTACCAAGGATAAGCTTGTGGTTGATTACACCGAATACGAGGGAACGGGCTCTTTGACTCAGACCTACGCTGTAGAGTTTAAGCTCAACGACGATTTCTCTGCTGCAGAGTACAATTTCTACGTAGCTAAGGACGGCGAGTGGGTACACCTTTACTCTCTTGATGCTGACGAGCTCGATGTTACTTTGTGGACCAGTGTTGACTGTGAGGTCGTAATCCGCTTCTGCCGTGACGGTGAGAATGAGTACCAGACGGACGGAACTGTTACGATCAGCGACATAAACGTTTACAAGGGCTTTGCCGCTAAGAGCGGAAAGGCTGCAGTGCCCGGTGATTATGTGCACAAGAACTACGACGAGACCGCATACGGCGAGGTTCTTTATAAGGTCAACTTCAAGGGCGACGCTACTTATTTATTAGCAACCCCCCCTACCGCGTGGGGAGGTATGGATTACAAGGTGCTTAACGGCGGCGCTGCTGTTACTTTGGAACCTACCGACAGTACTAGTGCTTCTATTTTCGGAAACAAGTTGGATGACAAGGTATACGGTGTAGGTGGCAGATCGTATACTATGGTGTTCACTGTAACTGCAAGCGATGCGGACGAGGAAGTCGGCTTGTATCCCGACTGGAGTACCGGATTCGTCGTGATTCCCGGTAAGAACCAGTTCAGATATAACGTAACTACTGATGATAGAACTGAGAATGAAACTGTAGTTAATTATACGACGTACGATGGTAATGGCTCTTTGACTCAGACTTACGCCGTTGAATTTAAGGTTAATGATGATTACACGGCTGCTCAGTACAATCTTTACGCTGCGAAGAACGGCGAGTGGGTACATGTTTACTCTCTCAAGGAGGCCGAGTTGGCTAAAACCAGCTGGGGCGGCGACGATAATGACGTTGAGACGGTAATCCGTTTCTACCGTGACTCAAAGATTAAGGATGCCGAAGGAAAAGCAACCCAAGACGGAACTGTTACTATCAGCAATATGAGCGTTTACAAGGGACTTGCGGCTACCACCGGCATGGCTCCCGCAAAAGCTGAGACTCTGTCCTATGCTGAGGCAACGGACGGCAGCTTGCTCTATAACGTTAACTTCAAGGGCACGAGCGGCGTATGGAGCCCCATAGACATCTATGAAGGACTCGACGAGAAGGCATCTTCTGACGGAAGCTCCATTACCTTGAAGCTTAACAGCGACAACATACCCTCGGTAAGCGGCGGTGTTCGAGGCGGCGATATGCAGACTGTAAATACGGATCCGAGCAAGGCTACTTATCCCGCGCCCGGTGCAGCTTACACCGTAGTATTCACCGTAAGTGCCGAGGACGAGAATCAGTCTGTCGGATTCCTTGGCAAGTGGAGAGACGGCTTCTTCGTAACTCCCGGTAAGAATGAGTATTCTCTCGGTAAAGTTCATAATAATAAAGATGGCGGAACGACTCCCATTGGCGAGGACATTCACGGCGTAAGCGGAACGTACGCAGGAGCAAAGTCTCTTACACAGACCTACGCGATTGAATTTGCAAATGGAACTGATACTTATTCAGCTGACGGCAAAGAAAAGTATACTTGCGAAAAATACAACCTCTGGGTTCTTCAGGACGGCGTATGGATTCTCGTTTGCGAACTTAACGAAGCGCAGCGCAATAAGGTTGCTTGGGATACGGGTGACTATGAGTTCGTACTCCACTTTGCTCGTATAGCTTCGGGCGAGGGTGACGACGAGGGTAGCGTAACCATTAGCGACATGAAGATCTACAAGGGCAACAGCATTCTTCCTAAGGTTGGTCTTATAAACGGCGCGTCCGTTCGTTTGGACAATCCTACCGGAATCCGTTTCACGGGATCTATCACCAAGGAATACTACAATGAGCTTTCTAAGGACGGCAAGGTAACTCTCGGAGTTCTCATTGCTCCTACCGACTACATTCACTCCAATCAGGTTATGTTTACCAAGGAAGCATTTGACGCAGCAGGTGTTCAGTACCTCACCATCGACGGTACGTTGCGTGAAGAAGCAACCCACTACAAGGTCAACTGCGCTATGGTAAATATGAACGAAGGTAACTACGAGAGAAACTTCTCCGCAAGACTTTACGTTGCGGTTGACGGCGAGATCGTTGCTTACTCCGCATACAGCCATGCAAACAACTCCAGAAGCATTGCAGAGGTTGCAGAGAGAGCTTATAATAACGTAAAGGCTACGAAAGACGACATTTATAAGTATGCAACGACATTGTCTGTTGGTACGACCGTTTACAGCCCCTATGAGAACAGAGACATTCTTAAGACTTTCATTAAGGAAGATACCTCTGCCTCTCTCTCCGTAATGACCTACAACATCAGAGCTTACGGTGATGCTGAGGACATCTGGGATAAAATAACCGGAGATTATGAAGGCTGGGCAGGCAGAGATCCTGTGCTCGCTTTGGGAACGATCACCGAGCTTATGCCTGACGTTGTCGGACTTCAGGAGGACGACAGCAACTTGGAGGCACAGTACCAAAACGTTCCCGCACTTGCTGAAAATTACGTACTCTATAACGCAGGCGGAAACGGCAACGAAAATAACGGAATCTGGGTCAAGAAGGGTATTGCCGTGCTTGGCCAAGGTACGGTGTACTACAAGACCGAAGCAGCGAAATATCCTGAAGAAGGAAACATTACGGGAGCAGACTTTAGTAAGGATACTAAGGGTGACAACGACAAGGGTAGATTCTTCAGATGGGTACTCATTGAGAAGAACGGCGAACAGTTCCTTGTTGTAAACACTCACTTGCATTACAGAGCGAATGACGCTGATGACGAAAAAGACGGAGTCAGTGCATCTTGTAACAAGAACTTGCGCAAGGCTCAGGCAACGATTATCAGACTCTGGCTCGCAGAGATGGCTTCTACTTGCTCTAACCAGATCGTTATGGGCGACATGAACGCTCAGGGCGATTCGCAGGAGATGAAGTACGGACTTGACCAGGGAACAGGCTCGTTGGATCTGGCAGCAAACAACGCTATTATAAAGGGCGACGTCGGCGGTACGCTTATTGGCGAGGGCTTCGGAGCTCGTCAGCCTTGGGTATATGACCACGTATTCTACTCTGCTGAAACTCTCAAGGCTTATGAATACTCCGTAGTTGACAACTTTGATGAGGGCGCTGAAACGAACTATCCTTCCGACCACCTGCCCGTTATTGCAAAATTTATTGCTAAATAAGGAGGAACAGAAAAATGAAAATGAATAAAAAGTACGTTGCTCCTGAATTTGATATGGTGCTTTTGAACGCGATGGACGTTATTACCGCATCTGACGGATACGATAACTTTGAAGACGACCCGTTCGCACCCTTGAGTTTCTAATAGAAATTCCAAAGGAAAAAACTCAGAAAAAGCTATAAGCATGCCAACTTTTGGTGGCGTGTAAGACGCTATTAGAGTAATAATAGCGATACAATACTGCACAAGTCCGTATTAGCGGACTTGTGCAGTTGTGTCGTTATAGTTAAAAACAAGACTCGGGCGAGCCGCTCGAAACCCCCAAAAAGTGGGATTTATCGGCTCAAATCAAGGAAAAATCAAGAAAAAACACACGGCGTACGGCGCTCCGCTGCCCACACGGGCGAAAACCGCGCCGCATACGCGTTCTCCACGGCAAAAAGTGGATTTGAAATTGTATTGATTTTGTAAATTATATTTGAAAATTATTCATTCGGCAAGTGCCGAAATGATGGGATCTTTAGGGCTTTTATGCCGTTTAAGAAGAGGCTCCCTCCGGGAGGGAGCTGTCGCGAAGCGACTGAGGGAGAGCGCGTTACAGTAAAGATAGCGCTTGCTTTTAGATACGCAGGCTCCTTCCGTCACGCATACGCGTGCCACCTCGATGTTTTGCTTTGCAAAACTCGACGGTTGCTTGCAACCAGGACCTCTCGGTGGAAGGCTAATAGAAACTGCCCTCGCGATAATTAAATTTGAATGTTAAGGTCGGGCACCCGACGTTGATATATAAAAATATTTAAAGCCAAGGAGTATTACTATGAAAAACAAAATTAGAAATTTATGCTTTGTATTGATTCTTGTTTTACTTTTGCCTGCGGCGTTTGGTTGCTTTGTAAACAAGCCGGGTGAGGAGAGTGAGGTAGAGATGAGCGGAGAAGCGACCGACGCTTCGACCGACGCAACACCTGCCAAAACGCTTACGATCAACGGTACGGCACTTTCAGAATACACTATCGTCTACTCCGGAAAATCAAGGTCCGGCGGCGAGAAGGCTGCAAAATATTTGAATGAAAAGCTCAACGAGCTTTACGGCGCTACGTTGCCCACGGAGCGCAAGACTCAGCAGGACCGCTATGAGATAGTTCTCGGTCTTGACATAGGCGATACGGCAATTAAGGAGGCGTATGAGAAGAATCCGAACGGTATCATAGGCGTTTCCGGTAAAAGAGTAGTCCTTATGGGAGTGAACTGCGGCGCTCTTTCGCAGCTAATTGATGCGTTTTTGGTAAAAGCAACGGGCAACGACGCTGCTAAGAGCATCAGCGTAAGCGCGATCGAGGTTCCTGACATCACGGCGCTGTCTCTTAAGGTTATGTCCTACAACGTTCTCTTTGATCTTACCAAGCCCGGCAGACCTGCCGACGCGCGCGAGCGTATGGTTGCGACTATCCTTGAGAACGATATTGACGTTTTCGGAACTCAGGAGGACGGCTCGGAAAATAATGATGCGTTTATATCGCTTCTCGGTGGAAGCTACAGCTCCTATAAGGGTGTTCTCGACGAGCGAGATACCGGGAACTACATTTATTGGAAAACCGAGAAGTTTGATCTCGTGAAGAAGGGCTACTTCTATCTGCACAGCACTTACGGAACAAGAAACAAATACGAGGATTCCACGCAATACCGCACCTTATCCTACGTTATTCTTAAGGAAAAGCTGACCGCCAAGCAGTTCTTGTTTGTTGATGCGCACCTTGATTACCAGGCAAGCGAGGCGACAAGGATCAAGCAGATAACTGTCCTCGGCGATCTTATCGGAAAGATCAATAAGGACGGGCTTCCCGTTATCGTTCTTGGTGACTTCAACACCATTTCTACAAAGGAAAACGGTGCTATCACTAAATTCTTGAATACTTATCCGAGCTTTGTTCAGACCTCTGCGATTGCAGAGAAAAAGGGAGATACGGGTGAGACGCTGATAAGTCAAGAAGATTTTGCTACGAGATACCTCGGCGCTTACGACTATATCTTCGTTTCGGTGGATAACGTATTTACTAACTATTACACCGTCGTTGATAACGTTAAGGACGGCTTATATCCGTCAGATCATTTGCCCGTTATGGCAGAGATCGACGTATATTAATTGACACCGTGATATACAAAAACAATATTTTTGGAGGTTTTATGAAAAAGAGCTTGAAATTTTTATGTTTGGCATTGACACTTCTCATGGTTTTGCCCATGACTTTCGGTTGCTTCGGCAAGCAGGGTGAGGATAGCGAGGTCGAGACGAGCGGTGAGGCGGCTGACGCAACACTTACGATCAACGGTGTTGCCATCACGGACTACACCATCGTTTATTCTGGAAAGGCGGAGACGGGCGGCGATAAGGCTGCTACATATTTGAACTCAAAGCTTAACGAGCTTTACGGCATTGCTTTGACTTCGGAGCACAAGAGGCAGCAGGACCGCTATGAGATGTTGCTCGGTCTTGACGGCGGCGAGTCGGCACTTTCTGCGGCTAACAAGGAAAATTCCGAGGGACTTATCGGCGCTTCCGGCAAAAAGATAGCTATCATGGGACCGAACTATGCTGTTTTGCGCCAGGGTATTGACGCATTCTTGGCAAAGGTTACCGAAAATGGCGCGCAGAAGGAGATCGCCGTATCGGGAAATGAATTCCTTAATGCAAAGAACTTTTCTGTGAACGTGATGACCTATAACGTTCTCAGCGATATGGGCAACGGCAGGGGCTCTGATGCCAGAGCGAGAATGGTTGAGACTATTCTTGAAAACAACGTGGACGTTCTCGGAACGCAGGAGGACAGCGCAGATAACAGCGAATATTTCCTCGAAAATCTCGAAAATTACGATGTTTACAAGGGTGAACTTGATGATGGTAACTATATTTACTGGAGAAAAGACAAGTTTAACGTCGTAAAGAAGAGCTACCTCTTTTTGAGCGACACTCCCGTAACTCCCTCGAAGTTCTCGGGCGCGAGCGCTAACACCACCATGTCTTACGTTATCCTTGAGGATAAGACGACCGCAAAGCAGTTCCTTTTGGTGAACGTACAGGCGGATGAAAAGGCTAATGATAAGGTCAGAACACAGCAGATGAAGGTTGTTGCAGAGCAGGTGGAGAAGATTAATAAGAATGATCTTCCTGTTATAGTTCTCGGTGACCTTAATACTGCTGCGACGGACATTTTGTCGCAAAATAAGAGCTTTGCCTTGTCCTCAAAGGTTGCAAAATCCAAGGGCGACTCAAAGGGAACGCTTGTAAACAGCTTTACTGAGAGAGATGCGACGTCTGTTCATGATTGTATTATCGTTAATACGGACAGCGTATGCACCGACTACTACACGGTCGTAAACAATATCAAGGACGGCAAATATCCCTCGGATCATCTTCCCGTACTTGCAACGGTCAAGATGTATTAATCTGCTGACCTAAGCAGATCTCTATTGGAGGTTAGTAATGAACACTGTTCAGGTGGATTTTTTGAGTACTGTCGGTGCGATAAAGCCGATGAATGCCGTAAATAACGGCCCTAAGCATAGGTCTACTACGCAAAACAGAGGAAATTTTGATGAATATAAGGCTCTGAGAATACCATACGCGAGAACTCACGACTCGGCTGAATGCTTAGCACACGGCGCGCCTAATATAGTGGATATATGGAGAGTTTTTCCCGATTTTGACGCGGATCCCGAGTTGCCCGAGTCCTACGATTTCTTTTTGACCGACAGATATTTGCAGACTATAATAGATGCGGGCACAAAGGTGTTTTACAGACTGGGTCAGACTATTGAGCACGCGGCAAAGAAATATTATATCCATCCGCCGAAGGATTTCAAAAAGTGGGCAGTTATTTGCGAGCACGTTATTCGTCACTACACCGAGGGCTGGGCTGACGGCTTCTACCATGATATAGAATACTGGGAGATATGGAACGAGCCTGACCTTAACCAGGATAACAACTCACCCACGTGGAGCGGCACGAAAGAGCAGTTCTTCGACTTTTACGAGGTTGCCGCAAAGCACCTCAAGGCGAAGTTCCCCCACCTTAAGATAGGCGGCCCCGCCGCTGTCGGAACAAGACAGTACATGGTGGAGTTCGTAAACGAGATGAAAAAGAGAAACGTTAATCTTGACTTCTTCTCGTGGCACGAGTATAACTGCAAGGTTGAGACCGTTATTGACCGCGTTAAGTTTGTCAGAAGCATGCTTGACGAGGCGGGATACGAAAATACGGAGAGCATTCTTAATGAATGGGCATACATCAAGGGCTGGAATACAAGCTTTGTTTACAGCCTTGAGAATATCGCCGGAATAAAGGGAGCGTCCTACGTTACGGGCGTTATGGCAGGCTGTCAGTACGCGCCTCTCAATATGCTCATGTATTACGATTTGAACCCCAGCGCACTGTTCAACGGTGTATTCGACCACCTTTCAATGCGTAAGCTGAGAACCTACGACTCGCTTTATTGGTTTGCAAATCTTGCCGAGCTTGGTAGCGCTGTAAAGGTCAGCACCTGCGAGGATATACATTGCGTAGCGGCTACCGACGGCAAGCGCCACGGTATTTTGCTGACTCACTATAACAACGACGATGAAACGGAGCCGAGAAGAATAACGCTTTCATGGAACAGAATGCAGGGTAAGTACAAGGTGACGGTATACAGAACCGATGCCAAGACCAGCGCCGAACCGATAACCGACATGATATTGAACGGAGCAGAGTCCGTCGAATGGACCTACACGCTTAAGGTATTCGACGTTTGCTACGTTGATATAACACCAATAGACTAAATCAGGAGAAAAATCAAATGCGTGAAACAGTAATTAATGAAATTAAGAAGCAGAAGATCATCGCTATCATGCGCGGTCTTTCTACTGAAGATGCGGTAAAAACAGCAAAGGCTCTTTACGAGGGGGGAATAACCTTGGTTGAGGTGACCTTTAACCAGAAGTCGCCAGAGACGTTCGTTGATACCGCAGCGGCTATAAAGGCTATTAAGGAAGAAATGGGCGATAAGATGCTCGTAGGTGCAGGAACGGTTACAAGCCCCGAGCTTGTAAGACTTGCGGCAGAAGCGGGCGCTTTATACATAATTTCTCCCGATGCTGACGTAGAGGTAATTAAGACCACCAGAGAGCTCGGACTCGTTTCCTTGCCCGGTGCGTATACCCCCACCGAAGCAAAGGTCGCACACAATGCGGGCGCGGACTTTGTAAAGCTTTTCCCCTGCGTAGGAAACGCTCCTGCGTACGTAAAGGCTGTATGCGCTCCCTTTAATCACATCAATTTCTTGGCAGTAGGCGGAGTTAATGCGGACAACGCGGCTGACTTCTTGAAGGCAGGCGCCGTAGGCGTGGGCGTTGGAGGCAACCTCGTAAACAAGGATTGGATAAAGAACGGCGAGTACGATAAGATCACCGCTGAAGCTAAAAAATACGTTGCAAACGTGAACTAATTTAAATTTTATAATATATTTAGGAGAAAAAACAATGAAAAGAATTATTACTTTTGGTGAGATCATGATGCGCCTCAACCCCGAGGGCTACAACCGTTTTGTGCAGGCAGGCAAGTTTGAAGCAAGCTATGCAGGCGGTGAGGCAAACGTAGCCGTATCGCTCGCGAACTACGGAATGGATGCGGCATTTGTATCCAAGGTTCCCGCACACGAGATAGGACAGTGCGCTGTTAACGAACTCAGACACTTCGGTGTTGATACTCGCATGATGGTTCGCGGCGGTGAGCGACTCGGACTTTATTTTGTGGAAAAGGGTGCTTCTCAGAGAGCATCAAAGGTTATATACGATAGAGCAGGCTCTGCTATCGCAAAGGCATCTGCTTCCGACTTCGACTGGAATAAGATCTTTGAGGGCGCTGACTGGTTCCACTTTACGGGAATTACGCCCGCTCTCGGCGGTGAGCTTCCCGAGATATGCCTTGAGGCATGTAAGGCTGCTAAGGAGCGCGGAGTTAAGATCTCCTGCGACCTTAACTACAGAAAGAAGCTTTGGTCCAACGAGAAGGCAAACGAGGTTATGTCGAAACTCGTGCCTTACGTTGACGTTTGTATCGCTAACGAGGAGGACGCAAAGGACGTATTCGGAATCGAGGCAGAGGATACCGACCTCAACGCAGGTAAGGTAAACCACGAGGGATACATCAGCGTTGCTCGTCAGATTTCTGAAAGATTTGGCTGTGAGAAGGTTGCTATCACGCTTCGCGGAAGCATTTCTGCATCCGATAACGAGTGGGCTGCTATGCTCTACAGCGACGGCAAGGCTTATTTCTCCCCCAAGTACAACGTTCGTATCGTTGACAGAGTTGGCGGTGGCGACAGCTTCGGCGGAGGACTTATTTACTCGCTTCTTTCCAATTACGACGATCAGAAGGCGATCAACTTCGCAGTTGCGGCATCCTGCCTCAAACACAGCATCGAGCACGACTTCAACCTCGTATCCGTAGCTGAAGTGGAGGCTCTTGCAGGCGGTAACGCATCCGGACGCGTACAGAGATAAGAAAATGGAACAAGGCCGCGTTTACTTGATTGATGGTAGGCGGAATTGCTACAAGGCAAATCTCCACTGCCATACGACGGTATCCGACGGAGAAAAAACACCGGAGCAGATCAAGGATATTTACAAGGCAGAGGGCTATCAGATAGTCGCGTATACCGACCATGAGGTCTTGGTGCTTCACGACGACCTTAATGATGCTGAGTTCTTGGCAATGCCTGGATATGAGATACAAATATATGGGGATATGGAGCTGCCAAGGCCTCTTCGGCGCGTATGTCACTTGAATCTTTATCCGAAGGATGCGGAAAACAACGTAATGCCGTTTTTCAACCTCAAGGACGTAATGGAGCTTAGCAAGGTTCCTGACCTCACGAAAGCTGTCTATGTTGGTGACGGAAAAGAGCCGAAGGAGTATTCGGCTGACGGTTTGAACAGCCTTATCGCCAAGGCTAGAGAGGCGGGCTTTATCGTAAGCTATAATCACCCGATCTGGTCAAGAGAGCCGAGCGAGATATATACTGCGTTTAAGGGCTTGTATGCTATGGAGATATATAACCACGGTACTACCACGACTCACGATGGGTTTGCGGGCCATATATATGACGAGATGCTTGTGAGCGGTCAGCGTATAGGCTGTATCGCAACGGACGACACGCACGAGGAGTGCGATATGTTCGGCGGCTTTACAATGATATATTCGGGTACGCTTGAGCACGGAGCGGTCATTAAGGCGCTTGAGAACGGAGATTATTACGCCTCGAGAGGGCCTATCATAAAGGAGCTTTGGTATGAAAACGGAATTTTCCATATCGAATGCTCACCGGCGGTGAAGATCCGTGTTTCCAACAGTTGCAGACGCGCTCAAAGCAGGTCGCTGAAATTGTCAGACAGAGCGGATATCACAGTGGCGGAATTTCCAATACAGGATATAGATGTCTTCGTGCGCTTTACTGTTGAAGATGAGTTTGGAAGAACTGCTAACACGCGAGCTTATTGGAGAGATGAGTTCGAAACGTCCTTGCCTGTCGCATCAAACATTAAAAATAATAAGTGTTGAATAATACAATTAACAACAGGAGAAAGCAAATGAAAATTACACAGGTAAATACGTATTTCGTAAGACCTCGTTGGGGATTCGTTGAGATAGTTACCGACAACGGCTTGACCGGTTGGGGTGAGGCTGTCCTTGAGGGACACGCATCCGCCGTTCTTGCTTGCGTTCAGGAGATGAAGGACTACCTCATCGGCGCTGATCCTACGAGAATTGAGGACTTGTGGTCCACCATGTACCGTGCCGGATTTTACCGCGGAGGCGGCGTTCTCATGAGCGCTATCTCGGGCATCGACCAGGCTCTTTGGGATATAAAGGGAAAGTTCTTCGGAGCTCCCGTTTACGAGCTTATGGGCGGCAGATGCCGTGACCGTATGAAGGTATATTCCTGGATCGGCGGCGACAGACCCTCCGACGTTGGAGCGGCTGCAAAGGAAAAGATGGATGCAGGCTTCAAGGCAATCAAGATGAACGCAACCGAGGAGCTTCAGATGATAGACTCCTACGACAAGATCGACGCTGTTCTTGAAAGAGTTGCGGCTATCAGAGAGTCCTGCGGAAAGTATTTCGGCATCGCTATCGACTTCCATGGCAGAGTTCACAAGCCTATGGCAAAGGTTCTCGCTAAGAAGCTTGAGGAGTTCGATCCCATGTTTATTGAGGAGCCCGTTCTTTGCGAGAGCATGGAGTGCTTCAAGGAGATCGCTGCTTCCTGCAATATTCCGATCGCGACCGGAGAGCGACTCTTCTCCAAGTATGACTTCACGCGCCTGCTTACCTGTGGCGGCGTTGATATAATCCAGCCCGACCTCTCTCACGCGGGAGGAATTACCGAGGTTAAGAAGATAGCTTCCATGGCAGAGGCATACGACGTAGCGCTTGCTCCTCACTGTCCTCTCGGACCTATCGCGCTTGCTGCCTGCCTTAACGTAGACGCAACCAGCTACAACGCTGTTATTCAGGAGCAGAGCATCGGTATTCACTACAACGTCGGCAAGACCGTTCTTGACTACGTTGAGAATAAGAAGGACTTCGACTTCGTTGACGGCTTCGTTGAGCTTCCTCGTCTGCCCGGACTTGGCGTTGAGGTAAATAAGGAGCTCGTTATCGAGGAAAACAAGACTCCTCACAACTGGAAGAACCCCGTTTGGCACCATGCTGACGGCTCCGTTGCAGAGTGGTAATACGATTTTTATAGGTTTTATAAGGAGAAACTATGAGCTTGAAATTGGGTTGGTCAGAGGTAAGCATAACGCCTCCTAAGAAGGTTTATCTTGCCGGACAGTTTTACGAAAGAATTTCAGAATACGTCGAGACCGAGTTAACGGTTACGGCGAAGGCAGTTGAGTCGTGCGGATCTCACATGGTTATTTGCTCGTGCGACCTTGAGGGAATAGGCGACAACCTCGTTGTAGAAACGCGCAAAAGACTTGAGGGCGTCGAGGGACTTGACGTAAATAACGTCATTATTCACGCGACTCATTCTCACACCTCGATAGATTATCAGAGCATAAGAAAAATAAACCTCGGCACGTCCCTTGGCATTCTGGCACAGCTTTTGTCAGAGGCAAGCGGTAAGGAGGAGGCTCCCAAGGCAGAACCCAATCCCGACGTTATGGACGGATACGAGGCGCTCCTTTGGCTTGCGGACAAGATCGCTGAGGCTGCAAAGAGCGCATGGGAGCAGAGAAAGCCCGCATACTATATCAATGACTTCGGCAGAGCCGCAGTCGGAATGAACCGCAGAGTTTGTTACAGTGACGGCAGCGCAAAGATGTGGGGTGATACCAATACGGCAACCTTCGTTGAGCTTGAGGGCGGAAACGACACCGGAATGGAGCTCATATACACCTTTGACGAGAACAAAAAGCTTACGGGTATCGTTGCAAACGTAGCGTGTCCCTCTCAGGTAGTTGAGCAGAGAAGCTTTATCTCCTCGGACTACTGGGGCAAGGTAAAGATACTTCTCCGCGAGAGATTCGGCGAGGACCTTTTTGTTCTTGGACTTTGCTCGCCTGCAGGCGACCAGTGTCCCCGTGACCTTATCCGTTGGGTAGATCCCGAAACTCCTATCAAGGACCCCAACGTAATAAGAGAAAACGTTATCCTCAGAAAAGCAGATCCCTCGATGTACGATATCAAGGGTACTTGGAGAATAGGAAAGAGAATTTCCCGCGAGATAATCGACGTATACGACGACTTGAATATGGACGACCTCAAGAGTGAGGGTATGTTCGCCCACAAGACCTTGATGCTCGATATGCCTGTTCGCCGAGTAACTCCTGCGGAGTACGAGGCGGCAAAGCGCAGAATTGAGGAGTTTGCACAGAAGGCAGGCGAGATCAGCTTTGCGGACAACGCTGCTATGCACGTTTACGCGGGAACTATCGCAAGATACACGGCGCAGGAAGAGTATGATCTCTATCCCGTTGAGGTACATATCGCGCGTCTTGGTGACATCGCGTTTGCAACCAGCTCCTTTGAGCTTTTCCTTGACTTCGGAAATATCATAAGAGCGCGCAGCCACGCTCAGCAGACCATTCTTATTCAGCTGACTAATGGCGCGCACGGCTATCTTCCCACCGAAAAGGCAGAGCGCGGCGGTCACTATTCCGCATACGTTTCGAGCGGTGTGACTGGCCACGAGGGCGGAGATATTCTCGTTCGAAAGACTATTGAAGAAATTAACAAAATGTTTTCGTAAAACGCCTGTTTTGTGAAAATGGCACTCGGCAAGCGTCGCGAGTGACTCTAAGGATTTTAAATGTTCGATTTTTTAAGTGATAATATTGTATTTAACGTCATAGTCCAGATAATAGGATTTGTTGGAATGTTCTTGTGCATCATATCGTTCCAAAGCAAGTCCTATCAAAAAATAATCTGGATACGCGTGGCGAGTGAATTTGTTTTTGCTGTGCAATACTTTCTTCTTGGTGCGTATACCGGAATGGCGACAAATCTTACGAGCTGCGTGACGAACAGCATCTACCGTGAGCGGATAAAGCGAGGCAAAAAGGTACTTGGCTTTCAGATCGCATTTGGTATACTGTTTGCGCTGATCGGTATTTTGAGCTGGCACGGGCCACTTAGCCTTTTGGTAATTGCCGCAAAAATACTGTCCACCGTGGCAAACGGAAATCCAAACCCCAAAACGATCAGAATATTTAATCTGATAATTAATCCGCTTTGGCTGATATACGATATTTTCGTGTTCTCATTGGCGGGAATACTGAGCGACTCGTTCACAATAATATCCCTTATCGTGGCTATGATAAGATTTGCCAAAAAGCCTACGGACAAAACAGAGCTTAACTGAAAGTTATCTTTAAAAAACACAATAAAAAAGGAGACTTATAAAATGGAATTCAAAGTAGTACAAAAGGAAATAGAGCTTCAGTCGAGAGGCTGGATCCCCACGTTCCACGACATCAGAAAAGAGATCGTAGACATAGTAGAGGCATCGGGAGTAAAGAACGGAACAGTATCCGTAGTATCTCACCACACCACCTGCTCCGTAATGGTACAGGAATGCTCACACGACATAGACAGCTTCGACCTTGAATATTTGCAGCACGACCTTCTTGAT
>JAZOWN010000012.1:0-10166 GCA_045659245.1 Eubacteriales bacterium
GAGAGGAAAAATCGATACTGCTCGACATTGATATTGACGTAAGATACAGCTCGGTCATGGAGTATTTTGAAATATTTCTTGGCAGAATGGTACTTTGCCGTAAGGCGGCGGAGAGGCTGGGGCTTGAATTCCATTTGTCGATAAATTCTCAAAGACTCTTATAAATAGCCATTGGAGTTTCCAATGCCTACACGTGGGGAAGGGCTTGCCTTTCCCCACAAGTGTTGTGAAAAGACATATGACAAAAAACAGTGCTGAATTTGGCGCAATATTGGTGAAAAACACAATAAAAATGTTAAGAAAAGCATTGACAAATCCGCTTTAATGTGTTATCATATTAAAGTATTAAAGTGAGAGGAGAAAAATCAATGAATCTCAAGGAAAATGAAGGATATAAGCTGCTCGTAAAGGCGCTTGTCGCGGTAGAAAGTGAGAATGAGTGCGAAGCGCTGCTCGAGGACCTGATAACCCGTAAGGAGCTTTTGGACATAGCGCAGAGAATGCTCGTTGCCAAAATGCTGTCCGAGCAGGCGGTATATAATAAAATTGTTGAGGAAACCGGTGCAAGCACGGCTACGATCAGCCGCGTAAACCGCGCGTATCTTTACGGAGCGGGCGGTTATGGTGCAATACTCTCAAAAATCAAGGAGGAAAAGTAAAATGAATTTTTCGTCCGAGGTTTTGAGAAGCGACGAGCGCGCGATATACGCGCTTCGCGAGCTTTACAGTAAATTCGGCTATTCAAGATATAAGGTGGGCAGATTTGAGGAGTATGACCTGTACGCGAGAAACAAGAGCTTTCTCGTAAGCGAGAATATACTTACATTTACCGATACCAACGGAAAGCTTATGGCACTTAAGCCCGACGTTACGCTTTCTATTATTAAGAATATTTCCGACGGCAAGAACGAAACGCATAAGCTCTACTATAACGAGAATGTTTACAGAACGTCAGCGGAGAGCCACGGCTTTAAGGAGATCGTGCAGACGGGGCTTGAATGTGTCGGAAATATTGATACCTATGCCCAGAGCGAGGTCGTAATGCTTGCGCTTAAGAGCCTTGAGGGCATAAGCGAGGAATACGTTCTTGACATTTCTCACATGGGGCTCGTTGAGGGACTTATCGACGCGGCAGGTCTTGAGGACGCGGCGCGCGACGAGGCGATGGATTATATCAAGAGCAAAAACGTGAGCGCCCTCAAAAATCTTTGCACGCTTCGCTCGGTCAGCGAGGACGTGAGCGAGGTTGCCTGCGCTCTTACGGAGATTTACTCCACGCTTGACGATGCTCTCTCTGTTATTGAAAAAAATCTTAAAAATGAAAAAATGACTCGCGCATACGGCGAGCTTGTCAGCATAAATGAAGCAATGAAGTCGTACGGCGTTTCGGGAAAACTCTATTTTGACTTTTCGGTCGTCAACGACAGAAACTATTACGACGGAGTTATTTTCAAGGGCTTTATCAACGGTATTCCTACGGGAGTTCTTTCGGGCGGAAGATACGATAAGCTTCTCTCGCGTATGGGTAAGCAGTGCGGAGCTATCGGCTTTGCGGTTTACCTTGATACGCTTGAGCGCTTCGGTAACGAGGACAACGGCTACGACACCGATATACTTCTCGTTTACGAGAACGTATCGACCGACAAGATAATTGCAACAGTCAAGGAGCTTGTAGATAGCGGTAAGACCGTTAAGGTAGCATCGGCTCCCGACGCAAGCGTAAGATACAGACAGCTCTTGAAGATAAGTGAGAGAGGGGTGGAGAGCCTTGAAACAAATGATTAATATTGCGCTTCCCAAGGGCAGACTTGGAGAAAAGGCATACGGAATGCTTGAGGCGGCAGGCTTTGAGTGCCCGTCTATAAAGGAGCAGAACAGAAAGCTTATCTTTGAAAACCCCGAAAAGGGAGTTCGTTATTTCTGGGTTAAGCCCTCGGACGTCGTTATATACGTAGAGAGAGGCGCGGCAGACATAGGTATTGCAGGAAAGGATATTATTCTGGAATATTCTCCCGACGTTTACGAGCTTGCCGACCTTGGAATAGGTAAGTGCCGTATGGCGGTTGCCGCTAAAAAGGATTTTTGCGACAGACGCGACAGGACGCTTCGCGTTGCGACCAAATTTCCGAACATAGCGCGTAGCTTTTATAACGAGCAGAGCAGAGATATCGACATAATCAAGCTCAACGGCTCCATCGAGCTTGCTCCCATACTCGGCTTGTCCGACGTTATCGTGGATATAGTTGAAACGGGAAAGACGCTTTATGAAAACGACCTTGAACCAAAACAGGACATAGTTGACATAAGCGCAAGACTTATTGCCAATAAGGCAAGCTACAAATTCAAGAACAGTGAAATTCGCGAGATATGCGAAGGGGTAAGAAGAAATCTTGGTGTTTGATTTCGGGAGGACAAAATGATTCGCACTTATAAATACGGAGAAATAACAAAAGACGAAATATTTGCCCGCACAGAGCCTACGGTAAACGTTGAGGCTGTGGTTGCGGAGATAATCGAGAACGTAAAGAAGGATAAGGACAAAGCGCTTGTTGCTTATTCCGAAAAATTCGACGGTGTCAAGCTCGACGCCATTGAGGTGAGCCGCGAGGAGATAGACGAGGCGTTTAATTCTGTTGACGAGAAGTTTATAAATATACTCAAGAGCGCCTACGAAAACATTTACGCTTTCCACTCCCGTCAGGTAAGAAACAGCTTTCTCATCAACGACAAGGACGGAGTGGTGATAGGACAAAAGGTAATTCCGATCGAAAAGGTCGGACTTTACGTGCCGGGCGGCACGGCGGCTTATCCGTCGTCCGTTCTTATGAACTGTGTTCCCGCAAAGATCGCAGGCTGCAAAGAGATAGTAATGGTAACGCCTCCCTCAAAGAACGGAAAGGTAAATCCTCATATACTCGCGGCAGCTGCCGTTGCGGGGGTTGACCGCGTGTTTAAGGTGGGCGGAGCGCAGGCTATCGCCGCTTTGGCTTACGGAACGGAGTCCGTACCGAAGGTCGATAAGATAGTAGGTCCCGGAAACGCATTCGTTGCGGAAGCGAAGAAGCAGGTGTTCGGCAGAGTTTCGATCGACATGATAGCAGGACCGAGCGAAATTCTCGTTATTGCGGACGGCACTTGTAACGCAAAGTACGTAGCGGCGGATCTTCTGTCGCAGGCAGAGCACGACCGCATGGCAAGCGCAGTTCTTGCAACGGACTCCGAGACTCTTGCCGCTGACGTTGCCGAGGAGCTTGAGCGTCAGATCCCTATGCTTGAACGTCAGGAGATTGCAAGAACGTCTATTGATAATAACGGCAAGATAATAATTACCAAGAGCATTGACGAGGCAGTTGAGGTTGCTAACAGCATCGCTCCCGAGCACCTTGAGATATGCGTGGACGAGCCGTTTATGTATCTTGATAAGATAAAGCATGCGGGCTCTATCTTCATGGGAAAATACTGCCCCGAGGCGCTTGGCGACTACATGGCAGGACCTAACCACACGTTGCCTACCAGTGGAACTGCAAGATTTTCAAGCCCCTTGTCGGTTGACGACTTCGTAAAGAAAACGCAGTTCAGCTACTTTACTAAGGACGCACTCCGTAAGGTCGCTCGCGACGTTGAATACTTTGCAAACAAAGAAGGGCTCGGCGCACACGCAAAGAGCGCAGTTATAAGATTTGACGAGGAATAATATGAGTCGTTTTATAAATAGAAAATTTGTAAAGCTTGAAGCGTATACCCCAGGTGAGCAGCCAAGAGATATGCAGTATGTCAAGCTCAATACCAACGAGTCGCCGTTCCCACCCTCGGCGGGAGTTCTTTCGGCGGTTGACAGAGAACAGGTATCAATGCTTAATTTGTACCCCGACCCCACCTCTGCCGCACTTAAGGACGTGATAGCAGGGCTTTACGGGGTAGAAAGAAAAAATGTGTTCGTGTCCAACGGCTCGGACGATATACTTAATTTCTTTTTCATGGCATTTTGCGATGAGAGGGAGCACCCTGTTAAGTTCCCGTCAATCTCTTACGGATTTTATCAGGTCTACGCCTCTCTTTACGGTACGGACTACCGAAAGATTCCTCTTAAATCGGATTTCGCTATCGGAATTGAGGACTATTTCGGTAATGACGCGAACGTAGTTATTGCCAACCCCAATGCACCTACGGGAATTGCGCTTACAAGAGCCGAGGTCGAGTCGATAGTCAAGGCAAACCCCGACAGAGTGGTGCTTATCGACGAGGCATACGTTGACTTTGGTGCCGAGAGCTGTATTGAGCTTACTAAAAAATACGATAACCTCTTGGTGGTATGCACCTATTCAAAGTCCCGCTCCATGGCAGGCGCAAGACTTGGCTTTGCAATAGGTAACGAGGAGCTTATCGCTGACCTTGAAAAGATAAAGTATTCGACAAACCCCTATAACATCAACCGTCTTACGATGGTTGCGGGAATTGCGGCGATAGAGGATAACGAATATTACGTTGAAAACTGCAAAAAGATTGAAGAAAACCGCGAGTATACGCAACGCGAGCTTGTAAAGCTCGGTTTTGAGGTGACCGACTCAAAGGCAAATTTCATTTTTGCAAAGAGCGACAAGATCGGCGGCGAGGAGCTTTATCTGAAGCTTAAGGAAAGGGGAGTACTCGTACGACACTTTTCTTCTCCCGATATTTGTGAATATAACCGCATAACGGTTGGAACTAGGGAGCAGATGGATATTTTACTCCAAAAAATCAAAGAGATCCTTAAAGAAAAGGAGATATAAAAATGAGAAATTTTGAGATAAACAGAAAAACCGCCGAAACGGATATCGCTCTTTTCTTGGAGCTTGACGGAAGCGGAAAGTCGAATATTGATACGGGCTGTGGCTTTCTTGACCACATGCTCACGCTCTTTGCCTCGCACGGCAGCTTTGACCTTACGGTCAAGTGCGTAGGAGACACGGACGTAGACTACCACCACAGCGTTGAGGATATAGGTATTTGCCTTGGAAAGGCGTTTGCGGCGGCTCTCGGTGACGGCGCGGGTATCTATCGCTACGGAAATATGATACTCCCTATGGACGAGGCGCTCATTCTCACCGCTGTTGACGTTTCGGGACGCTCCTACCTTGCGTTTGACTTGAATATCCCCACCGAAAAGGTTGGAGACTTTGATACGGAGCTCGTTGAGGAATTTATGATAGCATTCGTAAGAAACGCGGGTATTACCTTACACGTAAAGCAGCTTGCGGGAACGAATTCGCACCATATAATCGAGGGCGCGTTCAAGTCGCTTGCGCGTGCACTTAAGGCGGCAGTAGCCATTGATGAGAAAAAGGCAGGACAGATCCCGTCCACGAAGGGTAAGCTTTTATGACAGCCATCGTTGACTACGGAATAGGAAATTTGTTTTCTCTTGTCAGCTCGTTTTCAAAGATCGGCGAGGATGCTGTCGTAACGTCAGACATCGCGGTGATCGAGAGAGCGGACAGAATAATATTGCCCGGCGTCGGTGCATTTGAGGACGCCGCAAGAAAGCTTCGCGAAAGCGGACTTGATAAGGTCGTTATAGCCGAAACCGAAAAGGGCAAGCCCCTTATGGGAATTTGCCTTGGTATGCAGATGCTTTTTGAGAAAAGCTACGAGTACGGAGAGCATGAGGGACTTGGACTTATAGCTGGCGAGGTCGTTCCGCTTCAAGGCGCGATTTCAAAGGATCTCAAAATCCCTCACATGGGCTGGAATAAGCTCGAATACGAGGGAGAGAGGGACGAGATATTCAAATACCTCGAGGAGGATACGTTCGTTTATTTCGTTCATTCCTTTTACGCTACGGGCTGTGAGGACTCTCTTATCGCCACTGCCGAATACGGTACGCGCGTGACGGCTGCGGTAAGAAGCGGCAACGTCTTTGGCTGTCAGTTCCATCCCGAGAAGAGCGGCAAGGTAGGCCTTGCGATTTTAAAGGCGTTCTGCGAGCTTTAAGGAGGTTTTTATGTATATAATTCCCGCTATTGACTTAATAGACGGCAAGGCGGTCAGATTACAAAAGGGTGACTACAATAAGGTCACCGTTTATAGTGACTCTCCCGCGGACGTAGCGGAGAGCTTTGAGCGTGACGGCGCTAAAATGCTTCACGTCGTTGATCTTGACGGTGCTAAGGACGGCACGACCGCTAATTTCGACACGGTAAAAGAAATAATACGCCGCACGGGGCTTTCCGTTGAGATAGGCGGCGGTGTCAGAAATATTGAGAGAGTTAAAAAGTATATTGATATTGGAGTTGACCGAGTTATAATCGGCACGGCGGCGATTACCGACCCCGAATTCCTTCGTGAGGCGGTAAGGCTTTACGGTGAGAAGATCGTCGTCGGCGTTGACGTTAAGGACGGCTACGTCGCTATCAAGGGCTGGCTTGAGGTGAGCGAGGTGTCGTGTAACGACTTTTGCGAGCATCTCTGTGAGCTTGGGGTTAAGACCGTAATATGTACCGACATATCCAAGGACGGAATGATGTTGGGCACGAATCTTGAGCTTTACCGCGACCTTAGCCGCCGTTTCGGAATGAATATTATCGCCTCGGGCGGTGTGTCGTCAATTGACGACGTTCGCGCGCTCAAGGAGATGAACATATACGGCGCGATACTCGGCAAGGCGCTTTACACGGGCGCAGTTAAGCTGACGGATGCCGTAAGAGAGGCTGAGGGGGTGTAAGACGTGATTGCAAAAAGAATTATTCCTTGCCTTGACGTAAAGAACGGCAGAGTCGTAAAGGGAGTTAATTTCCTTGGACTTGCGGACGTTTCCTCTCCCATAACGCTTGCAGAGTATTACAGCGAATGCGGCGCTGACGAGCTTGTATTTTACGACATAACCGCATCGTACGAGGGCAGAGAGCTGTTTACCGATATTTTGCGCGAGACCGCAAGCAAGGTGTTTATTCCTCTTACGGTTGGCGGTGGAATCAACACGCTTGACGACTTCGACAGAGTTCTTAAATGCGGTGCGGACAAGGTGAGCGTAAATTCGGGAGCTATTAAAAATCCCTCTCTTGTCGGAGAGGCGGCAAAGAAATACGGCGACCAGTGCGTGGTGCTTTCCGTTGACGTAAAGAGAGTTGACGGCACCTTCCGCGTATTTGCCAAGGGCGGCCGCGAGAATACGGGCATGGAGGCGATCTCTTGGATAAAGAGGTGCGTAGCGGCGGGAGCCGGTGAGGTAGTCGTAAACAGTATTGATACGGACGGAGTTAAAAAGGGCTTTGACCTCGAAATGCTTGATGCCGTGTGTAATGCGGTGAACGTTCCCGTTATTGCGTCGGGCGGTGCAGGCTGCGTTGAGGATTTTGTTACTCTGTTTAATACCTTACCAAAGGTCGACGCAGGACTTGCCGCGTCTATCTTCCACTTTGGAGAGGTGGATATAAAGGACTTGAAGCGAAAACTTTCGGAAAAAAATATAAACGTAAGATTGTAATTGAGGTAAAAAATGATTTCTGTTGAACAGCTTAAATTTGATGAAAACGGTCTTATACCCGCAGTCGTTGTTGATGCGGTGTCAAAAAAGGTCCTGACCGTTGCTTATATGAACAAAGAAAGCCTTGTGATAAGCATGAACGAGGGCACTACCTGCTTTTGGTCGCGTTCAAGAAAGTGCCTTTGGAGAAAGGGAGAAACGTCGGGGAATAAGCAGCATATCGTTTCTATCGTGACCGATTGCGACAGAGACGCTCTTACTGTTACCGTATACAAGGACGGCCCTGCTTGCCACACGGGAACGGATTCCTGCTTTAATGAGGTAGTTTATGAGGGCGAGAACGAGGAGTTTTCACTTGAGGCTCTTATGAAGGTCATTGAGGGCAGAAAGATAGAGAAAAAGGAAGGCTCTTACACCACTTATCTCTTTGAAAAGGGAATTGATAAGATACTCAAAAAGGTGGGTGAGGAATCCACCGAGGTTATAATTGCGGGCAAGGCAAACGATAAAGCTGAAACCGTTTACGAGATCGCGGACCTCGTTTATCACGTAATGGTGCTTATGATCGAAATGGGCATTTCTCTTGACGACGTTAAAAACGAGCTTGCTTCAAGACACGTTATCGACCACAAGGTGAAGCAGGAAAAGATGACTAAATAAGAGCCATGCTTTTTTGGACTTTAATGCTTCTTACAGCGGTGCTTTGTCCTCTGATGATGCTGGTGTTCGGCGCGGTTTATAAAAGACACGCGCCCCGAAAAATCAACCGCTTTTCGGGATACAGAACGGCAAGGTCTATGAAGAATATTGATACTTGGACCTTCGCGCATAAGTACATAGCAAGACTATGGCTTGCATGGGGAGCTATTCTTATAGTGCCTTCGGTTATACCCATGCTTTTCGTCATAGGAAAGAGCGAGGAGATAATAAGCATCGTTGCATTGATCGTTTGTTTTGTTGGGCTTTCGGTTATGATGGCGACTCTTATTCCTACCGAAATTGCTTTAAAAAAGAATTTTGATAAGGACGGAAACAGAATATGACGGCGTTTTAGCGTGATGTCCTTAATGGACAATCACGCAGTCAAATCCGTCTTCGACGGGTGAAATCCACCTATGGTGGATGAAATCGCTTTCGCGATGAAATCCTGCTTCGCAGGGTTGTTTTTAGACGGATTTGATTTCATCCAAGGCATGTCTTGGATTTCATCTGAACGGAGTGAAGATTTCATCGTTGCCGTGCAACGATTTCATTAAACAAACAGAAAAAGAGATAACATTTCGGCTACAAACCGATTTGTTATCTCTTTCTGTCGTTATAAGGGTTTGGGTTTAGCCCATAAAGTATTTGACCAGACAAATGCGATGCTCGCACTTAGCGGTATTTTCAAATTCTCCGCAAAGAATATCACACATTTTCGGAGGGCAGTTTTTTTATATGAATTTTTTACATATTGTATTTTTTTAAAAAACGCAAATAATAATAACAGCAACTGCAAAAGGAGGTATTCCATGAAAAAAACTATTGCAATTGCTGTGTCTGTGATCTTATTTTTGAGCTTTGCATTAACCGCTTTTGGCGAAGCAGACGCCAAAAGCTGGTATTGCGTCAGAAATAAGGACCACAGACAGCCGCTTGTCGGGCCCGATCTCTCGTTCGCAGAGTCGTTTGGAGCTTATTATATCGACCACAAGCACGGCGACGGCGCGAGCAAAAAGGTCGTTTACCTGACCTTCGGCGCAGGATATGGGAACGGAAACGTTGAGAAAATACTCGACGTAATGAAAGAAAAGCAGGTCACGGGCGCTTTTTTCGTGCTCGAAAATCTTATCATTAAAAATACCGAGCTTGTAGTGCGTATGGCAGACGAGGGGCATTTGGTATGCAACCATACCGCAAAGCACCCCGACGTGACTAAGTTTGATAGCCTTGAAGAATTCAAGTCGGAGATAGAGTCGCTTGAGAACGTCTACCGTGAGTACACGGGTAGAGAAATGAGCAAGTATTTCAGACCCCCCGAGGGGCGTTTTAATACGAGATCCCTCGAATACGCGCGCGAGATGGGGTACAAAACTGTTTTCTGGAGCTTTGCGTATGAGGATTGGGACAACGGAAAGCAGATGGATAGAGATGTCGCAAACAAGAAGATCCTTGATAACGTGCACAACGGCGCGGTGATACTGCTACACCCGACGTCGGCGACCAACGCCGCAGTACTCGGCGAGGTTATCGACGAGCTTAAGAGTCTTGGATATTCATTCGGCTCTCTTGATGAACTGACAAAATAAGAAAAGGTTGCACAATAGGGTTGTACTCTAAAGGACAGTTTTCAAAATACGGTGTATCTCGAAAGAGGTATGCCGTATTTTGCTTTTGTGTCTACAAAAGCAGTGCTTGTCAGTAAAATTGACAAGTCATAGGTGAACAAAAAAAGGCTCCCTTGTGTAAAGGGAGCTGTCAGCGAAGCTGACTGAGGGATTGTTCGACGAGATGATCAATATACTCACAAACGCCTTGAAAGTTTTTATGTATTTCTGTATTCGGTATTCTGATAACGATCAAACCGTATTCTTCAAGGAAAGCTGTTCTTTCTTCATCGTATTGCTTTCCTTCTTCGGTATAATGCCCCGAACCGTCAAGTTCTATAACAAGCTTTGCTTCTGCACAGTAAAAGTCCGCAATATATTTGCCAAGAACCTTTTGT
>JAZOWN010000013.1:0-48208 GCA_045659245.1 Eubacteriales bacterium
TGAAAAGTTAGAAGAGTACATACATTACTACAACAACGAGAGAATCTCTCTAAAACTAAAAGGAATGAGCCCAGTTCAATACCGAGCTCATTCACAAGCAATTTAATATTTAATTTTGTCTAAACTTTTGGGTTCACTTCATTCGCACCGCCGACTTTCATTTTTTATTTAAAAGTTTATTTAAAAGGCAGAACAAAACATTGTACAGTTTTCTTTTGCTTACCTTTTCTTTTTTAAAAGAAAAGTAAGCGCGCCCCTTTATTCCTTTTCGATAACCTTCTTCTGCCAAGATTTTTTGTTACAATTCGGGCATTTCATATATCTCGTTCTGCCCATATGGGGCGCCGAATTGATCGCCTTAAAGGACGGGACGTATCTATGGTGGCAGTGCTTACATTCATAATATCCCGCCACCTGCTCGATCTTGAGCGCAAAGAAAAATCCGACGACTGCGGGAATTATCCCCGAGCACACGAATATTATTCTCTGCCAATCCTCCATAGGCAAGAGTGCTCCCACTATGATTGGAGCTAACAGCATAATAATGGAGAAAACGCCTATCACCACCTCGCTCCGAAGCAGGTGTCGGTCGCTTTTCTCCTTTTGCTTTATCATCTCGAGTAAGTTCTTTTCGAGCTCCTCCTTGTAGTTGTCAAGGTCTACCGTTTCTCCGCACAGCAGGTCGTTGACGCTTATATCCAATATCTCGCAAAGCGGAAGCATAAGAGAGGAGTCGGGAATTGCTCTTCCCGTTTCCCATTTTGACACCGCTCTGTCCGTAATATTAAGCTTCTCCGCGAGCTGAAGCTGTGTAAGCCCCACCGCGCGGCGGCGCTCGGCAATAAATTTTCCTATTTTAATCTGGTCCATAGCATTCTCCTTTCGTAATTATTATACACACTTTTTCTCCGAAAATCAACATACCGTCGGTTGAGTACGCAAAGGCGCGTAGATGCAACCGACGGTACAGATATATTTGGGGTTTTAATTATTCAATCGGCAGGGTAAAGCTGAAGCAGCAATCCTTTTCGTAGTTGCTCTCCACCCAGATCCTTTCTCCGTGAGCCTCTATGATCGTTTTGGAAATAAACAGACCGAGCCCTGCGCCGTTTTTATTAAGTCCGCGGCTCTTGTCGCTCTTATAAAAACGCTCAAACACGTAAGGAATATCCGCAGGGGCAATTCCCTGTCCGTCGTTGTATACGCTGACGAGCGCCTTTTTGTTTTTAAGGAGCTTGAGCGTGATGCGAAGCACGCCGCCCTCGGTCGCGAACTTGACCGCGTTATCGCAAAGGTTATAAACTATCTGATAGATCGCGTCTCTGTCGGCAACGACGAAGAGCGAGCTGTCGGCGGAGTCAAACTCAACCTCAAGGCGCTTATCGTTTATCTTTTGCTCAAAAGAAATGAGTATCTCTCGGCACATCTCCGTAACGTCAAACGGCGCCATGGTGAATTTTCTGTCGCCCCCCTGTATACGCGAAAGATCGAGAAGTGAGGCAACGAGTCGAGAAAGGCGCTTTACCTCGGTAGAAACTATTCTCAAATAATATTCGTGCTTTTCGGGGGGAATTACTCCGTCAAGAATTCCGTCAACAAATCCCGAGATCAACGTCATGGGGGAGCGCAGGTCATGAGAAACGTTTGACATAAACGTATTTCTCATGTTGTCGTAGTTGTCAAGCGACTCCGCCATATTGTTCATAGCGCCCGCCAGCCTGCCTATCTCGTCGTTTGTGGAAACGGGGATACGAACGTCAAAGTGTCCCTTTGCATACTGCTCCGCCGCATCACTAATATCCTTTATCGGTCTGGTTATCCTTTCGGTTATAAAGTACGCCGCGATCAGTGCCGCAAGCATTACCCAAAGTATCGCTAGAATAATAGCCTTGATAATGTCCTCCATGAGCTTTGAGAGCATCAATGACTCAACGCATACCAAAACCGTTCCCGAGACCTCGCCCTCGCCGTTACGTACGGGAACGGCATGAACGTACTGCTTTGAGGAGAAAATGCCGCCGAGCACGCCGTCGCGCGAGATCTCCTCGCCGCCCTTAAGGCTTTCCATAAATGCCCCGGGCAATGCAACGTCTGCGTTGATGCTGTCCTTGCGGTTACCCACGACAAGGACTATATTGCCTGCGGTATCCGAAACGAGCACGGTCATGTCGTCGGAGTATCCCGCGATATTTTCAAGCATTCTTTCCGCTCCGCCGCCCGACGAGCTTATCGCGCCCTCTATACCGTAAGCCTCCGCTTTGCCAAAGAGCCCCTCGACGTACGCCCCCGAGGTGCGGGCGCGGTTCTCGATTATATCCGTCTTTTCGTTAACGGAATAATTGCCTATAATAGCGGAAACTATCAGTATTATTACCAAAAATCCCGAAAGGATTATCAGCATAAACGATAAGACGTATTTTGCAAATATGCTCTTAAACAAATTAGTCTCCCCCTCAAAAAACTATTGGCAGGAGCGCCGCGGCACGCGCCCGTCCCCTGCCATATAAGTCAAATATCAGCCCAAAAGCTCAAACTTGTAGCCAACGCCCCAAACCGTTTTGAGCGTCCACTTGTCCGAAACGCCCTCAAGCTTTTCTCTGAGGCGCTTTACGTGAACGTCAACTGTACGGGAGTCTCCAAGATAATCAAAGCCCCAGACCTTGTCAAGAAGCTGATCTCTGGTAAACACGCGGTTGTAATTTGAAGCAAGGAAATAGAGAAGCTCCAGCTCCTTGGGGGGCACGTCAACAGGCTTGCCCTTGAGCTTCAGCTCATATTTCTGGTGGCTTATCTCAATGTTATCAAACTTGATGACCTCGTCGTCGTTCTGATTGGTGTGAGCCTGATAGCGGCGAAGCACCGCCTTAACACGCGCGCTAAGCTCCTTCATATCAAAGGGCTTGACCACGAAGTCGTCAGCGCCCAACTCAAGTCCGAGAACCTTATCAAAGACCTCGCCCTTTGCCGTTATCATGATAATAGGCTTTGAGGACATCTCTCTTATTTCGCGGCAAACCTGCCAGCCGTCCTTTTTGGGAAGCATGATATCGAGCAGCACGAGATCGGGCTCGTAGATCTTAAAGAAATTGATACCCTCAGCGCCGTCGTGCGCGATCTTTACTCCGTAGCCCTCGTTCTCAAAATAAAGCTTGAGAAGCTCGCATATATTTTCGTCATCGTCTACAACAAGAATTTTCGTATCCAGCATTATGTACCTCCAAAACTTTTTCCGCCCCCAAAACTATAAAACAGGGGAAACGGTGTTTTTCCGTTGTTTTAAACTCGTATTATAAACCAAATACTATTATAGCACACTTTTTCTCAAATTGCAAACACTTTTTTAAATTTTCATAAAAAAATTTTTAAAAAACTTAATTTCGTCACCGTTTTTTCACCAAATTAATATAATAATTCATTTTTTCCAAGAAAATCTGCAAAAATTTATAATTGCTCTTGCAAAGGAGAAAAAAATGTGGTATAATTATTACATAGGAATTTAAAGCATTTACATGACTGACGGATTTGCGGATAACCGCAAGGGAGTGTAAATGATAAAGCCGACCGTCTGGGCAAATCAGTCATGTTGCTGATTTGCCTTTTTATATTTTCTTTACATGGAGGTATCAAAATGGAACATAACAATTGGAACGGTTTTTCGGGCACAGTCTGGAAAAACGAAATAAACGTACGTGACTTTATTCAGAATAACTACAAGCCGTACTGCGGAGATGCTTCTTTCTTGGCAGGGGCTACCGAGCGCACGTCCGCTCTTATGAAAAAGCTCGAAGGACTTTTTGCGCTTGAGAGACAGTTCGATGGCGTGCTCGACATCGACACGGCTACCGTTTCCTCGCTCACAAGCTACTCCCCCGGTTATCTTGACAAGGAAAAGGAGCTTATAGTAGGACTTCAAACAAACCGTCCTCTCAAGAGAGGCGTAAACCCCTTTGGCGGAATGAGAATGGTTCGTCAGGCATGCGCCGCTTACGGATATACCCTCAGCCCTAAGGTTGAGGAGGAATTTACCTACCGCACAACGCACAACGACGGCGTTTTCCGCGCATATACGGACGAAATGAGAGCCGCAAGAAAATGTCACGTTATTACAGGACTCCCCGACGCATACGGCAGAGGACGTATAATCGGCGACTACCGCCGTGTGGCGCTCTACGGCGTTGACAAGCTCATTGAGGAAAAGAAAAAGGACAAGGCAAAGCTCTCCGAGGGCACGTTTGACTCGGTAAATATCCGTCTTGACGAGGAGCTTTACCGCCAGATTCTGTTCCTTGGATATCTCAAGGAAATGGCGGCAATGTACGGCTTTAATATAAGCGAGCCTGCATCCACCGCAAAGGAAGCAATACAGTGGACCTACTTTGCTTACCTTGGCGCAATCAAGGAGCAAAACGGAGCGGCTATGTCGCTCGGTCGCGTAAGCACGTTCTTTGATATTTATTTTGAGCGCGATATTGCTAACGGCACTCTTACCGAGTCCGAGGCACAGGAGCTTATGGACGACTTCGTTATGAAGCTCCGTATGGCTCGCCATCTCCGTACTCCCGAATACAACGAGCTGTTCGGAGGAGATCCCATGTGGATAACTGAGGCTGTCGGCGGTATGGGCGAGGACGGCAGAACTCTCGTTACAAAGAGCAGCTTCCGTGTTCTCAACACACTCTACACTCTCGGCTCGTCTCCCGAGCCTAACCTCACCGTTCTGTGGTCGAATTCCCTGCCCGACGGATTTAAAAAGTTCTGCGCTAAAGTTTCGGTCGACACCGATTCCATTCAGTACGAAAACGACGACGTAATGCGCCCCATTTACGGCGACGACTACGCTATCGCCTGCTGCGTTTCCGCAATGAAGGTGGGTAAGCAGATGCAGTTCTTCGGAGCGCGCTGCAACCTCGCAAAGCTGTTGCTTATCGCCCTCAACGGCGGCTACGACACGACAAGCGGCATGCACATAGGTCCGCAGATGCCCGTAATGGACGCAGAAAAGCTTGACTTTGACGCGGTAATGGAAAGATTCGATATCTACGTAAAATGGCTCAGCCACCTCTACGTAAACACCATGAACATTATTCACTACATGCACGACAAGTACGCGTACGAGAAGATCCAAATGGCGCTTCACGACACAGACGTCGAGAGATTCATGGCGTTCGGTATCGCAGGTCTTTCCGTTGTTGCCGACTCGCTCAGCGCAATTAAGTTCGCAAACGTAACGCCTATCAAGGACGAGAGCGGCTTTATAGTTGACTTCAAGACCGAGGGAAGCTTCCCCAAATACGGAAACGACGACGACAGAGTTGACCTTATAGCAAAGGAAATGACTCACAAGGTCATTACCGAGCTTCGCAAGACTCCCACCTACAGAGGCGCTATCCATACCCTCTCCGTGCTTACCATAACCTCAAACGTAATGTACGGAAAGCACACCGCCGCAACCCCCGACGGCAGAAAGGCGTCCGAGCCCTTTGCTCCCGGTGCTAACCCCATGCACAACAGAGAGGAGAACGGCGCGCTCGCTTCTCTTAACTCCGTTGCAAAGATAAGCTACGACGACTGCCGCGACGGTATCTCCAATACTTTCTCCATAACGCCCGACGCGCTCGGTCACTCCGACGAGGAGCGCATCGATAATCTCGTAAGCATCCTCGACGGATATTTCCAAAAGAAGGCGCACCACATAAACGTAAACGTGCTTAACCGCGAAACTCTGCTTGCGGCTTACGAGGACCCTGCCGCATATCCTAACCTCACCATTCGCGTGTCGGGATATGCCGTAAACTTCCACAAGCTTTCTCGCGAGCAGCAAAGAGAGGTTATCAGCCGCACGTTCCATAAGACGATATGACTAAAAACGTAACCGGACGAATCCACTCCTTCCAAAGCCTTGGAACGGTAGACGGACCCGGAGTGAGATTCGTCGTTTTTATGCAGGGCTGTCCTCTGCGATGCGCCTGCTGTCATAATCCCGACACGTGGGATATGGAGGGTGGCACGGAGTATACCCCCGACGAGGTATATTCAAAAATATGCCGCTACCGAGAGTATTTCGGCAAGGACGGCGGCGTTACCGTTTCGGGCGGCGAGCCGCTCATGCAGACGGAGTTTGTTACGGCGCTCTTTAAGATGTGCCGTGAGGCGGGGATCGACACCTGCCTTGATACCGCAGGCGTGCATCTCGGAGAAAAGGAAAAGGAGCTTCTTCGCTTGACCGACAGAGTTCTGCTTGATATTAAATACGTAAGCGACGAGGCATACAGACGCTACGTAGGCTGCTCAATAGAAAAGCCGCTTGCGTTTTTGGAGTATCTTAACGAGCAAAGCATAGATACCACTCTGCGGCAGGTCAACATTCCGACCCTGAACGACAGCGAGGAAGACATATCCGCACTAAAGGATATAGCAAAAAGGTATTCGTGCGTAAGCAAGATAGAGCTTCTTCCGTTCAGAAAAATTTGCCAGACCAAGTATGATAACATGGGAATTCCCTTTCCGCTTGCTCATCTGCCCGAGTCAACCGTCAGGGCTACTTACTTTTCTTTTAAAAAAGAAAAGTAATCGAAAGAAAACTAAACAAAAATCAAACAAAACATAAACAACGGGGGCGATAAAAACATCGCTCCCTTAAATAAAAAATAATTCTTGACAAATTTTAAAAAATGTGGTATAATCACGTTTGGAAAAATAAATAATGCAGAGATTTGGAGATGCTTTTAAAATGCGGAACGTGCGTTCCGTGTTTTTCTGCGTCTTGTTTTCTTTGTAAATTTCAAAAAAGGAGAAGGAAAATGTACGATATAGCGATTATAGGCGCAGGTGTCGTAGGCGGAATGGTTGCCAGCACACTTGCAAAATACGATTTGCGCGTATGTATTCTTGAAAAAGAAGGTGACGTTGCGATGGGAGCTACCAAGGCTAACAGCGCGATCGTTCACGCAGGCTTTGACGCCAAGGAAAACTCACTTAAGGCAAAGATGAACGTAAGAGGCTCCGAGCTTATGGAGGAGGTTACGGCACGTCTTGGCGTTAAGTACAAGAGAAATCAGTCTCTCGTAGTTGCTTTCGAGCACGAGAGAGAGGAGGTCGAGGCGATCTACCGCCGCGGTCTATCTAACGGAGTAAAGGGACTTCGTATACTTGAGAAGGACGAGCTTCATGCGCTTGAGCCCAACCTCAACAAGGATCTTACTTGCGCGCTTCTCGCTGAAACGGGAGCAATCGTTTGCCCCTACGAGCTTTGCATCGCAGCAGTAGGTAACGCTATGGACAACGGAGCCGAGCTCCTTCTTGATTTCGCAGTTTGCGCTATCGAGAAAAACGACGGCAAGTACACGGTAAAGGCAGCAGACGGACGCGAGGTTGAAGCAGACATCGTTATCAACAGCGCAGGTGTTTATTCTGACGTTATCGCCGCTATGACGGGTGACAACGACTTTACGGTAACTCCCCGCCGCGGTGAGTACATGCTTCTCGACAAGGAATGCGGCAACTTCACTGAAAGAACCATTTTCCACACTCCCACCAAGATGGGTAAGGGAATTCTCGTTTCTCCCACCGTTGACGGCAACCTCTTACTCGGTCCTACGGCGGCTGACATCGAGGATAAGGACGACACGTCCACCACTTCCGAGGGCTTTGCAACCATCTTCTCCAAGGCAAGCGACAACGTTGCAAATCTCCCCTTCAATAAGGTAATTACCTCCTTCTGCGGTCTGCGCGCAACGGGCAGCACGGGCGACTTCATTATCAAGGAGAGAGACGGAATCATCACTCTCGGCGGAATTGAAAGTCCCGGACTTTCGTCGGCTCCCGCAATCGCGGAGTACGTTGAGGCTATCGTTGACGGCATCAAGCCCCTCGGAGAGGTTAAGGCTGACTACATAGCTACCCGCAAGCCCGCTCACTATTTCCGTGAGCTTTCCATGGAGGAAAAGAATGAGATCATTGCCAAGGACGGCGCATACGGTAGAATCGTCTGCCGTTGCGAGGGCATTACCGAGGGCGAGATCGTTGAAGCGCTCACCGTAAATCCCGTAGCACGTGACCTTGACGGAGTCAAGAGAAGAACGAGAAGCGGAATGGGAAGATGCCAGGGCGGCTTCTGCTCCCCTACTGTCGTTGAGCTTATCGCTCGCGAGAGAGGTATTCCGTTTGAGAGCGTTACCAAGTTTGGCGGCGAGTCCGTTATAAACTACCAGAAGACCAAGGGGGATAACTGATATGAAGGCTGAACTTGTTATAATCGGTGGCGGCCCTGCGGGCATGAGTGCGGCTGTTGCCGCATATGACGCGGGACTTCGCGACATAATTATTCTTGAAAGAGATAAGAGCCTTGGCGGTATTCTCCGTCAGTGCATACACAACGGCTTCGGTCTGCACCGCTTTAAGGAGGAGCTCACCGGTCCCGAATATGCTTACCGCTACGAAACAGCGGTAAGAGCAAGAAACATTCCCTTCAAGCTCAACACCATGGTGCTTGACATCACCCCCGACAAGGTCGTTACCGCTATGAACAGCGAGGACGGTCTGTTTACGATCGAGGCAAAGTCGATAATCCTTGCTATGGGTTGCCGCGAGCGTCCCAAGGGAGCGCTCAATATTTCGGGTACTCGTCCCGCAGGTATCTTTACCGCAGGCACGGCACAGAAGTTCGTCAACATGGACGGCTACATGCCCGGTAAGAAGGTCGTTATCCTCGGTTCGGGTGATATCGGACTTATCATGGCGCGCCGCATGACTCTTGAGGGCGCAAAGGTTGAGGCTGTTTGCGAGCTTATGCCCTACTCGGGCGGTCTTGCTCGTAACATCGAGCAGTGCCTTAACGACTTCGGCATTCCGCTTATGCTCAGCCACACTGTAGTTGAGATACACGGTAAGGACAGAGTAACCGGCGTTACTATCGCAAAGGTTGACGAGCGCCGCCGTCCCATTCCCGAAACCAAGCAGTACATTGAGTGCGACACCCTGCTTCTCTCCGTAGGTCTTCTCCCCGAGAACGAGCTTACCAAGAGCGCTGACATTTCTCTTGACCGCATCACGGGCGGAGCTGTTGTTGACCAGAACAGACAGACTGAAATTGAGGGCGTTTACGCTTGCGGAAACGTTCTTCACGTTCACGACCTCGTTGACTATGTATCCGAGGAGTCTGAGATCGCAGGTAAGGCGGCTGCCGCTTACGTTATGGGAAGCGCTCCCAAGGGCAGAAGCATTAGCCTCGTTACCGACGGAAAGGTAAGATACACCGTTCCTCAGAGAATAACCGCTGAGGAAAACGTTACCGTTTACTTCCGCGTTGCAGACGTGTACCGCGATATTCGCATTGTCGTTCGCGACGGTGAGAACGTTATCGTTAACAAGAAGAAGCAGAAGGTCGCTCCCGGTGAGATGGAAACCGTAACCCTTACAAAAGAAATGATCGAGAAGCTCGAGGGCGACGTCCTCTCCTTCTCCATCGAAGCATGATTTTAAGGAGGATATTAAAATGATTCGTGAATTGACGTGTATCGTTTGCCCTAAGGGCTGTCAGCTCAAGGTCGAGCTTGATAATAATGACTCCAAAAAGGTGCTTTCCGTTGAGGGCTACACCTGTAAGCGCGGCTTGGCTTACGCGGAAACCGAGTGCACCGCTCCTATGAGAACGCTCACCACCACCGCTCCCGTAGCGGGCGGCGGAGTCGTTCCCGTAAAGACCGATAAGCCCGTTCCGAAGGAACTGCTCTTCGAGTGCATGACTGTCGTTAACGCCGCTCGCGTTTCCCCCGACGCTAAGGTCGGCGACGTTGTCGTTGAAAATATTCTCGGCACCGGCGCTAATGTCGTAACCACCAGAAACGTAAAATTCTAATCTAATATAAAAAAGCAAGAGCATTACGGTATAGCGTGATGCTCTTGTTTTTCGCCATTCTGCGGTCGTCGTATATAAAAACGGGCAATCGCAAGAATGTTCCATTCTTGTAACGACACGTTTAAAACAATCGCAGACGACCTATGATTGCCCCGCCCGTGTCATTCTAAGCGGAGCGCAAGGCGAAGCCGTAGCGGAATCTCGGGCGGCAGGCACATAAATTATCGAGCGAATTCCAACCTGAAGCCCTCTCCGGCGAGAATGTGACTTGCCGTAAGAAAATGACGGAGGGATTGTAAGAGTTTGAGCTTTCTCAAAACAATCCCTCCGTCACCGTTGCTACTAAAAAACTATTAACTTTACCGAGGGATACTTCCCAAAGCCACTTTGATTTTTTTTATACATTTGTGAAAGCTCAACCAACACCAAAAATAATCAAGTGCCAATATACTGCCACCTAATCCTAAAACGAAGTTCGAATATAAAATTGCTAAAAAAATATTTTCTCTAATCCCTGAAACGAAACCGTATCCCGCTATACCAACCGTACCCAGAAGTATTATCATAAATCCTATAATATCCGTAATCCTTGTATGTACAGATATCGTCACCCTTGTTTTCCCGTCTTGCTCAATAAAATCCCCCAAAAGAATCGGCTTGGGAACACCTCTTGAGTTTTCGAAACTATTTTTTATAAAACGAAAAGAATTTTTTTCAACCTCGCCATTAAACGGATAGTTATCCCATTGTGAGCCGCAAAGCTCTTTGAGTGTCATTCTGACCTCGACCTCCGACAATGGAGAAACAAATTCGATGGGCGTGAAAATGGATTTCATTGTTTTATCCTTTCTTTTGCTTACTTTCCAACACAGAATTTTGAGAAGATTTCGGCGACGATCTCCTCACCGAGCTGTCTGCCGTCAAGCATGCCTATATTTGTAAGCGCGCTTTCTATGCCGACGGATACAAGGTCGAGGGGCATTCCTGCCGAAAGCTCGTTGCAAGAGGTGCGGAGTGATTCCGCCGCGAGCAAAAGAGAGGCGTGCTGTCTTGCTCCCGTAACGACCGCGTCCTCGCCAAGGCTTATGCTGCCGTCAATAAACATCTCGTCAATTGCCCCTGCAAGCGTGTCAAAGCCCTCGCCCGTCGCGGCAGAGATCTCCACACACATGTCAAAATGAGCTCTTACCGCAGCGATAAGCGTGTCGTTTGCCTCGAGATCTGACTTATTTAAGAGAGCAATAGCGGCTGTGCCTCTTTGCTTTATCTCGTCTATTCGGCTCAGCAAATACGCGTCGTCGGCATCGGTGAGCGCCGAGCAGTCGAACACCGCGAGTATCAGCTCTGCGCCCTCAAGCTCGTCGAGTGCGCGCTCAATTCCGATGCTCTCTACCTTATCGCTCGTTTGTCTTATTCCTGCGGTATCGCAGAGCAGGAGCGTGGTGCTTCCGAGGGTTGCCGTCTGACGGAGAACGTCGCGAGTCGTGCCCTCAATATCCGTCACTATCGCCGCGTTATAGCCCACGATTCTGTTATAAACCGAGCTCTTTCCCGCATTTGCCTTTCCGCAAATGACCGTCTGTATTCCCTCGGACACAGCCCGTCCCGTCTTATATGTCGACGCAAGGCTCTCTATCTCGCGAACGCTCTTAGAGAGAACGTCGGCGATCTCCTCGCGCGAAAACTCATTAAGGTCCTCGTCGGGAAAGTCGATAGCAGCGTAAATTCCCGTCATAACGGTAAGAAGCGAGTCGTATATCTCGCGAGTCCTCTTGGCAAGATGTCCCTTCATGCCGCCTCTTGCAAGGCGCGCCTGTCCCGTGGTCTTTGCTTCAAGCAAAGCGCCGAGCGCTTCTGCCTCGCTAAGGCTCATTTTGCCGTTCACAAACGCGCGGCGCGTAAATTCGCCCGCCTCCGCCGCTCTTGCCCCCGCAAGGATCACCGAGCAGAGCACCTGCACCGTTACAAGAGCGCCGCCGTGGCAATATATTTCGACCGTGTTCTCCCCCGTAAAGGAGTACGGTGCGCGGAACACCGCCGCCATTCCGTCGTCTATCTCGCGTCCGTCGGAAAAATCTATTATCCTACCGCGCACCATCTTAGCAGACGGCGCATCGCCAAGCGCTTTTCCCGACGCGCAAAAAAAGACGCGCTCGGCAACCGCGATCGCTTCATCGCCCGATATTCTTATCATAGCCACGCCGCCCTTACCTCTTGGCGTAGAAACAGCGGCAATCGTATCTTTAAGTTTCATTTCTCCTCTTTTCTCTACCTTTTCTTTTAAAAAAGAAAAGGTAGCAAAAGAAAACTGTACAGGATTATTCTTTCTTTTTGCATGATTAAAAGCACACTCAAAAGAAATCTGTGAAAGAATATAACAACTCTATCATCAAATAAAAATCAGGGCTGTTCTAAAACAGCCCTTTTGAGATCTGTGCCGACCTTATTCAGCGTCGTCAGCTTCCTCGATGCAATCGCAATCATCAAGCAGATCGTCGTAAATTGTCTCTGTCTTATACTTCTTAACGAGCTTATAAATAACGAAAGCTACAACTGAAGCAACAGCAATACAAGCCACGGAGATAGCAATTATCTTTCCGTAATTAGGGCTCTTTTTCTTAGTAAACCAGCTCATTTTTAAATCCTCCTTGACTGAATTTTTATATCTTTCTGTTTATAGTATACCATATTTTTTTGAAATTGCAATAGGAAAATTAAAACTTTTTCAAAATAATTTGGAATTTTTTTACTGTTTTTCCCCAATAATTATGGATTTTCACCATATTTTGCTCTGAGGCATTGCTATCCCAATATGACGTCGAGCGACATCATAAGGCAAAAGCCAACCGCCAACGAAAGCATCCATGACGTGCTTATACCCTCCGAATCGCCCTCGGTAAAACCAGCAAACACCGCGTATATCATCGCACCAGCCGCAAATGAAAGCAGATACGGCAAAAGGGGTACGGCAAGACCTGCCGCCAAAATAGTGACAAGAGCGCCGATGGGCTCTATAATTCCCGATAGTACTCCTATTAAGAACGACTTTGTTCTGCTCATTCCCATAGTGCGAAGCGGAAGCGAGACTATCATTCCCTCGGGGAAGTTCTGAATCGCGATGCCTACCGAAAGAGCCACTGCGGCTGACATAGCAGTATTTACGTCCGCCGCGCTCAGGACCTCTGCGTATATCGCGCCTACTGCCATTCCCTCGGGAAGATTGTGGACCGCCACCGCTATGATCGGGAAAAGATTTCCTTTTATCGCACCGTGATGCTCTACTTCGGGGTGGCGCTTTTTATATCGGTCGAGCAGTGCCTCGGCAAGAATAAAGAACAAAAATCCCGCAAGAAATCCCACTACCGCAGGAAGAACGGTTAGCGCTCCCTCACCCGGTGCCAGCTCTATTGAGGGGATCAGCAAGCTCCATATTGAAGCGGCTATCATAACTCCTGCCGAAAAGCCCTCTATTATCTTCATCATTTGCGTGCTCGTATTTCGTTTGCTGAATACTACGCAAAGCGCTCCGAGCGTCGTGCCGACGAACGGAAGCATTAAGCCGCCGAAAATCTGTAAATTAATACCTATCTCCTCCTTAAAGTTACTATATCTCTGTTAATCATCGTATGCAAAAGAAGCGGTAAGGTTACAGAGTTAGTATGACAAGGAACTATGTCTTTATGTATTCAGATGCTTCGAAACAAAGCGCATAATTCGCTTGTGCGAGTCCGCCGCCTCGGGAATAAATTTTGCATACAGAGGATAAATATGGAACATTCCTTCCTTGACGTCACATTCCACCTCACAGCCCTCTGAGCGCAACTTTTCCACTATTGTCAGCGTATCGCTGAGCAGCATCTCATGCGAGCCGACGGTAAAGAGCATAGGGGGAAAGCCGTGATACTCTCCATAAACCGGAGAGACGTACGGGCTTGTACGGTCAGCGTCGCCCGTAAAGCAGAAAATATCGCTCTGCATAAACGCGACACGCGACTCCTCCGATGGCTGAACTCCCTTTTCTCCAAACATTACGTCCCTTGAATAGTTCTCCTTATAGCTCTCGCCGCTGAGCGTCATATCCTCCCACACGGAGATGCAGAATGCACCGCACGGAAGCGGCTTTTGCTCGTCGCGCAGCCTGAGCATGAGCGCAAGAGTAAGATTTGAGCCCGCGGAGTCTCCGCCTATCAATATGTTTTCGGGCAAGTATCCCTGCCGCTCGGTAAGCTCCCGCCAAAGCTCCAACGCATCGTCAAGCTGTGCGGGAAACGTATGCTGCGGCGCAGTTCTGTAATCGAGAAGTATGACCTCACAGCCCCCGGCGCGGCACACCTCGGGAGCTGCCTGACGGTATACGGACACAAGCGGGCTTATATAAGCGCCGCCGTGGAAATACAAAACAAGCTTTCCCGTCAGCTCCTTTCCGTCCTCAAAAATACGCTCGTAGGGCGTACCGCCAAGTGTCTGTTCGCGGCAGACGGAAAAGCCCTTGAGTGTCGTTTCCTCTACGTTTATCTGATACAGATTTCGTATTATCGACACGGCATCAGGGTGCTTTATGGGGTTAAAATTACCATTTCTTCGCAAAAACTCGCGAAAAAATCTACCTCTTAACGATACCATTTTTTCTCCTTTTTTCTCCTGCTTTTCTTTTAAAAAAGAAAAGGTAGGCACCTACTTTTCTTTTACGAAAAAGAAAAGGTAGGCAAAAGAAAACGAAACATTGGGGTTGTGCAAATTCTTCTGTCTTTCGTAGGGGTCATTCACGAATGACCCGCGGGAGATTCGCGAGAATGGAATATTCTTGCATGGAGCGAAGCGGAATACGAATCGACCCTACAATAAAGAAAAAGAAAGCAAAAGAAAACTTTACAAAATAAAAGATCAATATCCGCATATTGATATACGGTAGAGGATGGGCACGCCCCCTCCCGATAAAATCAGGGCTATCGACCAAAAAGGTGCGACAGCCCTAAAATTTTACTCGGTTGTATAATTATCGAAATAACCCTGAATATATACGACGGGTGTTCCCTTGTCGCCTGAGCCCGACGTAAGGTCGCAAAGCGAACCGATAAGGTCGGTAAGTCTGCGGGGTGTCGTTCCCTCAGATGCCATCTGACCGAAAAGATCTCCGTCCTTTTCAGTGATCTTCTGCTTGATAGCCTCTTTGAGCGCATCGCCCGAAAGAGAAGCAAACTCGTTATCTGCAAGATACTTAAGCTTGAGCTCGTTGGGCGTTCCCTCAAGTCCGCTCGTATATGCGGGAGAAACGACCGGGTCTGCAAGCTCCCAGATCTTTCCGACGGGATCCTTGAATGCACCGTCGCCGTAAACCATTACCTCTACGTGCTTGCCGGTCTTTTCAAGTATCTTTGCCTGAATAGCATCAACCACGGGCTGGCAGTTGCGGGGGAAGAGCTTGACCTGATCCTCGGTCGCCTTGTTAGAGCCGAGAAGACCGTAAGCCTCGTTAAATCCGCTTCCGTTTACTGACTCGTTGAGTATCTCGTCAAGTCCGAATACCTTTTGGGCGCCTGCCGCGCGAAGAATTCTCTTGGTGCGCGCACGGGTATGAATATCACAGCAAAGAACGTTCTTCGTATAGGGAAGGATCGCTCTTGCATCGTTTGCAAAGATTATCTCTGCCTCAGCACCGCTCTCGCGAATGAGAGTCTCGTAATATTCAACGTAATCAACGCCCGTAAAGGTGTGCTTCTCGTAGCCGAAAAGCTCGCGATACTTCGGGAGCGTGAGAACGTCGGAATAAGGATTTACTCCCTTTTCGTCGACTGCGTCAAGGCTTATAAGGTGGTTTCCTACCTCGTCCGAGGGATAGGACAGCATAAGCACTATCTTTTTCGCGCCCGATGCTATGCCGCGAAGACAGATAGCAAAGCGGTTACGGCTGAGAATGGGGAAAATAACTCCGACAGTTTCTCCGCCGAATTTTGCGCGAACGTCGTCGGCAATATCGCTAACAGTCGCGTAGTTACCCTGCGCGCGAGCAACGATCGCCTCGGTCATAGCTATAATATCTCTGTCGCGAATTGCAAAACCGTCATCTGCAGCTGCCTCCAAAACAGAGTTTGTAACGATCTCAACTATATCGTCACCGTTCCTGATAATAGGTGTACGAACACCACGGAATACCGTACCAATCATACGGCTCATAATTAAACACCCCTTGCTTTTAGCCCGTTATCGGGCATTAAATTTGGATTTTCAAATACGATAATAGTATATCAAAAAAATTTTAGTTTGTAAAGAAATTTTTTAAAAAAAATTGTGTTTTTTTGAAATTTTTTAAAGTTTTTTTTTGCCTACCTTTTCTTTTCTATTGTAGGGGCGTTCATTGAACGCCCGCGGGTCATTCGTGAATGACCCCTACGAAAGATAGAAAGATGTGCACAGCCCCAGTGTTTCGTTTTCTTTTGCCTACCTTTTCTTTTTCGTAAAAGAAAAGTAGGTGCTTACCTTTTCTTTTTTAAAAGAAAAGTAGGGCGCATCCTTAATACGTACCGCTGTCGAGATACCACTCTCCGTCCTGAAGCACCATTGTGACTCTGACGGTAAGTCGGTTTTCGGGAGAGGACGGAAGATAGGTTTCTACCTCGATATTGACAAGCTTTGCGTTACCCGGCTTGACCATTTTCGCTGTTGAAAAGTCGAAAATTCTCGTTTCGGTTATAAGCGGCTTATAGGTGTTTGACTGCATAAGGAACATAGTCGAGTCCGCAGAAACGGTATCCATATACTCCATATATCTTGCGGATAGCCCTGCCAGCGAGATGTCCTCGCCCGCATTAGTGACAGCTCCCGTAAAGAGCGAGGTGTAGACGGTCGACTCAAGGTAGTCCTTTGAATAAACCGCCTCGGCGGCAGCCTTTATCTGCGCTATGGTCTGGTATTCGCTTTCGGCAGAAACGTAGTCATAGTCCACGGGGTCGGTCGACCCGTAGTATCTGTCAACGGGCGCGGGAGTGTAATCGGTTTCGTAGTAGTACCAATTTTCCTCGGTGTTAACGAAAACCGCCTCTCTTGACTCGTCGGGCGCTTCGAGCACCTGCAAATATACGATCTCCGCGCTGTATCCGTCGCGGTAGGCGATAATTTTTCCGTAAGTCTCGTCGTCCGCGTAATAGTAATATCCCATAAGCGGCTTTCCCGTTGATCCATAAAGCTCGTTGCCCTCTGCATCTCGCCTTACGTAGGTCTTCATATTGCTCCACGGGTCCTCTATTCTCTCGTCCGTGGGAAGTCCCTCGCCAAAGAGCACCTTATTTACCTCGTACGATTTCTCGACGAGCTCTATAAATCTTCCCTCGATCTCGCTGTATTCGGGCGGCTTCGAGCAGCTCTTAAGCGAAAGCGCGAGCACGAGCGTCGAGCAAAGGCAAAGCGCCACAGCTGCGACAATTATTTTTCTTTTCATAGCTTTTCCTTTGTATTATTTAAAATAATACCTTTTAATTATATTTTTATGAGAAGACGACGAATTACCAAAGTATTCGCCGTCCACTCTCTTAAAAAAGCTTATTCTTCTGTCTTCTCGGGCGCCTCTGCCGCCTCGGTCACTGCCTCTGCAGCTACCTCGACTACCTCTGCCTCGGTTGACTCATCGGCTACCTCGTCCTCGGGCTCCTCGTGAGGAACCTTTGTGAAGTTAACAAGGCTCTGGCCCTCGTTCAGGCGCATCATGATAACGCCGCCCGCTGTTCTCGAATAGGTGGGAACGTCTGCCACGGGAGTTCTTATAATCGTACCCGTGTTGGTGATCATCATAAGGTCATCCTCGTCGCTGACGGTGGCAACGCCGCAAAGCATACCTGTCTTATCGGAAAGCTTATGGCAAACACCTCCGAATCCGCCTCTGTTCTTCATTACGCGGAAGTCCTCAAAGTCGGTCTTCTTACCAAAGCCGTTTTCGGTCACGGTTACAAGCTTCTTGCCCTCCTCAACTATCGCAACACCCGTTACGTAGTCGCCCTCGCGCAAGGAGATTCCGCGCACACCGCGCGCCGTTCTTCCCATACTTCTTACGTTCTGCTCGGTGTATCTTACCGCGTTTCCGTATCTCGTAGCGAGGATTATATCACACTCGCCGTGAGTATGCATTACGAATACAAGCTCGTCGTCCTCGTCAAGGCGAAGCGCGATCTTTCCGTTCTTTCTCTGGTACTCGTACTCGGAGAGGAGTGTTCTCTTAATAACACCGTTCTTGGTAACCATAGTGAGGTATTCACCCTCGTTAAATCCGGTCACGCTTATCATAGAGGTGATCTTTTCCTCGGGGAACAATTCAAGTACGTTTACGATATTAGTTCCCTTTGCAGTTCTTGATGCCTCGGGGATCTGATATGCCTTTCTCGTGTGAACGCGTCCCTTACTCGTAAAGAGCATGAGGTAGGAGTGTCTGTGAACACCGATAACGTTTTCAATGAAATCGTCTTCCTTGGTGGTCATTCCGATAATTCCCTTACCTCCGCGTCTTTGAGCCGCGTAGGTATCGGCAGGCTGACCCTTAATGGAGGCCGCGTGAGTCATGGTAATAACACACTCGTGCTTTTCAATAAGATCCTCAAGCTCGATATCGTCGGTAGCCGCAACGATCTCGGTACGTCTTTCGTCAGAATATTTGCGCTTGATCTCCGTCATTTCGTCCTTGATTATCTGCATTATCTTCGCGGGGTCTGCGAGAATTCCCTCAAGCTCCAGAATTATAGCGTGAAGTCTTGCAAGCTCGTCCTCTATCTTATCTCTTTCCATACCCGTAAGCTTACCAAGCGTCATTTCCACGATCGCCTGCGCCTGTGCCTCGGAAAGCTGACGAATATTTCCAAGCTCGTTCTCGTATCCGTCCTTGTAGGTAACGGTGAAGAATTCAGCCATAAGGCGCTGCTTTGCCTCGGGAATGGACATAGACGTCTTCATGATCTCGATAATTCTGTCGATATTATCTATCGCTATGTGGTAGCCCTCGTAAATATGCGCTCTTGCCTTTGCCTTTTCAAGCTCGAACTGCGTTCTGCGGTAAATTACCGACTTCTGGTGATCGATATAGTGGTCGAGTATCTGTGGCAGCGAGAGCACCTTCGGCTCATTATTAACGAGCGCGAGCATGTTTATCGCACAGGTATCCTGAAGCTGCGAATATTTATAGAGCTGATTAAGTATAACCTGCCCGTTAGCGTCTCTGCGGTACTCGATAACGATACGCATACCGTCTCTGCCCGACTCGTCGCGCATCTCGGTAATACCCTCTATTCTCTTTTCGTTTGCGAGATTTGCAATAGACTCGCAAAGCAAGCTCTTATTTACGCCGTAGGGTATCTCGGTTACGATGATTCGGTGCTTGTCCTCCTCTATCGTAGCCTTTGCTCTTACCATTACACGTCCGCGTCCCGTGGTATAAGCCTGAACTATTCCGTTTACTCCGTAAATAGTCGCGCTTGTGGGGAAATCGGGGCCCTTTACGTACTCCATAAGGTCGTATACGTCGCACTCGGGATTCTCCATGCGGTAAATGGTCGCGTCAATTACCTCTCCGAGATTGTGAGGAGGAATATTGGTCGCCATACCTACGGCAATACCCACAGCTCCGTTTACAAGCAGGTTCGGGAAGCGCGCGGGAAGCACCTTGGGCTCACGAAGTCTGTTATCAAAGTTAGGAACGAAGTCAACTACCTCTTTTTCGAGATCCTTCATAAGCTCGTCGGAGATCTTAGCCATTCTCGCCTCGGTATAACGGTAAGCAGCCGCGCTGTCGCCGTCGATCGAACCGAAGTTTCCGTGTCCTTCAACAAGCGGATAGCGATAGGAAAAGTCCTGCGCCATTCTTACCATCGTTCCGTAAACTGCGCTGTCTCCGTGAGGATGGTATCTACCGAGAACGTTACCTACGGTCGTAGCCGATTTTCGGAAAGGCTTATCGCTCGTAAGATGGTCCTCGTACATTGCGTACATTATTCTTCTCTGACCGGGCTTCATTCCGTCCTTTACGTCGGGAAGCGCACGGGCAGCAATAACTGACATCGAGTATTCAATGAAGGATTTTTTGACCTCCTTCTCCATATCAACGTCTATTATTTTTTGGTCCTTAAATTCTATATTTTCGTTTTCTACTGCCATATCCAAACCTTTCTTAAAGGCAAAATTCTTTCAACAGATATTTCCAATGCTTTTCAACATTTTATATCCACTTATATCCGCGAATTTTCCTTGCCGCTGCTTTTATTTTTAATTCATCTCGGCACTTTTTAACACAATTTTCAACAGGGTGTTGAAAACCTTTTCAAGTGTTTCCCTTATATATCAAGATTTTCAGCAAACTTCGCGTTAGCCTCGATAAATTCCTTTCTCGGCTCAACGCTGTCTCCCATAAGGAGCGAGAACATCTCGTCGCAGGCTACCGCATCCTCGGTCGTTACCTTAAGAAGCGTTCTTCTTTCGGGGTCCATGGTGGTTTCCCAAAGCTGCTCTGCGTCCATTTCTCCAAGACCCTTATATCTGTCCGCTTCAACACCGTTCGTGCCAAGCTCTGCGATATATTTATCTCTTTCCGCGTCGGAGAATGCGTAATATTCCTGTCCTTTTCCGCTTCTCTTATAAACTCTGTAAAGAGGCGGCTGTGCAAGATATACGTGTCCGTCGTCTATAAGCTGACGCATATGTCTGAAGAAGAAGGTCAAAAGAAGAATTCTTATGTGAGATCCGTCTACGTCGGCATCCGCCATAATGATTATCTTACCGTATCTGAGCTTATTTATATCAAAATCCTCGCCGATACCGCAGCCAAGCGCCTGAATTATCGGGATAAGCGACTGGTTGGAGTAGACCTTATCAAGTCTGCTCTTTTCTACGTTGAGTACCTTACCGCGCAGAGGAAGTATAGCCTGGAATTTTGAGTTTCTTCCCTGTGTTGCGCTTCCTCCTGCGGAGTCTCCCTCTACAAGATAAAGCTCTGTGTATTCTACTCTCTTATCGTTACAGTCACGAAGCTTTCCGGGAAGCGTCGTGCTTCCGAGCAAGCCCTTACGTCTTGTAAGCTCTCTTGCCTTTCTTGCCGCCTCTCTTGCTCTTGATGCCGCAAGCGCCTTATCAAGTATTGCTCTTGCAGTCGAGGGGTTTTCCTCAAAAAATTCCGCAAGCTTAGTCTTTATTGTACTGTCAACCAGGGTTCTTATCTCGGAGTTACCGAGCTTTGCCTTTGTCTGGCTTTCAAACTGCGCGTCCTCAAGCTTTACGCTGACTATCGCGCAGATACCCTCGAGAACGTCGTCGCTCGAGAGGTTTTTGTCGCTGTCCTTAAGTATTCCGTTCTTTCTTGCGTAATCGTTAAGGACCTTGCTTATACCCGTCTTAAAGCCTGTTTCGTGCGTACCGCCCTCTATTGTGTTCATATTGTTTGCAAACGTGAGCACAAGGGGATTATAGGAGTCGTTATACTGGAGTGCGACCTCTGCAACGCTTGAGCCGTTCTCGCCTCTCATATAGATAACGTCGGGGTGAATAAGCTCGCAATGCTTGTTTTCGTTAAGGTAGCTTACAAATGTCTTTATACCGCCCTCAAAGTGATACTCGTTCTCTACTACCTCGTCATCTCTTTCGTCACGCAGAACTATTCTGATGCCGCCGTTGTGGAACGCCTGCTCTCTCATTCTGTTCGCAAGAATATCGTACTGGAATACAGTTTCCTCGAAAATCGTTGGGTCGGGCTGGAACGTAACCTTTACTCCGTGAGGACGCTCGGGGTATTCTCCCTCGTCACAGAACGGACGCGCTACCTTTCCGCGTTCAAATCTCTCGGTATATCTTCTTCCCTCGTAGCAGTCGTCAAGCTCAACCCACTCGGAAAGCGCGTTAACAACGGACGCACCTACTCCGTGAAGACCGCCGGCGATCTTATATCCGCCGCCGCCGAACTTTCCTCCTGCGTGAAGTATGGTATAAACGACCTCAGGCGGGGGTATTCCCTGCTTCGGGTGAATAGCCGCGGGAATTCCGCGTCCGTTATCCTCTACGGTTATGCTGTTTCCCTTATTTATCGTTACCGTTATTTTATCGCAATAGCCCGCAAGAGCCTCGTCTATGGAGTTATCTACTATCTCATAGACAAGATGGTGCAAGCCGCGAATAGAGGTAGTACCGATATACATACCGGGACGCTTTCTAACGGCCTCTAAACCCTCCAATACTTGTATTTGATTTTCGTCATAGACCTGATGGGTATTGTTTTCCATTTTTATACCATTCCTTTATTTTATCTTGCCTAATTTAAAATACTTTCGTATATTCTTCCCCTCAGCGCCGCCGCCGACAAGGGAGAAAAGCATACCTTACTCTCTCCGTGCTCCTCGTAAAGTATAAAGGATTTCGGGATCTCGTAGGACGCCGATTCCAAAAGGTAATCCTTTTGCATGGAGCCAAGGTATTTTCTCGTTAACTGGGATACCGTCGAGTTATCCATATCAAATATACCGATAACGCTTGACACCCTTATATTTCTGTTGTTTCCTACGTGCAAATACATAAGTAAGCTTCCTTTTTGTCAGTAGGTATATTTACCGCCGCTAACGTATATCTTCTTTGCGTCGGTGTCGCTCTTTATCATATCCGGCTCGCAGGTAGTTATTATCACCTGCTTATCCTTCATCCTGTTTATCAGATAATCTCTGCGCGTTCCGTCAAGCTCGGAGAGCACGTCGTCAAAAAGGAATACGGGATAATCTCCAAATTCCTCCTTGCATATCTCGCCCTCGGCAAGCTTCATAGAAAGCGCCAGTGAGCGCTGCTGCCCTTGGGAGGCATACATACGAGCACTCTTGCCGTTAAGCAAAATATCAATATCGTCCTTGTGAATACCGTAGAGCGTTGCTCCCGCGTATATTTCGCGGTCGTGTGAGGAAGAAAGCAAAGCCATATACTTTTCTTTTGTCTTTTCCCTATCCGTATACTCGTCCTCGGGCTGTGACGACGAGCCGTGATATTTAACGGTCGGTATCTCACCGTCTCCCGTCATTTCACAGAAAAATCTCGATATATGTGCCTCTGCGCGCCTTATAAACTTAATTCTCATATCGGATATTACCGCCGCCTCGCTTGCGAGCTGCTCGCTCCAAAGGTCCACGGTATCCTCAAATGCCGCTCTGTCCGAAAGAGCAGTCTTTAAGAGCGCGTTTCTCTGCTTTAAGGCATAATTATACTTTTGCAATGAATGAATGTACATAGGATACATTCTACTTATCGCCATATCAATATAAGCTCTGCGCTCGGACGGTCCGTCCTTTATAAGAGAGAGATGCTCGGGACAAAAGAGCACTGCTCTGAAGCTGCCCATTATGTCCGAAAGTCTTTCGATCCTCACTCCGTTTTTTTCGACAAGCCTTTGCTTTTCGGGAAATATCCGCATATGGATATTCTGCTCGCGCTTGCTGTCCTTAAAATCAAGTGAAATATCCGCGCTGTCCTCACCGAAGCTTATCAGCTGAGCGTTATGCGCCGCCCTGAAACTTCTGCCGACGGACGCATAAAATATCGCTTCAAGGAGATTTGTTTTTCCCTGCGCGTTCTCACCCGCAAGAATATTTACTCCATCGCAAAATTCCACGCTTGCAGACTCAATATTTCTAAAATTCCTGACTTCTATTTTTTTACAGAACATCTATAAAAATCAGTCCTTCATTCTTACGGGAAGAAGCATGAATATCTCGTCCTTGCCGTTTTCCTCGTAGTCATTCTCACGAGGCTCTATATTCATGCTCGTAAGAGGAGAAGACAAGGAGAGCTTTACGTTATCTCCCTCACATGCTCTTATGCTGTCCATAAGGTATCTGTTATTGAATGCGATAAGTATTTCTTCACCGAAATGCTCAATGAAAAGCTCCTCATAGGTGCTTCCCGCAGTTGAAACGGCGGAGATCTTCAAAACGTCCTCGTTTATATCAAGCTTTACGTGAGAGCGTACGCTTCCCGCGATCTTTTCCTCGGTTACGAGAGCAGCTCTCTCGAGAGCGCTGAGCATTTCCTTCTTATCTACAAATACGTAATTTCTGTGGCTGTTTACGATTATTCTGTCGTAATCAATGTAATCTCCCTCAATGAGTCTTGAGAAGAACGTAAGCTCGCCGATAAGGAATACTATGTGCTTTCTCGTCACAAATATCTGAGTCAGAGCCTCATCATCGTCGTCAAGAAGTCTTGAAAGCTCGTTTACCGTCTTTACGGGAACTATAAACGAATATTCAAGGTGCGCATTTCCGTTGGTGTTTTTATTTACAAGATCAGCCTTTTGTCTGCACTTTGCAAGCTTAAAGCTGTCACAGGAAACGAGCATTATGGAGTCGTCGGTTATCTTAAAGAAAGTACCGTTAAGAACTGCTCTCTGGTCGTTTACACCCATAGCAAAATCAACCTTTGAAATCATCTTCTTAAGAACGGACTGCGACATAATAAAGCTTCTGTCACTTGAAAGCTCGGGGATAGAGGGGAAATCCTCACCCCTGAGTGCTATCATCTTATGTGACGATCTTCCGCTTACAAAGGACGCAGAAAGCTTAGAATCAACTGTAAGAGTTATTTCCTCTCCGTCCATAACGCGAAGCGTCTGTACGAACTTCTGCGCATTTATAATAAAGCTTCCTTCCTCTATTACCTTTGCCTCAACCGTAATTCTTACGCCCTTCTGTAAGTCGTAAGTAGTCATAATACAAGTATCGGGCATCTTTGCTTCTATAAGTATTCCCTCGGTTGCAGTAAGAGAAGATTTTCCCGAAACCGCGCTCATAAGCGGAGCTACTGCCGCGCTTATTTCATTTCTGTTAAATATGACCTTCATAATTTTTTCCTTTCAAATATTTTTCAACAGCTGCGTTTCCACATCTTTTTCTAAAAAGACCGACATTCGCGCAGCGCCTATTAAATAAATAATATATTTAAATATTTTAGTATTAGTATTATTAGGGGGTGTGGAAAGTGTTGAAAACGCCGTCCCGTGTTTGTTTTACGGGAAATTTTGACACTCCTAAAAGTTTAATATTCCTTTATTTGAGGTACAATTAAATGTTTATAATTTTAAGCCTTTAAAAATTCAAAATAAAGCCCTTAAAAATTATTAACACCTTTTCACCACTTTTTAAATAAGATCTTATCAGCCGCTGATCTCCTTTATCAAGGAATTGATCTCGATATTGACCATAGGATCGGATGCGATCTTCTTTGTTACAAGGCTGTTGGAATAAATAACCGTCGAGTGATCCTTGTCTACTATCTCTCCGATATCGGGGAAAGAAAGCTCGGTTATCTCGCGAATGAGATATATTGCAACCTGACGCGCCCACGTTACGTTCTTGACTCGCTTCTTGCCCTTTATCTCTTCTTTTGAAACGTCGTATTTCTTATATACTGCCGCAAATATCTTATCTACGGTGGTAGCAATAGGCTCAGCACCTCCGAGAAGCTCATTCAGACAGCTTTTAGCAAGCTCCATGTTGATTATCTGTCCCATGATAAGACTCTTTGCAGAGAGCTTTTTAATAGCGCCCTCTATTTGTCTTATGTTCGAGCGGAGATTTTCGGCAAGGAACAGAAGAACGTCATCGGGTATCGAGATACCTGCCTGCTCCGTCTTCTTTTTGAAGATTGCCAAGCGAAGCTCAAGATCCGGCGGCTGAATGTCTGCGATAAGTCCCCATTCAAATCTCGTTCTGAGTCGCTCCTCAAGCGTTGCTATATCCTTTGGAGGACGGTCAGAGGTGAGAATTATCTGCTTTTGCTCCTGATGCAGGGCATTGAAAGTATGGAAAAATTCCTCCTGAGTTGAAACCTTGCCGGCGATAAACTGAATATCGTCTATAAGCAATATATCACAGCTTCTGAATTTATTATGAAAACGGATCGTATCGTTCTTTGAAATGCTTTCAATAAGCTGATTTGTAAAATCCTCACCGTTTATGTAAAGCACCTTAATGTCGGGTTTCTTGCGCTTTATTTCGTTTACGATAGCGCATATAAGGTGAGTTTTTCCAAGTCCGCTGGGTCCGTATATAAAGAGCGGATTGTAATCCATTGCAGGTCTTTTTGCAACCGCGGTACAAGCAGCGTGCGCAAATTTGTTTGAGCTACCTACGATAAAGTTATCAAATGTGTACTCGGGATTGTGTTTCTGATCAAACCCGCCGACGTTATATACCGTAGCTTCTCCGACCTTGACCTCTGCTGTTTTTTCAACCGGCTTCTCGTCCTCGTAAATTCTGCTCTTTAATTCTTCGGTATTTGGCTCCTCACCGATAAAAATGATCTTTACGTCGCATGGAAAGAAATTTGAAAATTCTTCTCTTAACAGATCAAGATGATTTTCTTTTATCTTTTCATATTTGAATTTTGAATCCGTAGAGAAGGTTATAACGTTATCGGAATAGGAATCGATCTTCAGATCCTTAAAGAAGATCTCAGTAAACGAGTGAGTCTTTTTTTCTTCAATGCTCTTTAATACAAGGGTCCATACCTCATAAATTTCGTCAAGATAAGACATATTTTTCGTTTTCTCCATAAAGTAATTTTATAGGGTATCTAATAATCGTAAAGATAGAAATATCTACTATAAATTATACCACAAATATACTTTTTTTTCAAGGGATTTTTTAAATTTCTTTAATATAATATTATATAATATAATATATATATAAGGAATGCGCGAAAAGCCCTCTCCGTCGGCTATCGCCGCCACCTCTCCCGGAGGGCTCGCTTACTTTTCTTTTAAAAAAGAAAAGGTAAGCAAAAGAAAACTGTACCTTGGTTTGTTCTATATTTTAAATAAAAATGAAAGACGGCGGTACGTAGGGTCCGCCGTCTTTCTACATTAGAAAACGCCAAAATATATTTTTAAATTAATATTTCCGTCTTTTGCTATGTCCACAAAAACTTTAATTGTATAAAGTTTTTTGGCTCCACCTTTTTCTCAAAAAAGGTGGACGCATCCCCCGCTACTTTACACCTTAGCAGGCTGCAATGTGTTAAGGAAGGAGCAGATAGAGGAGTCGTAAAGGTTAGTATCGGTTATACGCAAGCGAGAGTGAGCGCCCTTTTCGAACCAAACGAGGCTTTTTTGCTCGGAGGTGCAGGTATCGTAGAGCACCTGAGCGGTTTCGGGGAGCGAATAGATATCCTCTTTACTATGGAGCATAAGAAGGGGCTTTTTAAGGCTGCCTATAACGTGAATAGGGCCGTACATCATAGAATATCCTGTATGCAGCTTCATAACGGCATCAATAAGGGGCAGAGCCAGAGCAGGGCCACCGCAATTTGTCATATGGTTTTTAAAGCTATCGCCGAACGTTGGATACATTCCCTCAGCCACCATGCCCTCGACGTAATCGGGACAGTTCTCGCTTGTCAGAGCGAACATGCAGCACGACGAGCCGATACAAATTCCGTGAAGAACTATCGATTCCATTCCGTATTCATCGTGAAGAAGCTTCATCCACGCGATAAGATCTCTGTGCTCGTCAAATCCAACGGTATTGTATTCTCCGTCGCTAAGGCCGTGAGCGCGCTGGTCGATGGTAAGAATATTATATCCCATTTCCTTATAGGGCTTTGCAAAATAGTAGCCGTAGCAAAGGCCCTCGGTTCTTCCGGGGACTATGATAGCTGCCTTTTTAAAGCCGAAATCAAGGTATTCTCCGTAGAGGTTAAGACCCTCGTTTACTATATGTACCTCATGCAAATATTCAATGTTTTCCTCGCGCCAGTCCATAGCGGACGCGTGCATTTCTATCTGCAAGGGCTCATTGCTTGAGCATTCGCGACTCCACTGCTTTTTGTCGAATCGCCTTAAGTGAGCAGAGTATATAGCATACGGAATTATGAAAAGTGAGGACGAAAGAATAAATGCGTTGAGCGTCAGAAACACGACGACAACAAGCATTATTATCTGCTCAGGATTCATTTTAATTCTCCTTTGTTCTTTTGCTCCTTTTTCTTCTGTCATGCTCAATACGGCCCTCAAGGTCAGCCTTGAGAGCTTTGCATTTTGCGTAGACCATCTCGTTAAGAGCAACTATTTCTTCCCTTGTGGGGTTCTGAGAGGTGCAAAAATCGTTGAGGTATATTTTTTTACCCACGATTATGTGCGCTCTCTTAAAAAGTCCGTAATTTCCGTCTATTATAACGGGAATTATGGGCGCGCCCGAGCGCAGAGCGATAAGTATATAGCTCGTTTTAAAGTCCATCATGTCGCCCGTGGTGGTGATTTTTGCCTCGGGATAGATCTGGACGAGCTTGCCGCGCTCAAGAGTCTTTATAGCCTCGTCAATAAATCTCATTCCCATAATATCTCTGTCGGAGCGTATTCCGCCAAAGCACTTCATGCCCCAGTGGAAAAACTTGCCCTTTTGATATATCCATTCCGAGTTTACGACGTAAAGCTTGCGAAACGGGAACAAAAAGAGGTTTACCATATAGTCGAATACGCTGTAATGGTTTGATATTATGAGCGCGTTCCCTCTAACCGTTCTTCCCTGCTCGCTTCTGTCTTCGTAGTAGGTCTTTCGTTTAAAGAAAACAAGCTGCACGGGCCAGCCCGTTATAAGGGCAAGCCAGCGAAAAAATTCATGTATTATCACTTTATTTTTTCCTCTAAAATTTTAAGAAAATCATTAAGTGTGTAGTGGAAGTCGTCTCCGCTTTCAAAATCAAGACGGACACCGTAGGTCTTGTCAATAAGACTGAGAAGCGTAAAATAATCAAGGCTTGTGCCGCCAAGTCCCGTCATAAAATGCTCGTCGTCCCTTATTTCGTCCTCGGATACACCGAGCGCCTCAGCAAAAAGTGCCCGCAGCGCGCTGCGAAGCTCGCTTTGCGCGGACTCGTAAGCCATAGAACGATCTTCCTCTTTATTGATGTCAACAAAGGATATTTTACCCTCGTCTATTGCTCGGCGCAAATACGCGCGGCTTACCTTGATCCCGTTTTTGGGAATGAGGGCGTCGTGCGTAAATTTAACGTCTCTTACGGTATACGACGTGGGCAAGGACGCATTTGCGCGGGAGATCTCGTCAAGCAGCCGCTCCTTTTGAGTGGCTACCAGCCCCTCGGGAATACGCACGATAAGCATAAGACGCGAATTGTCTTCGTTTCCAAGCACCGACAGCTCCTTTGCGTCGGTCAGCTCAAAGACCTTTTCTGCAAGGTCGGGATTCAGATTTTCTCCGTCGTCGCCAAAGACTATATCGGAAACTCTGCCCTCGATATAGTAGCGCCCGTCTGCCGCCTCTCTCACTACGTCGCCCGTGTCAAACCACGCGGGCATGGGCGTATCCTCGCCATTTATTATCAGGCGCTTGCAGGTAGAGTCGCCGCGTACCAAAAGTCTGTTTCCCTCTCCTATACGGTATTCTACCGAGTCAAAGGGAATACCGATAGAAAGCCTTTGCTTGATCTTCGGTCTTGCATCAAGCTCGACCGACGTAATGCCGATCTCACTCATTCCGTAGCCGTTGCAAAGGGGATAGCCGAGTGCGTTAAAAAGCTCTACCGTAGAGCCCTTTATAAAGCTTCCGCCCGAAATACAGAAACGGATAGCGTCACCGAAAAGCTTATATCTGACGTCACGGAAAAGACTTTTTGATAGCGCCATTCCAAGACGCGGACATACGTTTTGAACAGCAAGGGAAAGCCGCTTGCCTTTTTCAAATTTTTTCCGTGTTTTCTCGTCAAGCTCTCCGAGCTTGCGGTTTAAGCTCTTTTCTACGGAGTGCCACAAAAGCGGGACCGCAAAAATATGAGTTACGTCGTGGTAATAAACCGTACGGAGAATGTTCTCTCCGTCGTAGCTCGACAAAAATACGAACGTAGCACCAAAGAACGAGAACCACAGATACATAGCCGAAAAGCCGAAAATGTGGTAAAGCGGCAAAAATGCGAGCATCTTTATCTTGCCGCGGTAGGCGCTGACGATAAATTTATTCTTTTTTATTACGCCGCGCGTGTTAAGAATCTGCATAGAGATATGCTCTCCGCTGTAAACGCATATCTTTTCATTTAGTGTCGTACCGCTTGTGGAGAGCGCAAATTCGTTGACGAACGTAACGTCGGGCCCATCGTCTTTCGTTTTCCCGAAATCATGAAGCTCGCCGTATATAAGGAGCTTTCTTTCGTAATTCGGGCGCGACGAGTCGGTGCTTATGACCGCCGCCGCGTCAAGGGTTTTTAAAATTTTTGCACTAAATCCCGTAGGCTGGCGCAAATTTACGAGGTACGGCTTGTTTCCCGACATCAATATCGCCCAAAAGGCGACTATCCACTCGTAGCTGTTCTCTCCGTGGAGCGCAACGTAGGTGTCGGCTTTGCCGAGAGTACGGTAAATACCTCTTGCGAGTATCTCGGTGTCGCGCTTAAAATCATTATAGGTGTGCGTAAGCTTGCGCGTCATGGTGGACGTTTCCGTCATTACCTTGTCGCCGTGCGAGCAAAGCACGCCGTAGATATCCTCAAAGCGGCGCTCGCTTTTTTCGAGGATATCACAGTTTTTACTTACAGATCTTGAAAGGCGGCTCATTCAGCAATGCTTGAAGCAACAGGCGCTTCCTCGATCTCTTTTTTAGATTCTTTTCCGAGAAGTCCTATGGACTTAGGCAAGAATATCGCCATAACGAACGCGAGCATGGTGAATGCCGCAACAAAGAGCGGAAAGAATTTCATAAGAGGTCCGGAGGCTTCCTCGCTTCCGCCGAACGTGCGGATAAAGAGAAGAATTACCTGAGTTGCAAGGCTTGCGGAAATTGCCTCAAAGAGTCCTTGCACCGCAAAGTACATGGACGACGCGCATGCGCCCGTCTTGGCGTTTTCCTCTGCCGCCATCTGTGAGGGAACGGTGTAGGTTATGGAGAAGAATGCTCCTATCGCAAAGGAGACTATAATAGCGCAGGCGATCGCCACGGGCATTTGTGCTACCGGGGGAACGACGTGGCAAAGCATCATGAGCGACATACCTACCGAGAACGTCACGAGTATGTACTGGAATGCGAATTTAAGTCCCTTCATCTTTATGATCTTGTTATAAAGCAGGAGGGTGAACGGAACGGGGGCAAAGGAGCTTGCCATAACAAGCGTCATGTTAAGACCGTCACCGACGTTCGAAAAGAATATGCTTATTCCGCCAAGGAACAGCTGAAGTCCTATATTCATGACTCCGACGATGCAGAGCCAATAAACGAATCTCTTGTTTTTGAATGCGTAACGCAAGGAGGTTACAAAGCCAATTCTCTCGGTCTGTACCGCCTGTCCCTCTGCGTTTATAATGCCGTCCTCGGTGGAGGGCTCCTTGATAAGGAACAGAGGAATGAGCATAGTCAGTGCCATGGGAAGGAATATAAGCGCGATAAATCTTATATTTATGCCAAAGCCCACGAACAGAGGAACGAGAGCAAAGTTAAGGCTGAAATATACGACGTCACAAATAGACTTTACCGTAGAGAGGAACATTCTGTCCTTTTCGTTCGCCACTATCTCCGCAAAGGTTGCGTAATAGGTGATCATCGTCAGCGTATATGCTGCGTAGAAAATTCCGGCAAGCAACGCAAACCAAAGCGTGTTCAGAATACTTGCCTCAGAGGTGAGCGGGAAAAGGAAAAGAACATATGCGATCAAAAGAGGAATATAGCCGAGTATTATAGCCGGGCGGCGACGTCCCCAGCGAGTACGCAGATTGTCCGTAAACGAAGAAAAAGGAATGTCGATAAGTCCGTCAAACGCCTTGACGATAACGGAGAGAACCGCCCATATTCCTACAACGACAAGTGTCTTTTCGGAATACGTCCAAAATTCGACGTTGGAGTCAAAGCCATCTGCAATGATAGCGTTGCAAAGGTGAGTTCCGATTATTATGTTGATCATGTTGAGCCCGAGTCCTGAGCAACCGTATAGTATAATTTTCCACTTTTTATCAAGAGTTTTCATAAATACCTCAAAAAGATGTTATAGAATGATTATTCAAACGATAAAACAAGCTCGTAAAGCGCGTTGCCGGTGTCCATTACGTCAGCCTCGATCAGAGGATATTTGGAAGAAATAAGCTCAAATATCTTGTCGTTTACACTGTCCGTTGCGTTCACTCCCTTAAACACGGTGAGTATGTCGTGCTCGGCTCTGTCGAGAACCACCTCAATAGCTTTAAGAGCAACTGTGTCAGAATCCTTATCAACCGCCAAAAGCGTCTTGTTCATGAGAGCGAAATAGTCGCCGATCTCAATGCTTACTCCGTCAAACTGAGCGTCTTTCTGCGCTCTTGCTATCAATACCGTGGTGACGTTATCAGCCGCCTCTTGCAGCTCCTCTGCCATGGACTCTGCGTCCTCTGCGGCAAAATCGACCAAGGGAAGCGTTGCATAGCACTGGGAGTCTGCTCGAGTGTTCATGACTATTATTTTCGCCTTTCCGTAAAGGCGGCTCGATTGCTCTGCGGCAAGTCCCGTGTCGTTACTGTTGGGGAAAACTATTATGCTTTCGACTGAAAGCTTTTCATATTGCTCAATAAAATCCTGTGCGGAGGGGGGATACTCTCCGTCACCCGGAATTACTACGTCCGCGCCCATTTCAAGAAATCTCTCGCCCATAAGCGCGCCGTGCGCAACTGCTACGACTGCAACCTTGGCATTCTCTCCGCCGTGAAGCTTTATTGCCGCGGGAGCCGTCTGTCTGTACTCGTGGTGCTGAACGTTCATGTTTTCTATCTTGAGTGTGAGGAATTCACCGTAGGCATGGCAAACTCCGAGCACCTGCTCGGGTGTGCGGGTGTGGATATGAACCTTTACCTTGTCGTTCTCGTAAACGGTAACGATAGAGTCACCCATGTCGGATAGCTCCTCGCGGAATGCGTCGTAATCAAATTCGCACTTTCCGCTCGTCAACTGAAGAACAAATTCGGTGCAATATCCGAAATCAAATTTTGAATTTCTGTCAAACGCATTGTAATCAACTGCCGCGGTGCTTGCCGACGAGGTTATGACCTCTGCCAGCGGCTCTCCGCGAAGATACTTCTGCATGCCCTCGAATACGAACACGAGTCCTGCTCCGCCGCTGTCAACGACTCCTGCGGATTTGAGGACGGGAAGCATGTCGGGGGTGTTATCAAGCGTGCGCCTTGCCTGCTTTAAGAACATTGCAATAACGTCGTCAACCGTCAGTACGTTCCCCTTCTCTGCCTGAGCCTTTACGTAATCCGTGGCTTCTCTCGCGACCGTCAGCATAGTTCCCTCGACGGGGTTTGAAACCGCCTCGTAAGCGCAGGCGACACCCATAGACAGAGCGTCGATAAGCTCGGCAGCGCCAGCCTCCTCAAAGGCTGCGAGGTGGTCAGAAAGACCCTTGAAGAACTGCGAGGCGATAACGCCCGAGTTGCCTCTTGCCCCGAACACGACGCCTGCGGAAAAGCGCCTTGCTGCCGCCATAAGTCCGTCGGACGAGCCCTCAACGGGAGTAAATCCGTTTTGAAGAGTCATGAGCATATTTGTTCCCGTATCTCCGTCGGGCACGGGGAAAACGTTAAGTGCGTTTACGTGCTCCTTATAAAGAGCGAGATTTCGGATGCCGTAGTCTAAAAGATCAAGATATTGCTGTCCGTTTATATTTTTTATCATTTGCTGTAATGCTCCTTAAATGCTTGATTGAGCGTCAAGCGATATTACTTTCCCGTGATGCGGGTAATAATCTCCTTCTCCACGGAAAGGTCCTCGGAGATGGGCTCGCCGAGATAGTAAACTCCTACCATTCCGGGGCCGATGTTTGCTCCGCAGCCGTAGAATACGTCGGTCATAAATACCTTCTTCGGAGCGAGCTCGTTTTCGATCTTTTCCTTAAGCGTTTCGGCGTAAGCGTCTCTTTTGGAGCTTATTACCAGAACGTACTGATCCTTTATGTCGGTTGCGGTCTCGGCAACGTAACGAACGGTGGTGTCAAGCGCCTTGTTCATTCCCTTTACCTTGGTAAGAACGGTGGTATATCCGTCGGCGTTGCAGTCGCCCATGGGCTTTACACCCGCAAAGCTTCCCATGATAGCCTTACCCATGGAAATTCTGCCGCGGCGCGCGATAAAGAACAAGTCGTCGATGGGGCCCATCTGGTGTACTCTGCGCTTGTTTTCCTCAAGCCAAGCAACTACCTCGTCAAAGCTCTTGCCCTCGTTTTTGAGCATATGAGCGTAAATAACGAGAAGTCCGAACGCCCCCGACATTCTGAACGAGTCAACGCAAGTAATTTTTGCATCGGGATAGCTCTCGATAACTCTGTTTGCCGCCTTCTGAGAAAACTCAAACGTAGAGCTTATTTTAGAGGACAGAGCGATGCATATTATAGCGTAGCCATCCTTTACGTATTTTTCAAATACCTCGCAATATTCCTCGATATTGGGGGGAGCGGTTGTAACCTTTACTTTTTTGTTGGAAAGCGCTGCGTAAAAGTCCTGTTTTGACATAGGCTCCCATACAAGCTGTGTTAAGAAGTCTCTGCCGTCATCAAAATGAATGTGTCCTTTTACGTAGTCCTCCATACCGATCTCTTTGCGAATATCTTCTCTAAGATCACAACAAACATCAGCAAGAATAACGTATTTTTCCATAAAAACTCCTTCTTTCTTCGGCTGTAAAATTTTGAGTAGCAAAAGCCGATGTAATATAGTTATACAAATGACATTATATCATACTTCGACACATTTTGCAACAGTTTTTTAAAATTTCAAAATGTTTCCTACAAGTAATATTATAATTTTATTATTCAGGTGGCGCAAAAAAACACTCCCGAGGCAAAAAAATAGCGTACAGATGCTCATTTTTTCACATCGGGAGTGAAGATTATTTACTTTTTTTGAAAACTAAAAGCTTGCTCAAAATGTAATTGGTTACGACTACTATGACCGACGTAATTGCCTTTGCCCAGACACGCGAGGTAAAGGATATGCCGATGAGGGTAAATGCGCGGTATCCGAGGGCATCAAAAAGCGCGATCACGGCAAGATTTGCCACTACCTCGAGAAAATACGTAAACACCCTGCCCGCAGCAAACTTTCCGAGCTGCTTTGCCGTGTTTTTTGCTCCTCTTGCGGCATCGGTGAATACCCATAGCTTGTTTGTAATAAAAGCCACGAGAACGCCGACCACCCATTGGACGGAGCTGCCGATAACGTCAAGCAGAGGAGTGGGGTTTCCCGCGCCGTCGTTCAAAAAAACAACGCCTATCTTGAGTGTGACAAAGCAAGCGCCGAGGGAGGCGACCGTGGTTATAACGCCGAAGAACAGGTACAGTATTATTTCCTTGTATTTGTTCCAAAGAGCCTTGATTTTTTCCATAAAGGTGCTCCTGATAGAATTTTTATGAGGGACTACTCATCCGTCCTCGACGCCCCGTTTTAAATCACGCCAATATTTCCGTCAGCGGTAGCCTTTCCGTCCGTGTCATTCTGAGTGGAGTGAAGCTTATGTTACAGAGGCTTCCCTTGGGGTAGCAAAGCGGCACGAGCGCAATGAATGACAACACGGGGTGTTGTCAGAACGCGAGTGTGACCGAGCCGCAGCGAGACAGCTGTCGCGCAAGCGACTGATGAGGGTAGGATGCGAAGCATCCGTGCTTTTTGTAAATTGTTACTTTGCGTATATAGCACGCTCGCCCTGCTCGCTACCCTCATCCGTCACTCGCACAAGGCTCGTGCCACCTTCCCCCAAGGGAAGGCTTTTCTAAAACCGAGCATTAGGCTACGGAATTTAATTTGCGCTTTATTTTTTTATCTTTTCCGCGTATTGGCGGGCGGCGTCCTCTAACTTGTTGGAGCCGTAATTATAGTATTTTTTGTTCTTTATATCGTCGGGCAGATACTGCTGATCGACGTAGTGATTGGGATAGGAATGAGGGTATTTGTAGCCCTTGAAAAGCGGACTTTGAAGATGCTTCGGTACTACCCTGCCATACCCCTTTTCCACGTCGTCCATTGCGGCAAACACCGCGTCGTGCGCGGAGTTTGATTTTGGCGAGGTGGCGAGAAGCACTGCGGCATTTGCAAGCGGTATTGCCGCCTCGGGCATGCCGAGCTCCTTTGCTGACTCACAGCAGGAGCGCGTGACTACTGCCGCCATGGGGTATGCAAGTCCCACGTCCTCACTCGCGATCACCTGGAGTCTGCGGCATACGGAAATAAGCTCTCCGAGCGAGAGCAGCTTTGCAAGATAAAACACCGCCGCATCAGGGTCTGAGCCGCGTATTGACTTTTGCAGACAGGAAAGCAGATCGTAGTGGGTGTCGTCGCCGAAATTCCCTACTCTTACGTTGAAATTATCAACCGTCTCTCTCGTTATTTCGCCGTCTGCCGCGAAAAACGCATTTTCCGTCAAAACTATGGCGTGGCGCACGTCTCCCGAGGTCGAGCGGGCGATATACGTTACCGTGTCGTCGTCGATCGTTTTTGACGTACCCATCTCTGCGTTGAGGTACTTCACCGCGCGGCGGACGGCAATGGCGCAGTCCTCGGGCGCGACGGGCTTGAACTCAAACAGAGAGGAACGCGAGAGTATCGCATTGTAAATGTAAAAGTGAGGATTCTCGGTAGTCGAAGCGATCAGCGTAACTCTGCCGTCCTCTATGTATTCGAGCAGCGCCTGCTGCTGTTTTTTGTTAAAATACTGTATCTCGTCGATATAAAGCAGAATTCCGCCGGCAGAAAAGATGTTGTTCGTGCCCGCGAGGATCTCCTTTACGTCTGAGAGCGACGCCGTGGTGGCATTGAGTCTGTGGAACGACATTCCCGACTCGCGCGCGATGATCTCCGCCGCCGTGGTTTTACCCGTGCCGGGAGGGCCGTAAAAGATCATGTTGGTGATCCTTCCCGAGCTTAGCATCTTGCGAACCACTCCGCGTTCACCGAAAAGATGTGCCTGACCTACTATTTCGTCAAAGCTTTTTGGGCGCAGGGCTTCCGCTGTTCTGATATTGTTCATACTGTATCTCCGTTTTTAGAGAATATTACTGTTTTGGTTGCTTGCGAGTGTGCCCACGATGCTGTCAATAAGGCTGAGAACACCCGGGAGCGCACCAAGAACTACGAACATCGCGACGACCAAAAGCGCCGAGCAAAGTACAGCGACTTTTAGCGTAGTTCCCTTTTGCTCGAACTTTACGTCCGCCATAAATCTTATTTCTTCGGGAATATAGAAGGTGTCCGCGTAGGGGTTGATCTTATATGCTTGCTCCTTAAAACGTGGTAGGCTTCTGTTTTGCGCGCGCTGTTCGTTATACTCCTTGCGGTGTGCGTTCTGATCGGCGATAAATTCTTCCTCCTCGCGGCATCTTACGACGCGCCGCAGAGTGGTGCTTTTTCTTACGGCGAGGCGAATGATCGCATTTTCTTCAAATCCAAGATCCTCGAGATTCAGCGCGCTTTCGGGAGAAAACGCCTCTTTTTTTATAATGCTTCTTACAACGCCGCCAAGCACTCTTTTGTTGAAAACCGATGTGAAAAGGGCGACAATAAGCCCCAAAAACATGCCTATTATCAATATGCGGACGGAAAGAAGACCGCCTGTGCCGAGATTGAGATGCTCGTAGTATTCGGTCGGACTTACGTAGGTCGTGTAGAAAAAATTCCACACTGCCTCAAAAAACGATAGCTCCGCCTCGATCGCCTCCGTAACGGCGGAGGTGTCCGCCGTGACTGTGAGAATACTTATATTCATGGTATCTCCTTTTGGGTGTTCAAGGGCGGGGCGGCATTGGATTTTTTGCGCGCTCCGCCCTTTTGTTTAATTACTTTTTGATTATATCAACACCGATATACTTGCGAAGTACCTCGGGTACTACGACCGAGCCGTCAGCGAGCTGATTCTGCTCTACGAGTGCGGGAAGCACGCGGGAGGTCGCAAGGCCTGAACCGTTGAGCGTGTGAACAAACTCTGTCTTGCCGTTCTCGCGTCTTACGCGCATCATTCCGCGGCGAGCCTGATAGTCGCGCGCGTTGGATACGGAGGAAACCTCCTTGTAGCCGTCCATAGAAGGAATGTTAATCTCGATGTCGTAGGTTCTTGCCATAGATGCGGAGCAGTCCTCTGCCGCAAGCTTGACCGTTCTGAAGTGGAAGCCGAGTCCCTTGACGAGGTTCTCTGCGTTTGCTACGAGCTCCTCGAACGCCTCGTCACTCTTCTCGGGAAGCGTGTACTGTACCATTTCAACCTTGTTGAATTGGTGTCCTCTTACCATTCCGCGCTCGTCTGCGCGGTAGCTGCCTGCCTCGCGACGGAAGCAGGGGGTGTAGCTTATATACTTGCGAGGAAGATCTGCCTCGGTGAGGATCTCGTCTCTGTGGAGAGATACGAGAGCTGTCTCTGCTGTGGGAAGCATAAAGCGGCGGCGCTCGTCCTCTGCCGTTTCAAGCCAATATACGTCCTCTGCAAACTTCGGGAACTGTCCTGCGGTAAGTCCGCACTCGTAGCCGAGCATGTGAGGAACGAGCATAAGCTCATAGCCGTTGCCAAGGTGGGTGTCAATGAAGTAGTTGAGGAGCGCCCACTCAAGTCTTGCGCCCATTCCGCGGTATATCCAAAATCCTGCGCCCGAAAGCTTTGCGCCTCTCTTGTAGTCGATAAGACCGAGGTCGGTGCAAAGGTCAACGTGGTTCTTGGGCTCAAAATCAAAGGTCTTGGGCTCGCCGAAGTAGCGCAGCGGCTGGTTGTTCTCCTTGCCGCCTGCCAAAAGGTCCTCATCGGGAAGATTGGGAAGTCCAAGCATAACAGAGGTGAACTGAGTCTCTACCTCTTTGAGGCGCTCGTCGATCTTCTTGGTCTTTGCGCCCATCTCTTTCATTTCTACAAAAATAGCGGAAACGTCCTTTCCCTCTTTCTTGTACTGGGGAATGAGCTTGTTCATCTTGTTCTGCTCTGCCTTTATGGACTCGGTCTCTGCGATAAGCGCTCTTCTTTCGGTATCAAGCGCGAGTATCTGCTCTATCTCTGCCTTTGCGTCTTTTCCCTTTTTCTGAAGTCTTGCAAGTACCTCGTCGGGATTTTCCTTGATATATCTGATGTCTAACATTGTTAATTACCTTTCTTTGTTTAAAAAATGGAAAATATTGGAAATTTATGTCAATCTACCACTTCATCGAATATGGTATTACCGCAAAGCGAGGTCAGAAGTGATTCAAGGTCCTCGTCGTCGCTGTAAGAGATCTCAATTACCTTTTTGTGAGAGGAGCGCGAAATACGTACCTTTCTGCCGAGTGTCGACATGGCTCTGCGCTCAAGCTCCTTCATGTGAGTCTTGATCTGGGGGTGTACCTTTTCTTCTTCGGAGTCGGAACGGAGGTTGTTGATGCGCTGAACGAGAGATTCTACCTCGCGAACGGAGAGCGAGCGCTCAACGATCTTGTTGGCATACTCTATCATAAGCTCCTCACTGTTAAGTCCGAGAAGCGCTCTTGCGTGTCCTGCGGATATAGTTCCCTCCTTGAGCATGTCAAGTACCTCGTGAGGAAGCTCCAAAAGGCGGAGCATGTTAGCGATCGCGGGGCGGCTCTTGCCTACCTGCTTTGAAACCTGCTCCTGAGTGAGTCCGAATTTGTCGATAAGCGCACCGTATCCCATAGCCTCCTCGACGGGGTTGAGATCCTCACGCTGAATGTTCTCGATAAGCGCGACCTGTGCCGCCTTAAGCTCGTCGCCGTCGAATATTACTGCAGGAATTTCGGTAAGTCCTGCCATTTTTGACGCTCTCCAACGGCGCTCACCTGCGATGATCTCGTAAGTTCCCTCCGCAACGGGATTTTCGCGTACAATAATGGGCTGAAGCACGCCGTATGCCGCAATTGAGTCCGCCAAGACCTCAAGCGCCTCTCGCTCAAAGGTCTTTCTCGGCTGGTCGCGACGCGGCTCAATGTCCGAAATTCTTATATTTTCAGCGGCGCCCTTCTTGGACTCTAAAATGTTATCATCAAAAATTGAGTAAAAGTCTCTGCCGAGACCTCCTGCCTTTTTAGCCATTTCTATACCACCTTCTGTCGTATTTATTTTTTAAAGTTTGATTTCACGCTTCTCGTGCGCGGTTTAGTATCATAAAGAGATTTTTGGGCGCTGCCGTAAAGCGAGGATACGCTTGTCGAAGCCTGCGTCTTTACCTCGCCCTTCGATTCAACGAGGGGCTTGCCCTTGCTTTCTCTTAAGGTCATTACGTTATCCTCGAGCAGGTCGTCAAGGCCTCTGCCGAGTCCTGAGGGTTTTCTTGCCATATGTTCCCTCCTTATATTCTTGAAACGATTTCTCTTGCTACATCAAGATACTCCTTAGCACCCTTGGAGTTCTTGTCGTGGTAGAATACCGGCTTGCCAAAGCTCGGAGCCTCGGAAAGCTTGACGTTTCTTGAGATCTTGGTGTCGAAAAGCTTGTCGTCGTAGTGCTTCTTAAGCTCATTGATTACCTGCATTGAGAGCAAAAGTCTGCTGTTATACATCGTAACGAGTATTCCGCAGATAGAAAGATCGGGATTATAATGCTTCTGAATGAGCTTTACCGTTATCATGAGCTGAGAAAGTCCCTCGAGCGCATAGAATTCGCACTGCATAGGTACTATCACTCTGTCACTTGCGGTAAGGGCATTCACGGTAAGACGTCCAAGTGAGGGCGGACAGTCGATAAGTATGTAATCAAAATCGTCCTTTACCTCTGCGAGAGCCTTTTTCATACGGTATTCGTTCTCGTCAAAGTCGAAAAGCTCAAATTCGGAGCTTGTCAGCGTCGTATTTGCGGGAATTACCGACAAATTCTCATAAGGAGTCTCACGGATTATGTCCTTGACGTTCATTTCTCCGTTCAAAAGCTCCTTGGTAGTTCCTTTTAATCCTCTCTTTGTAACACCGACGCCGCTGGTAGTGTTTCCCTGAGGGTCGAGATCTATAAGCAGAACGCGGTGTCCGAGCAGTCCGAGAGAAGCCGCTACGTTAACGCAAGATGTCGTCTTTCCAACACCGCCTTTTTGGTTAGCAAACGATATAATTTTTGCCATTTGGGTCGTTCCTTTCCTACATTTTTATAATTTACATTTATACACAATGATTATACCACAAAAAAACACATAATGCAAGAGAATTTTGCCGATTTTTTATGTATTTTTTTAATCAATGTTTCGCGTGGAACATCAAGAGCTCTGCGGTGATTGTTTCACGTGGAACATTATGATGATTACACGGCAATTGTTTCACGTGAAACAAAAAAAGCGCCGACGTGATGTCGGCGCTTTTGAATGTAGTTAGAGAGGCTTTTTGCTTATTTTTGAGTAATGCCTTGGGAACTCCTTAGGGGTTTTGGCTTCTTTGCTGACATATATTATGACGCGTTGCTCGGACTCTCCGGTTCGGCTGTATAGCGGATGCTCGTCGACAGATATCAGCTTGCCACCGCATTTTGTTATTGCATTTGCGGAGATTTTCGCTTCGTCGTCACCTTTGGCGGCCTTCATAGCCACGAATTTGCCGCCAATCTTGACAAACGGCAGGCAAAGCTCGGTGAGTATAGGCATTGCGGCGACCGCACGCGCTGTTGCTATATCGAAGCTTTCGCGATACGAAGGATCGTTCGCAAGAACCTCAGCGCGCTCCGCGACAGCGGTTACGTTGTCGAGAGAAAGCAAATTAGCGGTTTGCTTGTCGTATTCTATGCGCTTCGCTGGGCTGTCAAGCGCAGTTATCGAGATATCGGGTCGGAATATTGCGAGCGGAAGCGTAGGAAAGCCTGCGCCGCAGCCAACGTCTATAACCTTTGCGTTAGTCGGAATGTACGGGCTTACCACAAGAGAATCTGCGTAGTGGCGGAGAATAACGGACTCCTCGTCCTTTATTGCTGTGAGGTTCATTGATTTGTTGACCTCGAGCATACGCACCGTAAGATCGTAAAGCTTTTGCGCTTTATCCTCGGTTAAGGCGGGGAGAGAAGTGTTTTCATTCCATATTTCAAGAGAAATATTGTAAAATTCTGTAAAATTCATGTATAACTCCGTGTAAAACTAATTGTGTTTCACGTGAAACATTGATAGCGGATCTGTTATTTTATGCCGAAATAAATGAGCAAAACGGAAATATCCGCAGGGTTTACTCCGCTTATACGCGATGCTTGGCCGATCGTGAGCGGCTTGACCGCCGCGAGCTTTTGAGCCGCCTCGAGGCGCAAGCCCCTTATTGCGCTATAATCAACGTTTGCAGGAATCTGCTTGGTTTCGAGTCGCTCCTGGCGGCGCACCTCGTTGATCTGGCGCTTTATATAGCCCTCGTATTTGACTGTGACCTCGACGGTATCGACTACTCTCGGGGGGAGAGCTGGGCGATTTTTGTCGATTGGCTCGAGCAGAAAATAGCTGAGTTGGGGGCGTCTTAATAGCTCGGCGAGCGAAAATCCCGTGGAAATCGTCGCAAGACCTAAGGATTCAAGCAGGGGATTGGCTACTGCGGGAGAAACGTGAGTTTCGTTAAGTCGCAATATCTCCGCCTCGATCTGCTCTTGCTTTTTTAGGAACGCCGAGTATTGCTCCTCGGTGACGAGTCCTACCTCGTAGCCCTTTTTCGTCAAGCGCGTGTCTGCGTTGTCTTGACGGAGCAGGAGTCTGTATTCCGAGCGCGACGTCATCATTCTGTACGGCTCATTTGTGCCTTTTGTGACAAGATCGTCGATAAGAGTGCCGATATAGCTCTCAGATCTGCTCAAAATGAGTGGTTTTTCACCTCTAAGCGCAAGAGAAGCGTTAAGTCCTGCGATAAGTCCCTGCGCGGCGGCTTCCTCGTAGCCCGAGGTGCCGTTGAACTGTCCCGCGCCGTACAAGCCGCGAATCTCCTTGAACTCAAGCGTGGGCAAAAGCTGTGTGGGATCGATGCAATCGTACTCAATCGCGTATGCGTAGCGCATGATCTCGGCATTTTTAAAGCCCTCAAGAGAGGCGAGCATCTCGCGCTGAACGTCTACGGGCAGGGAGGTGGAGAAGCCTTGAATATACATTTCCTCGGTGTTTGCGCCCACGGGCTCGATAAAGAGCTGGTGGCGCTCCTTGTCTGCAAAGCGAGTCAGCTTGTCCTCGATCGAGGGGCAATAGCGCGGGCCCGTGCCGTGGATCTGTCCCGAATACATCGCAGAACGGTGTATATTTTCTCTTATAATTCGATGTGTTTCGCTGTTTGTGTATACGACGTGGCAGGGAAGCTGAGAAAGACCGTCGAAATATTCGTCGGGAGTGAGATATGAGTAGGGAATTACCCTATCTTCTCCATTCTGAATTTCAAGATTTGAGGTGTGTATCGTGCTTTTCTTCACGCGCGCGGGCGTACCCGTCTTAAAGCGGAGCAGCTTGACACCGTGCTCTATGAGAGACGCGGAAAGCCCCTTTGAGGCAAGGAAGCCGTCGGGACCGCTTTCGTAGTTGACGTCGCCGACAAAAATGCGGCTCTCAAGGTAAGTTCCTGAGCAGATGACGGCGCATTTGCACTCCCACACCTCGCCAAGCTTGGTGGTTACGGACTTAACAGCGCCGTCATCTACCTCAATAGAGACTATTTCAGCCTGAATAAGGCGAAGATTCGGCGTCGTTTCAAGCGTATGCTTCATTATTTCATGATACCGCTTGCGGTCAGCCTGAATGCGCTTTGAGTGAACTGCCGCGCCCTTGCCGAGGTTGAGCGTTCTCGACTGAAGCGTCACCTTGTCTGCGGCCTTGCCCATCTCACCGCCAAGCGCATCGATCTCGTATACGAGGTGTCCTTTACCGGTGCCGCCTATCGAGGGGTTGCAGGGCATATTCGCAATGCTCTCAAGCGACATGGTGAAGAGGACGGTGTCCATTCCAGTCCTTGCCGCCGCAAGAGCGGCTTCTATGCCTGCATGACCTGCACCGATAATGGAAATATCTGTAAAATTTGACATATTTTGTATATTCCTATCGTCGATATATAATAATTGTACCAAAAAAAGCCGACCGTGTCAACACTTTTTGAAAAGAGAAGGAGTGCTGATGCCAAAAGGGGAGCGCGGAAAAATAAAAAAGCTGAATTGCAAAAATCCAGCTTTTTGGGATATATGCTTTAAAATACGCCGAGGCTTTTTAAGATCCACGTTGCCGCGAAGATGGTGACGCCCGACACGAGAGTGGTCCATACCACGAGCTGTCCCGAAAGGGCGGAGTCCGCGCCCATTTCCTGCGCCATAGGCACGCTGGAAACCGCAACGGGCGTGACGTAGACTGCCAAAAAGGTTGCGAAATGAGCACCGTTGAATCGGCCGAGCGCCAGTGCGACGGACAGGGCGATCACGGGGATCAAAAGGCAGCGCACGAGTACCGTCCAAAGGATGGGCTTTTTGAGCGAGGGGACTGCCGAAAACTCAAACTGCGCTCCGAGCGTGATAAGTGAGAGTGGCGTTGCGACGGCGGAGAGCGAGGTGAGCACCGAGTAGACGGGCTTTACGTCGGTAAGACGGAATTCTACGCCGTTCTTTACGAACGCCGCACGGACGAGAAGAGCCACTCCGCCGAGCGCGATCGCTTGTATCAAGGGGTTTTTTACTATGTCCAAAAGAATTTTTGCGGGGTTTGGGCGCTTGCCGTTCTTTTCTCCGAAAATGGAAAGCGACACGACTGCTAAAATATTAAACAGCGGGATAATGAACGCCGAAAGCATTGCTGCAAATATTCCGCCCTCTGCGCCAAATATCGAGGTCGCTAAGGGGATCCCCACAAGCGCGAAGTTGGAGCGGAAGAAGCCTTGCAGTATCGAGCCTCTTTGACGGTTGTCCTTGGTTATAAGCATAACTGCGGGGATACCGACAAAGAAAATGCAAACGGTGAAGATCAGCACGTAGAAGATATAGTCAAAGGACGTTTGGCTAAAGCTTTGAATATTGTAAACGTTCAAAAAGAGCATTGCGGGCAAAAATACCCGAAACACGAGCTTATTCATTACACCGGTGACGGAAAGGGGCAGCACGCCGAGCCTTCGGAGCAGATAACCGAGACACACCAAGAGAACAATGGGGAGCACTGCGTTTATGCTAAAAATCAGATCTTCCACAGAAGTATCTCCTTAAATCATTTTTTGCGTAAATATTATACCATAATAAGCTAAAAACCGCAACTCTTTTTTGTGAATTGCGGTTGTAGCTTTTTATTTTCTGTGCTATAATATTACTTGTGCTATAACTTAAAAATCAACACATTCTTAAAAACGTGTTGTTCCGTTTTTTTCTTTCCGTTGGTATACGCTTCCACGAACTGCGACACTCCTGCGCGTCCTTGCTGCTCGCCAAGGGAATACCGATGAAGATGATTCAGGACTGGCTCGGACACTCCGACATGGCAACCACGGCAAATATTTATAGCCATATCGATAGTACGAGTAAAAAGGAGACTGCACAGGCAATAGGAGAGTTGCTGGGGTGAGGGAAGTATTAAGAAAGGGCTACCGTGGGGTAGCCCTGAAAGTTATACATCAAGCGGAGGTTCTGTCAATATTGGCATTATAACAATATACAATGTTTTTTCATTCACTTGAACAGTAGTTAGGTGATAATAGTTGTCCGGAACATCTTCTTCATCAGCATAAAAATAACATTCTATATAGTAATCGGGAAGAGTGCAGTAATATCCAAGGTACATTAAAGGAGAATGAGTTTGGTTCAAATCGGAATAGGGCATTTCATAGTCAATATCGTAGGTTGTTTTGTTTTCATCGGGATATGAAAAAAGTGAGCCGATGATAATACCCGTATCTGTTTTTGAAACAAACATTGCTTCTACATTTTTTTCTTCATATTTCAAATTGAAGGTTTCAACGATTTCAACTCCGTCATATTTTTCTTCTAACAAAATTCGAACATTTTCGTTATATTTGTTATATTCGGCTAATTGTTCTTCGTATTGTTTTGATTGTTGATTTTCATGGATTTTCAAGAAAATAGAAAAGCCGATGTACGACACGACTGTAGCAATGATGATAATTCCAGCAGTAAGACGAATAATTCTGCCAATTCTTTGTGATTTTGGTGGTGTAGGAATTATAAATTCTGCGGATATATTTATCTTAACTAAAGTATCTTTATAGTTAACATCTTTTTCTATGGATTCATGTCCGTGATTAGATAAATCCGCATAATTAAGATTTGGAGCTTTTTGAATAACCGCTTTGAAATACTTTTCGGCATCTTCTTTATCATTTTTGCTAAGAGCAATGCGAGCTTTAAAAAATATATTCTTTATCTGATTGATTGGCAGAGTTTGTGGTTTGCATATGAATGAATAACAAGCATCATAATTTTCATTTACAAAGTCTTGATAAAATTCTATTCTAGGGAATTGCTTTTTTATCATATTTGTCTTTCGCTTGGACTCTTTTGTTAATTCGCTGTTGAATTTTTTGCAGACATCAGCTAATGATTCATTATCTCCAATATCAAAATATACATTAGCAAGAAACATTAGATAATGGTATTTGTATTTTTTAGAAATTTTAGGATCATTCAGTTTTTGATTGCAAATGCATACAGCATTATTATGGTTTCCAACAAAGTATTCGGCTTGAAGTTGCCAAATTGCAGAGGGAACATAAATTTTTCCTTGCCGTACAATTTCATAGTAAAGAGAGGCGTTTAAGTCGTTGGAAAGAGGATTAGATATATATTTCCTGTAGAAAAACCAAGGAGCATATCTAATAAATAGAACAGCTAAAACTAGCGCAGATATAATTAATTTACCGTCGCCAAAAACAGCGCACAAAACATATGCCAAAAGTCCTAAAATTGATATTATGATTTTTGATATCTTATATTTTCTTAAATTCAATTTTGCGATTTCTTGATTCATAAGTTCACCTCATTCAAAGTGTTATGATTATTATAACATAGAAACACAAAATTGTCAATGAAAAGAGCGGGGTACTCGCTTATGCGAGAATTTTTCGCCGAGCCGCTTGATGAGAGAGGGATTCGTTCTTGATTTTTGCCCGACGTTTCGGATTTTGTTTTTTGTTATGTCGGGCAAAAATCTTCGGTCACCGTTCACAAAACAACTCACTGGGTTGTTTTGTTCACTGCGTTCGACCCCCTCTCTCTCCGCCGTTTGGAAAAAGAAAGAACCACCCGATTGGGTGGTTCTTCTTTTTGGCGGAGAGAGAGGGATTCGAACCCTCGTGTGCTTGCGCACAAACTGATTTCGAGAAATACAATGAATGTCACAATCCGTCCCTCTGCGTCCCTAATTTTCTAAAAATCCACCGATTTTTCCGCTTTTCTTCCGCCAATCTGTCATATCTTTCGGAAAAGTGATAGAAAAGTGATAGAAAACGAGGTTTGGTCGTCACTTTAATAGCTTTTCTACATCTGCTGTCTTTAAGACCTTGCCCATCGATACGACCTTATCGTTTACAACAAGGGCAGGCATACTCATAACACCATACTCCATCACTTTTGCAAGATCAGTGATATACTCGACCTCTATACTAAGTCCGAGATTTTTCACCGCTTCCTTTGCATACTCAAACTGCTGATGGCAGGATTTACAGCCTGCGCCGAGCACCTTGATACAGCATATACCTTCCACCTTTTGAGCACAACAGGTGTTAGCGGTTGCAGGCTGCTCCATTACTGTACCGCAAGAGCAGCAGCAAGTTTTTGTTTCTTCCTTTTTCTTTCCGAAAATTCCCATAGTAAATTCCTCCTGAAATTAAATAATAAGTGGTTGAATGAGATTAAAGAAATATCCCACAAGGATAATTCCAATCGTGCATATTACGATAAAAATGCCAAGCAATTTAGGTTTGACTGCCTTTCGCAGCATAATGATGGACGGCAAGGAAAGCGTTGTAACGCCCATCATAAAGGACAGAACTACACCGAGCAACGCTCCTTTTGCAAGTAAGGCTTCTGCAATCGGAATTGTACCAAAGATGTCCGCATACATTGGAACGCCTGCAACTGTGGCGAGAATAACGCCAAAGGGGTTATTACCGCCAAGTGCTTTTACGATCCATTCTTCCGGTATCCAATTATGGATAACCGCACCGATGCCAACACCAACGAGAACGTAAGGCAAAACCTTTTTAGCGGTGGATAGCACCTGCTCCCAAGCGTATTTGATACGGTCTTTGAAGCGTAGCTTTTCTTGCTCGACTTCAAGACTCTTGGCATTTCTTATAAAGTCTTCAACTTGATTTTCAAGGTGAAGCTTTTCAATCAGCGTGCCGCCGAGCACGGCAATCACAAGACCGAACAGTACGTAAGCAACGGCGACCTTCCATCCGAAAATACTCATCAAAAGCACAAGGCTTCCGAGATCGACCATCGGAGAGGAAATAAGGAAGGAGAA
>JAZOWN010000014.1:0-5100 GCA_045659245.1 Eubacteriales bacterium
ATCGTTCTTACCCGCAAAATATCGGACGTCCTTTTCGGGCATATATATCATAGGACGGATGAGGCTGATCTCTGTTTTCGTAAGATACGTGACCGGCTGGAAGCACCCTATTCTGCCCTCGTAAAAGAGGTTGAGCATAAAGGTTTCGACAACGTCGTCAAAGTGGTGACCGAGAGCTACTGAGGTACAGCCAAGCTCTCTTGCACCGCTATACAGCGCGCCTCGGCGCATCTTAGCGCAAAGTGAGCAGGGATTTTTTTGCTTACGAACGTCAAAGATCACCTTAGATATTTGCGTTTCGATAATATGGTATTCAACGTCAAGCTCGTCGCAAAGCGCTTTTATAGGAGAAAAATCAGTTCCATCAAAGCCCATATCGACCGTTATTGCTATAAGCTCGAATTTCTTGGGATAAAAGCGTCTGAGCTCCGCCAGCGCGCAGAGTAGCGTCAACGAATCCTTACCAGCCGACACACCGACCGCTACCTTATCTCCCTCATTTATCATTGAGTAGTCGTCCACCGCGCGACGCACGTGGCTAAGTACCCTTTTCATAGCTTCCATAAAATTACTCCGTAATACTCATCGTTTCGTAAATTTTGTTTGCCTTGGGCGTAAGCTTTCTCGCGCCGTCGTTTTTAGTGTCCGTTTCGTGGAGGATAATGGGCGGTAAAATGCGCAAGCCCTCCGCGCCGCCCTTTGTTGCAGACACTAATACCATTGACGGCTCTGCCTCTGCGTCTCCATGCACAAAAGCCAACCGTTTAGGCTCAAGAGAGTTATTTTTCATCGCTGCAAAGAGCGAGGAAAGTCTGTCGGGACGCCACACGCAATAAAATCTTCCGCCGTGCTTCAAGAGCCTGCGCGCCGCCGCGCAGAAGTCGCCTATATCTCCGCACACCTCGTGGCGCGCTATGTATTTTCTGTCAGAGTCATTTCTCTTTCCGCTGTCGACCGTCATATACGGGGGGTTGGTAAACACGACCTCAACCTCTCCTCCGAGAGAGGAAGCGCTGACGTTTCTCACGTCATCACAAATAAGGCGTATACGTTCCCCGAGTCCGTTAAGCTCTACGTTGCGTTTGGCTATACCGCAGAAATCCTCTTGAATTTCAATCGCATCAATAAATCCGAGTCTGTCCCTTGCCGCGCACAAAAGCGAGATTATTCCCGTTCCCGCGCCAAGCTCGACGGCATGCGCGTACTTTTGCGGCTTTATAAATGAGGCGAGAAAATATGCATCCGTTCCGAACGTAAGTCCGTCCTTTTTCTGTATTACGGTTATTTTCTCATTTACCTCGTCAAGACGCTCGTCCGGTAAAAGCTCTATATTTTTTGACATGTCATTTCCTCCGATTAAAGCAATAGGCTGTTGCATCCGCAACAGCCTTTGTTTGGTATCCTTATGTTACCGGATAAAAGATCATTCAGCTGCAGGTGCAGAAACAGGACATGCCTCGGCACAAGCACCGCACTCGATGCACTCATCGGGATTGATCTCATACTTGCAATCGCCTTCGCTGATAGCATTTACAGGGCAAGCCTCTGCACATGCGCCACATGCGATGCAATCATCGGAAATTTTGTATGCCATGATAATATACCTCCGTTTTAAGATTACACATATATTGTATCACAATAATTTAAAATTGCAATAGCTATTTTGAATTTTTTTCGCAAAAAGCAAATTTTTTTGTTTTTGCTTATTCTCCGCTCTTCTTAAGCTCATGCTCAAGCCAAATAAGACCGAGATTACACGCCTCGTAAAGTCCGTCCTTTGAGCCCTGACGAAGAATGTTTGCCTGATTTTTGGATTCAACGACCTGTATCAATATCTTATCGGGAAGCTCTCCGTCCGCTGTTTTCTTATGCGACATTATTTCAAGAATGAGAATACATTTATCCTCCATATCGCCGTAGCATATGGTGTCGCCCTCTCTTACGAGCGGCTTACCCTTATATTCGAGGTACTTACCCCCGACCTTTTCTCTTTTTTCTGCCATGTCAAATACACCTTTCATCTATATTTAAAGCATTTTATACACATACAGATAGATTATAACACCAAAAGAGCCTTTTGTCAAGTAAAGAATGAAATAAACGAGCAATTACTTTTGTATATACGCTCCCTTTTTTAAGAAAAAGTCAGATGGATACTTGTTTTTTCTCGCAAGCGCATATACGGCGTCAAGCTTCTCTGAAAGCACATACTGCATGCTGTCCTTGGGGGCGTCGGCAGGCTTTGTAATAACGCATGAGTTTGCGCCCTTTCTGTTTTTTGCGAGCAGCTCTCTGCCCTTATCATTTGCCGCAAGAAGCAAGGAATATTCGGGCTTTTCTTTTAGCACACTTGCAGGTGTGCCAGTCAATGAGTAGAGTATCGCGCGACGGAGCTTCGCGTCGGTATAACGCTTTGTTCTTACTGCATCAAGCATTTCTGCCGCTGTTGTGCTTTGCTTTGCCGCGCTTACGAGGCGGTTTATGATCCCCCCCGACGTATCGGCTATATCCGAAAGGCTTTCAGCTTCACAAAGTCTGAAAAAGCCCAATATCAATGCGTCAATTTCATTCAGATCGGTAAGGCGACCTGCTTTATACTCAGCTTCAAGCTTGTCGCACATACTCTTCGGGATATATTTTTCAAGCCGCTCAAGCTCGCAGCTATTCAGCAAGGCACGGATCGCGGTCGCTGACTGAATATCGCCGCATACCTCATTTTTTTCGTTATATGCCGCGCCTATTCGGGACACTGTGACAGGTTCGAGAGAGAGGTTATTTCTTATTATCGAGCGAATATAAGAAATGCCCAAAATATCGTTTGACGATAACGAGTCATATCCTTTTGATCTCATAACGGCAGTAAATGCACTTGCCGCACCCGCGCCGTCCCGAAGAAGCTTATCGTATTCCTTGGAAAACTCCTCGGATTCGCAAAACCGAGCGGCGCTCTGCAATTTTTCCACGTCTGCGCACTCAGATCCAAAAATAAGCTTATCTCCAAAGGGGGCTACAAGGCAGGTCGCCGCCTCGGCAAAATATTCCGCACTTGCCGAACACCAAGGGAACGGCAATTCTATAACGAGGTCAGCGCCGCATTCTACCGCCGCCTGCGCTCTCAAATATTTATCCGTTATCGCAAGCTCGCCGCGCTGTGTGGAGTTTCCACTCATAACGCAAGTCACCGTATCCGCTCCCATTTCCCGCGCTTTTGAGATAAGATATGCGTGACCGTTATGAAACGGATTAAATTCTGATACTATGCAAAAATTTGACATTTGTATCTCCTTTTTTGGAAAAAAGTTTCTTTATTTCTCTTGAAAAATCAAAAATCTTGTAGTATAATAGTTGTATTGAAATTATTTACTGCTTTGGAGGTAACTGAATATGAATATTCTGGTAGTAAACGCAGGCTCAAGCTCACTTAAATATCAGCTTATCGATACGACGACTGACGTTGTAAGCGCAAAGGGTATCTGCGAAAGGATCGGAATGGACGGCTCGCTTATCGAGCACAAGCAAATTATAAAGGGACTTAAAACGAAAGAGCTCTCACCCATGAAGGATCATGCGGATGCTATGAAAATGGTCGTTAAGTATCTTACCGATGCCGAGTACGGCTCTATTACGGACATGAACGAGATCCAGGCGATCGGACACCGTGTCGTTCACGGCGGCGCGTTCTTCTCCGGCTCCATTCTCATGACCGAGGACGTGCTCGAAAAGCTTGAGCTTTGCCGCGAGTTTGCTCCTCTGCACACTGTTGCTCACCTCATGGGTATCAGAGGCTGTCTTGAGATCATGCCCGAAAAGCCTCAGGTATTGGTTTTCGACACCGCGTTCCACCAGACGATGGCTCCCGAAGCATACGTATACGCGCTTCCCTATGAATACTACGAAAAGTACGGCATCCGTCGCTACGGTATGCACGGCACGTCGCACCGCTACGTAAGCGGCGAGATGGCAAAGCTTCTTGATAAGCCTGTTGAGGAAACCAAGATAGTAACCTGCCATATCGGTAACGGCTCGTCTATAACCGCAGTTAAGGGCGGAAAGGTCGTTGACACGTCCATGGGCTTTACTCCCCTTGCAGGTGTTGAGATGGGTACGAGATGCGGAGATATCGACCCCGCGATAGTTCCCTACCTCATGGACAAGGAAGGCTTGACCGGTGCGCAGATCAACGATATCATGAATAAGAAATCCGGCTTCCTCGGAATCACCGGCGTTTCCTCTGACTCACGTGACGTTGAGGACGCAATTGCGGCAGGTCCTGAGAACCCCAACTACGAAAAGGCACTTCTCGCAGTTAACATACTTAAGCATCAGATCAAAAAGTACATTGGCTCTTACGCCGCAGTTATGAACGGACTTGATGCGGTAGTTTTCACGGCAGGTATCGGTGAGAACAGCGTTATGCTCCGTGAATTGGTTTGTAAGGATCTTGAATTCCTCGGCATTGAGCTTGATACGGACGCAAACAAGCTTGCGTTCCGCCGCTCCGAGTCCACGAAGATCTCCAAGGACGGAAGCCGCGTTTCAGTCTACGTTATCCCCACCAACGAGGAATTGGTCATCGCGCGTGACACCGCGGCAATCGTTTCCGCTCTTTAATTTAAATTTTACAGGACGCAAGATTTGCGTCCTGTTTTTTATTGTATCCTGAAAACCACCAGCAGTGCTGGTGGTTCCAAAAAGCTTTAGCTTTGCCCAGTTTATTTATCCGAGCGAAGCGAGGAACCCGCCCCTTTGCAAATAATAAAATTCAAGCTAACAAAATGACTATAAATATTTACTATTTCAATAGTGGTAGGGCAATTACCGCAAGTGGCGGATTATTCGACGAGCCTATAGGCTCAGCGTGTGGAATGCCCCAAGGGGGCTATCGCAAGCCACCAGCACGGCTGGTGGTCATGACTTGTCCTTCGGACGTGACAAAAAGTTACGGAGCGGCTAAATGAAACGGCTAATTTTTTTAAACCTATTGACATTTTAAACCAATTGTGATACACTTATCTTAAGTGAATAGTGACTCGAACTCTTGTTTCGACAAGAGGAGGAGAAATACTGTAAAAATGACAGGTTTACGGTAACTCCTATACG
>JAZOWN010000015.1:0-76141 GCA_045659245.1 Eubacteriales bacterium
CCCGAATACGTTGAGTGGATAATCGGCAAGATTATGGAGCTTCCCGATATTACAGTTTGCCCTCACGGCAGACCTGTCGCAATCGAGCTTAGTCACAAAAAGCTTGATTATCAGTTTGAAAGAATATAAGGGTCTGTCATATTTGGCAAGACCGAAAAAGTCCGAAGAATGATAAAGAATGACTTAAATACGGCGCAATTTGTAAATAAAACAATTATAAGGTAGAAATCCTTGCGGATTTCAATTTTAATCGGACTTTTTCTACCGCCGTTTTGTGGGCTCGACGTACGCATGTACGCCTCACGCCCACAAGAACGACGCTTCTTGCTCAAATCTGCCTATCCCCTAAGAATATTTTTCGATTAAGAAAATACAAAGAAAGTAAAAGATATTATGGAAAAGAAGTTTGAAATACTTACAACGGACGGTCGCGCAAGGCGCGGAGTCCTTCACACGGTACACGGAGATATACAGACCCCCGTGTTTATGAACGTAGGAACGTGCGCGGCGATAAAGGGCGGTGTGTCTTCGAGAGAGCTTATAGATATTGACTGTCAGGTGGAGCTTTCAAATACCTATCACCTTCATCTGCGTCCGGGCGACAAGCTCATTCACGACATGGGCGGACTTCATAAGTTTATGAATTGGGAGCGTCCTATACTTACCGATAGCGGCGGATTTCAGGTATTTTCCCTCTCTCAGCTGCGTAAAATAACCGAGGAGGGCGTTCGCTTTGCCTCGCACATTGACGGCAAGAGAATATTCATGGGTCCCGAGGAGAGTATGCAGATTCAGTCAAATCTCGCCTCGACTATTGCCATGGCATTCGACGAGTGCGTGGAAAACCCCGCACCCTACGAATACGTAAAGCAGTCCTGCGAGAGAACGGCACGGTGGCTCGTTCGCTGTAAGACGGAGATGGACAGACTCAACTCGCTCCCCGAAACGATAAATAAAAATCAGCTTCTCTTTGGAATAAACCAGGGAGGTACTTACGAGGATCTTCGTATCGGACACATGCAGCAGATTGCCGAGCTTGACCTCGCGGGATATGCAATAGGCGGACTTGCCGTAGGCGAGGAGACCGAGGAGATGTACCGCATTATAAACGCAGTTGAGCCTCACATGCCCAAGGATAAGCCGAGATACCTTATGGGAGTCGGAACGCCTTGCAATATACTCGAGGCAGTACACATGGGCGTTGACTTCTTTGACTGCGTTATGCCGAGCCGCAACGCGCGTCACGGAAATCTGTTTACGTGGCACGGTAAGATGAATCTTCTCAACGAGAAATACGCAAGAGATCCTCGTCCGTTCGACGAGAACTGCGGTTGCCCCGCCTGCCGTAATTACAGCCGCTCCTACGTTCGCCACCTCATAAAGGCAAAGGAGTCGCTCGGTATGCGCCTCGCGGTCGCTCACAACCTCTATTTCTACAACAACCTTACGCGCGAGATAAGAAATGCGCTTGACGGCGGATATTTTGAAAGCTTCTACCAGAAATATAGAAACATTTTGGGAGAGAGAAGTCAGGACTAAGCCGTTCATGAAAGGAAAGTACACATGATAAAGCAGTCAATACTTGAAGAAGTCCTTGGCGTTGCTATGTCAACGGGTGGGGATTTTGCTGAGATATACGCGGAAAACACCAAAACGGGCTCAATAAATCTCGTTGACGGAAAGATAGACCGTATTAGCGATAATACGGGCTCAGGCGTTGGTAAAAGAGTGTTTCTGGGAACGAAAACGGTTTACGCAACGACCACGGATCTGACTCGCGAGGGGCTTATCGCCTGCGCTAAAAACGCGGCTGATATTCTTGGAGAGTATAAAAAGAGCGCGGTATTTAACCTTACCTTGACCTCTGTTCCCAATATCCACACCGTTCGCTCTCACCCCTTGAGCGGTGATATAAAAAACAGAATAGATATTCTTAAAAACGCGTGCTATGCCGCAAAGGAATATGACGAGCGAATATCGCAGGTGCAGGGAACTCTGCTTGGTGTTGACCACGCGATACTTGTAGCGAACAGCGAGGGACTATTTAAAGAGGACAGACATGTAAGAACGAGAATTGTTGTAAATTCCGTTGCGAGTGCTATGGGAGAGAACCAGTCGGGTAGCTGCTCACCCGGTCGCGGAATGGGACTTGAGCTCTTTGATATGTTTGATCCCCGTGAGGTGGGAATTCATGCGTCAAAGCAGGCGATAGTTAATCTTGAAGCGGGATATTGCCCCGCAGGACAGATGACAGTCGCCATTGAAAACGGATTTGGTGGTGTTATTTTCCACGAGGCTTGCGGACACTCACTTGAGGCGACTCAGGTAGGAGTCGGAATGTCGGAGATGTGCGGAAAGCTTGGACAGATGATCGCAAACCCAAAGATAACCGCAATAGACGACGGAACTATAAAGAACGCGTGGGGCTCTTGTAATATAGACGACGAGGGAAATCCCACGCAGAGAAATGTTCTTATCAAGAACGGCGTTCTCAAAAATTATATGATAGACCGACTCGGCTCGCGCAGAATGGGTATGCCAATGACGGGAAACAGCCGTAGACAAGGATATACCTATGAGCCTACGTCAAGAATGACGAATACCTTTATTGATAACGGCCCCGACAAAAACGAGGATATTATTGCTTCTATTGAGTACGGACTTTATGCAAAGGAAATGGGCGGTGGCTCTGTAAATCCGCTTACGGGAGATTTCAATTTCTCCGTTCGTGAGGGATATATCGTAAGAAACGGCAAGATATGCGAGGCGGTGCGCGGAGCATCGCTCATAGGCAAGGGCTCGCAGATCCTCAAGGATATTGATATGGTTGGAAACAACCTCGCGACGGGGCAGGGCGTATGCGGCTCTGCAAGCGGAAACGTGCCTACGGACGTAGGACAGCCGCTTATCCGCGTCAAGAAAATTACCGTTGGAGGTCGTTGAGCGCTATGAATTTTGAAAGAATAAAGGAGATACTGTGCGACGAGGCAGAGCGCCGTGATATTGCGCAGTACGAAATATTTTTCACCGAATCTAAAAGCGTCAGCACGGAAACGCTGGAAAACGAAATTTCCTCATTCGCGTCGGGTACGGGCGCGGGTGTCAATTTCAGATGTGTTCGTGACGGGCATATGGGAAGCGCCTCGACCGAGCTTTTCACGGAAGATGAGCTTCGCGGACTTGTCGCGCGCGCCTACGCAAACGCAGGCGTTATTGAAAACAACGACGTTGCCGTAATTTTCAGTGGCTCGGATAAATACGCGGAGTGCCGTCAATCTACTTGCGAGATGCCGAGTGCGGCAAGCGTAAAGGCGCTTGCGCTCGATATACAAAAGAGAACGTATGACGAGAACGAGCTTGTAACCGACGGAACACAGTCGGGAGTTTTTGCAGAGGCTCAAAGATTTGAGCTTGTAAATTCAAACGGACTTAACCTTTCAAACAGCGTCTCCCTCAAAGGTGCGTTCGTTCAAGCTGTTGTCAGCCGTGACGGTGAGGCGCAAGAGGCGTTTGATTTCTCACTTGGAATTGACGGAGCAGAGAGCATCAGCAAAAAGGCAGTTTCCGAGGCTATCTCAAAGCTCGGAGCGAGTGACGTGGTGTCGGGTAAATACGACGTAATAATAGACGGCAAGCAAATGCGCGCCATGCTGTCCGCTTTTGCATCTGCATTTTCTGGAAAGAATGCACTTTTGGGACTTTCCTTGCTTGCAGGCAAGGAGGGCGAGAGAGTTGCCGCCGAGTGCGTTACTCTCGTTGACGATCCGCTCGGAGAGCTTAACCCCGTTCCGACTCCGTTTGACGGAGAGGGGGTTGCGACCTTTGAGAAAAACGTAATAGAGCGGGGAGTGCTTAAAACTCTGCTTTACGATATAGCTACTGCTCATAAGGCTGATAAGACGACGAGTGCAAACGGACAGCGCGGCTCGTATTCGGAGCAGGTCCACATCGCTCCGTTTTGCTTCTATATCAAGGGCGGAGAGCTTACCGATGAGGAGCTTATGGGAAAAATGGGGGACGGAATTTACGTCACCGAGCTTAAAGGCTTGCACGCGGGCGCTAACAGCGTAACGGGTGATTTTTCCATTGAAAGCGCGGGATACCTTGTCGAGGGCGGAAAGAAGACTAAGGCAGTAAAGGGATTTACTGTCGCGGGCAATTTCTTTACGCTTCTTAATGACATAAAGGCGGTCGGAAGCGAGGTGAAATTCGGGCTTCCGTCGGGATTTACAACCTTTGGCTCACCGAGCGTATACCTTACCGACATGAGCATCGCGGGACAGTAAAAAAACAAGCAAAAAAGAGCCGATTTCGGCTCTTTTTTGCTTGCAAATATTGACAATAGTCGAAATGTGTGATAGAATAATTAAATAATAACAGTAATATTTATTTAAGGAGATAAATCATGAACAATTCAGAAAAGACAATGGACAAAATCGTCGCTCTGTGTAAGACCCGCGGCTTTATTTTCCCCGGCTCGGAAATATACGGCGGTCTTGCAAACTCTTGGGACTACGGCCCCCTCGGAGTTGAGTTTAAGAATAACGTAAAGAAGGCTTGGTGGAAGAAGTTCGTTCAGGAGTGCAAGTACAACGTAGGACTTGACAGCGCAATTATCATGAATCCCCAGACTTGGGTGGCGTCAGGTCACGTAGGCGGATTTTCCGACCCGCTTATGGACTGCAAGACCTGTAAGACACGTCACCGCGCAGATAAGCTCATTGAGGAGTATGCGTTTGCAAACGGACTTGACGATAACCCCGCAGGCTGGACCTTCGACGAGATGGCGGCATATATCAAGGAAAAAGGAATTGTTTGCCCCGACTGCGGCGGTACGGATTTTGCCGATATAAAGAAATTTAACCTTATGTTTAAGACCTATCAGGGTGTTACCGAGGATTCTACGACAGAGCTTTATCTCCGTCCTGAGACCGCACAGGGTATTTTCGTTGATTTTGCAAGCATTCAGCGCTCTGCAAGAAAGAAGCTCCCCTTTGGTGTTTGCCAGATCGGTAAATCCTTCCGTAACGAGATCACTCCCGGTAACTTCACGTTCCGTACCCGTGAGTTTGAGCAGATGGAGCTCGAATTCTTCTGCAAGCCCGGAACTGACCTTGAGTGGTTTGCTTTCTGGAAGGAATACTGCCGCAAGTGGCTTGTTGACCTCGGCATGAGAGAGGAAAACCTCAAGCTTCGCGACCATAGCGCAGAGGAGCTTTGCTTCTACTCCAAGGCAACGACCGACTTTGAATTCTTGTTCCCGTTCGGCTGGGGCGAGCTTTGGGGCGTTGCTGACAGAACTGATTATGACCTCTCACAGCACGCACAGCACAGCGGTAAGGATATGATGTACTTTGATCAGGAAACCAACGAGAAGTACGTTCCTTACGTTGTTGAGCCCTCGCTTGGTGCTGACCGTGTAGCTCTCGCATTCCTCGTTGACGCATATGACGAAGAAGTGATCGACGCAGAGAAGAACGACGTAAGAACGGTTCTTCACCTGCATCCGTTCCTTGCTCCCTTTAAGGCTGCAGTTCTTCCTCTTTCCAAGAAGCTTTCCGAGGGCGCGGAGAAGGTATTTGAAGACCTCACTAAATACTTCAACGTTGACTACGACGAGGCTGGCTCTATCGGTAAGAGATACCGCCGTCAGGACGAGATCGGTACTCCTCTTTGCATTACCTACGACTTTGACTCCGAGACCGACGGCTGCGTAACCGTTCGTGACAGAGATACCATGGAGCAGGTAAGAATACCCGTAAGCGAGCTTAAGGCTTATATTGAAAGCAAAATTGAGTTTTAAAATCTAAAATAAAGAAATACTCCCGAGGGTGCTTTAAAGCTACCCTCGGGTATGACATTGATATGAAAACATTCAGACCAAAGCTTTTTTCAACCTTTAAAGGATATAACAAAAATAAGTTCGCAAGTGACGTTATCGCGGGCATTATCGTTGCAATAATCGCGCTGCCGCTATCAATTGCATTGGCAATTGCCTCGGGTGCTACTCCGGTTCAAGGTCTTTATACGGCGGCAATCGCAGGCTTTGTCATTGCGGCGCTTGGCGGAAGCAACGTAAACATTTCCGGTCCGACGGCTGCATTTGCGACCATCGTTGCGGGTGTTATAGCCTCAAGCGGAATGGACGGGCTCGTCATAGCAACTATTATGGCGGGTATTATTCTTATAATTCTCGGACTTTGCCGCGCAGGATCGCTTATAAAGTACATGCCTCATACGATAACCGTTGGATTTACCTCAGGTGTTGCCGTGACGATCCTTATCGGTCAGATCAAGGACTTTTTGGGGCTTAGCTTCGGGGAAGCAAAGCCCGTGGAGGCGGGCGAGAAGGTGCTCGAGATAGTAAAAAACATCGGAACGCTTGATTGGAGATCGCTCGTTGTCGGTGCTATCGGACTTATTATACTTGTTGGCTGGAATATCCTTGCTTCAAAAACAAAGGGCACGGCTTCATTGATATTCAAAAAGCTGCCGGGCTCGCTCGTTGCGGTGGTAGTAGGAATACTTATCGTTTCCCTTACGCCGCTTAAATGCCCCACTATCGGCACGCTTTATACCGATCTTAAGGGCGGATTTCCGATACCGTCCTTGCCGAATTTCAACTGGACTACCATGCTTGCAGTCATTCCCGATGCCTTTGCGATCGCGATACTCGCAGCTATCGAGTCACTTTTGTCCTGTGTCGTTTCAGACAAAATGGTAGGGGACAAGCATAATTCTAATACAGAGCTTATAGCGCAAGGTGCAGGTAACATTTGTTCAGGACTTTTCGGCGGTATCCCCGCAACGGGAGCGATAGCAAGAACTGCCGCAAACGTAAAGAACGGCGGACGCACGCCGATCGCGGGAATCGTTCACGCGCTGGTCATCATGCTGTTTTTGGTGGTGCTTCTGCCCGTGGCAAAGCTTATACCTATGCCCATAATAGCGGCGATACTCTTTATCGTGGCGTATAATATGAGCGAATGGCGCGAATTCGTCGGTATATGCAAAAGACGTAGGGTAGGGGATATTCTCGTGCTTTTGTTGACGTTCGTTCTGACAGTCGTGCTAAATCTCGTTGTTGCGATAATCGCGGGAATAGCGCTCACTCTCGTGTTTTATGTTATTCATAAAATAAAAATTAGGAAAAGAGGAGAAGAAAAATGAAAAAAATCAACACGCTTGCATTGGCTCTTGCATGCATACTCTTGCTTATGCTTTCTCTTACCTCATGTAACTCCTTAAGATATGCCTTTTTCGATGAGGAGGGCAATTTCATAGGACTTGATAAGTTTTTTAGAGGAGACGACGCGAACGAGGACCCAAACATTGAAAATATCGAGCTTTTAAACAGCTCGCCCTATGACCTCGAATATGTTTCTAACGGAGACGGCACGTGTACCGTTTTCATAAGAATCAAAGAAAACGGTGCTTTTGCTAACAAGGTGATTGCAGATGACGAAAAATCTGCCATAGTTTCCTCAAAGGAAATATTCTATTCTTTCGACGGAAACAATATGGTAACAGTGAACCCCACAGAGGGAATATCGGGAAGCTATTATACGTTTTCGTCTTCATATTCGGTAGAGAACCCCGATACCTCTCCCGACGGAGATACCGTAACCGCGGTTGGCGACAGCGAATTTTCTGCTTATGCCAACGTTCCGAGAATACTTAGCGTTGAAGCCTTTGAAGAAATAGTGGCGGAATTGAACAGCGGCAAGAACGGTGAGAAGATAAGCAGCTTTGACCTCGATAAATTCAGAGCTTATTACTTCTTGCAGGATCCGTCGCAGGTTGGTCCCGGTAATGCTTACCAAATGAACCAAAAGTATCCCGCAACCCTCGTGGTACCGGTATACGTGCTTGACGAGTCGGTGACGTTACAACAGCTTGAATGGCTTTCCCAAACGCTTGATGAATATGCGGATTACACCGCTTCCGATTATAAGAACGATTTTAATGCTTTGAAGTCGCAGGTCGCAGAGCAGAACAGCGCCGCTGCCGAAACGCTTGTATACGGTAATTTTGCGGATAATATTAAGAGAATTGCTCTTCCTTATACCGTAGTTAAAATAGCCGCTAACGCCTTTGCGGGCTGCTACAACATGGAGCACATCGAGATCAACAGCGATATTGAGGAGCTCGGAGATTATGCATTCAAAGGCTGCAAAAAGCTCCAGAAGGTAGAGCTGCATAACGGCGGACTCACAAGTATAGGTGAGGGCGCGTTTATGAATTGCGAGGATCTGCGCAACATTTATTTGCCCGAGAGCGTTACGGAGATCGAAGATAAAGCATTCTACGGTTGCACCGACTTGCATGCAATAGATCTTTCAATAAATCTCCAAACCATTGGTAAGGAAGCATTCTATGGCTGCGATGCGCTTGAGGGAATAGTTATTCCATATGCAACGACCTATATAGGTACTGATGCATTTGTGGAATGTGATTCTCTTGCTGTGGCAGAGGTTGCTTTCTCTGACGGCTGGGTACGTACAGATAAATACGGAAACACAGAGAATATTACATTTTCTGATAATGCAACAAACATTTCGTGTCTCAAGGCTGAAGGCTTTGAATATACGAGAATAAGCAGATAAATATAACAAAGGGGCTGCTTCATTTCGCGCAGAACAAAAACACACGGAAATAGACATAAAAAAGATACCGCTTTATTATCAAGAAATTGATGGTAAAGCGGTATTTGCGGTATTTTAGGTAGAAATTCTTGCGAATTTCAATTTTTATGTGTGTTTTTTAGCCGCGTTTTGGCTCTCTGGCGTACCATTGTACGCCAGAGAGCCAAACCACGACTTCTGCATCTAAATGACTCAGTCCCTTTTATACTTTGTTCAAAGAATTCCAAGAGTATTAAGAAGCTCGTGACGAATTGGAAGAACGAAGCTGCTGTCTCCGGATATTAAGAGCGTTGAGCTCTTATCTAGGGAGGGAAGCGCTTGCTTTACGAACGATTTTGGCGTTTTAAATACGTATGCACCATCGCAATTCGTGTCGGACGTGTAGGTTTCGGCAATCTCAAAGCCACGTACTGTGAGCGCTGTCGAGTATTCAGCAATAAGGTCGCTTGACGGCAGGCAAAGAGAAATTCCTTTTATGGAGTTGCTTCCAAGCTCGACGAGGGCATCGCACGTCGTTGGTATTGCCGCGGACGAGTGAGCGCTGTCAACGATTATTAAAGGGGATACAGACAGCACCTCAAACTTTGCCGCAAGGCGAAGACGAGACAACCCCTCCTTTATAGCGGCTGTGTCTACCGCAAACCCCTTTCGCGAGAGCATTTCAAGTCCCTCAATTGCAAGCAGCGCGTTTGAAACCTGAAATACGCCGCATACGTTGAGTCTGTATTTCTCACTCTTGTATGAAAAATCCGCACCCATAAAGGTTGAGCGATCTACTGTAAGCGCATTACGCGAGGGAAGAGTCAGACGGCAGTTTGCCGAATAGCAAATATCCGATATTGCCTTGTAAGCATGCGGATTTTGCGGTGCGCTTATTATTTCCTCAATGTCGCGGGAAACAAACGTACGGATACGACTGATCTCTGCTTCGTCGTTATCGGGGAGCGTTCCGCAAATTATCGCGGCAAAGGGGGAGGGAAGATTTATCGAGGGGTCGTTTCCGTGGTGCTTGCTTTCGATAATTGTCAATGCACAGTTGCTTTCCTTGAATGCGAGCAGAGCGACTGCGAGGAAGATTTCAGCGCTTGTCGGGGTCAGGTCGCTTTCGATAAGCGTATGCTTGACGGTGTCGACAAGCCTTGCAAAATCGGAAAAAGAGATAGGCTTGTTGTTAATAAGAATATTCTCACGAGGCTCATCTCCCACGGGCATGCGCAAAAAACCGACCTGATGCTGAGTTTTTGCAAGCACCTCGGCGAGCATCTGTCCACATACGGTTTTACCGTTGCTTCCCGCAAGCCTTAAAAATTTTAATCTCTTTTGGGGGTTGCCAAGTAGCAAAAGCAATTCGGCAAGCCGACTTTCGTCAGCGTGCTCGGGCGCCCCCGCAAGGTATTTTTTTGCATTGAGATAGGTCATAAATTAAAACCCTTTTTGTAAGTTAGGAATTCAGAAATGCAAGCCCTCGAGTGTGTCACCGCAAAGAAAACGCTTTGCGGCAAGATATTCCTCCATAGCGCGTCTCGCTTCGGGAGAGTCGGGCTTGAATCCGCGCTTGCGTACAGCACGGAGCATAACGTTCTTAGGTGTTTCATCGGGATCTATAAGCTCAAGCGCCGCCGTCGAGTAGCCATGCGCTTCAAGTCTTTTAAGACGCAGTGCATCTGTTGCGGCATCGCAAAGCTTCTGGCGAAGCATGGAATAGTCCGTTATAAAGGAAAGAGAGGGGCTTGAAATTACCTTGTTCATCTCGTGGTGACAGCAGGGAGTTGACAAAATAACGTCCGCTTGCCATTCAGCTGCCTTTTCAAGCACGATGTCCGTGGCAATATCACATGCATGCAGGGAGATTACGAGCGAGGGCGGTATGTCTGTCTTGTACGCGCGTATGTCTCCAGAGACGAATTCAAGTCCGTCAAAGCCAAGGTCGCGCGCAGTGCGGGAGCAATGCTCGATAACGTCACTCTTGAGATCAATTCCCGTCATGCTAACCTTGTATCCCTTTATATTAGCAAAATAATGATATACCGCAAATGAAAGATAGCTCTTACCGCAGCAGAGGTCGCATATGCGAAGCTCGTCCTTGGGAAGCTTGTCCTCAACGTCGCGCACAAGCTCAAGGAAACGGTTGATTTGTCTAAACTTTGATTGCTTTTTATCGTATATGCGCCCATTTTTGTCGGACACACCGAGATACGTAAGAAAGGGCTCGCTTCCGTCGAGAATATACCTTTTCTCTCTGTTGTTATGTACAGAAGCAGGCACTATCTGCGCACTCAAATCAAGCTTTCTTTTAAGCTTATCGCTGCCGATGAGCGTGCATTTTCCACTTTTTGAGGTGCGAAGCTCGCAGTCGCCGAGAGCGGTGAGCAGATTTATCTGTCCAAAGCCCAACGCGACCTGGAGAATGTCAGACGCGGCATTCTCACCGAGAACAATATTCTTGTGTGTTGCCTTGTTGTCCGTATGGAAAAATTCTATCTGCAAACAAGCAGAGCCGCCGACGGAGATCGGCGACGCTGCTGCTTTTATTATTGATCTGTCCTCGGACTTTGAAAAAACTGCCTTTCTGAGAGCCCCCTTGCTTGCCGAGTGTACAATGAGCTCGCAAAGCTCAAGATACGTGCCCTCGTAAGAAGTGCTTATATTACTCATTTGTCCGCGCCTTCTTGCTCGCCGGCATTGTTATCAGCCTTGATAACGTCCTCAGCCTTAACGCTCTTCTTAAATACGAATTTGCTTTCCTTGCCCTCGCGCAGACGCTTTATGTTTTCCTTGTGCTTGTAGATTACGAGCACCGCGATAAGAAGCGCGAATATAACATAGGGGCTTCCCGATACGGGCTCGGAGTCACCAAGCTGTATTGCGGGCAAGAGCCAGGAATCAACACCGGCAAGTATAAAGGGATACATAAGCATGCACATGACCGCGCCGAGAGATATGTATCTCGTAAAGCCAACGATCAAGGCATAAAGCGATGCAACTATGAGAAATACAAATGAGTTGCACATACACATTGTAACGGCTGACGTAACGACGCCCTTACCGCCCTTGAACCTGTAATAGATAGGGTACATATGTCCGATAACGGATGCGGTACCTGCAATATAAGCGCCAAGGTTTCCGAGAAGCGCGTAACCGATAAGGCACGCAACTATTGCTTTCATAGTATCCCCGAGGAAGGTAAGTCCGGCAGCCTTACGTCCGTAGGTACGCATCATGTTGGTCATGCCTGCGTTTTTGCTTCCGAAATTACGAATATCCTGCTTGTAGGTCCTGCCTGAAATGATTATCGCAAAGTTAAGGCTTCCGAGCAAATAAGATGCCACGGCGGCAACTACGCAGCTTGCGACGAAAAGCGTCATCGCAAGGGCACCGTTATTTTCAAACAGAAGATTTTTGTTGATATAGTGCAGCACGAAGCCACTGTCAAAAAAGTCAGCAATTGTCATGTTAGTACCTAGCCTTTCATAATTACATACATGCCTATTATATCACATTTTTTTACAATAATCAATAGCTTTAAATAAAAAAGAGGGGATAAGCATTTAGCTTATCCCCAAAAAATATTTTGTTTATTTTGCTTTTTTATTTGTAATAAACTTGATCACAAACAAAGTTCCGATAGTAAGAACTATGCCGAGCGCAAGAGATATTACTGCGTTAGCTGCGAAGCCGAGTACCGTCGAAAGAACTCCTGCAATAATGAACATTACAAAGGAGATAACTGCAACCGTAACTGCGTAAGGAATCTGTGTTGAAACATGGTTGAGATGGTTGCACTGACCGCCCGCAGAGGACATGATAGTCGTGTCGGATATAGGAGAGCAGTGGTCACCGCAAACAGCACCTGCAAGGCAAGCGGACATACCGATAATGAGAAGCTCGGGGTTGCCATCGAAGATAGCGGTAACGATCGGGATAAGAATACCGAACGTGCCCCAAGAGGTTCCCGTAGCAAATGCAAGAACGCAAGCTACGAGGAAGATAATAGCGGGCAGGAAGAGTCCAAGCGCTTCTGCGGAATTGCTCATAAGATCGCCGATGTAGTACTTAGCGCCGAGAGCCGACGTCATGTTCTTAAGTGCTGTTGCAAAGGTAAGAATGAGAATTGCGGGAACCATTGCGATAAAGCCCTGGGGAACACAAGCCATGGTGTCTTTAAGATTAAGGCAACGGCGAACGAGCATGTAAGCCATTATCAGAACGAGCGCGATAAGACCGCCCCAAGGAAGTCCTACGGTTGCGTCGGTGTTTGCAAAAGCGTCGATGACGTTTGTAACACCCTCAGTCTGGTATCCAACGTAAATAAGTGCACCGATGCAGCTCGCGATAAGAGCAACTACGGGGACTACAAGATCGAGAATGCTGTTCTTTGCAGTTTCGGCAACCTCCTCGGAAACCTCGTTCTTGTCTCCCGTGGTGTAGAGATCACCGTGCTCGATCGCGTTGAACTCATGAAGCTTCATAGGACCGTAATCGAATCTCATGAGAATTATAGCAACTACGAAAACGATAGTAAGCAAGGAGTAGAAGTTAAAGGGAATAGCCTTAATGAAGTAGGTAAGTCCCTGTCCCTCCTCAACGTGGGAAGAAACAGCTGCCGCCCAGCTTGAAATGGGAGCTATCATGCATATAGGCGCAGCAGTTGCGTCGATTATGTACGCGAGCTTTGAGCGAGAGACGCGCTTGCTGTCGGTAACAGGGCGCATAACTGAGCCGACCGTCAGACAGTTGAAGTAGTCGTCAACGAAGATAAGCACTCCAAGCGCAAAGGTCGCAAGCTGCGCACCAACGCGAGTTTTTATGTGCTTTTGAGCCCATCTTCCGAAAGCCGCGGAGCCGCCCGCTCTGTTGATAAGAGCAACGACGATACCAAGCTCAACAAGGAAGATAAATACGCCTGCGGTATCCATCACGGCGGATATGAGTCCGTCGCTTATCACAGCGTCAACCGTTCCTGTAAAGGAGAAGTCGGAGTAGAGAATAGCGCCCGAAACGATACCTGCAAACAGAGAGCTGTAAACCTCTTTTGTTATGAGCGCAAGTCCGATCGCGATGATCGGGGGAAGCAGAGCCCAAAGCGAGCCTGTAACGGAAGCCTCGCCACCGCAGGTGTCACAGTAAACTGCAAACGTGTCGCGGCAGGTGTAGCAGTCGGAGTAGTGTCCGTCTCCCTCACATTCCGCACAGGTAAGCATTGCTTCTGCGTCTGCCTCGCAGACCTCACAGATGCAGTCGGAGCATTCAACCCAGCCCTCGTTACATCCGTCGGGGCAAGCAAAGGACGTGCCCGCAGCACCGCCGGTAAGCTTTGCAACCACCAGCAGAGCGATAATTATTACTATCGCTACGGCAAGAATGATCTTTTTAGTCTTTGTCATAATACCTCCACAGTTTATGAATTTATTAGATACATCAATTTTAACATATTTTGTCGAAATATGCAATCCCTTTTACAAATTTTCTATAAAAAAAAGGCACCGAGATTTTCGGTGCCTTGTCGGTCACATTCGAGACTATCTATGCAATATTTGTTTTGCTTTTTCTATATCTGCGCGCACCTGCGCCGCCATTTCCTCAATGCTTGAAAATTTTTTCTCGGAACGGACAAACTCAATAAATTCGGTAGTGATCCTTTTGCCGTAAACGTCACCCTCAAAGTCAAACATGTGCGTTTCCGCACAGAGAATACCCGTATCGACCGTCGGACGAATGCCTACGTTCGTTATGCCGTAATATGAGAAGCCATCAAAGGAGGTTTTTGTAAGATAAACGCCGTTTTTAGGCAACAGCATGTCCTTTTCGGGAAGAACGTTGACCGTCGGGAAGCCGAGCTTTCGTGCGAGATGCTGACCGCTTACGACCTCGGACGTTATAGAGTAGGGATACCCTAAAAGACCCGCCGCCGTCTTTACATCGCCGCCTGAGATAAGAGAGCGTATCTCCGACGAGCTTACCGAAAGACCGTCCACTCGGTATTCGGGCACGACGCTGATACCGATGCCGTGCTTTTTGCAAATCTTCTCTAACATAACTGCATTTCCATGCGCACCCTTGCCAAAGGTGTAGTTATATCCGCAGCATACGTGGACAGCACCGAGCTTCTTTATTACGATCTCCTCTATAAAATCTTGCGCGTCAATTGAGAGTATTTCTGACGTAAGCGGCAAGGAGACACATACGGAAATTCCAAGCTCCTCAAAAAAACGAAGCTTTGAGTCATCGGAGGAGATAAGACTTACAGACTCGGGCGCGAAGAAAGTGCGCACGGGCTTGTCAAAGGTGAGGACAGCCGTGCGGCAGTTAAGTTTTTTTGCAGCCTCGACGCCTGCGCGAAGCACCTGTCGGTGTCCCTCGTGTACTCCGTCAAAGCAACCGAGAACGACAGAAAAGGGCTCGTTAAACTCAAAGTTCAGCCCTCTGTGTATTACCATACTCTCACCTCCTTAGATCCGTTGTCAAATATTTTACCATATTTGTCTCGTAAAGGAAACACATAATTTGTAAATTTTATGTGATTGATGTGATTGATAGGAATTATTAGTCATTGACAAAACGTGTCAAAAATGATATAATGATGTAATAGTATCAGTATTATATATGTTACAAGGAGGTGCAAAACACTGTGTTCAAATTGAACGGAGTACATCTTAAGCACTGTAAAAATACCGCCGATGTTGCCCCTTTTCGCATGGGTACCCCCAAGAAGGTCGTTATCCCAATGTCGATGCACATAGGCGCACCTGCAAAGCCCATAGTTAAGGCAGGCGACGAGGTTAAGGTAGGACAGCTCGTAGGTGAGCCGGGAGCAGGACTTTCCTCTCCGATATACTCGGGTGTGTCGGGAACTGTAAAAAAGATAGACGAGCTTATTACGGTCAGCGGTGCGCATATAACCACCGTCGTTATCGAACCGGACGGACTTCAGACGGTACATGAGGACTTAAAGCCCCCCGTCGTTGAGAATAGGGAGCAGTTCCTTGATGCCGTACGCAAGAGCGGTATCGTCGGACTTGGCGGCGCGGGATTTCCCACCGTCGTAAAGCTCAGCGCAGATACCTCTAAAATCGACGCTATCGTTGTCAACGGCGCGGAGTGCGAGCCTTACATAACCTCGGATACGAGAACCATGCTTGACGAGTCCGACGTGATCGTAGACGGACTTAAGATGCTGATGGAGTATCTTGACGTTAAAAAAGTTGTGATCGGCATTGAGAATAATAAGAAAAAATGTATTTCTGCTCTTAAGAGGGCGATACGCGGAATAAACGGTATCCAGATCAAAGCGCTTCCCGCGGTATATCCGCAGGGCGGTGAAAAGGTGCTTGTTTACCATACCGTCGGCAGAGTCATAAAAGAGGGACAGCTCCCGATAGACGCAGGAGTTATTGTTATAAACTGCACGACAGTTGCGGCGATAGCAAAATACGTAAGGACAGGCATGCCACTTGTGGAAAAGTGCGTAACGGTCGACGGCTCTGCGATAGCCGAGCCTAAAAACGTTATTGCGCCTATCGGAACACCTGCGCTTGAGCTTATAGAATTTTGCGGCGGCTTTAAAACACAGCCGAGAAAAATTCTTTGGGGTGGACCTATGATGGGTATAGCTTTGCCCGACCTTAATATGCCCGTAATGAAGCAGACAAACGCAATTCTTGCGTTTGACCGTAAGGATGCAACTCCGCCCGAGGAAACCGCTTGTATCAAGTGCGGACAGTGCATAAGCCATTGTCCGTTAAGGCTTTCTCCTACCGACATTAATAAGGCATACTCGGCAAAGGACAAAGAAGCGCTTCAAAAGCTCAAGGTAAATCTTTGTATGGAGTGCGGCTCCTGCTCTTACGTGTGCCCCGCAAAGAAAAATTTAGTTCAGACTAACAAGCTTGCAAAGGCAATGCTTAGAAACGGAGGTAAATAAGCTTGGATAACAGCGTACTTTTAGTATCTCCGTCACCTCACGTTCGCTCAAAGCGAAACACACAGAACATAATGCTCGACGTTATTATCGCGCTTTGCCCCGCACTTGTCGCGTCGGTTATCGTATTCGGCTGGCGCGCGCTTGTCGTTACGCTTTTCTGCATTGGAGTGTGCGTTGCGTCCGAGTTTTTGTTTGAGCTTATAACAAAGAGAAAAAAGACGGTCAAGGACCTTTCCGCAGTAGTTACGGGAATTCTTTTGGCATTTAATCTTCCCGCAAGCATACCGCTTTGGCAGGCTGCTGTCGGTTGCATTATCGCGATAGTTATAGTAAAGCAGCTTTTCGGCGGTATCGGATGCAATTTCGCAAACCCCGCAATTACCGCAAGAGTGGTCATGCTCATTTCCTTTGCGGGCAGCATGACGAGCTTTGCGACAAAGAATGACGCGGTAAGCTCGGCAACACCTCTGTCGGGTGGCGAGATGCCGTCGCTTCTTAACTTGTTCCTCGGAAACCACGCAGGATCGCTTGGTGAGACATGTGCGCTTGCATTGCTTATTGGCTTTGCGTATTTGCTTATCCGCCGCGTGATAACGTGGCATACTCCCGTCGTGTTCGTGGGAACGGTGTTTTTGTTTACTCTCGCGCTTGGCGAAAATCCAGTTGAGCACGTGCTGACTGGCGGACTTTTGCTTGGCGCTGTGTTTATGGCGACGGACTATTCCACCACACCGCCCACAAAATGGGGTAAGGTTATATTCGGTGTAGGCTGCGGTGTTATAACCGTGCTTATCCGCGTTTTCGGCAATTATCCCGAGGGTGTGTCGTTTGCAATTCTCCTTATGAACATACTTACGCCTCTTATATCCAAGGTGTGCGCACCAAGACCGTTTGGAGGTGTTAAGAAAAAATGAAAAAGATGAATACGTCAGTGAAAAGTATAATCGTGCTTGTCGCTATCTGCCTTGTAATAGGCGGCGCTATGGCGGCAGTCAATATGATAACCGAGCCGAAGATAGCAGAGGCAGAGGCAGAGGCTGAGCGGCTCGCCCTTGCCGAGGTCTGCCCCGAGAACGGCGGCTTTGAGGCAATTTCGGGAATAGAGCTTCCCAAGTCGGTAAAGACTGTGTATCGCGACCTTGACGGGGAGGGATACGTTGCCATGCTTTCCGTCGGCGGATACGATTCTTCAAAGCCCATGTCCGTAGCGGTCGGCTTTACGAACGACGCTGAAATAATCAAGTGCAAGGTGATTTCTGCTCAGGGAGAAACATCGGGCATCGGAAGTAAGGTCATGAACGAGGACTTTCTCTTGCAGTTCGACGGTAAGTCCGAGGGGCTTGACGGCGTGGACGCAATAAGCGGAGCAACGATCTCGTCCTCGGCACTCATAGATGCGGTAAGAGAAAGCTTTTCGGCATTAAAGGCGGCAGAGGAGGTGGCAAAATGAGCAAGTGGAAGAATTTTTTAAAGGGAATAATAAAGGAAAATCCAGTACTCGTGCTTGTCCTTGGTACTTGCCCGACGCTTGCAGTCACAACCTCGGTGCTCAACGCCCTTGGCATGGGACTTGCCGCAACGGTAGTCCTTTTGTGCTCCAATATGGCAATATCGGCATTGCGTAAGGTTATCCCAGATAAGGTAAGAATACCCTGCTACATAGTTCTTATAGCGGGATTTGTTACCATGGTCGAGATGCTTATGCACGCGTTTGTTCCGAGCCTTTACGAGTCGCTCGGTATATTCCTCTCGCTTATAGTTGTTAACTGTAACATTCTCGGCAGAGCCGAAATGTACGCAAGTAAAAATACGGTAGTTGATTCTGCTATCGACGCGCTCGGAATGGGAGTAGGCTTTACGCTTGCGCTGTTCCTTATGGCATCAATACGTGAGGTGTTTGGCGCGGGATCGTGGTGCGGCCTTGAGATACCCTTTGCGGGAGATTACAGTATGATGATACTGACTATGGCTCCGGGTGGATTTTTCGTGTTCGGCTGCCTTATAGCGCTCGTTAACTTTATCACGACTCGAAAGGGCGGCAAGGTAAAGAAGAACGTCGGCTGCGCAGGCTGCCCCTCGGCAAGCCTTTGCGGCAAGAATGCGAACGAGAACTGCGAAAAGGAGGAGAATAAGTGATGGAAGAATTAAGAACGCTTATTATAATCCTTCTTACCTCGGTTCTCGTAAATAACTACGTGCTTTCAAGATTTTTGGGAATTTGTCCGTTCCTCGGTGTTTCCAAAAAGCTTAACCAAGCGGTGGGAATGGGTGTTGCGGTGATTTTCGTAATGCTCATGGCAACTGCCGCAACATGGCCTATACAGACCTTTTTGCTTGAGAACTTCGGACTTGGCTATATGAGAACGATAGTGTTTATTCTCGTTATAGCCGCACTCGTTCAGCTCGTTGAAATGGTTCTCAAAAAATATATTCCCGCGCTTCACGCGTCTCTCGGAATATATCTGCCCCTTATCACCACCAATTGCGCGGTGCTCGGTGTAACCATAAACAATATAAACGAGAATTTGGGCTTTTTGCAGTCAATGGTAAGCTCACTTGGAGCAGGACTCGGATTTTTACTTGCAATGGTGCTGTTCGCGGGTGTGCGCTCAAGGCTTGAGGAGGCAAAGCCCCCGAAGTGCTTTGAGGGACTTCCAATAACCCTCGTTTCCGCATCTATCGTCGCACTTTCATTCTTTGGATTTGCGGGTATAGTTGACGGTATTTTCGGATAAGGGGGAAAGGATATGACAGAAGCAATGAAAATTTTAGTCGCGATAGCGGTCGTCGTTGGTATCGGCGCGGTTTGCGCAATAATTTTGGTTTTGGCTTCAAAGGCGTTTGCCGTTAAGGAGGACGAAAAATACGCAAAAATACGTGAGTGTCTTCCCGGCGCTAACTGCGGTGCGTGCGGATATGCAGGCTGTGACGGCTACGCAAAGGCACTTGCGGAGAGTGACGGAATTGCCGCAAATCTCTGTATCCCTGGTGGAGACGGAGCGGCAACGGCAATTGCCGATATACTCGGTGTTGAGGTCGGCGACGTAGTTGAAAGAGTTGCCGTCGTGCATTGCTACGGTGACTGTGAGCATACCTCGAACAAAATGGATTACGTGGGTATTAAGACCTGCGAGGCGGCAAAGCTTATGTTCGGCGGTCAGGGAAAATGCGTCTGGGGCTGCATCGGCTTTGGCGATTGCGTGGCGGTTTGTCCGCAGAATGCAATATGCATTGAAAACGGAATTGCCCATATTGATACGAGAAAATGTATCGGCTGCGGTCTTTGCCAAAAAGCTTGTCCGCGCGGACTTATAGAGGTAATAAAGGACGTCGACTGCGTGCTTGTAACCTGCAATAATACGGAAAAGGGCGCGTCGGTCAGAGGGAAATGCTCAAACGGCTGTATCGGCTGTAAAAAATGTGAGAAGAATTGCCCTGCGGAGGCTATCTCGGTTACGGATAACCTTGCGAGAATTGACTACGAAAAATGTACCGATTGCGGCGAGTGCGCAAGAAATTGCCCCGTTGGCTGTATTATCGTTTCCGATTTCAGCGGATTGCACAGAGTAAAAAATTAAAACGGATAGGAGAGAAGCTATGGAAGCCTTTGTGACAACGGAATACTCTATAAAGCTTGACAAAGTGGAAAAAGAGCTTACGGTAGCGATCCTCTCCGATCTTCATAGCTCGCCGTCAACGGACGTGTCGGACCTTATTGCGCTTTTGCGCGAAAGGCGCCCCGACTATATACTCATGCCGGGTGACGTGTTCGAGCGGCTTGACGGCAAGCGTACCGAGTGGACAGATGCGGGGCTTGAGCTTATGAAAAAAGCATCAGAGATCGCTCCCGTAATGTATTCATTTGGCAACCATGAAAATGGCGGATTTGGCTCTTGGAATTTCTTGAAGTGGCGGAAAAAGTATTTTTTGCCCAAATATTTTTCGCCCGAGGAGCTTGACCTGATATTTGACAGCGGTGCGACCGTGCTTGACGACACTTACGTCATAGAGGACGGAATTGCGTTCGGCGGACTGACATCGGGCTTTATAAATCGGGAGCGAAAGCCAGATCTTGATTGGCTTGACGAATTTTGCTCTCTTGATATACCCAAAATACTGCTTTGCCACCACCCCGAATATTATAAAAAATATTTAAAGGATAAGAATATTGATTTGATAGTTTCGGGACACGCGCACGGCGGTCAATGGCGATTTTTCGGCAGAGGTCTTTTTGCACCGGGGCAGGGGTTATTCCCGAAGTATACCTCGGGAGTTCACGACGGACGTTTTGTTGTGTCGCGCGGACTTAAGGTAGGCGGCAAAATACCGAGAATTTTTAACAAGCCCGAAATGATTTTTTTGAAAATAAACTGAATATGAAACTAACAAAAAATCAACTTGCTTTCATTTTTTGAACGCGAGTTGATTTTTTTGTTTGCCGTAAAAACAAAATCGAGTATATATTCTCTCAAATTGCGGAACAATTATTGTATCATTAAAAGATGGAGGAGTAAAAATGAAAGCAAGCAAAATACTCATTTTGATCTGTGCACTTGCGTTGTGCCTCGGTACGTTTTACGGCTGTGGCAGAAAGCAAGCCGCAGATGTTCACGTGTTCTATTACACGTACAGCGACACCTATATTTCAACGGTTCGCGCGTCTCTTGACAAGCAGCTTGGTGATGCTGGCATATCTTATCAGGATCACGACGGAAACAACAACCAGACAACTCAGACTGAGCAGGTGCAGACGGCAATTACCAAGGGCGCAAAGCTTATCGTAGTTAATATTGTAACGACTGGCTCTGACGACGCGGCAAACGGCATCGTAAGTCTTGCCAAGGACGCGGGAATACCGGTTATCTTCTTTAACAGAGAGGTGTCCGACAGCGTTGTAAAGAGCTACGACAAGTGTATCTTTATCGGAACAGATGCGGCTGAGGCAGGATATTTGCAGGGCGATATGATCGGCGACTACGTTGTTAAGAATTACAACGCGATCGACCTCAACGGCGACGGTAAGATATCCTACGTCATGTTCATGGGCGAGAAGGGCAACAACGAAGCGATATACAGAACGCAGTATTCGGTTGAGAATGCCAACAAGAAGCTTAAAGAGGCAGGCAAACCCGCTCTTGAATTTTATGACAAGGCGAACGGCGACAAGTATCTGCTTGACAGAGACGGAAAGTGGTCAGCTCAGGCGGCAAACGAGTATATGACGACGATTCTCGCCTCTTATAATACCCAGAATAAGAATATGGTCGAGCTTGTAATATGCAATAACGACGGCATGGCAGAGGGCGCAATATCGGCGCTCAGCGGAGCAGGATTTAATACGGGTGCGGCGAATGCCACGGCAATTCCCGTTTTCGGTGTTGACGCAACGAGTGCGGCGGTATCTCTTATATCCGCAGGTAAAATGGCAGGAACAATCAAGCAGGATGCCGACGGTATGGCTACGGCAATAATGAAGAGCGTTTCCAATTCACTTGACGGCAAGGCGCTCCTTGACGGTATGTCGGATTACCAGATCGACGACGACGTAAACAAGGTAAGAATTCATTATTCGGTATATCTTGGCGAAAACAAGTAAATCATAAATAGGGGTTGCTTCCTTTGGCGACTTTTTGCCAAACGAAGCAACCCTTGTATCTAAATTTATAAAAACAGGTAAACGGAATGCAAGAATATTTACTTGAAATGAAAAACATAAGTAAGGAGTTTCCAAGCGTAAAGGCTCTGTCGGACGTTACCTTCAGGCTTCGCAGGGGAACGGTACACGCTCTTATGGGAGAGAACGGCGCGGGTAAATCAACCCTTATGAAATGCCTTTTCGGAATTTATGGGGCGGATAGCGGAGAGATAGTGCTCGACGGTGAGCGCGTAAGCTTTAAAAATCCTGCTGAGGCACTCCGCCACGGAGTTGCCATGGTGCATCAGGAGCTTAATCAGGCACTCAAAAGAAGCGTCTCTGATAACATCTGGCTTGGACGGTATCCGACGCGCCTCGGTGTGACGCTTGAGGGCAAGATGTATCACGACACCTTGGAAATATTTAAGGAGCTTGAAATAAACGTTGACCCTCGAAGAATAATGAGCACAATGTCCGTGTCGGAGCGGCAGATCGTAGAAATTGCCAAGGCGGTATCTTATAACTCAAAGGTAATCGTGCTTGACGAGCCTACCTCATCTCTTAACGAAAAAGAGGTCGAGCATCTGTTTCGAATCATAAAAAAGCTTAAAGACAGAGGCTGCGGCATAATCTATATCTCTCATAAAATGGAAGAAATTTTAGAAATATCCGACGATATCACCGTAATGCGCGACGGTAAAAACGTAGCGACTCATAGAGCAGAGGAGCTTGATATGGATAAAATAATCAAGCTTATGGTGGGCAGAGAGCTGACGGAGCGCTTTCCGCCAAAGACTAACCTAATAGGCGACGTTACGCTACGTGTCGAGAGACTTACAGCAAAATACGCGAACGTCAAGGACGTAAGCTTTGAGGTTCGCGCGGGCGAGATCGTCGGCGTCGCGGGACTTGGCGGCGCTGGGCGCACCGAGCTGCTTGAGTGCATATTCGGGCTCCTTACAAAAAGCGGCGGAAAAATGACGCTCGGCACTAAGGAGATATACAACAGAACGCCGCGCGAGGCTATCGCGAATGGATTTGCAATGCTCACTGAGGAGCGCCGCGCAACGGGAATATTCGGCATACTTGATATAACGGAGAATACGGTAATTTCAAATCTTTCGGCATACCGATCTGCAGGGTTGTTTTTGAACCGTAAAAAAATGAACAAGGATACGGATTGGTCGATCTCCGCGATGCGAATAAAAACGCCGTCGAGGCAAAGTAAAATAAGAAATCTGTCGGGCGGAAATCAGCAAAAGGTTATTCTCGGCAGGTGGCTGTTGACAAGCCCCGAGGTACTGTTACTCGACGAGCCGACCAGAGGTATTGACGTCGGCGCAAAGTATGAGATATATCAGCTCATAATTGAGCTTGCCTCTAAGGGTAAATCCGTAATTGTGGTATCCAGCGAGATGCCCGAGCTTCTCGGGATCTGCGACAGAATACTCGTCATGTCGGGCGGACGTCTTGCGGGCGAGGTGGCGCTCGGAAGCGAAAGAGAAGCAGACGTTCAGGAAAAGATAATGACGCTTGCCGCAAAATATGTATAGCCGTAAGGGAGTAATACAAAATGCTTGAAAAACTGAATTTCAAAAAAAGATTTATGGACTTTCGCGCCCTTTCGTCCTCTGATAAAAGGAGCACTGTAAAGGAATTTCTTATAAACAACCTCTTGTATATTCTTCTTATCGCTTCTATCGTGGGAATACAGATATACGACCCGAGGTTTCTTTCCTTGTCCTCAATTATAAACATTATTTCGCTGTCAGCGGCGAATTTGCCTATTGCGCTCGGAATAGCTGGCTGTATTATTCTGACGGGAACTGACCTCTCGGCAGGCCGTATCGTTGGTGTTACCGCATGCGTTGCCGCATCTCTTTTGCAGGCGAGCGGATACGCGGGGAAGATGTTTCCGAGCCTTGCGACCTTTCCTATATGGGGAGTATTCCTCATAGTTATAGCAATTGGCGCGCTCGTCGGATTTATAAACGGCTTTTGTACCGCAAAATTCAATCTACACCCGTTTATAGTAACTCTTGCCACACAGCTTATAACCTACGGAGCGCTTCTCATATACCTCATGCAGGGAACGAATAACGGGCAGTCCATTTCGGGGCTTGATTCGTCCTACACGGGATTTATAACGGGAAGCGTAATACGCTTCGGCTCTGTGGCACTCCCGAATTACGTCTTTTACTCGATAGCGATAACGGCGATCATTTGGTTTATATGGAACAAGACCGCGTTCGGCAAGAATATGTTTGCAGTCGGCTCTAACCCCGAGGCGGCAAATGTTTCGGGCGTAAACGTAAGCAAGACTATCATACTCGTGTTCGTTCTTGCGGGAATTATGTACGGACTTACGGGATTTATCGAAGCCGCGAGAATTGGCTCTAACAGCGCGGCTACGGGACTCAACTATGAGCTCGATGCAATTGCTGCGTGCGTAATTGGCGGCGTTTCGTTTGTCGGCGGTATAGGAAAAATACGCGGAGTTATTATGGGAGTTCTTTTGCTCCGTATTATCTTCGTCGGACTCACATTCCTCGGCATCGACTCAAATTTGCAGTACGTTATAAAGGGTATTATAATCCTCGCCGCGTGCGCGATAGATATGAGAAAATATCTTGTCAAAAAATAAAGCAACCAAGAAAACCGCGGAAGGGCAAAATTATTGCCGCTTCGCGGTTTTTCGTCTTTTTAAACTTCTATTGTGCATTTTACATAAAAAATAATATTGGTTTTTGAGCAATATTACAGTTCGTTCATACTTTGATGTTGAATTGTTCACAATTAAATAGTAAAATATAGCCAACAGAGATGCAGAAACTAAAAGGAACTGCAAGCAGTATGCGGAACGCTTTGAAAGGAAAGGTAATTATTATGAGCGTAAACGGCAAATACGAATACAAAATCGAAATCGATACCATGGAAGATGCAAAAAACCTTGTTGCTATCTCTACGAAGCTTCAGGGAAAAATAATTCTTAAGAGCGGCACAAAGTTTTCTGTTAATGCAAAGAGCTTGCTCGGAGTCGTTCTTGCAAAAAGACTTAATTGGAACGATCTTACCATCGTGATGGATAACGACTACTATCGCGAATATCAGAAGTACATCAGGGATTGATGTGTTGGTGAGGGATCGTCACTAAACTTATAAATATTCCGTTCCGCAGGTAACGCTGTTCTCTGAATACACTAAAAAATCACGAAGCCACACTCTTATGAGTGCGGCTTCTTTTTGTAAAACGAAAACCACGCGATAGTCGCGTGGTTCAATAGAGGTTAACCGATGAGAAAATAAAAAATAGAGGGATAAGACAGATTGAAAAGTGTGTTTGTATAACAGAACTTAAAGCGAACCCGTTTACGGGGAGTAAGTAACAATTGCAGGGCTGGCAGGCCAATACACGGCGCACTTGTGCGCAACCGGTAGTATAGGGCTATGCCCGAAAATGAAATACCCCCCGTTATTCGGGGGATATTTATTCCTTTGAGGATATTTGTGAGATTTAAAGAGAACTACTTTAATTTAGGCTTGGACATATCACTCAAATCCCAAACATTCGTATCAAATCCGTGATTTTCAGGTAATTCTTCACATGGAATGCAGTTGTTCTCTGAAAATGAACAGTTTTCATGAATATCATATAACTTCATAATATTCTCAAACGGTTCGTAAGCATCATCTAATGCTGCAACATGACCAAATAAATTTTGTAAGCTAAGTGTGTCCTCTGTGAGTTTGGAAGAAGAAATATTTCCGGCAATCGCATACCACTTGTTTGGGAATTCTCCAAGAGCCATAGCTGAGGGTTTTTGGTTAGCACTTACTTTTGAAAAAATGTTTGACACCGCAGCGTTATTATTGTTATATATATATCCAAAAGCACCACAATAAAAATCCGACATGCATACCTCGGAAAGCTTAAGAGTCATATCGTTGAACAAATTCGAGCATTTCAATATTCCCCGATTATTGATGACACCAATGATTCCTCCTAAATTGTTAACATCAGAATAACTTTTTTGGCAGTTAATGGATATTTCACTTTGAACATTTTTGAGGCATAAAGTGGTATTGGAATCATTAAATGAGTAACCAATAGCTCCTCCAACATATAAAGCATGATTTCCGTTCGCAATCTCGTTACTTGTTTTTTCTGTTAAAACCGTTACCTGTGATATCTTTATGTTGCTTACTTCAGAATTCTGATTTGAAGTTATACGGCCTATTAAAACTCCTGCATATAATTGGTTATACTCTTTTGGATTGCGAATGTTTATCGTAGCGGAGCTTATATTTATATCATAAAGGCTTGCATTTTCACACAAACCAAAAAGTCCAATAACTCCCGCAGTGCTTTTTGTTTCTTCCTCGGTAAAGAAGTATTTCGTTACATTAGAAAATTTTAAATTTTCGATAATATGGTGATTTCCATCAAAATATCCTTCAAAAGAATGTTCTCCGTTGCCTATTGGCGTCCACTCAAGGTTGTTTAGATCAATATCGCACAAAAGAGAAAATGACTTTCCTTTGTAATCCTTGCCCGCGTTTATTTCTTGCGCAAGAAATGCGAACTGATCTGCTGAAGCAATTTTATAGGGATTTTCAGCAGAACCGTCACCTCCTGCAAAGGCTGTGGCAACAGAGCCGTCCCACACACTTAATTCGGGAATGATGTTTTCATTTGAGTTTTCATTTGAGTTTTCATTTGAACTCTCCGTAGAATTTTCTTTATTATTGAAACATCCACTTAAAACAGATACCATCAATATTAAAGATAAAATCAAGCAAATAATTTTTTTCATAAAGTCCCTCCGATGTTTGTTGTGTTCATTATATCACACTTATTCTAACTTTTCAATAATAATGTTTATTATTTTTTGGTTTTCTTTTGCCTGCTTCATGTTGGAAAATCAATCATGGAAATAATCCTTTTTAGTTTTCTTTTGTCTACTTTTCTTTTTTAAAAGAAAAGTAGGAGAAAAAATACGTATTGAATCTTTTATCAACGACGGCAGGCGCCGAGGCTCGAGCAAGCAGCGCCAAAGCCATTCAAGACGCATTTTGCGTATAAGCCGCGGAGCGCGGGGAAGTCGCCCCGACCAAACGTCAAGGCTGCCACCAAGCCCCATAAAAATTTTAACGTATGAAAGGGAATTGGCATTTTCGCATATCCAGCTTTCCTGCAACGGAAATCCCATGCAAACGAGCAAAATGTCGGGGGAGCAGTTATTGATATGCCGTATGACGGCTCGGTTTTCCTCGCTGTCCTCGGAGAGGTCAAAATAGCCGTGATGTGTACCGCAGACGTGGAGCGTGGGAAGCTCCCGACAAAGATTTTCTGCCGCTCTTTCGGCAACGCTGTCCTTTGCGCCGAGAAGATACACGGAATATCCGTTTTCTGCTGCGTAGCGCAAAAGCGCGTACGCGGCATCAATGCCGGGAATAGGCGTTACGCGACGGTGGCACTTCTTGCGGGCGAGCAGTGAGATCCCGACTCCGTCGGGAAGCAACATGTCTGCTCTCTCAATTAGCCCCGCAAGTTGGCGGTCGTCTGCCGCCGCACGCACAATGGCGAGGTTAGGTGTAAAGACGATAAGTCGCTTCTTTGATTTTAACGCGCATATCATTTTTTTTAGCGCCTCGCGAGGGGTTATGTCCTTAAATTCGATCCCGTAAAGATAGTAGCTGCTCATTTTTTATCTCCTTAATACCGTTATGATATTATTTTATCTCTTTTTGGAAAAAATATCGGGATTTTATTGACTTTTTGATTAATATGATTTATAATATAATAATGTATAGTCGCAAAAGACAAAAGATGACAAAAGTTGAGAGGAACAAGCATGGCAAACGATAAGAAAATGGTAGAACAGATCACGTCGATGGACGTTGACTTTGCTCAGTGGTACACGGACGTAGTAAAAAAGGCGGAGCTGGTAGATTATTCAGGCGTAAAGGGCTGTATGGTGATCCGTCCTTACGGATACGCTATCTGGGAGAATATTCAGCACGATCTTGACGCGAGATTTAAAAAGCTCGGACACGAGAACGTTTATATGCCAATGTTTATTCCTGAATCCTTGCTTCAGAAGGAAAAGGATCACGTTGCGGGCTTTGCTCCCGAGTGCGCGATCGTAACCATAGGAGGACAGAACAGACTTTCCGAAAGACTTATCGTTCGTCCTACCTCGGAAACGCTTTTCTGTGAGCACTATAAGAGCATTATTCATTCCTACCGCGATCTTCCGAAGCTTTATAACCAGTGGTGTAACGTCGTAAGATGGGAAAAGACTACCCGTCCTTTCCTTCGCACCTCGGAGTTCTTGTGGCAGGAGGGACACACCATGCACGAGAACGAGGCAGAGGCAAGAGAGGAGACCTTGCGTATGCTTAAGTGCTACGAGGACTTTTACCGTGAAACCCTTGCTATCCCCGCAGTAACGGGACGCAAGACGGAAAAGGAAAAGTTCGCGGGCGCTATGGAAACGTATACTATCGAGCCTATGATGCACAACGGAGTTGCGCTTCAGGGCGGCACGTCGCATTACTTTGGCGACGGCTTTGCAAGAGCGTTTGATATAACGTATACCGACAGAGATAATAAGGTTTGCTATCCTCACCAGACCTCATGGGGCGTTTCTACGAGAATGATAGGTGCTATTATCATGACGCACGGTGACGATAACGGACTTATCCTTCCTCCTAAGGTAGCCCCCATTCAGGTGGCTATAATTCCCGTTGCGCAGCACAAGGAGGGCGTACTCCAAAAGGCTAATGAGCTTAAGGCTGTTCTTGAGGAGAAGTTCAGAGTTAAGCTTGACGACAGCGACAACTCCACGGGCTGGAAGTATAGCCAGTATGAGATGAAGGGTGTTCCGCTTCGTCTTGAACTTGGTCCGCGCGATATTGAGAATAATTCCTGCGTGCTTGTCAGCCGCGTGACCCGTCAGAAGACCTTTGTATCTCTTGACAATATCGTCGAGGAGGTAGAAAAGGCACTTAATGCTGTTCACGACGAGCTTTACGCGCGTGCGCTTGCAAATCTTGAGGAAAAGATGAGCATTGCTCACGACCACGACGAGTTCCTTGACATCGCAGAGAACCACCCCGGCTTTATAAAGGCTATGTGGTGCGGTGAGACCGAGTGCGAGGATAAGCTTAAGGAGGAAACGGGTGGAGTTAAATCCCGTTGTATTCCTTTCGTTGAGGAAAACATTTCCGATAAGTGCGTTTGCTGCGGAAAGCCTGCAAAGCACATGGTAGTTTTCGGAAGACAGTATTAATAAGATAAATTTACAGGCGGTGCCAAGGCTTTGACGCCGCCTGTATTGTAATTTATAAGATTCATGAAAGGGGAGCGCTATGAAAATTTTCGGACTTACTCTTGGCGAGCGTATAAAGAAAATAGATCCGATTATTTTTATAACGGTCGCCTTTTTGTCGTTTATGAGTATTCTTACTATTTTCGGAAGCGTTGAAAACTTCGGAAAGAGTAAGCTTGTGATGCAGGTCGCAATGACCGTTATGGGAACTGTGGCAGTTTTTGTGCTTGCCAATATAGACTACAAGATTTTCGTTGATAAGCTATATCTGATTTTGTTTGTTGGCTCAGTGCTTCTGCTTATCGTTACACTGATTTTCGGTATAACGGGAACTAACATGGAAACTGCGAATAAGAGCTGGATAACGATTCCAATTATAAATATCGCGGTACAGCCGTCGGAGTTTGTAAAAATAGCGTTTTTGTGTACCTTTTCAAAGCATATTGACGGGGTTAAGGAAAAAATAAATAAGCCGCTTACGCTTCTCGGCTTGCTTTTGCACGCGGGTGTTATTGTGGGGCTGATACTTATTTCGGGAGACCTCGGAGTTGCGCTCGTTTATATCGGAATTATAATCATTATGCTGTTTTGCGCAGGACTGTCCGCTTGGTATTTCCTCGCAATGCTCGCCATTGCCGTGATAGCGTTTCCGTTCATTTGGGAGTTCTTGCAGCCCTATCAGCAAAACCGAATAATATACGGCTTTGCTCCGCACCTCGATGCCGAGGGCTTTGGCAGACAGCCTCTTATGAGCCGTGAGGTCATTTCGCGCGGCGGATTTTTCGGAATTGGACTGTTTGAGCACGGAATGTACGAGGACTTGACCGCCTCACACACAGACTTTATTTTTGCGACAGTTTGTGAAAAGTTCGGATTTGTCGGCGGCGCGCTCGTTGTGGTAGCGCTTGTAGTTCTTACCGCAAGACTTTTCTGGCTCGGAATGAAGTGCCGTGATATATCGGGCAGACTTATATGCTGCGGTTGCGGCGCGGTCATAATAATACAAACGCTTGAAAATCTTTGGATGTGCTTAGCTCTCGTTCCCGTTGTCGGAATAACCTTGCCGTTTGTCAGCGCAGGCGGCTCGTCGCTCCTTGCTATGTATATGCTCGTAGGACTTGCACACAGCGTGTCGGCTCACGAGAAAAAGTTTTACTTTACCCGATAAATCAAATACAAAACTTCATTTAGCATAAAAATCCTCTTTCATAAATATAATTGAGTAGAATTATATTGCGGGAGGATTTTTATGTTTATCTATTCTTTAAAGGCGAGCACGATAAAGTTTTGTGCGGTGTTGTGCGTAGCTCTTGCCACACTAATTACGCTTATTGCGTTTATTCCCGTTGTAGCAGTCGGAGATGACGTGTCCGCGTCTGCCGACGGAAAAATAAATTACGGCGGAATAAAGACAAACGAGGACAGAATTGCTTTTCTCGGACAGTTTGGCTGGCAGGTAAAGCCTGATGCCATCGAGAGCGTCGAGGTGAGCGTGCCCGAGCAGTTTGACAAGATCTTTTCGGCATACAACGAGATACAAAAATCTCAGGGCTTGGACCTTTCCAAATATAAGGGCAAAAAGGTCTACCGATATACATACGAGATCACCAATTACGACGGATACAGCGGAACGGTTTACGCAAATATCCTCGTTTACAGAAATAAGGTTATCGGCGGTGACGTTTGCTCTGCCGACATCAAGGGATTTATGCATGGCTTAAATAAATGAAGAATATAAAAAAGAGCAACTGCAGGGTAAAACACCTGTAATTGCTCTTTTATGTTTATTTTATAATAAAAGCGGGGTCAATAAACGTGTCGTTATAGCTTACCGCAACACAGAATCCGTCCTGCTCATTGTTCGGAAACGCTCCCGTTTTTCCTATCACGTCACCCGCGCTCACCGTATCTCCAACGGATACGTCCGCTGACGATAGATAAAGATACCAGGTTCTAATACCGAGCCCTGAGTCAATTGCAACGAATTTTGAGCCGGAAAGGGTTCCGACAGCAATCACCCTACCGCCCATGAGAGCACCGACAGAAGCGCCGCGCGTATCCTTGCATACGTACGTATCACAGAACGAGGGAGCGCCGTCGCCCTTGGGATCGCTCTTTCCAAAGCCGAGCACCTTTTCAAACACTTCGGGATTTTGCGAATAAGTGGCAGATGTAAAGAAAACGTATTTGAGGGGCGCTGAATTTATCGCCGATGGGGTTAAGCCTATGTCCTCTGAGACAGTCATGAACTCTTTTGACGTGTAGAGGAACGGCTCAGCAGCCGAAAGAGTAAACGAACGGGAAGAAGCGCCGTAGTTGAGTGTAAAATCAACGCTTTCCTTGCCCTCTAACAAGCTCCACGGAAGCACGGCGTATGCTTCATTTCCACTTATGATAAATTTTAAATAAAAGCTGCTGTCATCAGATTTAAACGAAAGCTTTGAAGCCTCGGAGACCTCGGTGATCCTTACGAAAGCGAACTCACCGACGGAAAGCTTGTCAGTACTTAGGAAAAACTCGGAGCGGTTGTGTATCTCCGCTGTAAAATCGTACGTGGCAGTTCCGCGAAATTCACGCTCGTCGTGATCTTCCCATTGTGCTGATATAAGAATACGTATGCCGCTGTGGTTATTAAGAGGTAAATTTTCAAGTTCATCGAGGGTGCATTCGAGCCGCTCATCACCGTCAAATACTTCAACAAAAACGGAGTCGGGCGCGCTTGTAAAGGAAAGGGAAATGCTTTCCGAAAAGATGTAGGGAATACCCGTATTGGCCTTTTCTATCTTTTCTGCTAAAAGGTCTATGCCGTCTCTGTTTTTGTAGTACCACGACGTATCACACAGGAGCACCGTGTCACCGTCGGCGGTGGTAAGACTTGGGGGAGAAGCAACGCTGTAAAGCGTTTCGGCAAATTTAGAGCCGAGGAAAAGCTCGTTGTCATTGTCCTCGATAGAGTAATATCTTCCGTCGCTGCCCGTGCAATACGCGCCCTCGCCGGTCATAGAGAAAAAGCATTTAAGCTTTTCGGTCTTTACGTCGCTTTTGAGCTCTACTATAAGCGGCTCTATCTCAAGCGGCTCCACGTCGCTCGCGCTTATAGGCTCTAAGCTTTCATGGATATTCGTGAATATGTCTACCAAGGAATTTTCGTCCTCGGTATCTGCCGTCATATTCTCAAAAAAAAGCAGGCGCGAATTCTTGTCGTAAAGGGAAACGGTATGTATTTTGGCGGAATCTTCAAAATTAAACTGCGACTGAATGACTGTAATTATCGCAAACGTGCTGGGGAGAAGAACAGTCATGGCGACGACTAGCGCAACTACAACACGCTTGAACGTAAGCTTGCTCTTTAATTTAAGTGTTAAATTTTTTACGTATTTGCCCAAGACGTCACCCCCCTCTTAAAATAAATAAAATATATAAGAATATTATACAACATAAGAGGGAGTAGGTCAAGAGTTTTTTTAAATTAGAGCATAGGAAAGACCGTAGCTTTTGGCGTAAGAGGCGGCAAACGAGCCGTTATGGCAATAAAGCGTCACCGCAGAGCCCGTGCTGCCAAAGGCGTCGTAGCCGATATCCTCTACGCTTTTTGGCACCGTGACGGAATGGAGCTTTGGGCAGTTTTCAAAGACGAACCACCCAATCTCCTTTACACCGTTTGAAATAATGACGCTCTTAATATCAGTGCCCGCAAACGCTCTGTCACCGATCGCGCGAACGGCATAGCCGTCAATAGAGGAGGGGATCACTACGTTTTTGTCAGTTCCGTTGTATTTGGTTATGGTTGCGGTGTCCTCACTTACCGTGTAGCTGAATACCTCGAGGGACGCTTGGGTGTCAGCCGTGTCTGAGAGGGTGTCGGACGCGGCGGAGTCCGTCTCCCCCTTGAGAGCGGAAAGCTCTGCGAGCAGCTCTGCAAGCAGCTTTGCGCTTTCCGAGTCAGCCGCGCTTTGGTTTTCGCGAAGGTCAGCTATCTGACTTTCAAGAGCGGAAATATCGCCTTGATCGTTGTCGTGCGCCTTACTCACGGCGCACGAGGTCGATATAAGTAAGAGAGTGAGCGCACAGATAATAAAAGATATTTTTCTCATTTTAATCATTGTAAACTCCTTTTTTTATATGTATATGCTAAAAGCATAGCACGATACGCTTGCTAAAACAATAAAATTCGGTCGAATATAAAAAAAGGAAATTTAATAAAACTTTTTTCCGAAAACGTATTGACAAATGTATCGCTTTGAGGTATAATATTCAAGTCCGCAATAGCGGGCCATTAGCTCAGTTGGTTAGAGCAACCGGCTCATAACCGGTTGGTCCGGGGTTCGAGTCCCTGATGGCCCACCAAAAAAGCACATCTGCAAAGCAGATGTGCTTTTTTCGTTTTAGTATAAAAACACTCGAAATCCATATAATAAGTTATTGACAAAAATAGTTTGTTGTGGTAATATAGTATCAAATACTACATAGAGTAGCATGAACAAGCACGATAGATAATATTTATATCGATGTAAGGCGAGGGATTATGGATAAGAGGAAAATAATTTATTACAGCGACGAATTGAACGATGACTTTTCCGTAAAGCAGATAAAGCCCAAGAGAATAGACGAAAATTATAAATACTGCAATGACTCGCTTTTGGGAAATACGGCTCATTTTTTCTGGTACAGAATAATTTTTACACCGATTGCATTTTTCTATAACAATGCAGTGTTTCATCACGAGATAAAAGGGAATAATATTCTTAAAGACTTTAAGGGTGAGGGGTATTTTTTATACGGAAATCATACGCAGGATATAGGCGACGCATTTATTCCGCATTTTATAAATCTGCCAAAGCGGAATTACGTAATTGTAAATCCCGCAAACGTGTCGATCCCCGTGCTTGGACATATAACCCCCGCGCTCGGTGCGCTGCCTTTGCCGGATAGCGTGAAGGCGTATAAAAAATTTTTGGCGGCTGTCGAGCAAGGAATAAGCGAAAAAAATGGAATAATTATTTACCCCGAGGCGCACGTCTGGCCATACTACACCAAAATCCGCCCATTTAGGGACGACTCCTTTTACTATCCCGTGAAGCTCGGCGCGCCGTCGTTTTGCTTTACGAATACCTATCAAAAAAGAAGATTTTCAAGAAAGCCGAGGATAGTTACCTACGTTGACGGTCCGTTTTATCCCGACTTCTCGCTTACTCCCAAGGCAAGCAGAAAGGAGCTGCGCGACAGAATATATAGGACGATGTGCCGTCGCTCGCAAAGTTCTTTTGTGGAGCAAATAAAATACGTAAAATGTGTAAGAAAAGAGTCTACAAATGATTAATATTCTGTTTTGCGGAAATGATAAGGTGCTTGACGGCATGCTCACCTGCGCCTTGTCAATACTTAAACGGACGCAAACGAAAGAGCCGTTTACGTTTTATCTTTATACGTTAGAGCTTACAGATCTAAACCCCGCTTTTCGCGCAATAAGTCCACAGAGTGCATCGTTTTTAGAGAAGGTCGTAAAGGAGTATAACTCCGAAAATCGGGTAGTGCTAATTGATGTAAAGGAGATTTATGAAAGGGAGCTACGAGGCTGCCCGAATGAAGCGAGTAGCTACTCGCCTTATGCCATGTTGCGCGTACTTGCGGATCTGGTTGACGGCATGCCGAGCAAAATATTGTACCTTGACGCGGACATTCTTTTTAACCGAGATATACGGCTTTTGTATGACGTGGACATAGAGAAATACGAGTATGCCGCAGCGCGCGATCATTACGGAAAGTATCTCGTCAATCCAAATTATATAAATTCAGGGGTACTGCTTCTCAATTTGGAAAAAATAAGAGAAACAGGACTCTTTGCAAAGGCGCGAGACGAGCTGCGTAAAAGAAAGCTCGCGTTTCCCGACCAAACGGCAATAAGAATAAATACCGAAAGAAAAAGGCTCTTGCCCCAAAAATTCAACGATCAAAAGTTTTTGCTTAAAAATACGGTCGTAAGACATTTTTCGAAGAGGCTTTTCTGGCTGCCTTATACTCACGTCAAAAACGTCAAGCAGGGGCAGGTGAGCCGTGTCCATAAGATCTACGGATATTACGAATTCGACGAAATTCTCTATGAATATCTGTACCTTAAAGAAAAATTTAAAAGAGAGGTGGAAAAAGCATGAATAAGCCGATAATACCTGTATTTTATGCCTGCGACGAGGGATTTCTCAAGTTTACCGCCGTTTCTATTCGGTCGGCAATTGATAATGCATCAAGAGAATATAAATACCGTTTTTATATACTTCACTCGGGGATTTCCGAGGATAAGAAAGCAATCGCATACGAGCTTGCGGACGGGGATAACGAGATAATTTTTGCCGACGTCGCGGAGTGTCTTAATAAGATTGCCGACAGGCTCCCTCTGCGCGACTATTATTCAAAAACAACCTATTACCGTTTCTTTATTGCCGAGATGTTTAGCGAATACGATAAGGCTATATATATCGACAGTGATACTGTGGTTACGGGGGATATAAGCGAGCTTTACAACACGGAGATAGGGGATAATTACCTTGGCGCGTGCCACGAGCAGGCTATGCTTCAAGTCGATGCATTCGGTACGTATGCTGAGCGAGTCGTAGGCGTTTCGAGGTACAATTTCTTTAACGCAGGCGTGCTTCTTATCAATTGCGAGCAATTCAGAAGTCATTTCGTGCTTGATAAATTTGTAAGATACTTGCGCGAATATAATTTCGTAGTCACGCAGGACGAGGATTACCTAAATCTGATATGTAAGGATCACGTATATTGGCTCGACGGGCGCTGGAACACTGAGGTTTTCGGAGAAATTCCGCACGACGTAAGAGAAGCCAAGATCATTCACTATATAATGACAAATAAGCCTTGGCACTACTCGGACTGTCTGCACGGCGAGCACTTCTGGGAATATGCAAAGCGTACAAGCGTATACGGGGAGATCGTCGATGAGCTTTCTGGATACACCGACGCGCAAAGGGATCGCGACCGACGCTCGGCGGAGCGCCTGATTGAGCTTGCGATTTTTGAAACCGAGAGAGAGGATAATTTTCGTGTGCGCATGGACAAAGAGCATCGCGCGCAGGAGCGAGTCGCAATACTCAAAAGAATAGAGGAGTATGAAAGAGCGGGGCGCTTCGACGAGGACGTCGAGGACGATCCGCCCTCGCGGGAGCTGTTGCCCGATGAAATAGAGTACGTCAAAAGGAGCGCAAGAGAAAGACTGAAAACCAAATTTGCGTATATGATAGCAAGACGCTTCGTGTATGATCTCATTGACTCAAAAAAGCTGATAATAAAGGAAATCAAGGGCTTGGAGCATTTTAGAAATCTTGATAGCGGAGCTGTTATAACCTGTAATCATTTCAACGCCTTTGACAGCTTTGCCATACAGCTTGCCTACGAGGCGGCAAATCAGCAGGGAAGAACCTTTTACAGAGTGATACGCGAGGGTAACTATACCTCATTCCCCGGCTTTTACGGCTTTCTGATGCGTAATTGCAATACGTTGCCGCTTTCTTCAAATCATCAAACGCTGCGAAAATTTAACAATGCAGTGACACAAATACTAAATGACGGGCATTTCGTGCTGGTTTACCCCGAGCAGAGCATGTGGTGGAATTACCGCAAGCCCAAGCCCTTAAAGAGTGGAGCGTATCTTTTAGCGGCAAAGAATAACGTACCCGTGCTGCCGTGCTTTATAACCATGCAGGACTCCGATATTATAGGTGAGGACGGCTTCCCGATTCAGGAATATACCATAAATATTTCCGAGCCGATCTATCCCGCAGAGGGTGTTTCATACAGGGTAAACATGAATAATATGATGGAGAAAAACAGCGAGGTGTGGAAGAATATATACGAAGCTGTATACGCAATTCCTCTTTCATATACGACCGAAAAAGCGCAATAAATACAAAAGGGCGATTTCTTCGCCCTTTTATTTAGCCTTTCCTACGAGGGAAGGCTTGCTGTAAATAAACATCAGCTGATACAATTTTATTTACTCAAATATTTTTCAATCTCGCCCATCACCGCGTTTGCCGTATCCTTGGGGAGAACGGTGTAAACGACGTAATTACCAAATTTCTTAACTTTTGCCGCGTCAAGCTTCGTAAGCTCCTCGGGCGCGTAGCTTGCAATGAATGCGCGTTGCTCCTCCTGCATATCACTGACGTAGTCGCGTATCTCGTCATAAAGCTCGTCAGCTGCCTTTTCGCTCGGTGCGTGAAAAATGCCGAATTCGCTTATATCCGAGGTGTTTGCGGAGTAAGCAGAAAAAGAGTCGTGGTATTCTTCATCGTCAAAATAAAGGTCGCGATGCGTTTGGTCGTGCTGAATATATTCCTGCCCGTCGATTACCGTCGCTTTCATTACCTCGCCGAGCTGCGCGCAGCTTACGGAGTCCTCAAAGCCTGACTTTTTGCAAGAGGGAAGAAAAGCCATTAAAAATAATGCGAGTATAATAGCAAATAATTTTTTCATTCGTTGTCCTCCGTTGGGCGGTTGACCCTTATATATTCAAGAATTTTTTCGTATGCCGCGCGGTTTAGGTGAAAGCCGTCGCCACTGTCGTACTGGCTCATAAGAAAGCCGTCCCCGTCCTTAAGGCACGGCGCGCTGTCAACGTAATATAAGCCCTCGTCAGATGCAAGCCGCGCAGACCATGTGTTTATGATGTCGATATATTCGTTGAGTGTGCGCGCGTCAACTGTGTATGCGCTCATATCCATTGACCTTGAAACAGGGAAGCAGGATTGCAAATAAATTTTAGTGCTCGGACTCGACTCGCGTATCATATTTATGAGCGAGAGATAACATGCGCGGAAATATTCCTCACCCTTTTTTATTTTGTAGGTCGCGCCGTTGAGCCCGAACGTTAGCATGATGCGCTGTGGCAGCGCCGTTCTGAGCGCCTCTGCGAGCGTTATTTCCTCACCCGTTTCAGGGAATATTATTTTTAGAGAGGCAGTTGTGGTATCAAGGTTTACCGTGCCGCTACTTGGCGCCCATACCTGATTTGTGTTCCTGCCGCCCGCCAAGACCTCACGGCTTTTCATGTGATAGGTGGTTGATTCACCAAAAAAAATAAAGCTATCGATATAGTCCTCCGTCTTTTCCGTGGGTACGGACGCGTTTTGCGTGTCAGTACCTGTGTCGGCAAGGGCACGCGCCGAGTCCCTGCAGGAAACGAGCGTGAGTGCCAACGAGAGAGCGACTGTAAGCGATAGCTTTTTTATTGTATTTTTCACTTTCGACAACCCCCGAATTGTTTTGGGAGCAACGACAGCTTTATTTCGTTTTTTTGTTGAACTTCTTTTCGTAATTCTCGTGATTTTCCGAAATTCTCTTATATCTTGTACGGAAGAGCGCAACGAGTCCCATAATAATTGCGTAAACGACTGCCGCGAAGATAAGTCCGACGAAAACACTCGATGCGGGCATGGAGAGGGGAAGCAAGAGGCAAGCGTAAAACGCAAACATCACGATAATGAAATGTATTACGACCTTGAGTGCAGTTGCAAGCTTGTCTACGGTGAGAACCGTATTAGCCAAAGCTACCAAGAGAGAAAATACGAAAAAGAGAGCTGTTCTGCCTGCGTCAAGCAAAAGCGCTTCGTCGTTTACGTTGACGATAGCCTGAACTATCATATAGAACAAGGTCATTACCGTAAAATAAACGCAGGTGTGAGAGAGCCATTTTTTTATAAGCTTTAATACGAACATCGTGTCAGTTGTTCCTTTCGGTAGTGTACCCAAACAGTATAGCACATATTCTTTTTCATTTCAACAATAATTTGTAAATTTATATAACAAAAAAGGGTGTGGCAAAACCACACCCCAAAATATTATTCTTTTTCTTCAACTGCTTCCTCTGCGTCAGCAGCCTTAAGAGAAACGATAGCTTTTTCGATCTTGTGGTCCTTTATGGACTCAATGAAGATATCAAGTACCTCGGTAGAAAGCTCAAATGAAGCTCCGTCCTCGGGAATAGAACCGTAAATGCCGAGAACATATCCGCCGAACGTTTCCGAGTCCTCGTCAAAGAGGTCAACACCAAGTGCCTCCTCAACGTCACCCATAGGCGTCGTACCGTTGATCTGCCACTTGTTTTCGTCAAGGATACAGATAAGCTCCTCTGCTTCTTCCTCGTCGTCGGATTCGGTTATTTCGCCGACAAGACATTCGATAATATCCGTAAGAGTAACGATACCGCGTACTCCGCCGTATTCGTCAAGAACGATTGCGAAAAATTCACGTTTAGCCTTCATGTTTCTGAAAAGCACGTCAGCCTTTACCGTTTCGGGTACGAGATAAGCGGGAGTTATAGCGTGCGCGAGTATGTTATCGCGGCTCTTGTCCTCAAGGCGGAAATAAGCGCGGGCATCAAGAATTCCGACGATATCGTCAACACTTTCACCGTAAACAGGAAAGCGAGTGAAGCGGTTGTTGTTGATAACCTCGTTCCACTCCTCCTCGGAGTCGTCCATCTTGAGCATGGTGATCTCCGTGCGGTGAGTTGCTATCTCACCTGCGGTGAGGTCGTCAAACTCAAATATGTTTTCGATAAGCTCCTTGTTATATTCGTCAATGCTACCGTCCTCGTGCGCCTCGTCGATAAGCGTAAGCACCTCACCCTCGGTGATGGCTTCCTCCTCGGAGGGCTTGAAGATCATAGTAACAAGCTTTTTCCAAAGCATGAATATGAAGTTTATGGGAGTGAGGATCACGACAATGGCTTTAAGGAAGCCCGAAACAGCGATCGCAAAGCCCTCAGGGTGGTCCTTTGCAAGGCTTTTGGGAGTGATCTCACCGAATATAAGAACGATTACGGTTATTACGGCTGTGGATATTGCGGAAGCATATCCCGAAACGCTCGTGTTTTTCAAAAGCGCTATAAACCAAACCGTCGCAACAGAGGAAAGAAGAATATTAACTATGTTGTTACCAACAAGTATCGTTGAGAGAAGCTTGTCGTAGCCTTCACTCATTTTAAGTACGCGCGCGGCTCTTTTGTTACCCTCCTCGGCTCTGTTTTTCATTCTCGTTTTGTTAAACGAGGTAAAGGCTGTCTCACTTGCAGAGAAGAAACCGGAAAAGATAAGGCAGATGACCATAGTAATGATCATCCATAAACTACCGTCAGGCATTTTTTTAAACTCCTAAATAAAGAAAATGTATTTCCGTTAGAACGGATAAATAATAAGATTTTTAAAAAGAGGTGCAACAACGCAAAAAAGCATAGCCCAGAATCTCTTCCAAAGTTATGCGTCAAAGAAAATTATTCGGTTGCGTTCAAGGTACTTCGACAGTTCCCGTCACTATCGCCGTTGCCCACGAGTGCAGTTCTCCTATTCAAAATCATTATGTATTTTACGGTATTATACCACAATAAAGCTGTTTTGTCAAGTATATTTTGAAAAATAGAGAAGCGCCCCATAGGAGCGCTCCGTTGTATTAGTTCTTTGGCTTGCAAACGTGTGGGGTTAAACCGAGCTGATTGATCTTCTCGCACGCGAGCTTTACGGCACTTTCGTCGGTGAAAATACCAAAGACAGACGGTCCGCTGCCGCTCATCATAGCTTCAAGTGCGCCGCATTCAAGCATTACGCTCTTTAATTTAGCGGCTACAGGGCGAGTAGACAGTATGGGTTCTTCAAAAATATTGTAAAGACTATTTGATACTGCGAATATATCGTTTACACTCGCCGCCTCACACAGTGGGGTAATATTGGTGGGTGTGTAATCCTCGGCAGAGGAAAAATTGTTATAAATTCGGTCAAGAGTTCGATAAGCCTCAGGTGTTGAAACACCCTCACCGCCGCATGCGATTACAATTGTACATTCGGGCATAGAGGGGAAGGGGTGAATCACCTCGCCCTTGCCGTCGGCAAAAGCCGTGCCGCCAACGATGCAAAAAGGTACGTCCGAGCCAAGGCTCTCGCCTATCTCGCAAAGCTCCGAGACAGACAGAGGCTGTCCGCAAAGTTCGTTGAGCGCAAGGAGAGTAGCTGCGGCATCCGCACTGCCACCGGCAAGACCTGCCGCCATAGGTATGCGCTTCTTTATTGAAATATGCGCGCCGCAGGGCATACCCGTAGCGGCTTTGTATGCAATAAACGCACGAGCTGCAAGATTTTTTTCGTCAAGCGGAACACCCGAGACGTCGCACGAGAGCGTAAAGCCCTCGATGTCCGAGAGCGAAACGTACACCTCGTCATAAAGCGAAACGCTCTGCATGACGGTGCTTACGCTGTGGAAGCCGTCCTCACGGATACCCGTTACGTCAAGATGAAGATTTATTTTTGCAAACGCCTTGCGCGCAATTTCTGCCATGTCGTATCTCCTAAATTAAGCTTTAAATAAATATATCATATTTTTTGCTTTTTTTCAAGTGAATTGATATAAAATGTGATAAATATGTAAAAAAAGAAAAATACTATTGACTTGTGAGCAAAAAAAATGTAAAATAATATAATATGTAGCGGTTTTATTTTGATATCGCGATTTGAGCTTGATTGGAGGGCTTTTATGAAATTTTTTGAGAATAAAAAGAAGGGACTTGCGATTGTGCTGATGCTCGTGGTAATAGCATTTGTGCTGTTTTACGCAATTGTTAATTTCGGGGCTATTTCAGGCTTCTTTTCTTCGGCTATGGCCATATTCTCTCCAATAATCATAGGTGCGGGGATCGCCTATATTTTGAATCCTCTGCTTCGATTTTTTGAATTTAAGGTTTTCGTTAAGATAGAGAAGAAGGGCGTACGCAGAGCGCTTTCTATAGCGTGCACGCTTTTGGTGGCGGCTGCATTTTTTGCAATTCTTCTTTGGATGTTTATCCCTGAGCTTATCAGCGCCGCAGAGCAGTTTATCGGAGACTATGACGAGCACGTTTCAAAAACGGCAAATTTAATAAACGATGTAGTCAGAAATATAATCCCCGGTGATAGTGAATACGTAAGCAAGGACGATATAAATAACGCAATTCTCGACTTTTTTGCAGTTTCCGGCGGTGTGTTTGACTTTATTAAGAACAAGGCTATTCAGTACGCAACGGGAATGTTTACGGGTGTCACAAATACGATCCTCGGTATATTTATTGCCGTGTATATGCTTGTTTCCAAGGAAAGACTTTTGGCACAGACGAGAAAGTTCGGAAATGCTGTTCTGTCCGATACGTATATGGAGAGAGTAAGCAAGTACGTGGGCATAACGCATAAAACGTTTCTTGGATATTTCGTTGGTAAGGTCTTAGGCTCACTTTGCGTTATGTTTATAATGCTTGCGCTTATGATGCTGTTCAGAATGCCGTACCCGTTCCTTATTTCCGCAATTATAGGAGTTACGGATATTATTCCGATCTTCGGTCCTATAATTGGAGCAATACCGTCGTTCCTTATCATTTTCATAGTAGATCCCAAGAAGGCGATCCTCTTCATCATTTTGATCATAATCGTTCAGCAGATAGAGGGCAATATCATAACCCCTAAGATATTAGGAGAAAAAACGGGAATCAGCTCGCTCAGCGTAATTATAGCCATAATTGTAATGGGCGAGTACTTTGGGATTATCGGTATGATAATCGGTGTTCCCGTGTTTGCTGTGTTTATCACAATTATAAAGGAGCTTATAGAAACGCGTCTGCAAAGCAAGGGTAAGCCGATAGATACGGCGGAGTATTACCACAAGGATGACGTGATAGATCCTCATAAGGTCCACGTGCCTCTGGTAAGAAAACTGTATTACAAATTCGAGCATAAGCTTTTCAAAAAAAAGAAGGAAAAAGAAAAGAAGAACCGCGTAAGTAAGCGCGATGCCGTAAATACTGGTAAGGATCAGTCACTGGACAAGTCTGATGTGGAGGACAAAAATAATGGAGAACAATCGTAAGAACGGCGGAATATCTGTCGATCGAGAGCATATATTTCCGATAATCAAGAAGTGGCTTTATTCCGAGAAGGATATATTTCTTCGCGAAATAGTTTCAAACGCGACGGACGCGATAACCAAGCTTCGCAGACTCGAATCCTTGGGTGTGCGCGAGGCGACGGACGAGAGCTACCGCATAACAGTCACCGTTGACTCGGAGGCGGGAACGCTTACTGTCGAGGATAACGGAATAGGCATGACCGAGGAGGAGCTTACCAAGTATATCTGCAATATAGCTCTTTCGGGCGCAGTTGAATTTATTGAAAAATACGAAAACGAGTCCGACGGCGCAAAGAACGGCATTATCGGACACTTCGGATTGGGCTTCTATTCGTCCTTTATGGTAAGTGATAAGGTGGAGGTGATCACCAAGTCGTATACTGATACGGACTCAGTTCGTTGGATATGCAACGAAAATGGCGAGTACGAGATGGAATTGGCAGATAAGGCAGAGCACGGAACGGCTGTGGTTATGCATATAGCAGAGGAGGAGAGGGAATATCTTTCCGTTTCCAAGATCCGCGCTATGCTTGAAAAGTACTGCGCATTTATGCCCGAGGACATATACCTTGTTGACGCTTCGGCAGAGGTAAAGGACGGAGAAGAAAAGGCGGCAGAGCCCGTCAACGAAAAGCTTCCGCTCTGGCAAAAGACCCCGTCGGAGTGCGAAAAAGAGGAATATTCCGACTTTTACAGAAAGGTGTTTAGCGACTATCGCGAGCCGCTTTTCCATATTCATATCAATGCGGACTACCCCCTCAATTTCAAGGGAATACTTTATTTCCCCAAGCTTGCTAACGAGTACGAAACCATAGAGGGACAGGTAAAGCTTTACTATAATCAGGTATACGTTGCGGACAATATAAAGGAAGTAATTCCCGAGTACCTGCTCATGCTCAAGGGCGTGCTTGATTGCCCAGAGCTTCCGCTCAACGTGTCGAGAAGCTATTTGCAGACAAATACCTACGTCTCAAAGGTCTCCGCGCATATTGTCAAAAAGGTTGCAGATAAGCTTACCTCGCTTTGCAATAACGAAAGAGATGAGTACGCGAAAATTTGGTCGGATATAAGTCCTTTCATAAAATATGCTTGCATGCGCGACAAAAAGTTCTACGACAGAACTAAAAAGGCGCTTCTTCTGACGCTTACGGGCGGCGACGCAAAGAGCTTTGACGAGTATCTCGAGTCGGCTAAGGAGAAGCATGAGAATACGGTCTATTACGCTACCGACAAGGCGCTTCAGGCGCAGTATATTTCCATGTTTGAGGCAGAGGGCATTGAGGTCGCACTCTTTGAGCACCCGATAGATACGCAGTTTGCCACCTTGCTCGAGTCGTACATGGAAAACGTTAAATTCGTTCGCGTAGACTCTGACGTTGCCGACGTTATCAAGGGCGAGGGAACGGTAGAGGAAAATGAGGCGCTCAAGACGGTGCTTTCCGAGGTGGTCGGAGAAAAGGTGACCCTTAAGTTCGATAACCTTAAAAATGAGAGTATTCCCGCAATTCTCAACGTTTCCGAGGAGTCCAGAAGAATGGAAGAAATGATGAGAATGTACAACATGGGTGACATGTCGGGAATGACGGAAAGCACATTCGTTCTCAATACCGCATCTCCTATGTATGAGAAGCTTTGCACGGCGGCAGAAACTGACCCCGAAAAGGCGAAGCTTACGGCATCGTATCTTTATAAGCTCTCATTGCTTTCGCAGAAGAAATTTTCTGCCGAGGAAATGCAGGAGTTTATGAAGGACAGCTTCGATATTCTTATGAAGCTTTAATTGGTGTTATGGAGAAGCATCATAATAAAGCCGATGTATTGGGTGAAAATATTCACCTGCTACACAACAGACTCAACTCCACAAAAAAGCAAATGGGTGTGTCCGTAGAAATGCTCGCAGAGCATCTTATCGAACAGTATTCCGATTTTGGTGTTGACGGCATCTATTCGCGCTTTTGCGAGCTTTGTCAGGAACCTGATGCAAAAAACAAGGCGCGTGTCTGTCGGGTTATGTGCGAGGATTCTCGACTTAAAGAGTCCATTAAACTTAAAAATCTCTATCTGAGCGGAGAGGCGTCAGATGGGAAAACACGCGATAAGATAGCCTACGTACGAAACAGAAGAAGTGACGATGCTTTTCTATCCTTTTCTAACACTAAAAAAGGAGCAAAGGCTATGTACGTCGGCAGCTTTTTGGAGGCTTGCGAGGCGGTTTTTGATAATGTGTGCGAGTTTTGCATATTGCCTATTGAAAACAAGAGGGAGGGGAAGCTTTATTCCTTCTACTCGATGATAGATAGATACGAGCTCAAAATATGCGACGTTACCTTGTGTGAAACGGACGACGACTCGGACGGCATTACCTTTGCTCTTGTAGGTCGCACAGTCGAGGCAGGGAATGAGTCACAGCGAATAAAAAGATTTGAATTCTCGCTTATTGATGAGAATTCAGAGTTGTTTGGTGATATTTTGCTCGCTTCAAAAGAACTTGGCGGCAGGGTGACGTCTGTGGGAACACAGCCCGTGGCTTACGACGAGCTTAAACGCAATTACTATTTTTCAATAGATTTTGAGGGCTCGGGTGCGGACGCATTGGCGCTTTACATCAACGAGGAATATTCAAAATATACCCCCTTGGGGCTTTACGTAATTAAATGATCGGATATTAAGATATTAACAGGAGTAAAAAATGGAGAAGATAACCTACACGCCAAACGGCGTTTGCTCAAGACGCATGGAAATAGAGGTAGAGGACGGAAAAATAACGGCTGTGAAAATAGTCGGAGGTTGCGCGGGAAATACGCAGGGAGTATCGAGATTGCTCGTCGGTATGGACGTGGACGAGGCAATTGAGCGCCTCTCGGGAATACGCTGTGGCTTTAAGCCCACCTCTTGCCCCGACCAGCTCGCAAAGGCACTTGGCGAATATAAAGCAAAGCATTGATCAGCACAAAAAACGCTCTCGGCAGAGAATTCCGAGAGCGTTTTTTGTGCTAAGTTGTGGGTAATATGACCATAATGTAGGAAATTTTAGGCAAAAATAGTGCAATCATACAAAATTGATAAAATTTCGTCAAACCCCTTGTATATTTACAAAAAATGAGTTAAAATATATAATTGATAAACGCTGTTTTATAAAAGCAGTAAAAAATTATATTTAACGGAGGATATTTTATCATGTCAGTTAAAGTTGCTATTAACGGCTTTGGCCGTATCGGACGTCTTGCATTCAGACAGATGTTCGGCGCAGAGGGATACGAGGTAGTTGCAATCAACGACCTTACCGATCCTAAGATGCTCGCTCACCTTCTCAAGTACGACACTGCACAGGGCAAGTACGCTCTCGCAGATACCGTTGAGGCTGGAGAGGACAGCATCACTGTTGATGGAAAGACCATCAAGATCTATTCTGAAAAGGACGCTGCTAACTGCCCTTGGGGTGAGCTTGGCGTAGACGTTGTTCTCGAGTGCACCGGTTTCTACTGCTCCACCGAGAAGTCTATGGCTCACATCAACGCAGGCGCAAAGAAGGTTGTTATTTCTGCTCCCGCAGGAAAGGACCTCAAGACCATCGTTTACAGCGTAAACGAGAAGACTCTTACTGCAGATGACAAGATCATCTCTGCAGCATCCTGCACCACCAACTGCCTTGCTCCCATGGCAAAGGCACTCAATGAGTACGCTCCTATCCAGAGCGGTATCATGACCACTGTTCACGCTTACACCGGCGACCAGATGATCCTCGACGGTCCTCACAGAAAGGGTGACCTCCGCCGTGCACGTGCAGGCGCACAGAACATCGTTCCTAACTCCACCGGCGCTGCAAAGGCTATCGGCCTTGTTATCCCCGAGCTCAACGGCAAGCTTATCGGTTCTGCACAGAGAGTTCCTACCTGCACCGGTTCTACGACTATCCTCGTAGCTGTTGTTAAGGGTACTGACGTAACTGTTGACGGTATCAACGCTGCAATGAAGGCTGCTGCATCCGAGTCCTTCGGATACAACACCGACGAGATCGTATCCTCCGACGTTATCGGTATGCGTTACGGCTCTCTCTTCGATGCAACTCAGACCATGGTTGCAAAGATCGACGACGATACCTACCAGGTACAGGTTGTTTCTTGGTACGACAACGAGAACTCCTACACCAGCCAGATGGTTCGCACCATTAAGTACTTCGCAGAGCTCAACTAATTTAAAATTGAGTTCAGCTAAAAAAGAGCAAGGCTTCAAGCCTTGCTCTTTTTGTATTCTGAAAAACCTGTCATAGTTGCGGGGTTAAGTAGAGACTATGGCGATAAAAAAATAAATACCGAATAAAGTCAAATATTAGTAGAGGTGGCGTGCGTAAACTCCGCTACGCTCCGTGCAAGAATGTTCCATTCTTGCCGACGACCAAAGAAAATCAAGATCATATGAAAATTAAATTTTGCAGATTAAAGCTATTGTAACAATAAGCCTTCCCCAGCGGGGGAAGGGGGACCGCGATAGCGGTGGATGAGGTGTCTATTTGAGAAAGGACATTTTTTACACCTCATCCGTCATTGACTCGCATGAGCGGCTCGTCAATGCCACCTTCCCCCACTGGGGAAGGCTAACTCTGACGGAGCTCGGTACAAAATCCAAGGATATTCACCCCCCGAAAGATAATATAGTATAAAAACCTATGATTAGAAAAAGCACGAGGGATTTTTAACAATTCTTCGTGCTTTTTATATCTATAAGCGATGAATTTCCAAACTGTACTTAAGAATACAATTTGAGCCTTGCTTTTTTAAACCGAGGGAATAAGCTCGCCCTCAACCAATACGCGGGGCTCGCCCTTCTTAGGAAATTCGATAACTGCGGCTTCCTCGCCGAGTCTGAACACCTGGCTCGTTCCGCGCAGTGAAAAGGGTTTAACGCTGATGTCGTATTCGTCGCCGTCAATGCCTATGAGCGCCTTGCCCGTAATAAAGGAGCAGCTCAGTGTGACGGTGTGCTCGATAGGCTCAGCGTTCTCTTGAGGCTCATTTATCTTCCAAGTATATTTTTTTGCCATGATTTTTTCCTTTCTCGCTTATTAAAGACTTATTAAAGATAGGGAATTACGATGTGTCCCGTAAGGTCAAAGATCACGTCGCGCGATTTCAGCGCCTCTGCTATGTCGTAGGAATCAAGCATTGGCTTTTTAGTTCTCATAAGGCAGGTCGCTTGTCTGCCTGCCTCGTGAAAATCACTTCCGCCGCTTACGATAAGGTCGTGCTTCTTCGCGAATTTTGTGGCAAGTCCTATTTGCGAATTGTGTCCCGGGTGCGTGTTAAAGGTTTCTATTCCGTCAACAGAGCCAATAGGTGTGTGATCCATATTTGAACGCAACGGATGAGCGTGAAGAATGACGTTCTTGTCGTTCTTAAACTCTCGGTAGAAGGTTGAAATATCAGTGCTTAAAAGCTCTATTATGCGAGTCATGTCATCGGGAGATACGCCGTAAACGAGGTAGTCGTTGTTAGAGTCCGCGAAGCGAATCTCAATACCAAGCGCAACGTTCATGCCGTATTTTTGCGCCGCCTCTTTGGCTTGGTAGTAGTCGTTGAGGTAATATTCCGACAACTCGTCAGCGGTTCTTTTAATTAGGTAGTTGGGTGTAATATGGTTTGTAAGCGTGATCGTATTACAGCCTTCAGCCGAGTAAATTTCTACGACCTCTTTGGGAGTGAATTTGCCACAACCGCTTACGGGAAGCGAGTGTGCGTGAAGCTCGGTTTTGTATTTGTAGATTTCAGTTATCTGTTTAAAATCCATTTTTATCCTTTCCTATGAGTGATTGTTAAGCGTCTTTTTCTTCCTTATCAAAATATATTTTAATGGGTTCATCAGGAGAATAAGAGCATACCGAAACGGCGACCTTCTTATCGTCGATAGTTACTGTCAGCTGGGAGAGATATACGGGAACGTCACCGCTTGTTTCCTTTGCGGAAATAAGGGCGGAAAGTCCCTTGCCGTCAAGCTTTGCGCGAGCTTCCTTTGCCGTCCACGTTGCGAAAAACGCGTCAGCCGTCTTGCCGCAAAGCTCAAAACGGAGCTTTTCCTCGGACGTAAAGAAGCGGTCGGCGATTTGCTCACGATTGTGTTTTTCGTTAATTATTTCAATGTCAAGCCCGATCTCCGTGTGTGATGCATCAGCTATTGCCGCCGCGCAAATACCCTCTGAGTGCGAAATGCTGAAAGCACAGGTATTGGGGGCATCAAAATAAGGCTTGCCAGAGGTTGTACGTGCAACGGCGATAGGTAAGGGCAGGGCGAGATTTTCACAAAGCCTTGCGAGCGCCGTAAGACCGCCGAGCGATTCCCATTTGTGATTTGAATTTTCTATTGCAGATAGGCGCATGCGCTCTGCTTCACCAAACGGAAGTGAGGCGACAAGCGAGTCAAAATCGTTCGCTTTAAGCCGTTTTATCGGAAGAAAATAAATATTTATCATAGTATTGTCCCTTTTCATTCGAGGTTTGAAATACCGAGTTAATTATACACCAGATAGGCACTTTTTTCAAGACAAAAGGACAATATTTTTCGTGGAAATAAAAAATATTAACAATTTGTATAATTTTCAAAAAACACCTTGAAAAAATGCGTAAAATATATTATTATATAATTAAATAAATATATATAGGGCTTTGTAAGATGCCCGATTTTAAGGAGGATAAAAATGACTTTTGAACATGACGAAAATTGCGAATACGCGGTGAATATTAAGGTCATCGGCGTGGGCGGCGGTGGAGTAAACGCCGTAAACAGAATGATAAGCACGGGTGTAAAGGGCGTTGAATTTATCGCTATCAACACCGATAAGCAGTCTCTTAAAAAATCGGTAGCTCCCAATAAGCTCGTAATAGGCGAGAAGATCACCAACGGATTTGGCGCAGGCTCAAATCCCGAGATCGGTAAGAGAGCGGCAGAGGAAGCTGTAAACGAGATCAAAAGTCTTTGCAAGGGCGCTGATATGATCTTCATAACCGCAGGTATGGGCGGCGGAACGGGAACAGGCGCATTCCCGGTAGTTGCAAAGGTAGCGCATGATATGGATATACTTACCGTCGGCGTCGTAACCACTCCCTTCGGATTTGAGGGTAAGCGCCGCATGGATCAGGCTCTTGCGGGAATCGAGGAGATCAGAGAGTTCGTTGACTCCTTGGTAGTTATTCCCAACGAAAGACTTAAGCTCGTTACCGATACGAGAATCACGCTCGCAAGCGCATTCTCCGAGGCGGACGACGTGCTTCGCAGAGGTGTTCAGAGCATCTCCGACCTTATCAATATTCCCGGATTTATCAATATCGACTTTGCAGACGTTACATCCGTTATCGCGAATTCCGGTGTTGCATACATGGGTGTTGGTAGCGCAAAGGGTAAGGATAAGGCACAGATCGCGGCAAATACGGCTATCTCCAGTCCCCTTATCGAAACTCCTATCAAGGGCGCAAAGGGAATACTTCTCAGCATTTGCGCTTCTCCCGACGTCGGACTTGAGGACGTTGATCTTGCGGCAAACATGATCGCTGATGAGTGCAATCCCGACGCAAGCATTATCTGGGGCGTTGCGTTTGACCAGAATCTTGAGGACGAGATGCGTATTACGATAATCGCCGCAGGCTTTGATAACGACGGAGCTGAAGAGCCGACGGCAGCGGAAGCAGCCACACCCGCAACGAGCAGCCTTGACGATATTTTCGGTAACATGATGTAAATACAAAAAACAGCAGGAAATCGTTGATTTCCTGCTGTTTTTGCGTTAAAACGTCATATTTTTAATAAACAGCTCCGAAAAATAGGGGCTTGAAGAAAGATCGACGTATTTTATCATGTCGGTAAAGCGTTCGATGTTTTCACTACCGCAAGCATATTTTACTGTGCCTTGCAGACTGCTGTTGCTTAAAACTACGGCTTTCTGCATAAGCTCGCGTGGCAAAAGACCGGTGTTTGTCGCATGAGCTATATTTATCTTGGCAGAAAAACCGCCTGAAATATAAATCCTTGATACAACCTCGGAGACTATCTCGGTCGTCTCGGGCGCTTCGACCTCAACGTCGGAGGTAATAATATATTCCACCTTGATACTGTTATATAATCTTATTTTTGCGGATACGCTATATAGACCGTAGAGAATTCGCTTGTGCCGAATTTTTCATAGCTATCTAAAATTTCCGATTGGCTTATGATCTCGTCCATTAGCTCCTCGCCGTCAAATCCATCAGACCAGTACTTGTCGGTGAGGACGATGTAAACGACACCGTTGGTGCAGTCGACCTGCGATAGGGCGTTGTCCATAGATCCCATTTCGTTATAATTTGCCAGATATACCTCGTCGCAGGCGAGAATAATATCCATTGAGGCGGTGGGCTGATGATTTACACCGGTGTTGACCAGCATCAGAGGCTTATCCTCACATGCCTGAATGATCTTGCTGTTTTTCACAGTACGAGACGTGAACAGGTAGCTGCACATGTCCGCCTTTGCAATCGTGGCTGTGTTGATCAAGCAAACTGTAATTAAGGCGAAAATAAGAACTCTTTTGTCGAATTTAAGAAATCCTGCCAATAACCAAATGATAAGTCCTAAAATCAAAGCGATCACGGGATAAAGATTATATAAATATCTGATATTCAAAAACTCCCCCGAGGTGTGAGAAATGGTTACAAAGGCAAGTGCGACTAAAATTGCTAATATCACGCAAGCGAGGGAAATGCACTTTGCCTTTTCGTTGGAGCTCTCATTGGAATCCGACGTTCGTTTTTTTGCAAACCTCAAAATGACTAATACGAGAGCAGAGATGAGTATTAAAGCGATAACGATCGGATACCAGCTTTTCGGTTCAATAAACATATATTTGAATAGTGATTTGCCCATGGTTGAGATCGCAGAACCCCATTCGGAGAAATCAAACATGTTGCTTGAAACCTCATTGCCGACGTTGTTCGTTTCAGAGCCCAGAATTTGTGAAATTCCCGCAGGGTATATCACAAATACAAATATCACTCCGGACAGCATTGAGCCGGCATAAAGGCTAAGATGCTTCCAAGCCTTGTGTATCAGCAGAAAAATGCAGGTCGCGGCTGCCAAGAAGAAAGCAAAAATTGCGAAATAGTAATGCGTAAACGTTCCTAAAAAGGTTAAAACACCACACCAGATAATCGGCGTATACTTGCTTTCCCTTGTTAATAGGCGATAATGTTGCCATAATAACAGCACAGTTAATAACGTCATTAGCGAATACATGCGAATGAAAACCGTCGTATCAACAAAAGCTCTCATACTGCCGTATAATACTACGGGAACGATACTCCAAAGAGAGCTGCCCGTTATTTCATAGCTGAGCTTATAAAGCACTATTTGCGTTAAAACGGCAAATATGATATTCATTATGATTCCTATCCAGGGAGAGGAATCACCGGGGAAGAATGAACATAGGGTGTGTAACAGAAAATAAAACAGAGGGGGATGAGCGTCCTGCGAGTTGTTTTTATATACCGAAAGGTATGCAAAGCGCTCACCCTCCTCTACCGAAAGAAGCTTGTGGAAGGCATCTCCGTCTAACCACGTATTCCATAATTCGGTAGCGTTCATAACGCATTCGGCATCATAGCTGTTTGATAGTATATAGCTGTAATTTTCATCTATATGCAGTCCCGCCTTTTGCGTGCCAACGTAAACGAGGGATACTATCTGAACTACAAGCACCAGCACCAGAATTAATATGCCACCGTATTTTTTTAATACGTTTAAAAAGACATTGTTTTTCATTTTATAGCTTCCTTGAATGGGGAGATTTGGTAATAAGATAACTTTAAAATATTATACCACATTGTTTTTAAAAAGTAAATATAAAAGTATAAATCCCCTTGTTTTGCAGATACTAAATGTGCAAATATGTAAATCAAGGAGATTTTTATATATGAAAGCAACAGGAATAGTCAGGCGCATCGACGACCTCGGCAGAGTGGTAATACCCAAGGAAATAAGAAGAACAATGCGTATCCGCGAGGGCGACCCGACACTGACAACGTTGGCAAACGTCGATAGATTCTGCCTCGCAATGCTTGAAATGTCAAAAAGAGTGGGTGCAAACTGTACAAAGTGACGAAAAACTATGAACAAATCTTGTCGGACTGTGCGTATCTATGAGGGGTAAAATCGAAAATTTTGGAAAAACTCGCTACAGAGATGCACATCTAATCTTGTCTTAAAACTCAAATTTAATCTAGATTGAACGCCAAAAAGCGTGTATCAGAGCTTAACACTTTATGTGTTTAGTTCTTGATGCACGCTTTTTCTTTTTTATGATGTTATGTAAATTGTGTTGCTTTTAAAATTTCAAAAAAGTAAAGTTTATAATTTTTTGTGATAACAACATAATTGAAAATTGCAAAATCGAAATTTACCAAATCGTACTTGACTAAAATCAAAAACTCGTATTCATTTTAATTAGCATTAGAATGAATATATACAAGAAATGCATATCGGTATTATTTTTATAAAAAAACAAAATAATTTATTTGAATAGGCAAGTAGTTTGCCAGTTGCTTTGTTAAAATAACGCCGTCGAGGGAAATAAAGATGAAAAATCGCTTGACAAAACGAAAATTTAATATCAGATCATCGGGTACGTTACCCGTTGTTATGCGGTGATGAGCCGCAAGCTGCTTTCGTGAGTGCGCCACGACCATAATTTTGCGAGCGATAGAACTTACACGGAGAAAGCCGAGCTGCACTCGGTGGGGGCAATGACAAATGACGGGGAATAATGATACTTCTGTAGCCTTTATTGGGAGCAGCCTGCGGAGATAACGGGGGAGGTGCGAGCCCTATGGATCCGAATAGCAATCGGACGCTTGATGATTTTTACAGCTTAATTATAAAGGAGTAGCAAAATGGAACTTAAAAGATTTTGTGAATACATAAACGTTTTAAAGTCATATAAGCAGATACAGGAAAGATTGCCATCGTATCCGAAGATTATTGATGCCAAATATGATGAATTACTTGAATACGGCAAAAAAATATTTGCGGATCATGATGACAATATTCAGCGTTGGCTTGACGGAAGAACGTGTATATGTGTAAATCCCAATACGCGTCGCATTATAGAATATAAAATTGGAAATGATTGCGAGGCATTATATTATTTTCTGATGCTCTGTAAAAAAATTAACCATCGAAAGAGTGTGAGTGATGAATATAAGGAATACCTTGCATTTTTAATTACAAGAAGTAATTGCCCGAATTGGGAGGAATGCTGAAATGCGTGTACAACAAAAAATCGAGACAGAGGTCAATCCGCAGGCTATACTATCAATGTTGGTAGAGCGAGGTATAGTTGGAGATAAGACTATCAAGGATGTAAAGCAACGTGGAGCTGAGCAACAGCAAAACAGGATAGCCTATCATAATACTAAACTCTTGCTCAAACACTACCGTACAATAGCATGGATGCTTGAATGCTTTCCCGATGCGATAGCCAACGAGCTTGAACTTCCGTTTGAACACATAGACGATATTATAGATCATCTGGATATAGAATTGGCTTACGGTAATAAAAAATTAGAGGAAAAATTGGCAAGTGTTCAAAAAACAAGACAACTTGTAGATAGGGTAAATGATGCGCTTACCGTTCTTAAAAAGAAGCCGGGAGACGGGGAAAGACTTTACGAGCTTGTATATCTTTCATATATTGCTCCTGAAGAAATGACTCATAATGAGCTATTGTTTCGCTTAAATATATCCTCAAGACAGTATTACCGTATGCGCGAGCAGGCACTTAGTATACTTTCACTTCGCTTGTGGTCGGCACTTAGCAAGGAATCTGAACTGTGGTTTGAAATACTTACATTTTTAGATGAGCTTTCATAAAAAGCTTCGTAATTTTTTGCCTATTATTTGCGTATAATTTGGCGTAAAAAAGCGTATAAGTAGCCGATGACAAGTATATGAAAACATGCTATAATATTATCGTGCCAAGGTGGGATTGGTGCAAAGAGCCGTTGAGGGTTACTCCTTTATAACGGCTTTTTCATTTAAAAAAGAGAGGAGAAGAAAGTGAAGAAGCAAAGAACAAAGGAAAAGAAATTGAGAAACGCCTATTGGACGGTCGTTGCTGTTTTGTCTGCGCTTATTATATCTGTTCAGCCTATTATGGCAGCCCAAGAAAATATATGGGATAGATTCAGTACCATAATGCAGGATTTTTACGGACAGATACTTGCTATAAGTACAATAGTAGCAGTTACTATGGCGGCAGTAGCCCTTGTTATCAGAATGGTATCAAGAAATCAAAAGGCTGTCGATGAAGCAACTGCATGGCTAAAGCGTATCGTCATAACGTGGATAATTCTCAATTCACTCGGTCTTATTGTCGCATATTTGCAACCGCTTATAACAGGCGGCAATTATACCGGATAACAGCGAATATTGAAGGGTGGTGGTGATATACATGAATCGTTGTAATTCAAAATTTAATACGTTATCATAAAAAGCGGCTCGATAATAAAAATCGAACCGTTTTTCTTTTCGGCAAGACCGAAACAACAAAGAGTGGCAGGACCACATAAAAATCAAAAACAAAACATTTTAAATTTAAAGGAGAAATAAAATTATGAGAAAATTCATCAATAACATCAAGACAAAGGCAACCAAGACCTACATTTCCGCAAAGACCGCGCTTGCAGCAAAAAAGGGTGAAGGCTATATCGACACCGCCCTCAAGATCATCATTTCTGTCGTAATCGGCGGTGTAATCCTCGCGGCGCTCTACACGCTGTTCAATTCCACCGTTATGCCCACACTCAGCCAGAAGATCTCCGGATTCTTCAACTACACGGGCAACTGATAAAAGGGGAGGTACGAAAACATGAGAAAGTTCATTAACAGCGTAAAGAACAAGGCAACCAAGGCGTACATTGCAGGTAAGACTGCACTTGCGGCTAAGAAGGGCGAGGGATATATCGATACCGCACTGAAAATCATTATCGGCGTAGTTATCGGCGGCGTAATTCTCGCTGCTCTCTATACTCTCTTTGACTCCACCATCATGCCTACTCTTGAGACCAAGATCAACGGCTTCTTCTCGTATTCCGGTACGTAAGAAAGTGTGAGCAGATATGAAGAATATCATCACAAACAAACGCGGAGAGGCGTATATCAAGACAGCCCTCATAATCATCATTTCAATCGTAATCGGCGGACTGCTGCTTGGCGGACTGTATCTGCTTTTTGCAGGAGAGAACGGCGTTATGAAGCAGACGGACGATAAGGTTTACGATATGTTCAACACCGGTGGAGAGATGACTCTCAAGCACGAGGGAACACAGCTCATGTATTCCTATGACGGAGATACGTGGAAGAGCGTCAAAGTAACAGGTATGGACGATACAGGTAGGATCACCAATTACTTCACACTTGGCGAGGGCGAGTCGCTCGTTCATATCGTTTCATACACGCATAGTGCAGGAACTCGTGTCTGTTGCAGTGTGGACGGAAAGGAATGGGTAACATGTGTGGGTGGTTCCTCAATCACTTTGCGAACCAACGACTCTAAAACCACCGTTTACGCAAACTGCTCTGACGGAAGATCTTATTATACTACCGACGGCATTGATTGGGTAATGGTCTCAACCAAATACTATTAAACGAGGTACTATGATGCCAATAACATACGGAAATATATTTCTCAGAGTTTTCGGTATGTTTTTGTTTGGCGGAGTAGCAATTCTTATAGGTGCGATCCTTGATAGAGTAATGAAATCCAAGGGGTACGTAACAAGTACCCCCATTACCCTTATGATAACGGCAGCCGTATCGCTGATACTTTACGGTCGGTTCGGGTTGTCGGTAACAGCAATACAGGGCGTATTTCTTATGCTCGTATTGCTGTACGCATCCTGCTCCGACCTTACGGATCATACCGTGGACGATTACGTGTGGGTGACAGTGTTAGCCTTAGCTCTTATAAATGTGCGAACGGTAGGACTTACTTCAATGCTCATAGGAGCATTTTTTGTGTTTATACCGCAGTTGCTTATGGCTCTGCTGCCACCTCATAAAACTCTCGGAGGAGCGGACATAAAGCTCTCAACAGCCCTTGCGTTCCTGCTTGGCTGGCAGAGAGGACTTGCGGCGTATATCATAGGTCTGTTCCTTGCCATCACAGTTATGTGTATCGTAAATAAGATACGTAAAAATAAAGAAAGCAAAGCCTTTGCCCTTGTACCGTTTCTGTCGATAGCGGCAATGGCAATGTTTATGATCTAACAGAAAGGGAAGAATATGAATTTCAATTTTCACAAAAGAGATACCCCCGAAAATAACGAATGGGGAAAAACAGCCGCCAAAAAGAACAAGACGGGAAAGAGTATATTTGCCTCACGTTCCTTTATAGGAATAGTTTGTATCGTACTTGCCCTTATCGTCTGCTTTGGAGCTGCTCCCGTTATCAACCGTATTTCCGATGAAAAGACGGAGGTAGTCAGAATGAGGAATACGGTGCTTAAAGGTACACAGCTCACCGAGAACGATATTGAGGTAATTTCGGTAGGCTCATTCAATCTTTACGAGGACGTAATTACAGACAAGTCAGAGGTCATAGGTAAATACGTCACGGGAGATATGTATAAGGGAGAATATATCTTCAAGGAGCATATCACCTCGGACGTCAATACTGCAAACGACATTCTTGGCAGTCTTAACGGAGAGAAGAAAGCTATAAGTGTTACAATAGGTTCTTTTGCACTTGGACTTTCAGGTAAGCTTGAAACGGGAGATATTATATCCGTCATAGTATTCGATTCCAAGGACGGTTATGCCCATACACCGCCTGAGCTTCGGTACGTAAGAGTTATTACATCAACGACCTCGCAGGGTATAGATAAGGCAGACAGAACGGATAATACGCAGCCTGTGACCGTTACCGTCCTTGTCAATAAGACTCAGGCTGAGCTTCTTGCCGAGTATGAAAAGACGTCGTCAATGCACTTTACTCTGGAATACCGTGGGGAAATAGAAACGGCGCAGCATTACCTTGATATACAAGAGGAATATTTTAAGACACAGGAGGGATAAGTATGTCAGATTACAAAGACAAAATAATCACCGTGTGGGGAAGTCCCCATTCGGGAAAGACTACGTTTTCCTTAAAGCTCGGACAGGCTCTGTATGAAAAAACAAGAGCCTCGGTAGTCGTTCTGTTCTGTGACGTAACAACTCCCACGATCCCCGTACTGTTTCCCAATTTTAAAACAGCGGAGCTTTGTTCCGTTGGTACTGTACTTTCAAAACCGGATATTTATGCCAATGACGTGGTATCCAATCTTATTACCGTTAAGGAAAGAGGAAATCTCGGATTCCTCGGTTATAAGAATAAGGAGAACAGGTTCAGCTTTCCCGAATATGACGAGGGCAAGGTGCATGAGCTTTTCACGGCTATCTCCGAAATAGCGGACTATATCATCGTCGATTGCGAGAGCGTTCCCACAAGCAGCGTGCTTACGGAGTTTTCTCTGAAGAACGCAGAAATAATGATAAAGCTCTGTACTCCCGATCTGTCCTGTATCGGCTTTTATCAGTCACAGCACTCTCTTATGCTGACGGGCAAATACTATCCGGATAAGATACTTACCATTATGAACGTACCCTCAGCAGACCTTACTATGCTCGCATCGGATGCGGCTATGCACGTGGGTAACGTGGATATTATCGTTCCATACAGCGAAAGTGTGAGAGATCAATATCTTGAGGGAAGGCTCTATGGGCGGTCTTATGACAGAAAATTTTCACAAGCCGTAGGCAAGGCAGTAGAGGCGGTGAGAAAAGATGGAGCTGTATGACCTCTTAAATCAAACACAGAGGTATATTTCCGAGCATTATTCCGCAGCACTTATAGATAAGAGTAAAGGAACAGAGCTTAAAGCATATATCGGGAAGTACCTTTACGATACAAGATATACCGTCCCCGGATATGATAGAAATAGCCTTATAGAGAGGCTCTATTGCGAGATGGCGGAGTATTCCATACTGACAAAGTATTTGAAAAATCCTGACGTTGAGGAAATAAATATCAACGGCTGGGACGACGTGGCGATCACGCATCTCGATGGGCATATTGAAAAATTAAAGGAGTATTTCTTCAATCCCGGTCACGCGGTTGACGTTGTAAAGAAGCTCTTACAGCATTCGGGTATGATAATCGACAACGCAACGCCCATGGCTCAAGGACATCTTCCTAACAATACCCGTATAACAGCTCTCAAGGAGCCAATAGTTGACTCGGACAGAGGTATAGCTGTATCAATAAGAATGCTTCACCCGGCAAGAGTGGACAGAGCAATGCTTCTTCGCTCGGAGTCTATCTCCGAGGAGATGTTGTGCTTTCTTGAGACCTGTTTGAGATACGGTGTTTCCTTTGTGGTGGCAGGACGAACAAGCTCGGGTAAGACCACATTGCTTAATTCCTTGCTTAGCTCAATACCTGACGGCAAGCGTATCTATACGATTGAAAGCGGAGCGAGAGAGTTATCCCTCATTAAAAGGGATGAATACGGAAGAGTAGTGAACAACGTAGTTCATACGCTCTCCCGTCATTCGGATAATCCTATACACGTTATTAGCCAAGAGGATTTGGTTATGGCGGCGCTTCGTTTCGATCCTGACGTTATATGCGTTGGTGAGATGCGAGATAAGGAAGCCCACTCGGCAGTAGAGGCAAGCAGTACCGACCACACCGTTGTGACAACTGTTCACGGTGGCGGCGGTAAGTATGCACACCGCCGTATAGCGTTCCTGTCACAAAGACGCTTCCCCATAGATATGCGAATATCCTTGCAACAAGCGGCGCTTGCATTTCCTATAGTAGTGTTTGCACATAAGCTTGAGGATAACAGACGAAAGGTAATGGATATTACCGAGTGTATCGTACACGACGACGGAGAGCTTGAGTACAGAACGCTATACAGATACGCCATACACAGCAACGAATACAAGGACGGAGTGTTTTCCATAAACGGTGAGTTTATAAAGGAGAACGCCATATCCGACAACCTGCGTCAGAAGCTTATGCGTGGCGGAGTTCCCGAGAAGCTTTTGCGAAAATTTGAGAAAGGAGCTAAGACACAATGACCTTTATTTATATTTTGTGTTTTATACTTATTGCGGTAGGTATCATATTCGCTTTGGGGCTTACACCCGAAGGATTGACACACGACATCTCGCCGCTTTTCAATAAAAAGCGGACTCTCAGAGAAAAGTCACTTACGGCAAGGGGTAAGAAAAAGACACGGAGAATGGTGCTTGAGATATACCGCATAAAGACGGCTCTTGAGGAGACGGGGAAGGATAAACAGTTTTCCGTCGCCTACGCCGCATCGGTTGTTTTGCTTATCGTAGGCTGTATGGTAGCCATAATCATAGACAATCTATTTCTCATACCCGTATTCGCTCTGACCTTTGCTATGATACCGTTCGTGTATCTTAAAAGCACTATCAATCTATATGAAAAGCACGTAAAGGAGGACTTGGAAACGGCGCTGTCTATTATTACGACCTCTTACGTTCGTAACGACAATATCATAGTAGCGGTCAGTGAGAACATACGCTACCTAAAGCCGCCTATAAAGGGGATATTCGAGAGCTTCCTTGCGGAGACATCAACCATTACTCCCGACGTAAAGGCAGCTATACTTCATCTGAAAGAGAAGATAAATGACAGTATATTTGAGGAATGGTGTGACGTGCTGCTGTCCTGCCAGAATGACAGAACGCTGAAGGATACGCTTATGCCTGTTGTATCCAAGCTGACGGACGTAAGACTTGTAAATAACAGTCTTAAAACGATGCTGGATAACGCAAAAAAAGAGTATTACACGATGGTGGTAATGGTGCTTGCAAACATACCCATTCTGTATATCATCAATAAGGATTGGTATGACGCGCTTATGCACACAACGCTTGGTAAGGCTGTCCTTGCTATCTGCGCTCTTGTTATCTTTATAACGTCTATGAGGCTTGGTAAGATAACCAAGCCTGTAGAGTATAAGAGATAGGGGGGAGCAATATGGTAATAATAGCACAGATCATCGTAGGACTTCTTGTTGGTGTCGGTATAGGTATTATACTTATAGACAGGTTAAAGCTCCCGTCTATAAGAGCTGTGACTGCTCTTGGCAATCTCGGGAAAAAGGGAGATAAGAAGATAAGCGCATTGGAGATATATCTCGGTGATTTTTCAGCCTTTATTTCCAAGCGTATAAAGCTCAACGAATACAAGAGAGCCCAGCTTGAAGCGGATCTGCGGACGGCAAGTATGGAGATAACCCCCGAAAGGTACGTATCTGACGCACTCGTTAAAGCTCTTATTTTAGGCGTGTTCGCAATACCCGCATTCTTTGTATTCAAGATAGCGGCTGTTGTGGTTATACTTATAGCCGTACTCATTTATTTCAAGGAATACACGGCGGTAAGCAATAGGATAAGAGAGAGACGAAAGAGAATAGAATACGAGCTTCCGAGGTTCGTAGGCTCTATTGAGAAAACTATGCAGCACAGCCGTGACGTTATCCATATACTCGAATCCTATAAGGAGATAGCGGGTGAGGATATGAAAAGGGAGATAGACATTACCGTTGCGGATATGAAGTCCGGTAACATTGTGGTTGCCCTGACACGTCTTGAAACAAGAGTAGGATCTACTATGATGAGCGACGTAACGAGAGGTCTTATCGCTCTTAACAGAGGAGACGATAACCATATCTATTGGGGACAGCTCGTTCTGAAGTTCGCGGACTACCAGCGACAGCTTCTCCGTCAGCAGGCGGATAAAGTACCGAGAAAGGTGAAAAGACTTTCTATGGCTCTTATGTTCTGCTTTATGCTCATCTATGTGGTTGTTATAGGGCAGGTGCTTGTAACCTCGCTTGGCTCTATTTTGTGAGGTGAGCTATGAGAAGAATACGAAACAGAAAAGGCGAGGGATACGTTGACGTAGCTGTTGCGATACTCGTTATATCTTTTTTGCTCATACTCCTTGTCAGCGTTTTCGGAATAATACATCAAAAGCAGACACTAAACCAGATGGCAGAGCAGATCGTCGAGGTAGCGGCAATAAACGGCTGTGTTGACGGTGAAGCTATGGAACGCTTTGAGGTTTTGTGTGAGCAGATGGGAGTAACCCCACAGATTTCCTTTGACGTGGAATACTATGACGAGGACAGCGGTAAGGTTCAGCTTGGGGATATTATCTCTTGTACGCTTACTATGGATACCTCACTCATAGGCTTTGGCGGTGAGCTGTTTCCCATAGAGCTTACAGTCACCGCAAACGGCGTGTCGCAGGTATATTGGAGGTAGGCTATGAGGATACTCAAGGATAAGCGGGGCATGAGCTACGTGCTTGTGTGTGTCGTGGTACTCATAGCCTCAATGCTCATATACGTGGGCTTGGAGTATAATTCAGCTGTATTTGCAGTGAAGATGCAAAAGCAGGATGTATCCGTGAAGTTGGACAATGTGATAGCGGATACGCTGAGGGAGAGCATAGAGAACAGCACGCCAATAAGCGATAAGCAATTAGAGCAACGGGCATACGAGGCTCTTGGCTTTGAAAACATAAATACACAGATAAGGGACGGTGACGGGCATTCTATGTCAAGACCGTCCTTTTTTATTATAATGGGAACGGATATATCTATAACGGCAGAGTATGAGCTGACTGTACCTTTCAGGCTTCTTGATGCCGAAGTGATAGATATTACCGTTCCCGTAAGAGTAACAGCAAAATATTACGAAAGGAATTGACAATGGCAGAAATAAATAAAAGAAATTTAAGAGCGGTGACAAGACTTATTGAGGCGGGGATCACCGACGAAAAGGAGATAGTAAATCTCGGCATATCCCGCCTTTTGGCGATACCCAATATAACGATTCAGGAGCTTTCAGCTATAAATGAGCTTCAGAAAGCAGTAAAGGCAGGGAAGGTAATATCCTTCCTCGCAGGTGAGGTGGACGATGAAGCTGGAAGAACTTAAGCTCTGGCGGGAGCGCGAGCTGCTCTGTGATGATATACCGAAAGAATACGGCTTTCTCGGAGCAATATACGGCGTTTTCCGTGACGGCACCATAGATTGCGGAACGGAATTCCCATCAGGCTTTGGCAAGGAGCTTCAATGTGAGTTCGGCAGACTCGTCAGCCACTTGCAGAGCGAGGGAGAGTGCTTTCTACGAGACTTTGGCAGTATGCGAGAATATTGCCGTAACCACCCTCACGCGCACGTGCCGTATAAATTCAACAGAGAGTGCTGGGGCTTTCGCGTACTTACGGACAAATATGCGTGGTATATAGCCTTCACTCCTTGGAACGACGGACGTCACTTTATCGTATATTGCTACGATAGAGAAAAGCTCTTTTTCTGTCTATCCGAGGAAAGGGGATTGGCGGTTGAGTGCTTCGGTATATTACCCTTTACGGGGGAGCGGATATTTATCCGCTTCGGTGAGGACGGTTACACCGTGTGTACCGACGATCTCGATACGTTAGAGGATAACAGGATCATAGTTATGGCACAGAACGGAATGTGCGGTATAACGAGAGCGCAGGTATCTGCAATGCAGAATGGAGCTATATACGGTTGGGATACACCGCTTGCTGATCCGAAACGATATGATGAGAATGGATATCTGAAAATCGGTTTGGAATTCGATACGTAGAACAGAGGTGATAAGCTTTGTTTGATTGGATATTTGAAGGCATAGCCACGTGGATAGCAAAGGTTTCTACCGAACTGCTTGACGTAGTATCCGGTTTGTTCTTATCTGCACTCGGTACGGATATGACGGCTATGGAAGAATATTTCCCATTCATTTCGACTGCTTTTACAGTTATGCAATATACGGCGTGGGCGCTGTTGTTTATTATTACCGTTTGGCAACTGTTCAAAGCCTTTGGCGGACCTCTGACGGATGCGGAAGAGCCGTGGGGACTAATTATGAAAAGCTCTCTGTTCGCATTTCTTATATACTTCGCAAAGCCTATATTCCTTTACGTTCTGAATATTGCACGGGCGCCATATACGGCGCTTATGGAAATCGAGATGGCAAATGAGGATTTCACCTTTGCCGGTATTGGGGAAATAATAGGAAATGGGATTGTGGATATCGCATCAACGTTAAGCGTGGTAGGTGTTATACTCCAAACTATACTGCTTATAACGCTTGGTTGGAACTATTTTAAGCTGTTGCTTGAGATAGTTGAAAGATATGTGGTAGTAGGAATCCTTTGCTATACGTCACCGCTTGCCTATTCAATGGGAGCATCAAGATCCACCTCGCAGGTGTTCAAATCGTGGTGCCGTATGATAGGCTCACAACTGTTGTTGCTTGTTATGAACGTGTGGTTTTTAAGAGCTTTTAATAGCTCGGTAGGACAGTTCATGGTGAATGGTGGAGGGCTTAGCAACGGTAAAGGTAATCTCTTTTTATGGTTGTTCTGTGCCATAGCATTTTTGAAAATTGCTCAAAAGTTCGATTCTCACCTTTCGGCAATAGGTTTGAATGTGGCACAAACTGGAACGGGCCTTGGAATGGAAATACTTATGGCTGCCAAGAGTGTTGTAAGCCTTGGCAAGTGCGTTACAGGCTCAGGTAGGGTATTCAAGGGAACTATGGGAGCCAAATTCGGCGGATTTACCGACAGATACAGAGCTAATTCATTTGTAAGAGATTCTGTTGTTCAAGGCGGAACGAGAATGGGAGCCGGTGGATCTGTTGGATTTATCGGTCGTATGTTCGGTGGTGTAGCAGCAAGGAACGGAGCTGTCCTTTCGGGATGTTCCATATCTTCTGTTGCAAGTAGAACACCTGATGTGTCGGGAAAGATAGCAGGAGATATTGCAGACAGAAGCCTTGCAAACTATATGCCGCAGATGCAGGGAAAGACACTTAGCGGAACACAGATAACAGGCGGTCATATTTCTACCGTAGTAACTACTGCCGACGGAAAAACAGCCACCGTGGGACTTTACAATACCGAACAGTTTGATAAGCCCACAGGAGCGCACTCAATAGTAACGGCTTCTGACGGAACGAAATGGTATCAGGTAGCAAGCGGCGCAGGTGCTGGGGAGCTTTACAATACTCCGCAGTTTACAGGCTCTATATATGAAGCATCTCAGGTATCCGAGTTCTTCCCAAGTGCCGCAGAAGGAACTATACTGCGCACTATAGGCGCGGGAGAGATAGCGGCGTCCACACCCGATGGAGAGAGCGTTTGGTATCACAGCGCATATTATAGTGAGCCTGACGCACCCCACGATACGGTGCAGTCCTATGACGGCTCGGATTGGTATGCAATGAAGCCTCACGCGCAAACGCCTAGTTTTGAAGACGGTGAAGAAGCGTCAGAGTACAACCGAGCAAGGTTCAGAGAATTTATGCCGGGATACGAGGAAAACGTTACGGTAGTGGATGCGGAGGACGGACAAATCGAGCTTCGTCACGAGGATGGTTCGGGTACAAAACTTTACGATGCAACTCAATACGACACACCGAGAGGAGAGTATGCGATATATGAGGACAGAAACGGTGACACTTGGTACGGTATTCACGGAGAAGCTGCCGTAGAGAAACGTCCCGTATATGAAAATGGAGAGCCGGTTTATGACGGAGAACGATTACGTACCGTAAACGAGCCTACCGTTAGATACAGAAATATTCCAAACCACTATGAAGCTCCCCAAGCACATGAAATAAAAGAGCAAAGACCGCCAAGCCGAAGAAAGACGTAAGAGAAGGTAATTTCTATGGCAGATACTAAAAGTCAGAATGTCGGGGAAGGTCAGGATAATTATGCTCAAGCCGCAAAGCAAGGATATAAGGCTGCTGAGAAGATTGCAAAAAGTGCGGCAAAGTCGGCGGCAGAAGCATCTGCAAACGCTGCTGCATCAAGTGTAAAAGCAGGGGTTGAGGGCGGAAAGGCAGTTGCTGAAATTGCCGCAGGAACATCAACGGGAGGTCCTTGGGGCGCGATAATATCTGCGGCTTGGTCTTTGCGGCATACACTATTCAAAATTCTTGTTTGTGTTTGCCTTTTTATCGTTATACTTATAACCGTAGTCGTATCCATACCGGATATTATCTTTCAGGACATTAAAGATAATTTTTCAGGTGTTGACAATATTGAGGTGAACACATTAGATGTGACTTATATGAGCCTTGCAGAGGATATTGAGAGAAGCGTAGATGAAGCGTACGAGAAAGCAAAAGAAAAAGCCCGAAGCATAATTTCGGACGAAAAATACGACAGAGAGCTGTCTTACGTGAGCTTTGATGAAACGCTTGACGAGGCATATAATTACGACGTTGCGTATATCCTCGCAGTTTATTCTATATCCAAAGAGCAAAACGGTACGAGCAAATCACAGCTTATAAGCAGACTTGAAGCTTCGTCGGATATGCTGTTTACGGTTGTGACTGTAGAAAAAACGGCTGAGGTTACAAGAGAGGTCGACGGAGAAACAAAGACCTTTGACGCGGCGTATGCCGTATGTACTATTGAATTGTACGACAGGGAAAAGCTACTTGATATATTTGGGGTGGAAAAGGATGCGGAATATAAGAATTACGGAATTACTTGCGGTGAGTACGCAGAATATATGGCGACAGCCTTGAGTATGATACAAAAAAACGAGACACAGTAATCTAACGGTTACTATGTCTCGTAGAGGATTGGATAAAACGATAAATATTTTATACTTGGATACTACTAAAAATTCAAACAGTCGGGATTAAGAAGAAAGTCAAATAAACTTAAAAGATAAATTCCAGCCTCGTTATAATGAGAACGTGAAATATCTTTTACGATAATGATTTTCTTAAAAGAGTCGTTTATATGAATAAGAGAGTTTTGCTCCTGTTCTAATTTTTCTTTCGTTGGAATAGATAAAGCAGTCTGTATATAGTAGCGTTTATCGGATAAATTACAAACGAAATCTACTTCTGATTGCTTTAAAACGCTCTTTTCGCCATTTTGTGATGAATAATATTCCACGATGCCTACGTCTACGTTAAAACCACGAATTCGTAATTCATTATAAATGATATTTTCCATAGTGTGAGTTTCTTCGGATTGACGGAAATTTAATCGTGCATTTCTTAATCCAATGTCGGTAAAATAATATTTTGACGGAGTGTTAATATATTTTCTGCCCTTGATATTGTAGCGTTTTGATTGCTCAATTAAAAAGGAATCTACAAAGTAATCAAGATAGTTTTTTATAGTGTCAGGGTGCAGTGAAACTTGTTTTTCTGTTTTAAAGGTATTAGATAGCTTTTTGGGATTGGTCAGTGAGCCAATGCAAGACGAAAGGACGTCAAGCAATTCTTCAAGCTCATAATCACCGCGGACGTTATTTCTTTCACGGATATCTTTTATATAAGTTTCAGTAAAGATGTCCTTCAGATAGTTGGATTTGTCTTCTTCAGTTGTAAATTCAAATATTTTAGGTAATCCGCCAAAGTTGATATATTGTGCCCATGCTTCTTCTTTTGTTCCTTTAAAGGCTGACATAAACTCAGAAAAAGAAAGTGGTGCGACGTGAATTTGATCTCCGCGTCCTCGAAATTCGGTTATAATATCCTTCGATAAAAACTTTGCGTTGCTTCCGGTGACATAGGTGTCTGCATTCTTTATGTGAAGAAAACTATTAAGAACGTCTTCAAATTCAGGGACCAATTGTACCTCATCAAGAAGTATATAGTACATTTCCTGATCCTTAACGTAGTTATGAACGTAATCACACAAATAATCAGGATCTCTGAATTTCTTGTTTTTTCTATCGTCCAATGCGATTTTTAAAATATGATCTTCTTTAATTCCAACGGATAAAAGGTGTTTGTGAAAGAGTTCAAACAAGAGATACGATTTTCCGCACCTACGGATACCGGTGATTACTTTTATCATGCCGTTGTGCTTGTGTCGTATAAGTTTATCTAAATACAGATCACGTTTAATTTCCATATTTCCTCCAAATGTTTTGCTTTTGGGTAACCCCTAAAATTTTTCACTATTATTATACCACATTGCGGATAAAAAATCAACAAATTTTAGAAAAAAGTTCTGCAAACCCTAAAAAAATTCAATAAATCTATATTTTAAAATACAAAAGGAGCTTTTATGGAAGTAAATCAAATATACGCCATACCCGCAAATTATACGGATTCGGGACGGCTGTTCGGTGGAACGGTAGCGCCGAGAAACGCACTTGAAACGCTTATTATTACTGTGATACTCGGATACGTTTATCTGTTTTTGATACCTATGCCTATAATTGCAAAGGTAATCGTTTCCGTTATAACGATCATTCCGATTGGAATGGTAGCAATGATGGGAATAGACGGAGACTCGTTGTTTCAGTATGTGTGGAATGTCATAATGTTTGTGAAACGCAAACAAAAGCTACATTTCAGGAGACCTGATGATGAGTAAGCAGAGAAAAGAATACGTTCAGAACTTTATTCCCGTTAAAAATATATGTCACGGAATTATAGAAACCACCGATGGCAGATATATCAAAATACTCGAAATAGAGCCAATAAATTTTACGCTCCGTTCTGAGGAAGAACAGATGGCCGTCATATCCTCATTTGCGAATTGGTTGAAGATATCTCCCGTTCGATTGCAGTTCAAATCGGTAACCAGAAAGGCGGACTCCCAAAAGCATATATCAATCTTGCGTGAGGAGCTTAAAAAAGAGAGCAACGCAAAATGCCAAGAGCTTGGGAAGGGATATATAAGTCTTATTAAGGACGTTGGAAGCAGAGAGGCGCTTACAAGACGTTTTTTCTTGATCTTTCAATATGAGGATAATCGCCGTACAGACGGTATCATCAAGATATACGGAGCATTGCAGATGGCAGAACAGAATGCGAGAGCTTATTTTGCACAGTGCGGTAATAACATTCTGCAAGAACAAAATGAGGATGAAGCTCTCACGGAAATACTTTATACTTACTTCAATCGTCGTTCATGTACGGACGAGACTTTTGCTGACAGAGTTCAGCGTATTATACTTGACCGTATGAGAGTCGAGGAAAACACGCTTGGCGTGGACGATATTCCCGAAATTCCCGTCGTCGATTTTATAGCGCCTCGCGGTATCGACCTTACCAAAAGCTCTTATATAGTTATGGATGGGCTGTATTATTCTTTCCTTTACGTAAAAGCTGACGGCTATCCGAGTACCGTAAGAGCAGGGTGGATATCCTCGCTTGTAAACGTGGGTGAGGGTATAGACGTTGACGTACATCTGAAGCGTGAGAGCAGAAGCAAGACCATAGATAAGGTTGCCCAGCGCATACGTCTTAACCGCACGAAAATGAAAGGAATGCAGGATACAAGCACCGATTACGAGGAGCTTTCAAACTCAATACAAGCGGGATATTATATCAAGAACGGACTTGCCAATAATAACGAGGATTTATTCTATATGAATATCTTTATTACTGTGTCGGCAGCAACGCTTGAAGAATTAAAGTGGCGACGTCAACAGCTTATAGATATGATGAAATCAATGGATTTGCAGCTTTCTCACTGCCGTTTTCAGCAAGTAGCAGCTCTTCGCTCGGTAATGCCATTCTTGTATATTGAGCCTAATCTTGAAAAGAAATCCAAGCGAAACGTGCTTACAAGCGGCGCTGCGTCAACGTATATGTTTACGAGCTTTGAGATGTCTGACGATTCGGGAGTGCTTCTCGGTGTTAACAGCCATAACAATTCCTTGTGTGTGGTTGACCTTTTTAATACAAAAAAACATAAGAACGCCAACCTCAATATTATAGGAACGAGTGGCGCGGGAAAGACGTTTACACTTCAGCTTTTAGCATTGCGTATGAGAATGAGGGGTATTCAGTGCTTTACTATTGCTCCCATTAAGGGACACGAGTTCCATAGAGCCTGTATGCATATTGGCGGTAGCTTTATAAAGATAGCCCCCGGCTCTGCGCACTGTATCAACGTAATGGAGATACGGTATACTGTCTCTCCCGAAGCTACCCTTATAGAACAGGATGCGCAATATGATGACGTGTCAATGCTATCAAGAAAGATACAGCAGTTGATGATATTCTTCTCGCTGTTGATACCCGATATGACCAATGAGGAGGAACAGCTTCTTGATGAAGCGCTGCTAAAGACCTATGCGGACTTTGGTATCACTCACGAAAACGACAGTCTGTATGAGGATATAACCGATATGCCGCCGAGGATGAAGCCTATGCCAATACTCGGAGATCTGTATAAGAATCTCAAGGATAATAAAATGACAGAGCGAATAGCTGTTATTCTCAGCCGCTTTGTGACGGGCTCGGCGCAGTCGTTTAACCATCAGACCAACGTGGATCTATCGAACAAATATATCGTTATAGACCTCTCGGAGCTGAAAGGAAGGCTTTTACCGCTTGGAATGATGATCGCCCTTGATTATATATGGGATAAGATAAAATCCGATATTACCGAGAAGAAAGCGGTTATCATTGATGAGATATGGCAGCTTGTGGGGGTGTCTTCAAATAAGATGGCGGCAGAATTTTGTCTGACTGTTTTTAAGACTATACGAGGCTTTGGCGGCGCGGCGGTCGCGGCAACCCAAGACCTTTCGGATTTCTTTGGACTTGACGATGGGCGGTACGGTCGCGCGATAATTAACAACAGCCAAAATAAAATAGTACTCAATCTTGAGTATGACGAGGCTCAATACGTAAGAGAGGTGTTACGCCTGAGTGACGCCGAAATGCGTTCCGTAACACACTTTGAAAGAGGAGAGGCTCTTGTATGTTCGGGAAACAATAAAGCTCCCGTTGCCATAAAAGCCTCAAAGACGGAACACGATATGATAACCACAGACCGAGGGGAGCTTAAAAGAATAATTACAGAAAGGAAAAACCAATGAATAACAGGAGGTAGAAAATGCTTTTGCAAGATGAGATGCTTGTTCTTAATTGGCTGTCGCAATACGGTGTTTTATCAAAGACACAGGTTGTCCGTATGCTGCAAAAGCCCAAGGCGACAGCCGAAAGAATACTTAAAAGCCTTAAAAAGAAGATGCGTATCGCGTATATCAGCGGCGGATATTACGTAGGTCTTGACGCTATGTGCCGTCCCGATCAGCGTACTATACTTGCCGTATGGGTGCTTTTGAAATTCATGAGTGACATAGAACCTATGGCGCATTACCCCGCCTCATATCCGTCGCAGATATTCTTTTTAAAGGAAAATATGGGATATGAGATAGTGGTGCTTTATGAGGGTGAGGAGAGTAATCTGCGCCTATTGCAGAGTGACGACGAGCTAAAATACATTATCGTTGTGCCTCACTTTTCTATGCTTGAAACTCTTCGTGTACCAAAGGCAAAATGCCTTTTTGCAACCGTAAGCTATAACGGAGAGGACGAACCAGAGATAATCTTTTATACGGAAAGAGGAGAGAATGAAGAAAAATAAATTCTTACAAACATTAGACAGCACAGAGGAATATCTGTATAGCTCAATGAAAATAGTTAAAAGCATAAGAGAGCTATATGAGAAAAACGACAGAACAGAGGCGTTCAGACAAACCTTTATGCTTCAGCCTATCGTAGAAAACCTGACGCTATTAGCAAGGGCTTTACCTACGTATACGTCTCACCCAAACTCAATACAAATAGTCGAGCGTGTAACAAAAGAGAGCATTCCCGTGGATATAGGATACACGGCTGAAGGCTGGTTCTGTGTCCGATTACCAATGCTTTTGCCAAAGAAAAATGAAGGCTCTGCGGAATATATAAGGCAGTTCTAATATTTTGCAATGAAAAGGTTTTTTACAGGAAAAGAGCCGAGAAAATACGACGGAGCGGTGCTTATTTACCGTCACGTTTACACGGAGGAGTGCCCTGAAAGGCAAAAGCGAGATCACGATAACATTGAAGTAAATATGGTATCGGATATAATTGCGATGTACTCTCTTTGTGACGACGGACCGGAAATATGCTCTCATTTTTACTGCTCGGCTCTTGGAGATAAGGAGAGAACTGAGGTTTACATTGTACCGCAGAACGAGTTTTCAAAGTGGCTTTTGCGTGAGAAAGAAATGTCAAAAGGCGGTGTGGAGTTGTATGAAAATGATTGAAAAACGTACAAAAAGCAGTTCCCGAAACAAAGCCTTTTACAGCATACCAAATGGGATATGTTTTTTTGTAGCAAAAGTTAAGCAAATAAAGGCTTTGGCGAGGATTTCTTTTTTGGATCTTCGCCAAACAGAGCAGTCGCCATGGCGAAATTCTTCTATGAACGGAGAGTTTTTATGATACAGTTTCGCACAGGCAGTCACACGCAAAAACTTCTTACGCTCCTCTGCGTCGTTGGTGAGTTCCCCTATCGCTCTTTGGATTTGCTTGGGAACGGTGATGTATATAAAAAACTTGTAAGGCGACTTTGCGAGAAGCAAATTATCCGTAATACCGAAACGGGGAAAATGGTATATGTAAAGCTCTTGAGTATTTCGGGGAGTGGTCAGTACAGAACTGTAAGGATAAACAGAGAAGCATTACCCGTTCTCGAATGGATAGGCTTGAGTGAGTACTATACCGATAATTTTTGCACCCGTAATTTTCAGAGCGATATTTCTCACGTAGAGCGAAACCACAGAGTTGCTGAGGCTATGGCGATGTTTATGAACGTCGGTCTTGATATACGCCCCAATATGCTTCCGCCTCTTGAGGACAAGCTGACAGGGCGACATTTTTCAGAGCCTACGGTATATATGGCTAAAATCATAAAAAAGCACAGAACGTCGGAGCTTAACAAAACAGCGTTCACCAGAATAGTCGTAGCCGTCTTTACGGCAGACGAGTGTTATGCTGTATATAACACAAGGGAATCGGTTATGAAGTGGAGTGGAATGGGAGAGTTCAAGACAAAGCACTTGCTTATAGAGACAGCGAGATTAAACGGCAGTATAGATAACGTCGATTCAGCTATACTGTTCGGCGCGTCAGGTAAGACCGCTCTTGATACGCTCGTGGAGTCGGATAAGAGCAGACGGCTTGAATATCGGTTTGACAGCATATACAGACACGTTCACTATTTTCCGTTAGACCGAGACGGTGAGAGACAGCTAAGGCTGTTTCTTATACCGAGATGGAAAGAGCGGCTGTTACAGCTTTTGTTTGAGGACGGAGTTCGCTCTTATAATAACGGACATTTTGAGTATGACGCTTACGTTAACGGTATTTACGTGCTTTCTCATTTTGACGGAGATATAGCGAGGCTAATTCGCTTTCGTGAGGGAATAGAGCATTTTGAATTTGAGAACGAAATTATATGCTTTCCTCATCAGGCAGAGTACGTAAGAGCCTATCTTGGCAGTCGCTCCAGAATAAAAACCATTGACCTTTCCACGATTGAAAAAGCATTTGAAAAAATGAAAGGAGACAGATGAAGATAAAGCAAAATAAAAAACTCATATTCGTGATATGTCTTATATCCCTTATCTTATTATCTCTATTGTACGTGTCGGGTATAGTCGCTCAAGGCTATATGAATTATTCGTCTTGGCTAAGAGGCGGAGGAATGATGGGAAAGACCACGATGAAGCTGCCAAGTTTGAGTCCCATAATATGTTTTGCGAAAGCAGTTACGCTTGAGGGCTTGTGCAGTCTACTTGCAATCGTAGGACTTGGCGCAGGCGGATATGGCTTATATAAGCTATACGACAAGTTTGACGGCAAAAATAAAGATCCGCGAGGATTTACCACCAATGATTCGGGAGTTTACGGAACAGCGAGCTTTATGACCGATAAGGAGATGAAGCGGGTACTTGAGTTGACGACACCGGAAAATGCGGAAGGGATCATACTCGGTGAGTATAAGGGGCGGACGGTATGTATGCCGAAGAATACAAGGCTCAACCGTCATATTGCTATTTGCGGTGCATCCGGTACTATGAAGTCCCGCGCTATAATTCGCAACGCGCTATTTCAAAATATGAAAAACGGAGAGTCTATGGTTATCGCTGACGCTAAAAGTGAGTTATACACCGACACCGCTCAGATGTTCAGAGATAACGGATACGAGGTGAAGGTGTTCAATCTTGTCAGTCCTGCAAACAGCGACTCTTGGAACTGTATGAGTGATCTGTACGGAGATACGCTTCTTGCGCAAGTGCTTACCAACGTCATTATAGGAAACACAAGCTCGGGGAAGGGAGATCACTTTTGGGACAACGGCGAGGGAAATCTTCTCAAGGCTCTTATTCTTTACGTGGATAAAGATCCCACAAGAAAGCCCGAAGATAAAAATCTTCCCGCAGTTTACCGTTTACTTACGCAGAACAGCGAAAGTCAGTTGACGGCAATATTCTCACGTCTTCCGCTTGACCATCCCGCACGCGCTGCGTTCAATCTGTTCACTCAGTCAAGCGATACCGTAAAATCTGGTATTATACTTGGGCTCGGAACGCGGTTGCAGGTGATGCAGAACAGAGCAGTGCAGAACATTACTTCTCGCTCCGATATAGATCTGACGTTGCCGGGAAAGAGAAAATGCGCGTATTACTTAATACTCAGTGATCAGGATACCACAATGTCGTTTTTATCGTCGCTTTTCTTCTCGTTCCTTATGATAAAGCTCACGCGGTATGCCGACCCCCGTCCCGAACACAGATGTGACGTTCCAGTAAATCTTGTTCTTGATGAGTTTAACAATATCGGTAAACTGGGCGGAGCTGAGGACGGCTCGGACTTTACACGCTTTTTGAGCGTTTGTCGTTCAAGAGATATAAGAGTAATGCTTGCCGTGCAGTCGCTTGGACAGCTTCAGAACAGATATCCCAATAATCTTTGGGCAGAGATAATCGGCAATATGGATATACAACTTATGCTTGGATGTACCGATGAGGTTAGCGCCAAGTATTTCTCGGAACGAAGCGGTGAGATGAGCATAGAGGTAAACAGCACTATGACAACAAGAAAAACTATTGCCATAGCGCAAATAATACCGCAGTACCGTCATACGCAAGGTCTTGGCAAAAGAAAATTGCTGACACCCGATGAGGTCTTACGGTTACCCAATGAAAGGCTGCTTTGCGTGGTAAGAGGCTGTAACGTGCTTATGCTGGATAAGCTGGACTTCACGAGGCATCCGTATTCAAAACTGATAAAGAAAATATCGGTTTACGATTACACCCCGAATGTATTTTGCGGTGTGACAAATGCGGAAAGTGAAATGCCCGAAATAGCATCAAAGCTGTATAGCTCGGCAAACCCGCCGAAGAACTTTTAAAACAGAAATAAAAAAATTATTTATCTAAAAATTTAAAATTTTAGGAGGAGTCAAAAATGACCAAAAAGAAAAATGAGCTTTCCGAAGAGAAAGCATTGAATGTCAACACAGATATGGATATCGAAACAGAGGATAGTACCACCGATTCGGGTACTGCTCGCAGAGTTATGACCATTGACAGTAAAAGAACTGTTGAGACCGATGAGGAAAAGGCTGACCGTGATCTTGTCGAGCTTACCGCTGCTATGAAAACAGGTAAGATACTTTCGGGTAGCTTGCAGGGCGTTGAGCAAACCAAGGATGATGCCGTTGCAGTCATATACAGAGGAACTTTTAAAATAATCA